>NZ_CP128474.1:674068-1348136 GCF_030369635.1 Microbacterium arborescens | reverse complement strand
GATGAACAACAAGTACCTCACCAACCGGGGCATCAAGGACCTGTCCGACTCGCACGTATGGGCCTTCCTCGGCGACGGCGAGATGGACGAGGTCGAGAGCCGCGGTCAGCTGCAGGTCGCAGCCAACGAGGGCCTCGACAACCTCACCTTCGTGATCAACTGCAACCTCCAGCGCCTCGACGGACCGGTCCGCGGAAACGGCAAGATCGTCCAGGAGCTCGAGGCGTACTTCCGCGGTGCGGGCTGGAACGTCATCAAGGTCGTCTGGGGCCGCGGTTGGGACGAGCTCCTCTCGCAGGATGACGAGGGCGCCCTCGTCCGACTGATGAACACGACCCCCGACGGCGACTTCCAGACGTACCGCGCCGAGGACGGCGCCTTCATCCGCGAGCACTTCTTCGGGCGCGACGAGCGCACGGCCGCTCTCGTGAAGGACTGGTCGGACGACGACATCTGGGGCAAGCTCCGCCGCGGCGGTCTCGACTACCAGAAGGTCTACGCCGCCTACAAGCAGGCGATGGAGCACAAGGGCCAGCCCACCGTCATCCTCGCGAAGACGATCAAGGGCTACGGACTCGGTCACCACTTCGAGGGCCGCAACGCGACCCACCAGATGAAGAAGATGACGCTCGAGAACCTCAAGCACTTCCGCGACTCGATGCGCATCCCGATCACCGACGCGCAGCTCGAGGAGAACCCGTACCTCCCGCCGTACTACCACCCGGGCGCCGAGGACGAGACGATCCGCTACATGCTCGAGCGTCGTCGTGAGCTCGGTGGGTTCCTGCCGCAGCGCCGGACGAAGCATGCGCCGCTGACGCTCCCCGGCGACGAGTCGTACGCGCTGCCGAAGAAGGGCTCGGGCACGCAGGAGATCGCCACCACGATGGCGTTCGTCCGCCTGCTCAAGGATCTGCTGCGCGCGAAGGACTTCGGTCACCGCATCGTGCCGATCATCCCCGACGAGGCACGCACGTTCGGCATGGACGCGTACTTCCCGACGGCGAAGATCTACAACCCGCATGGTCAGAACTACACCTCGGTCGACCGCGAGCTGCTGCTGGCTTACAAGGAGAGCCCGCAGGGCCAGATCCTCCACGTCGGCATCAACGAGGCCGGAGCCGTCGCGGCGTTCACCGCGATCGGGACGTCGTACGCCACGCACGGCGAGCCGCTCATCCCGGTGTACGTCTTCTACTCGATGTTCGGTTTCCAGCGCACCGGAGACGCTCAGTGGGCAGCCGGCGACCAGATGGCCCGCGGGTTCATCATGGGCGCGACGGCCGGCCGCACGACGCTGACCGGCGAGGGCCTGCAGCACGCCGACGGTCACTCGCACCTGCTCGCCTCGACCAACCCCGCCACCGTGTCGTACGACCCGGCCTACGGGTACGAGATCGCCCACATCGTGCGCTCGGGTCTCGAGCGCATGTACGGCGGGAACCACCCCGACCCCAACGTCATGTACTACATCACGCTCTACAACGAGCCGCTGGTGCAGCCCAAGGAGCCCGAGGATGTCGATGTCGACGGCATCATCCGCGGCATCCACCGCGTGAGCGTCGGCGAGGGCGACGGGCCCCGTGCACAGCTGCTCGCTTCGGGCGTCGGAGTTCCGTGGGCCTACGAGGCACAGAAGCTCCTCAAGGACGACTGGGGCGTGGTCGCGGACGTCTGGTCGGTCACGAGCTGGACCGAGCTGCGTCGCGATGGTCTCGCCGTCGACGAGCACAACTTCCTGCACCCGACCGATGAGCCGCGGACGGCCTTCGTCACGCAGAAGCTGAACGACTCGGAGGGCCCCGTCGTCGCAGTGAGCGACTTCATGCACGCCGTGCAGGACCAGATCCGGCCCTGGGTGCCGCGCCGCTTCGCGACGCTGGGCGCGGAGGGCTTCGGCTTCTCCGACACCCGCCCCGCTGCTCGTCGGTTCTTCAAGATCGACGGCCCGTCGATCGTGGTGCGGACACTCCAGGCTCTGGCCGAGGACGGCGTGGTCGACCGCGGCCTGTCGGCGCAGGCCATCGAACGCTACCGCCTGCACGATGTGACGGCAGGCACCAGCGGAAACGCAGGCGGCGAGAGCTGACCCTTCGGTGACCGACGACAGCTCGAAGGCGGAGACACTCGCGTGGCTCCGCCGGATCTCGGGTGATCTGGCCACGGCCACGATCAATCGCCTCGAGGAGACGCTGCCCTGGTACGCCGAGATGCCGCCTGCGCGCCGGTCCTCTGTGGGACTGGTCGCGCAGGCGGGCATCACCTCGTTCATCCAGTGGTACGAGGACCCGACCTCCACACCGCGCATCGCCGCCGACATCTTCGCCGCGGCCCCGCGCGAGCTGCTGCGCAGCGTCAGCCTGACGCAGACCCTGCAGCTCGTGCGGGTCACGGTGGAGGTCACCGAAGAACGGGTGGCGCACCGGGGCGACGACGTTCGCGAAGCGATCCTGAAGTACTCGCGCGACGTCGCCTTCGCCGCCGCCGACGTCTACGCCCGCGCGGCGGAGGCCCGCGGGCTGTGGGACGCGCGCCTCGAAGCCCTCGTGGTCGACTCGATCCTGACGGGTGAGACCGACGAGGAGCTGCCGAGCCGCATCGCGGCACTCGGGTGGCACGGGCACGGCGCGGTCGCGGTCCTCGTCGGCACGACTCCCCCGCAGTTCGACGTCGACCAGCTGCGCCGGGCCGCGCGCAAGATGGGCGTCGACGTCCTCGTCGGCGTTCAAGGATTGCGCTTGGTGCTCGTGATCGGACGCGCCGATCTGCCGGGCCGCGTCGAACCGGTGCCCGAGTTGACCTTCCTCGAGATCGCGGCCCGACTCGAGCCGGGCTTCGGACCCGGCCATCTGGTGCTCGGACCCACCGTGCCCGCGCTGGTCGACGCGAGCCAGAGCGCCCGCGCCGCCCTGGCCGGCTTCGCGGTCGCGAGCGCCTGGCGTCACGCCCCGCGCCCGGTCGAGGCGGATGATCTGCTGCCCGAGCGCGCGCTGGCCGGCGACCCCGTCGCCAAGGCCACCCTGGTCGAGCGCATCTACCGTCCGCTGCTGGCGCATTCGCCCGACCTCGTCGCGACCTTGTGGAGCTACCTCGACAACGGGCGCTCCCTCGAAGCCACCGCACGTGAGCTCTTCGTCCATCCGAACACCGTGCGGTACCGCTTGAAGCGCGTCTCGGACGTCATCGGATGGGACGCCACCGGCCCTCGCGAGGCGCTGATCCTGCAGACCGCACTCATCCTGGGCTCCATCGGCAACGACCTCACGAGGCGGCGTACGCCGCAGTCGCGCCGGAGCTGACGACACGCAGCCGGAGAGCCGGAGCCGCACTCACGATCGTCGACTGTACGGTCGACACAAAGGTTCGCCGCATTGTTGTGACATCGTCGCCAGCGGTCGAGCTGCTGAACTTGGAAGGATGTAACAGTGATCATCGCCGTGTTCCCCGGGCAGGGGTCGCAGTCCCCCGGCTTCCTCGCCCCGTGGCTCGAGCTGGAGGGCGCGCGCGAGCGCCTCGAGCGCTACTCCGACCTCGCCGGAGTCGACCTCGTCGCCGCCGGCACCGAATGGGATGCCGACCGCATCCGCGACACCGCCGTGGCGCAGCCGCTCATCGTCGCCGCGAGCCTGCTGTCATACGACGCGCTCGTGCGTGAAGCTGCGCGTCCCGCCGGTGTAGCCGGCCACTCCGTCGGCGAGATCGCCGCACTCGCGGCGGCCGGCGTGCTCCGCGACGACGACGCGATGCGGCTGGTCGGCCTCCGTGGCCGCGCCATGGCGGATGCCGCGACGCGCGAGCAGACCGGTATGAGCGCCGTCCTCGGCGGAGATCAGGATGCGGTGGTCGCTCGCCTCCACGAACTCGACCTCACTCCGGCCAACTACAACGGCGGCGGCCAGATCGTCGCCGCCGGCGCTCTCGACGCCCTCGCCGACCTCGCCGCCGAGCCGGTCGCGTCGACCCGGGTCATCCCCCTGCAGGTCGCCGGCGCGTTCCACACGCGGTACATGGCACCGGCGGTCGAGACGCTCGCCGAGGCGGCATCCGCGACCTCCGTGAGCGATCCCGCCCTCACCCTGTGGTCAAACCGCGACGGCGCCGTCGTCAGCGACGGCCGCGAGGCGCTCGACCGGCTGGTCACTCAGGTCGCCTCACCCGTGCGCTGGGATCTCTGCATGTCCTCGTTCGCCGAGCACGGGGTGACCGGCATCATCGAGTTCGCGCCCGCCGGCACCCTCGTGGGTCTCGCGAAGCGCGCTCTGCGCGGTGTGCCCTCGGTCGCCGTGAAGACCCCCGACGACCTCGCCGCCGCATCCGCTCTCATCTCCGGAGGTGCCGCATGACCGCCGCCATTCGCCAGGCCACCGGCCCCGCCCACACCCGCATCTACGCCTACGGCGCCGCGCGCGGCCAGAACGCGGTGCCGAACGACGACCTCGTCGGCCCCATCGACTCGAGTGACGAGTGGATCCGCCAGCGAACCGGCATCGTGACCCGCGTCCGCGCCGATAAGGACACCACGGTCATCGACCTCGCCGCCGACGCCGTGGCCGAGGCCATCCGGCGCAGCGGCGTGCCCGCCGATCAGGTCGACGCCGTGATCGTCTCGACGATCTCGAACCCCAAGCAGACGCCGTCGGTCTCGGCGATCGTCGCAGACCGCGTCGGGGCGAACCCCGCGGCGGCCTACGACGTCAACGCGGCGTGCGCCGGCTTCTCGTACGGGGTCACGCAGGCCGATGCGCTGGTGCGCGCCGGCGCGGCACGCTACGTCGCCGTCGTGGGCGCGGAGAAGCTCAGCGACATCGTCGACCCGACCGACCGCACGATCTCGTTCCTGCTCGGCGACGGCGCAGGCGCCGCGATCATCGGTCCCAGCGATACCCCGGGCATCGGCCCGACCGTCTGGGGCTCGGACGGGTCCAAGGCCGACGCGGTCGGCATGAACCACACGCTCGTGGAATTCCGCGACGGCACCGCACCGTGGCCGACGCTGCGCCAGGAGGGACCGACGGTGTTCCGCTGGGCCGTCTGGGAGATGGTCAAGGTCGCCCGCCGCGCGCTCGAAGAAGCGGGCATTCAGGCAGGCGACCTCGCCGCGTTCATCCCGCACCAGGCGAACATGCGCATCATCGACGAGTTCGCCAAGCAGCTCGGCTTGCCCGAGACCGTCGCGATCGGTCGCGACATCGAGACCACCGGCAACACGTCGGCGGCGTCCATCCCGCTCGCCACGCACCGCCTGCTCGAGGAGAACCCCGAGCTGAGCGGCGGTCTGGCCCTCCAGATCGGCTTCGGGGCGGGGCTCGTCTTCGGCGCGCAGGTAGTCGTCCTTCCCTGATCGGGCGGGCCCCCGCACCTAGACTGAACAGCGGCCCGCGTCCGGGTCGGTCCAGAGATAACAAGGAGAAACCCCATGGCATTCAGCAACGACGAGGTCCTCGCAGGACTCGCCGAGCTCATCACCGACGAGACCGGCATCTCGGCCGACGAGGTCGCCCTGGAGAAGTCGTTCACGGACGACCTCGACATCGACTCGATCTCGATGATGACGATCGTCGTCAACGCCGAGGAGAAGTTCAGCGTCACCATCCCCGACGAAGAGGTCAAGAACCTCAAGACCGTCGGCGACGCCGTCACCTACATCACGTCCAACCAGGCGTAACCCCCACCGGCGGGGGCACACGCCCCCGCCGGGGTTCCACCGAGGAGATCCATGAGCACCCCGCGAATCGTCGTCACCGGAATCGGAGCGTCGTCGCCCCTGGGCGGCACCGCGCCCGAGAGCTGGGATGGCCTGCTGGCCGGCCGTTCCGGCGCGCGCACACTCGAGCACGAGTGGGTCGAGAAGTACCAGATCCCGGTCCACTTCGCCGCCGAGGCGATCGTGCGACCCGAGACCGTGCTCGAGCGCCCCGTGTCCAAGCGCCTCGACCCGGCGTCGCAGTTCGCGATGGTCGCGGCGATGGAGGCCTGGGCGGATGCCGGCAGCCCCGACGTCGATCCCGAGCGTCTCGGCGTCGACTTCGCGACCGGCATCGGCGGGGTGTGGACCCTGCTCGACGCGTGGGACACGCTTCGCGAGAAGGGGCCGCGCCGGGTTCTCCCGATGACGGTCCCGATGCTGATGCCGAACGCCGCCGCGGGCAACCTGTCGCTGCATTTCCGTGCACGTGCGTTCGCCCGCACCGTGGCGAGCGCGTGCGCGTCGAGCACCGAGTCGATCGTGAACGCGATCGAGCATATTCAGGACGGTCTCGCCGACATCGTCATCGCGGGTGGCACCGAGTCGGCGATCCACCCCATCACGATGGCGTCGTTCTCGTCGATGCAGGCGCTGTCGCGTCGTAACGACGACCCGGCGACCGCCTCGCGTCCGACGAGCGTCGACCGCGACGGCTTCGTCATGGGCGAAGGCGCCGGAGTGCTCATCCTCGAGACCGAGGAGCACGCCAAGGCTCGAGGCGCGAAGATCTACGCCTACGCGGTGGGCGGCGGCGTCACCGCCGACTCGTACCACATCACGGCCAACGACCCCGAGGGCGCGGGAGCATCGCGCGCGGTCCGCGCGGCTCTCGAGCAGGCGGACGCCTCGCCCGACGACGTCGCGCACATCAACGCGCACGCGACCTCGACGCCGGTCGGCGACCCCAACGAGTACCAGGCGCTGCGCAACGTCTTCGGCGACCGCATCGACGAGATTCCCGTCTCGGCGACCAAGGCGTCGACCGGTCACCTGCTCGGCGGCACCGGGGCACTCGAGGCGATCTTCACGATCCTGGCCCTGCGCGAGCGCATCGCGCCGCCGACGATCAACATCAGCGAGCAGGACCCGGCCGTCCCGTTCCGGGTGTCGGGTGAGACCCAGAGCCTCGGCGAGGGTGACCTCCTGGCGATCAGCAACTCGTTCGGTTTCGGCGGCCACAACGCGGTCGTCGCGTTCCGATCGGCCTGAACCGCAGCTACCGACGAAACAGGCCCCCGCGGACGCGCTCTGCGGGGGCCTGTTCTTTTTTCGGGTCAGCCGTCCCGTACGTGCTCCCGTCCCCCGGGATCATTCCACCGGGGCTCGGTACGGACGCACGGGCCGACTGGGTCTGTGTGGTCGCGTGTCAGCCGACCTTGTGGAGCCACACGACGGCAGCGTCGTCGCCTGCGTGACGGAACGGCTCGAGTTCTTCGTCCCAGGCTGCCCCGAGGGCGACGTCGAGCTCGCGCTGGAGCTCACGGGCGTCGCCGGCCGCGATCTCGACGGCGTAGCGGATGCGGTCCTCGCCGATCACGACATTGCCCGACGCATCGGTCTGGGCGTAGTGGATGCCGAGGCTCGGCGTGTGCATCCACCGCCCCCCGTCACTGCGCGGCGTCGGATCTTCCGACACCTCGAATCGCAGATGCTCCCAGCCGCGTATCGCGGTCGCGAGCGCAGCACCGGTTCCGGCGGGGCCTTCCCAATAGAACTCCGCGCGGCGGCTGCCGTCGAGCACCGGCTGGTCTTCCCAGTCGAAGCTGACCGCGCGGCCGAGCGCGCGTCCTGCCGCCCACTCGAGGTGCGGGCACAACGCGCGTGGCGCGGAGTGGATGAAGATCACTCCACGCGCCTGTGGTGTCGCCATGACTTCTCCGTTTCATCAGGTACGTCTTCCCCTACGACCTGAGCCCGGATGCCGGCGTTGTTCGGTTATGGCGTCGATTATCGCGTACGAACCTGGAGAATCACAACCGTGTCACGATTTTGACCGCCATCCGATGTCAAGCGCCTTCCCCGCGGAGGAGGCGGCCGACAGGCTGGACGTCACATACCGAGGAAAGGATGCCGCATGTCCGACAGCACTCCCCACCACCGCGACGCCGATGACGCGCACGCCGACGACGCCGCACCGACCGATGCCGCCAGCGACGAGGTCAAGGCCGATGCGGCGCGCGCCGGCTCCGACCGGGGTGACATCGATCTCGAGGCCGGCGACGACAACACCGGCTTCCCGCAGGACCCCGCGATCACGCACCCCTGACGCCGCACACCTCCGCATGCGAATGGCCGCCCGCGGGCGGCCATTCGCGTGTAGGGCGGGTGGGACTTGAACCCACGATCGTCGGGTTATGAGCCCGCTGCCTTGACCAGCTTGGCCACCGCCCCCTGTCGTAACGAGCCTAGCGCGCGGACCGCACGGCGTCGGTGCCGCGGCTCAGTCGTCGTCGCGGAGACGGCCCTTGCTGCCCCGCGGTATCGGCAGCTGCTGACTGTCGAGCACGACCTGGGGGTGGTTCCGCGCGAGGGACGTGACTCCGTACACCGCGATGGCACCCGCGACGACGAATCCGACGAACGCCGGCCAGGGTGCCGTCGCTGCCTCGCGGAGGATGACGATGCCGATGATGACGGCGACGATCGGGTCGATGACGGTGAGGCCTGCGATCACGAGATCGGGCGGACCGACGGAGTAGGCCGTCTGGACGAAGTAGGCCCCGACCGCCGTGGCCGTGATCAGACCGACGAGGCACAGCAGCGTCAGCCACTCGAAGTCGCCGTTCTGGATGCGGGAGATGACGACCTTCGCCAGGGTCGCGACGAAGCCGTAGATGATGCCCGAGGCTGCGATGTAGAAGAGCGGCTTCGCCCCCTTGCGTACGAGCATCCAGACCACTGCCGAGATGAGCAGCACGCCGGCGAGCAGGGCGAGGATCGTGATGAGCTGTCCCTGGTCGATCGGCTCTTCTGTTGCGACGAGCGCCGCAACCGTGACGAACGCGAGGATGCCCCCGACGCACAGGATGATCGAGAGGACCGACCGTCGGGTGGGCTTGACGCCCGTGATCCGCGCATTGAGCAGAGTGGTGATGACGAGCGAGATGGCGCCGAGCGGCTGCACGAGGATGAGCGGGGCGAAGGTGAGGGCGGCGAGCTGGCACACGATCGCCAGACCCAGCATGACGGTGCCGACCACCCACGACGGACGCTTGAGGAGGCTCAGCAGCTGCGAACCGTTCAGGCCCGCGCTGCCGGACGAGTTGGTGAGCCTCTCGACCTTCTGCACACCCCGGTGCTGGTAGAGCGCCCCGAAGGACATGAACACGGCGCCGAGCAGCGCGAGCGGGATTCCGATGAGGATTCTGGGTTCGCGGAAGACTCCGATCAGCTGATCGGTGACGTCATCGAGGGACGCGACAAACGGAATCACCTATCGACCATAACGGCGATGCGGGCTCGATTAGGCTCGCAACGTGCCCGTTCTTCCGATTCGCATCATGGGCGACCCCGTGTTGCACGCCCCCGCCGAGCCCGTCACCGAGATCACGGACGAGATCCGTCAGCTCGTGACGGACATGTACGACACGATGGACGCCGCCCCCGGAGTCGGGCTCGCGGCGCCCCAGGTGGGCGTCGGCCTGCGCATCTATGTCTACACGTACCAAGACGACGACGGTCAGGCGTGGCGCGGTGAGATCATCAACCCCGAGCTCTGGATGCGCCCGCTCGAGCCCGGCTCCCCCGACCCCGACGACGAGTCGGAGGGCTGTCTCTCCTTCCCCGGCGAACGGTTCCCGCTGCGCCGCTCCGACGAGGTTCTCGTCACGGGCACCGACCTCACCGGCTCCCCCGTCGAGATCCGCGTCGACGGCTGGCGCGCCCGCATCATGCAGCACGAGTTCGATCACCTCGACGGCATCCTCTACATCGATCGTCTCGACGACTCCGATTGGAAGACGACGCAGAAGATCGCGAAGAAGCGCGGATGGGGTCGTCCGGGCGTCGCCTGGATGCCGGGCGTCGACGACCTGGACGCCTGACCACGTGAGCGCAGCCGACGATCCCCGCGAATACGACCTCGACGCGTTGCGTCGGCGGCTCCTTCCCGAACGGGCCGGCGAACGCTCCACGAGCATCCCCGAGCTCGCCGGAGCCGACCAACACCTGTGCGCGATCGCTCTCGCCTTGCCCGATGGCTCGGTCCGTTCGTCGGCCGACGGTACGAAGCGTTTCAGCATCCAGTCGGCCGTCAAACCGTTCCTCTTCGCGCTCGCCCTCGCCGACACCGACGGGGGCGCTCTCGATCGCCTGGGCATCGAGCCGACGGGTGAGGCGTTCGATGCGATCAAGCTCGAGAGCGGCACGGGACGACCCCCGAATCCGATGGTCAACGCCGGCGCGATCCTGACGTGCGCTCTCGTCGACGGTGACGGTCCCGAGGAACGTGCTGCCAGGATCGTGACGGGACTCTCGGCATTCGCGGGCCGTGCGCTCCAGGTCGACGACGACGTCTCGCGCAGCGAGCACCTGCTCGGCGACCGCAACCACGCGCTCGCCCACCTGATGCGCGACGAAGGCACCCTCGAGGCCACCGCGGACGACGCCGTAGCCGTCTACGCGCGCGCCTGCGCCGTGCTCGTCGACGCGGAGATCCTGGCCGTCATGGGGGCGACCCTCGCGATGGGCGGCGTGAACCCCGTCACTGGCGAGCGCGTCGTCTCCGCACGGATCGCGCGGGATGTCGTCGCCGTGATGGCCACGTGCGGCGTCTATGACGGATCTGGGCGGTGGATGCGAGCCGTCGGCGTCCCGGCGAAGTCGAGCGTCTCCGGAGCGATCGTCATGTCTGCGCCCGGAACGCTCGGAGCCGCGATCGTGAGCCCGCCGCTCGACGAACTCGGGACGAGCGTGCGCGGCCGTATCGGCGCGGAGGCCCTCAGCGCCGACCTCGGGCTGCACCTCTTCGGCTGAACCGCCGCCTGCCGACATGTCTTCGGCGTGCCGTCGATGCGCCGGCACACGAGTAAAGGCCCGGGGTGGAAGCCCGGGCCTTCGGTGAGAGCCGCGGTAGATAACGCGGGTCTCTCGCTCCCCGGCTTGGACTCGAACCAAGAACCTATCGGTTAACAGCCGATTGCTCTGCCAATTGAGCTACCGAGGATCAATCACCCGCTCGCGCAGGGCAACCCCTCTATATTAGCAAAGCTCCGGGGGTGCTCACGACATCGACCGCTCCCCGGGCGGGTCGCGCCTCTCAGGACGCCCGTGACCGGCCGTCGGGAGTCCACACCACGTCGGACGCCGTCGGCCCGTACCCCACGGGGCGGCCACCGTGCAGCACGAGGGCGGCGGCGTCGAGCTCGTCGGCGGTCTCGACGTCGTTCGTCGCGATGACGATCGCCATTCCGGTGTCGTCACGACGTGAGAGGAGCGCCTCACGGGCGGCGATGCGGACCTCGATGTCGAGGTTGGCGTACGGGTCGTCACCGATGAAGACTTTCGGGTCGAGCACGAGAGCGCGCGCCAACGCGACCCGCTGGCGCATACCGGCGCTGAGCTCGTAGGGATACTGCGACGCTGCGCCGAGCGGGAGGTGCAGTTCGTCGAGGAGGGATGCGACCCGCAGCGAGAGCGCGCGCTGACTCACCCGGCGGTCGCGCGAGGTGATCGGCTCGGCGATGACCTCGGCCACCGTCAGACGGGCGGGGAGCGCGGCGCCGGCTGCCTGCGGCATGTGGCCGGCGTAGTAGGTGAGCATGCGCCGGGATCGGCCACCCTTGCGGACCGAGAGCCCGGCCACCTCCGCCGTGCCGCCCACGACGCCCACGTCAGCCGGAGCGGTTCCGGCGAGAACGGAGAGCAGGGTCGACTTGCCCGAGCCGGTCGCACCCATCACCGCGAGGGCCTCGCCGGCGCGGACGGTGACGCTCACCCCTTCGACGACGCGATCGGAGTCGCCTGTGCGCGCGATCGAGAGATCGTCGCAGAGCACCGCGATTTCCGCGTCGGGTCGTCGGGACATGCGCATCATCCTGCCGTCTTCATCGTTCGACCGCTACTCGCCGCCGCTGGTGGCTATTCCGATTCCATGAGTTGCCGCAGCCGGAGATCGAGATCGCGGATCGCGACGCCGATGGAGCGGAACTCCGGCGACCCCGGCTCGAGACGCTGCTGCGCGCTTCTGAGCTCTGCCTTCTCGCGCTCGAGCGCCCGTTGGCGCAGCTTGCGCAGCGACTCCATCGCCGTTGTCTGGGCGATGCGCTCGGTACCCGCGGGGAAATCCGCGGTGAGCAGTTCGATCGCCAGCGTCCGGTACGGCTCCCGCGTCGCGTCGACCGCGGCCGACGTCCACCCGGGACGCGTGAGGTCGGGCTGCATCGACACCGCCTGCCGCACGGCCTCGAGCGCCGGGTGCGGCATCGGCAGCCCCAGCGCGATGTCGACGGCCTGCTTGTCGAGCAGATGCCCGTACTGCAGCACACCCATCAGAGCGCGCTTCTCGAGCTCGAGCGCCGGAGGAAGGGAGGCGAGGGTGACACGCACCGAAGCGGGCGTCGGTTCGGCGGCACCCCCGGACACTCCGGCGGAGTCGGCACGACCCGCGGTCGTGGTCTCTCCCCGGGTACGCTCTCCCCCACCCGTCGATGCCGCTGCACGGCGGGCGGCGCGATCGACCTCGGGTTTCACCTCAGACAGGTCGAGACCGAGCTTGCCGGCGAGCACCCGCGTGTAGCCCGGGCGGAGAGCGGTGTCTCGGATGTCGGCGACGATCGGCGCAGCCGCGCGCAGCGCGCCGATCCGCCCCTCGACGGTCGACAGGTCGAATGTGGACAGACGCTGATCCATGACGAACTCGAACATCGGCGCCTTGGCGTCGATCAGCGACCGCACCGCCGCGTCGCCGCGGTTGAGTCGCAGATCACACGGATCCAGCCCTTCGGGCGCGACCGCGACATAGGTCTGCGCCGCGAAACGCTTCTCTTCGCCGAACGCCCGCAGCGCCGCCTTCTGACCGGCGGCATCCGGGTCGAACGTGAAGACCACCTCGCCCGCGCTTCCCTCGCTGTCCCCCATCACGCGTCGGAGCACCGTGATGTGGTCGGTTCCGAACGCGGTGCCGCACGACGCGATGGCCCCGGTGACTCCGGCGAGATGACAGGCCATGACATCGGTGTATCCCTCGACGACGACGACGCGATGCTCACGCGAGATCGACTTCTTCGCCAGGTCGAGACCGTAGAGGACCTGGGCCTTCTTGTAGATCGGGGTCTCGGGCGTATTGAGGTACTTCGGTCCCTGGTCGTCGTCGTAGAGGCGGCGAGCGCCGAAGCCGATCGTCTGCCCCGCGACGTCGCGGATCGGCCACACGACCCGTCCGCGGAACCGGTCGTAGACCCCCCGCTGCCCCTTGGAGACCAGCCCACCGGTCAGCAGTTCCTCGTCGGTGAAGCCTTGCGAGCGAAGCGCGTCGCGAAGCGCCGACCATCCCTGCGGGGCGTACCCGACACCGAAGTGGGCCGCAGCACCGGCGTCGAAGCCCCGCTCCCCGAGGAACTGGCGGGCGGCCTGCGCGTCGGGGGCCGACAGCTGCGAACGGTAGAACTCCGCCGCCGCGGTGTGCGCGGCGTACAGCCGGGAGCGACCACTCGTCTCGGGAGCCGCCGCGCCGTCTTCGTAGTGCAGCGAGTAGCCGATACGCGCGGCGAGGCGCTCGACCGCCTCGGTGAACGACAGGTGGTCCATCGCTCGCAGGAACGAGTAGACATCGCCCGACTCACCGCATCCGAAGCAGTGGTAGTACCCGACCTGCGGCCGGACGTGGAAACTCGGGCTGCGTTCGTCGTGGAAGGGACACAGCCCCTTCAGCGAGCCGACGCCGGCGGATTTCAGCGCGACACGTTCACCGACGATGTCGCCGATGTTCGTGCGCGCCTTGACCTCTTCGATGTCGGTCTGCCGGATCCGTGCCATCAGAGCCCTTCGATGGGCTCGGGGAGGGCGAAGTGACTCGGCGCCGTGGCGCGCGGGTCGGAGGACCACAGACCCAGCTCGCGGAGATCGACCGGACCGACCAGACGCCCGTGCCATTCGATGGCGAAACGGTCGGTGAGGGTGGCGACCTGATCGACGATGACACGGCGGCGGGCGGCGTCGGTCACTGCCGCGGCGAAGTCTTCGGCGTGCAACGCGTCGAGGTGCTCGGGACGCGCCCACAGGGCGTCCGCGAGGCGGCGCAACACGCGGCGCTGCTCCTTGTAGAGCCCCTTCCGACCTTCGATCGAGACGACGAAGGCTCCGATGACGCCCTTGAGGACGGCCATCTCGACCTCGATCACACGGGGCACGATCACGCGGCCCCGGAAGCGCGTCAGGACGGGGATGTCGTAATGCTCACGGGTCGCCGCGGTCGCGGCGCGCGCGAAGCGTCCGATGAGGTCGGAGGTGAGGTTCTTCAGCCGCGCCATCGCGGCGCGCGAGCCGTCGTACGACTCGAGCCACTCGGGAAGCAGCGTCAGGCGGTACAGCGCATCGCCGAGCTCGTCCTTCGTGAATCCGTAGCCGACCCAGCTCTGGATCGCGGTGAGCAGCGCCTCGCGCTCGCGCGGATCGCCGAGCCGCGCCGGATCGAGGTAGCCGTTCAGCACGGCGTCTTCGAAGTCGTGCACCGAGTAGGCGATGTCGTCGGAGAGGTCCATGACCTCGGCCTCGATGCAGCGCAGGCGTCCCGGAGCGCCTTCGCGCATCCACTGGAACACCGCCTCGTCTTCGGGGTAGACGCCGAACTTCTGGCGCCCGCCCGGGTCGGGGATCGCGTGCTCGACGGTCCACGGGTATTTGCAGGTCGCATCGAGGCTCGCTCGCGTGAGGTTGAGGCCCGCGCTCTGCCCGAACGCGTCGACGACCTTCGGTTCGAGCCGCGAGAGGATGCGCAGCGACTGGGCGTTGCCCTCGAACCCGCCGATGTCTTCGGCCCAATCGTTGAGAGCCCGCTCGCCGTTGTGACCGAAGGGCGGGTGTCCGAGGTCGTGGCAGAGGCAGGCCGTGTCGACGACATCCGGTGAGAGCTCGAGCGCGATGGCGAGCTCGCGCCCCACCTGGGCGACCTCGAGGGAATGGGTCAGGCGGTTGCGTGCGAAATCGGCGGGACTGGCCGGGCTCAGCACCTGCGTCTTGGCGGCGAGACGGCGGAGGGCGCCCGAGTGCAGGACGCGGGCGCGATCGCGCGCGAAGCTGTCGCGGCGCGAGCGGTGTTCCTCGCGGTGGAAGCGGGCGGCGTCGTGATCGTCGTAGCCGGAGGGGCGTCCCGCCGAGACGCCCACACCGCTCGTGACCTCAGCCCCCACTGTTCTCGATCTCCGCTGCAGCGATGGCCGACGACTCGGCCGCGTCGACGTCACGCGATTCCAACCAGCGATCCGGCAGGGCCGGGCGCTTGGGAGTTCCCGCACGTCCGCGCTGTCCCTCCGCGGCCGCGCCGGGGTACGGCGCGGACCAGTCCAGCGTCGCGAGGATGTCGTCGATCTCGGCGAGGCTCGACGCGGTAGCCAGACGCGCGCGCGTGTCACCGCCCACCGGATAGCCCTTGAAGTACCACGCGACGTGCTTGCGGATGTCGCGACAGCCACGACCCTCGTCCTCGAAGAACTCCACGAGCAGCTCGGCATGGCGGCGGAAAGCCGTCGCCACGAAACCGAGCGTCGCGTCGACCTCGGGACCGGCCGAGCCGGGCTCGCCCAACGCCCGCGCGAGGTCTCCGAACAGCCACGGACGACCGAGGCACCCTCGTCCCACGACGACCCCGTCGCAGCCGGTCTCGGCCATCATGCGGACCGCGTCCTCGGCGGACCAGATGTCACCGTTGCCGAGAACCGGGACGCTCGTGACGGCTTCTTTCAGCGCCGCGATCGCAGACCAGTCGGCGTTTCCCGAGTAGAACTCCGCGGCGGTGCGCGCGTGGAGGGCGACGGCCGACACCCCGGCGTCCTCGGCGATGCGGCCCGCGTCGAGGTAGGTCAGGTGGTCAGAGTCGATGCCCTTGCGCATCTTCACCGTCAGCGGCACGTCGCCCGCGGCGCGCGCGGCGCGCGTCACGATGTCGCGGAACAGGTCGAGCTTCCACGGCAGAGCCGCTCCCCCGCCCTTGCGCGTCACCTTGGGCACGGGGCACCCGAAGTTGAGGTCGATGTGATCGGCACGATCCTCCTCGACCAGCAGACGCACGGCGGCCTCGGTCGTCGCGGGGTCGACGCCGTAGAGCTGGATGGAGCGCGGCTTCTCGGACTCGTGATGGGTGATCAGGCGCATCGTTGTGGCGTTGCGCTCGACGAGGGCCCGCGTCGTGATCATCTCGCTGACGTAGAGCCCTGCCCCGTACTCGCGGCAGAGCCGGCGGAACGCGGTGTTCGTGATCCCGGCCATCGGGGCCAGCACGACGGGGGCGTCCAGGGCGATCGGGCCGATCCGCAGACGCGGCGAAGCGGACAGGACGGTACTCACCAGATCATTCTCCCAGAAGGACGGACACCGGAAGGCGGCCGGGCGTAGCCTGGGGACGTGACCGAAGCGACCACCGACATCCGTTCGATCCCGTTCTCCGCTGCAGACGGCACCGCTACCACGCTCGACGACCTCGGAGACGGTGTCCTGCTCGTCGTCAATGTCGCCTCCAAGTGCGGGCTGACGCCCCAGTACGAGCAGCTCGAGCAGCTGCAGCGGACATATGGCGAGCGCGGTCTGCAGGTCATCGGGTTCCCCTGCAATCAGTTCATGGGGCAGGAGCCGGGTTCGATGGAGGAGATCCTCGACTACTGCGCGATGACCTGGGGGGTGAGCTTCCCCATCATGGACAAGATCCGGGTCAACGGCTCTCACGCCGCTCCGCTGTACAAGGCGCTGAAGAAGATCCGCAATGAGGAGGGCGCTCGCGGCCCCGTGATGTGGAACTTCGAGAAGTTCGTGATCACACCCGACGGCGAGGTGCACCGGTTCCGTCCGCAGACGAAGCCGGATGCGCCCGAGATCGTCGCCGTGATCGAGGCGAACCTCCCGCGCTGATCCTGCCCGCGCGCCCGCTCAGCCCGCGGCTTCGACGCCGCTGCGCTCAGCCCACACCTGACGGGCGATCTGCGCGAAGGCTTCGGCGGGCTGCGCGCCCGAGACCCCGTAGCGCCCGTCGATGACGAAGAACGGGACCCCGTTGATGCCGTAGGCGCGCGCCTGGTCCTGATCTGCGCGGACGGCCGGCAGGTGCTCGCCCGATTCGAGCGCGGCACGGATGGCGTCGCGATCGAGGCCGACCTCGCCGGCGAGCTCGACGAGATCGTCGATGCGTCCCACGTGGCGCCCTTCGGTGAAGTACGCCGCCATCAGGCGCTCGGCCATCTCATGCTGACGACCCTGCGCCTTCGCGGCGTGCAGCAGCTCGTGCGCCTTGACCGTGTTGGTGTGCTTGAGGATGTCGAAGTGGTATTCCAGCCCCGCATCCTTCGCGACGCCGGTGACATTGTCGAGCATCTGCTGCACCTGCTCGCGCGGCATTCCCTTGTGGGTCGACAGGAAGTCGAGTTCGTCCCCTTCGAAGTCGACGGGGGTGTCGGGCGAGAGCTCGAACGAATGGAAGGTCACCTCGACGCGCGGGGCGTCATCGTCGTCAGCCGTGGCGGCGAGGCCAGACTCCAGGTTGCGCTTGCCGATGTAGCACCACGGGCAGGCGATGTCGCTCCACACGTCGATCTTGATTGCGTCCGTCACATCGGGTGCAACGTCGCAGTCCGCGCGGGCTATTCCCAGTCGGACGTCACGCGGTGGGAGCGTCGACGGCACCGCCGAAGCGGCGGTCGCGCGAGAGGTACAGCTGGATCGCTCCCCAGAGGTCGGACCTCGAGAAGTCGGGCCACAGGGTGTCGAGGAACACCATCTCGGCGTACGCCGCCTCCCACAGGAGGAAGTTCGAGGTCCGCTGCTCTCCACTCGATCGGATGAAGAGGTCGACGTCGGGCATGTCGGGCACGTAGAGGTGCCGGCGCAGGGCCTTCTCCGTGATGGCGGACGGCTTCATCCGGCCCGCAGCGATCTGTTCGCCCATGGCCCGCATCGCGTCGATGATCTCGTGCCGACCGCCGTAGTTGACGCACATCGTGAGCGTCAGGATGTCGTTGCCCTGCGTGAGCTGCTCGGCGTACTGGAGCTCGGAGATGACCGACCCCCACAGACGGGGCTTCCGACCCGCCCAGCGAACGCGGACGCCCCATTCGTTGAGCTGGTCGCGCCGACGATGGAGGACATCGCGGTTGTACCCCATGAGGAATCGCACCTCCTCGGGCGACCGCGACCAGTTCTCGGTCGAGAACGCATAGACGCTGAGGTGCTTGACCCCCGCCTGGATGGCTCCGGCCACGACGTCGAGCAGGACTTCCTCGCCCGCCCGGTGTCCCTCGATGCGGGTGAGGCCACGACGGTTCGCCCACCGGCCATTGCCGTCCATGACGATCGCCACGTGGTTCGGCACTCCGCCTCGCGGGAACACCGGTGGGTACACCCCGGTCCAGTCGAGCGGGCGATACGGGACCGCGTCGCGGTGCGTGTACGGCTTGGGACTCATCGGTTCGAGCCTAGGCGTTCGAGCCGGCCGGCACCGCCGCGTTCAGCGCGCCGCGCCGATGTGCCCGAGCGAACGGATGCCGCGCTCGAGATGCCACTGCGCGTATGCCGCGATGAGGCCCGATGCCGCGTTGGCCGTGCGGGGACTGCCGGCGTCGACCGTGTCCCACTCGCCGGCGATGAGGGCGCGCAGTCGCACGCCCGTCTCGGGGGCGATGCGGGCCGACCCCGCCGGTGCGCAGGACGGGCAGACCGCCCCACCCAGTGGTGCGACGAAACCGTCGTGCGGCCCCGGAGCGCCGCAGCGGGCGCAGGCGTCGAGCGACGGGGCCCAGCCCGAGAGCGCCATGGCTCTCAGCAGGTACGAGTCGAGCACGGCGCGACTGTCGTGGTCGCCGCGAGCGAGGGCGCGGAGACCGCCGACAAGCAGCAGGTACTGCTGCGGCGTCGTCTCCGCTTCGTTCAGGCGGTCGGCGGCCTCGACCATCGCCGAGGCGGAGGTGTAGCGGTCGTAGTCGGTGGCGATGTCGGCGCCGTACGACCCGAGCGACTCGGCCTGCTGCACGATGTCGAGCGAGCGCCCCTTGTACATCTGGACGTCGGCGACCATGAAGGGCTCGAGCCGTGCACCGAAGCGCGACGACGTGCGGCGCACTCCTTTCGCGACGCCTCGGAGCTTGCCGTGCCGCCGGCTGAGCATCGTGACGATGCGATCCGCCTCACCCAGCTTGTGGGTGCGAAGGATCACGACCTCGTCGCGGTAGGTGGGCACCCTCCAATTATCGCGCTGACCGACGACAATGGTCCCGTGACCCAGTCTCAGTTCGTGATCCCGCTGTGGGCGGACCTCACCGCCGTCGGCCTCGGCGGGGTCCAGGGCGCTCTGTTCGCTTCCGGGTTCGTCGGCAAACAGCGGCTCGATCCGCTCGGCGTCGTGATCATCGGCATCCTCATCGGGATGGGCGGCGGCCTCATCCGCGACCTGCTCCTGGGGGTGCAGCCGGTCACGCTGCAGAGCAACTGGTATCTGATCACCGCGACGTCGGCCGCGTTGGTCGGGATGCTGCTCTCGAACGTCTTCCGACGGCTCAACGCCGTCATCATCGGCCTCGACGCGGTCGTCATCGGCCTGTTCGGCGCGTTCGGAACGAGCAAGGCACTCGTGCTCGGGCTGCCGATCGTGCCCGCCATCTTCATCGGCTCGTGCGCGGCCGTCGGCGGCAGCATGCTTCGCGACGTCATCCTCGGCCTCCCCGTCGCCATCATGCACGTCGGTTCGCTCTATGCCATCGCCGCAGCCGCGGGATGCGCGGTGCTCGCCGGCGCCTCCACGATGGGAGCCCCCATCGTGGCATCTGCCATCATCGGCATCGCCGTCACCACCGTCATCCGTCTGCTTGCCGTCGTCTTCGACATCTCGCTGCCGGAGCAACGCGCCCTGCACCGTCGCAAGGTCGCCGCCGAGACGGCGTCGATCCCGATCGTCAGGCCCTGAGCGGGGCGGGGAGCGCCCGCGCCAACGACGAAGGCCCCGCCGAAGCGGGGCCTTGATCGAAGAACGGCTTACTTGGAGCCGAAGTTCTTGAAGCGCTGGTTGAACTTCTCGACACGGCCGGCCGAGTCCATGATGCGCTGCTTGCCCGTGTAGAACGGGTGCGAGGCGGACGAGATCTCGACGTCGATGACCGGGTAGGTCTCGCCGTCCAGCTCGATCGTCTTGTCGCTCGAGACCGTCGAACGGGTCAGGAAGGTCTCACCGGAGCCGAGGTCGCGGAAAACGACGGCGCGGTACTCGGGGTGGATGTCAGTCTTCATGGGATTCCTTACGTGGTGCCCTGGATTTTGCCAGGGCGAGGGAAGTCTGCGATGCGTTCGCACCAACGAGCGATCTTATCAGGTTCAGGAAGCCGCCCGCGCCGCATAACGTCCGTCCTCGGAGGCGAGCGTGATGGGCAGCCCGAAGGTGTCGGAGAGGTTTTCGGCTGTGAGCGTCTCGGCCAGCGGGCCGGCGGCGACGACTCCGCCCTCGCGGAGCAGAAGCACGTGGGTGAACCCCACGGGGATCTCCTCGACGTGATGGGTCACCATGATCATCGCGGGCGTGGTGGGCGCCTGGGCGTACCCGCCCAAGAGCGCCAGCAGCTCTTCGCGGGCGCCGAGGTCGAGACTCGCCGTGGGCTCGTCGAGCAGCAGGAGCTCGGGGTCGGTCATGACGGCGCGAGCGATCTGCACGCGCTTCTGCTCACCGTCGGAGAGGGTGCCGAACGTCCGCTCGGCCAGTCCATCGAGCTTCCACTCCGCGAGCACGCGCATCGCGCGCCGCTCGTCGATGTCTTCGTAGTCTTCGCGCCAGCGCCCGGTCACCGCGTACGCGGCCGTGAGGACCACGTCGAGCACGGTCTCCTCCGCGGGGATGCGTCGCGCCATCGCCGACGACGCGAAGCCGATACGCGGGCGCAGTTCGAACACGTCGGTTCGGCCGAGCCGCTCCCCCAGGATCTCGACGGTTCCCGAGGTGGGGTGCAGGAGGCTCGCGGCGAGCTGCAGCACCGTCGTCTTGCCCGCGCCGTTGGGGCCGAGCACCACCCAACGCTGATCATCGGACACCGACCAGTCGACCCGGTCGATGATGTTCCGGGCGTTTCGGCGGACGACGACGTCGGAGAACTCCAGGACCTGCGGCATGTGTTCAGCCTAGCGGCCGAGCCCCGCCACCCTCGCGTACAACGCGGCGGTCTCGTCCGCGATCGCAGCCCAGCTGAACGACCGTGCGGCACGCTGGCGTCCCGCGGCGCCATAGCGTCGCGCCGTGTCGGGATCCGAGACGACCTCGGTGAGGGTGGCCGCGAGGTCGGCGACGAACTTCTCGGGATCGAGCGGGGTCCCGGTGCCGTCGTCGGACTGCTCGATCGGCACGAGGCGTCCGGTCTCGCCGTCGACCACGACCTCCGGGATGCCGCCGGTCGCGGTCCCGACGACTGCGGCGCCGCACGCCATCGCCTCGAGGTTGACGATGCCGAGCGGTTCGTAGACCGACGGGCAGACGAACGTCGTCGCGGCGGTGAGGATCGCGCACAGCTCGTCGCGCTGGAGGAACTCCTCGATCCACACGACACCCGAGCGCTCGGCCTGCAGCTCACGGACGAGCCCCTGCACCTCCGCCATGATCTCGGGGGTGTCCGGCGCGCCGGCGCACAGGACGACCTGGACGTCCGCGGGAAGCAGACGGGCAGCACGCAGGAAGTACGGCAGCCCCTTCTGTCGCGTGATGCGTCCGACGAAGACCACCGAGGGGCGCGCGGGGTCGATGCCGTGGCGCTCGAGGACGGCGGGATCATCGACGGGCCGCCACGTCTCGACGTCGATGCCGTTGTAGATGACCGAGACCTTCTCGGGGTCGAGACCGGGATAGCTGCGCAGGATGTCGCGGCGCATCCCGTCGCTGACCGCGACGATGGCCGCGGCGTTCTCGTACGCGGTCTTCTCGATGTAGCTCGACACGGCGTAGCCGCCGCCGAGCTGCTCCGCTTTCCACGGGCGCAAGGGCTCGAGCGAGTGGGCGGTGACGACGTGCGGGATGCCGTGGAGGAGAGAGGCGAGGTGCCCGGCGAAGTTCGCGTACCAGGTGTGGCTGTGCACGACATCCGCTCCGGCGACGTCTCCGACGATCTCGAGGTCGGTGCCGAGCGTCTGGAGTGCCGCGTTGGCGTCCGCGAGTTCGACGGGCGTCTCGTAGGAGGTCGTGTCCGGCTCGTCGCGGTCGGCTCCGAAGGCCCGCACCTGCACCTCGATCGTCTCGCGCAGGGCGCGGACGAGCTCGGTGACGTGCACCCCCGCTCCCCCATAGATCGCGGGAGGATACTCCTTCGAGACGATGTCTACACGCATGGCTCGAACGCTAGTACACGAGCGTTCGGCGGGCCTAGTGTGGTGCCATGCCAGCAGCGCCCAAGGTCTTCGGAATCGTTCTCGCCGGCGGCGAGGGAAAGCGCCTCATGCCGTTGACGGCAGACCGCGCCAAGCCCGCCGTGCCGTTCGGCGGACAGTACCGCCTGATCGACTTCGCGATCTCGAACCTGATCAACTCGGGCCTGCGTCAGGTCGTCGTCCTGACCCAGTACAAGTCGCACAGCCTCGATCGGCACGTCTCGCAGACCTGGCGGATGTCCGCGCTGCTCGACTCCTACGTCGCGTCCGTGCCCGCGCAGCAGCGTCTGGGCAAGCGCTGGTTCTCGGGCTCGGCCGACGCGATCCTCCAGTCGCTGAACCTCATCAACGACGAGAAGCCCGACATCGTCGTCGTGATCGGCGCCGACCACGTCTACCGCATGGACTTCCGTCAGATGCTCGATGCGCACATCGCATCCGGCGCCCGGGCGACCGTCGCCGGCATCCGTCAGCCCATCGGTCTCGCCAACCAGTTCGGCGTGATCGACGTCGATCCCGCCGATGAGAGCCGCATCCGCGCCTTCCTCGAGAAGCCGCAGGAACCCGCGGGGCTGCCCGACTCCCCCCACGAGGTGCTCGCATCCATGGGCAACTACATCTTCGACACGGACGCTCTGATCGAGGCGGTCGAGGCCGACGGCGAGCTTCCCACCTCGAACCACGACATGGGCGGCGACATCATTCCGTACTTCGTCGACCGCGGCGAGGCCGCCGTGTACGACTTCAAGCGCAACGACGTCCCCGGCTCCACCCCGCGCGATCGCAACTACTGGCGTGACGTCGGCACGATCGAGTCGTTCTTCGACGCGCACATGGATCTCATCTCGACTCTGCCGATCTTCAACCTGTACAACACCGATTGGCAGATCCACTCGCAGGCCGTGAACTCGCCGCCGGCGAAGTTCGTGCGCGACAGTGTGGGACGCATGGGCAACGCGATCGACTCGATCGTCTCGCTCGGATCCGTGCTGTCGGGCACCCACCTCGAGCGCAGCGTCGTGGGTCCGTGGACGCTCTCCGGCGGTGGGGCCACCATCACCGACTCGGTGCTGTTCGACTACGTCAGCGTCGGAGCGGGGGCGCGCGTGCATCGCGCGATCCTCGACAAGAACGTCGTGCTCGAAGACGGTGCCACCGTGGGCGTCGACCGGGAGCGCGACCTGGCCCGTGGTTTCACGGTGACCGACACGGGCATCACCGTCGTGGGCAAGAACGCACGCGTCGAACGCTGACACCCGTTCCCGCTAGCGTGGTGGGCATGCCCCACGCGCGCTTCCTCGTCGTCTTCGATGCCGACTCGACCCTGTTGCAGAACGAGGTCATCGAGCTCATCGCCGACGAAGCGGGACGCGGGGCGGAGGTCGCGGCCGCGACCGAGGCGGCGATGCGCGGCGAGGTCGACTTCGCCTCGAGCCTGCGCTCACGCGTGTCTCAGCTCTCCGGGGTGCCGCTCGCGGCGTTCGACCGCGTGCGCTCCCGTGTCGAGCCGACGCCGGGCGCACGCGAGCTCATCGCCGCGATCCACGAGCGCGGGGGCGTCGCCGCCGTCGTGTCGGGCGGCTTCCACGAGGTGCTCGATCACATCGCCCCCGGACTCGGGGTCGACGTGTGGCGCGCCAATCGGCTCGGCACCGACGGCTCGACGCTCGACGGGACGGTCGACGGCGACGTCGTCGACGCGGAGGCCAAGGCCGCGTCGCTGCGCGAGTGGGCCGGCGCCCACGGGGTCTCTCTCGCGCGAACGATTGCTGTCGGCGATGGCGCGAACGATCTGCGGATGATGGCGGTCGCGGGCCTCGGCGTCGCGTTCAACGCCAAGCCGGCGGTGCGCCGTCAGGCGGATCTCGTCGTCGGCCCCGTCGACCTGCGGGAGCTCGTCGCGCTCCTTCCCTGACCGTGCGCTGTCGGCTGTCCGCGCCGAGCGCTACGGTCGGGTCATGGACGTGATCCTCATCCCGGGCCTCTGGCTCGACGCCTCCTCGTGGGACGACGTGGTCCCGGCGCTCCGAGACGCCGGGCATCGTCCCCATGCCCTCACACTGCCCGGAGTCGGCAGCACGGCCGGAGCATCGCGAACGACGCTCCGCGATTGGGTCGATGCGGTGGTCGCCCGCATCGACGATCTGCCGGGGCAGGTCGTCCTCGTCGGGCACAGTGGCGGCGGGAATGTGGCATGGGGAGCCGCCGACCGACGCCCCGATCGCATCGCACGCGTCGTGTTCGTCGACACGCTCCCGCCGTCGCCCGGCGCGGAGATCTCGGAGTTCCCGGTCGTCGACGGCGCGGTGCCTTTTCCCGGGTGGGATTTTTTCGACGAACCGGATGTCGCTGACCTCGACCGCGACACGCGCGCCCGCTGGACGCCACGCACGCATCCGGTTCCGGCCGCTGTCCCCACCGACGCCGTCGACCTGACCGACGACCGCCGACACGGCATCCCCGTCACGATCCTCTCGGGGTCGGCCGACGAGCGAGGAGTCCGCGAGATGCTTGCAGGGTGGCCGCGATTTCTCGCCGAGTTCGACGCCCTCGAAGATGTCTCCGTCGTCGAACTGGGCTCAGGCCACTGGCCGCAGTTCTCGCAGCCCCACCGACTCGCCCGCGAGATCGTCGCCGCGCTGGCGTGACGCCGGTCGGCGCTTCAGTGCCCCATCCCGAGGCCGCCGTCGACCGGGATGACGGCGCCCGAGATGTACGCGGCGTCGTCAGAGGCGAGCCAGGACACCGCCCCCGCGACCTCGGCAGAAGAGCCGTATCGACCAGCCGGGATGCTGCGCTTGTACTCGGCCTGTGTCTCGTCGGGAAGAGCCGCGGTCATGTCGGTCTCGATGAACCCCGGGGCGACCACGTTCGCGGTGATGCCACGAGCACCGAGCTCGCGCGTGAGCGAGCGAGCGAAGCCGACGAGGGCGGCCTTCGACGAGGAGTAATTGATCTGGCCCGCTGATCCGAACAGCCCGACCACGCTCGAGATGAGGATGACGCGTCCCCATTTAGCGCGCAGCATGCCCTTCGACGCTCGCTTGACCACGCGGAAGGCACCGCCGAGGTTGGTCGCCACGACCGAGTCGAAATCGTCCTCGGTCATGCGGAGCAGGAGGGTGTCCTTCGTGATGCCGGCATTGGCGACCACCACCTCGACCGGCCCGAGCTCGTTCTCGACCTGCGTGAAAGCAGCGTCGATGGATGCCGCGTCCGTCACATCGGCGCGGACGGTCAGCGCGCCCTCGGGCCCCTCGCCCGACCGGGCCGTCACCGCGACACGGTGGCCGTCGGCGATGAAGCGCTCAGCGATCGCGCGGCCGATACCGCGGTTTCCTCCGGTGACGAGAACGACTCGGGACGTGGACATACGGCTCTCCTGTGTCTGCTGCGCGAACCCCGCAAGCCTAGTCGCAGCGCGTGCGACGCCCGCGAACGATAAGCTGGCGGCCCGACGTCGACGAGGAGCAGATGTGAGCGACCAGCCCCAGCCGCAGCAGCCGTACCCCGCGCCCGGGCAACCCGCCTCCGGCGCTCCCGTCCCTCCCCCCGCCCCGCCCTACGCGAATCCGCCGCAGCAGCAGGCCTACCAGCCGGCCGGTTACCCGCCGCCGGCGTACGGCTACGGCGGATACCAGCCGCAGAAGACGAACGCACTCGCGATCGTGTCGATGATCGCCTCGATCGTCGGGTTCATCTGGATCCTCCCGATCATCGGATCGATCGCGGGCGTCATCATGGGCCACATCTCGCTGTCGCAGATCAAGCGGACCAACGAGAACGGGCGAGGAATGGCCCTGGCCGGCCTCATCGTCGGCTACGCCGGTCTCGCCCTCGCGATCGTCGGGGTGATCGTCTTCGCCTCGTTCATCGGCTGGGCCATCGAACAGGACAGCTACAGCTCGTACTCGTCGAGCTTCTGAGACCGGCCTCCCCCGACCACCCGGGCGTATCCTTGATGCACCGTGAAGCATCAGCCCGCAACACCGTCGGCGACCTCGCTCCCGCGAGCTCCGCACGACGACTCCAACCGCCGCATGACGAAGTACTTCATCATGATGGCGGTGCGGGTCGTGTGCTTCGTGCTGATGGTCGTCATCGCCCCGTACGGCTGGCACACGGCGGCCCTGGCGGTCGGAGCGATCTTCCTCCCGTACTTCGCGGTGGTGATCGCGAACGTCGGCGACGACGTGCGCGAGCCCGCGGCCGTCTCACCTCTGGCAGCCCTTCCCGAGCGCCCGAGCGAGGTGCCCAGCTCGCCGGAAGCACCCGCGAAGCCGACCGTGATCGAGATTCGGGAGTCGCGGCCGGAGTGAACGACATCGAGTGCTCCCGCGCCGGATGCCGCGCGTCGGCACGGTGGCGGGTCATCTGGCGCAATCCGCGCATCCACTCCGCCGATCGGCGGAAGATCTGGGTGGCATGCGACGACCACGTCGCGTACCTGCGCGAGTTCGTCGCCGCGAGGGACTTCCCCGTGAGCGTCGAGCCTCTCACCGTCGAGACCAGCGGAGCGGGCGGATCATGAGGGCGAAGACGGCTCTGCGCTGGAGCGGCTACGTCGCGGTCGCCATCGCCTTCGCGATCGCCTGCGCCTATCTGTCGAACTGGCAGTTCACGCGCAACGAGGAGCGCAGTGCGCAGCTCGAGCTCGTCGAGCGCAACTACGACGCCGATCCGGCCGCGCTGTCCGACATCCTCCCCCCGGGGAGCGAGCTCGATCCGACCGACGAGTGGCACCCGGTGGAGCTGACCGGACGGTACCTCGCCGACGACCAGGTGCTCGTGCGGAACCGTCCGCACGGGGGCACATCGGCTTTCGAGGTGCTCGTCCCGTTCGAGACGAACGACGGGCGCGTATTCGTCGTCGACCGCGGGTGGGTGCCCCCGGCGTCCGACGCCCCCGAACCCGCGTCGATCGCCGCTGCGCCGTCCGGCACCGTGACGGTCGTGGCCCGCCTGAAGCCCGCCGAAGCCGCACCCACCTCGGGCCGCTCGGCTCCGGACGGGCAGGTGCCGACGATCAACATCGACCTCGTCGTCGACGAAGCCGGCCTCACCGGCGACGTCGTGACATCGGCCTACGGGCTGCTCGTCTCGGAGGACCCCGCCCCCGCCGAGACGCTCGGAGCCATGCCTGTCCCCTCGGAGGACCCGGGTCCGCACCTGTCCTACGCGATCCAGTGGATCCTGTTCGCGATCATGGGCTTCGTCTTCATCTGGTACATGATCCGCACCGAACGCCGCCACCGGCGTGAGGACGAGGAGGATGCCGCCGCTGCCGCCGCACTCCTCGCGCCGTCGTCGGGCGACGAGCTGGTCGCTGCCGTCACGGCATCCGGTCCTCGCGAGACGTCGGTCGTCCCCGCCAGCCTCCGTCGACGACGCGACACCAAGCGCGATCGCGACATGGAGGACGAGGACGCGATCCTCGACTCCAGCCGAAACTGACTGCGGGGCCCCGAACGCTCAGGCCAGGGTGATGAGCTCGAGGTAGTCGCGTCCCCAGATGTCCTCGACGCCGTCGGGCAGGATCAGCACACGCTCCGGATTCAGCGCCTCCACGGCGCCCTCATCGTGGGAGACGAGCACGACAGCGCCCTCGTAGTGCGCGAGCGCACCGAGGATCTCGTCACGCGAAGCGGGGTCGAGGTTGTTGGTCGGCTCGTCGAGGAGCAGCATGTTCGCCGATGACACGACGAGCGTCGCGAGCGACAATCGGGTCTTCTCACCGCCGGAGAGGACGCCCGCGGGCTTGAGGACGTCGTCACCGGTGAACAGGAACGAACCGAGCACCTTCCGAGCCTCGGTCTCGGTGATGTCGGGCGCGGCCGACATCATGTTCTGCAGCACCGAACGGGAGACGTCGAGGTTCTCGTGCTCCTGCGCGTAGTAGCCGATGCGCAGCCCATGACCCGGCTCGAGCATGCCGGTGTCGGGCTGGTCGACACCGGCGAGGATGCGCAGCAGCGTCGTCTTACCGGCCCCGTTCAGCCCGAGCACCACGACCTTCGACCCGCGGTCGATGGCGAGATCGACGTCGGTGAAGATCTCCAGCGAGCCGTACGACTTCGACAGCCCGGACGCCATGAGGGGCGTCTTGCCGCACGGCGCGGGCTTGGGGAACCGGAGCTTCGCGACGCGGTCTTCCTGCCGCACCTCGTCGAGACCGGAGAGGAGCTTCTCGGCTCGCGCGACCATCTGGTGCGCCGCGGCGGCCTTGCTCGCCTTCGCGCCGAAGCGGGCGGCCTGCTGCTGCAACGCCGTCGCCTTCTTCTCGGCGTTGGCGCGCTCTTTCTTGCGCCGCTCCTCGTCCGCGACCCGCTGGCGCAGGTAGTTCTTCCAGTTCATGTTGTAGACGTCGATGACCTGGCGCATCGCGTCCAGGTAGAAGACCCGGTTGACCGTCTCGCCGACGAGCTCGACATCGTGGCTGATGACGATCAGCCCGCCCTTGTATCCCTTCAGAAACTCCCGAAGCCACACGACGCTGTCGGCGTCGAGGTGGTTCGTCGGCTCGTCGAGGATCATCGTCTGGGCGTCCGAGAAGAGGATGCGGGCCAGCTCGATGCGTCGCCGCTGACCGCCGGACAGCGTCTTCAACGGCTGGTCGAGGATGCGGTCCGGCAGCGACAGGTTGTGCGCGATGGACGCCGCCTCAGCCTCGGCGGCGTATCCGCCGAGGGCCTCGAAACGCTCCATGAGGTTGCCGTAGCGGCGCATCGCTTTTGCAGCGGCCGCTTCATCGTCCGCGCCCATCTCGAGCGACGCGGTCTGCATGTCCACGGCGATGGTCCCGAGCCCGCGGGCATCGAGGATGCGGGTGCGCGCGAGCATCTCCGGGTCGCCCGATCGGGGATCCTGCGGCAGGTAGCCCAGCTCGCCCGAGCGTTCGACCTTGCCGTCGCTGGGCAGGAGGTCGCCGGCGAGCACCTTGGTGAGCGTGGTCTTGCCCGCTCCGTTACGTCCGACGAGGCCGATCTTGTCGCCATCGGAGACACGGAACGACACGTCCGCCATCAGCGTGCGCGCGCCCACGCGGATTTCGAGGTCGTGCACGGCGAGCACAGCGATCGTCCAATCGTCGGGAACAGGGAGGGCGGCCGAACGGCCAGCCTCTCATCCTACTCGCTGTCCACGGGCATCCGCCGCAGACCGCACCCCCGACCACCTTCAGCCGGGCTGCAGCGGATTGGCACGATGGACATCGCCGACGTAAAGTAAGCCTGCCCTTACTCACCTCTCCTCTGGAGGACACTGTGCCCCGCATCCGCACAGCCGCCGCAGCCATCATCGCAGCCACGCTGCTCCTCGCCGGCTGCGGTTCGACCGCGGCTCCCGATTCGGCTCCCGCCGCTTCCGGAGACGCGTCGTCCGACGCGTTCCCCGTCACCATCGACCACGCGTTCGGCCAGACCACGATCGACAGCAAGCCCACCCGTGTCGCGACCGTCTCCTGGGGAAACCAGGAGGCCGCGCTCGCCCTCGGCGTCGTCCCGGTCGGCATGCCCGCCGTCACCTGGGGAGACGATGACGGCGACGGCATCCTCCCGTGGGTGAAGGACAAGCTCGACGAGCTCGGCGGCGACACCCCGGTGCTGTTCGACGAAGCCGAGGGCATCGACTTCGAGGCCGTCGCCGATACGCGGCCCGACGTCATCCTCGCCGCCTACTCGGGCCTGACGCAGGACGACTACGAGACTCTGAGCAAGATCGCCCCCGTCGTCGCGTACCCCGACATCGCGTGGGGCACCAGCTGGCAGGAGCTCACCGTCATGAACGGCACGGCGCTCGGCCTCAAGGACGAGGCGGAGACGCTCGTCGACGACCTTACGACCCACCTGGACGAGCTGACGGGCGCATACCCCGACATCGCCGGCAAGACGACGCTGTTCAGCTCCTTCGACGCGACGGATCTCAGCCAGATCGGCTTCTACTCGACCGCCGACCCGCGACCCCTCTTCCTCGAAGACCTGGGGCTCACCCCGGCCGCGACCGTCGCGGAGCAGTCGAAGGGCACCGACCAGTTCTGGATCACCAACAGCACGGAGGAGATCGAGCGCTTCTCCGACCTCCAGGTGCTCGTGACCTACGGCGACGACGCCACGCTCGCCGCGATGCAGGCAGACCCGCTGCTCTCGCGCATCCCCGCCGTCGCATCCGGAGCCGTCGTGGTGCTCCCCGCGTCCAACGACCCGCTCGCCGCAGCGGCCAACCCCAGCCCCCTCTCGATCACCGACCCCCTGACGTCGGAGTACGTCGACATGATCGGTGCGGCCGCCGCGAAGGCGAGCTCGTGATCGCAGGCGAACTGCGTCGGATGCCGTGAGCGCTCCGACCATGACGACGGCCGCCGCCGTGAGCACGCCCCCGCGGCGCAGCTTCCGGCGGCGGCGCGTCGTCTGGCTCATCGTCCTGGCGCTCCTCGTCCTCGCGGCGAGCGTCGTCTCGGTGACCTTCGGCACGCGCGCGGTCTCATTCGACGACATCATCGCCGGACTCAGCGGAAGCGTCGAGACCACCTCCGCGGCGGCGGTCTCCAAGCGCGTTCCGCGCACCGTCCTCGCCCTCATCGTCGGGGCCGCCCTGGCGGTGTCGGGCGCCGTGATGCAGGGTGTGACGCGCAACCCCCTCGCAGATCCTCAGATCCTCGGCATCAACGGCGGCGCGTCTCTTGCGGTCGTCATCGGGCTCGCGTTCTTCGGCGTCACCAGTGCGTTCGGCTACATCTGGCTCGCCATGCTCGGCGCAGCGATCGCCGCGGTCTTCGTCTACACGATCGGCTCGCTGGGCCGAGGCGGCGCGAGCCCGCTCAAGCTCGCTCTCGCCGGGGCGGCGACCGCGGTCGCGTTCAGCTCGCTCATCAGCGCCATCCTCCTCCCGCGCATCGACGTCATGAGCGTCTTCCGGTTCTGGCAGATCGGCGGAGTCGGCGGCGCGACCGCCGAGAAGATCGTGCTCGTGCTCCCCTTCCTCGCCGTCGGCATGATCGTCTGCCTCGCGGCCAGCGCAGCGCTGAACTCCCTCGCACTCGGGGATGAGCTCGCAGCGGGCCTCGGCGAGCGCGTACGCACCGCGCGTCTGATCGCCGCGCTCGGCGCCGTCATCCTCTGCGGTGCCGCGACGGCCGTCGCCGGTCCCATCGGATTCGTGGGACTCATCGTTCCCCACATCTGCCGCCTCCTCGTCGGCCCCGACCATCGCTGGCTCCTCCCCGTCTCCGCTCTTGTGGGCGGGGGCCTGCTGATCGTCGCCGACGTCGTCGGTCGTGTCATCGCCCGCCCCCAGGAGGTCGAGGTCGGGATCGTGACCGCGCTCATCGGCGCGCCGTTCTTCATTGCGATCGTCCGCCGACAGAAGATGCGGGCCCTATGATCGCGCCCGCAGCATCCCGTTCGACGATCGACGTGGTCGTCGCCGGGCGCCGGCGTCGCGCCTGGCGCCGACGTGTCGTGCTCGGCTCCCTGCTGGCCGCCGTCATCGTCATGTACGCGGTCTCGCTCATGGTCGGGCAGACCTTCTACTCCCCCGCCGAGGTGTGGGGTGTCATCACCGGCCAGACGGTTCCGGGCGCCTCGTTCACCGTCGGCGAGCTGCGCCTGCCTCGCGCCACCGTCGCGCTTCTCACGGGTCTTTGCTTCGGCATGGGCGGCGCCGTCTTCCAGACGATGCTGCGCAATCCGCTGGCCAGCCCCGACATCATCGGCGTCAACGCGGGCGCGAGTGCCGCCGCTGTCGTCGGAATCGTCTTCCTCTCGCTCAGCGAGGCGGGCATCTCGCTGCTGGCCACGGTGGCCGCCCTCGTGACGGCCCTGATGATCTACCTCCTCGCTTTCAAGGACGGAGGTGCCGGCGCGCGCTTCATCCTCATCGGCATCGGAGTGGCCGCGATCTTCAACAGCGTCGTCTCGTACGTGCTCTCGCGAGCCGCCGAGTGGGATCTCCAGGCCGCGATGCGGTGGATCACGGGCAACCTCAACGGAGCTTCGTGGGACCAGGCGATCCCCTTGGCGCTCACGATGGTCATCGTCGTGCCCGCATTGCTGTGGCTCACTCGCGATCTCGAGCTCATGCGACTCGGCGACGACACGGCCGCCGCTCTCGGGGTCGCTGTCGAACGCCGCCGCGTCCTGCTGATCGTTGCTGCTGTCGCACTCCTGGCCTTCGCCACGGCGGCCGCGGGACCGATCTCCTTCGTCGCGTTCCTCTCCGGCCCGATCGCCGCACGGATGCTGGGCCCCGTCGGGTCCCCCGTCCTCGCTGCAGGCCTCTTCGGGTCGCTCCTCGTGCTCGTCGCCGACCTCACCGCGCAGTACCTCCTCGGCATCCGGCTGCCCGTCGGAGTGGTGACCGGCGTACTGGGCGCCCCGTACCTCATCTTCCTGCTCATCCGCAGCAGCCGCTCAGGAGGCTCACTATGACCGCGGACCGCTCCCTCGAAGCACGCGGAGTCCGCCTCGGCTACGGCGACCGCGTCATCGTCGACGAGCTCGACCTCGTCGTGCCTGGCGGCCGCATCACGGCGATCGTCGGCGCTAACGCCTGCGGCAAGTCGACTCTGCTGAAGTCGATGGCACGGTTGCTCACGCCGAGGGCGGGCAGCGTGCTGCTCGATGGCAAGGACATCCATCGCTTGCCCACGAAGCGGGTGGCGCGCGATCTCGGGCTCCTGCCGCAGTCGCCGATCGCACCCGAGGGGATCACGGTCTCCGATCTCGTGAGCCGCGGCCGGACGCCGCACCACGGGCCCTTGGCGCGCTGGACCCGGGCAGACGACGAAGCCGTCGCGTCGGCACTGGACGCCACCGACACCGCTGCCATCGCCGATCGATCGGTCGACGAATTGTCGGGCGGACAGCGTCAGCGCGTGTGGATCGCGATGGCCCTGGCCCAGCAGACTGACGTGCTGCTGCTCGACGAGCCCACCACGTTCCTCGATGTGAGCCATCAGATCGACGTCCTCGACCTGCTCACCGACCTCAACCGCGACCGCGGGACGACGATCGTGATGGTCCTCCACGACCTCAACCTCGCCGCCCGGTATGCCGACCACCTCGTCGCCATGGCCGGGGGCCGCCTCTACGGCGCCGGCGACCCGGGCGACGTGTTGACGGCCGAGACCGTCCGCGCGGTGTTCGGACTCGACAGTCGCGTCATCCCCGACCCGCTCACGGGACGGCCGCTCGTGCTGCCCATCGGCCGTCACCACGTGCCCGCAGAGCTGACCACCCCTGACGTCGACGGCTCACACGCCGGCTGATTGGAACACCATGACTCGACCCGCCCTCGACTTCTTCCGCGTCTCTGTCGCGGACATCACCGACCTCACGCCGAGCTTCCGACGGTTCACCTTCCACGGCGACGACCTCGCCGACTACGGCGACCCCGGATTCGACCAGCGCGTGAAGATCCTGTTCCCCACCGACACCGCGTCCATCGACACCATGCCGACGGGCGACGATTGGTACGACGGCTGGCGCGCCCTCTCCCCCGAGGCGCGCCCCGTGATGCGGACGTACACGACACGCGCCGTCCGGCCCGCCCTGCGCGAGGTCGACATCGACATGGTCGCCCACGATGTCCTCGGTCCCGCGTCGGCGTGGATCGCCGGCGCCCGCGTCGGTGACGAGGTACTCATCCTCGCCCCGACGACCACGCACACCGGCGTGAGCTACGGGATCGACTTCGTCCCGCCCGCCGACACCGACGCCATCCTCCTCGCCGGTGATGAGACCGCCGCGCCGGCGATCGCCGTCATCCTCGAGCAGCTGCCTCCGGAGGCGCGCGGCACCGTGGTGCTGGAGGTCCCCACCGAGGCCGACCTCGACTACCTGCCGCACCATCCCGGGTTCGAGCGCCGGATCGCCGCGCGCTGTGGTGACGGCGAACGTCACGCGCATCTGATCGCGGCGGTCGAAGACACCGCCGCGCGTCTCGCTCCCGCCGGAATCGGCGCCGAGGTCGAAGAGATCGACATCGACGCCGACATCCTCTGGGAAGTGCCGCGCACCGCCAAGGGCGGCGCCGCCCTCAAGCGCGCACCGCTCTACGCCTGGCTCGCCGGCGAGGCGTCGGCGATCAAGACTCTGCGACGCCACCTGGTCAGCACCGTGGGCGTCGACCGCCGAGCCGTTGCCTTCATGGGCTACTGGCGGCTCGGGCGCGCCGAGAACTGACGAAGCCCGGACGACGAGTCGCCAAGATTCGCGGGTGCGAGGAGCTCGGCATCCGCGTTCCTTGGCGAGTCGAGCGCGATGCGGCTCACCCGCCGGCAAGCACCGTCTGACGGGCGAACGCGCCGACGCGGCCGACGGCCTCTCGCAGGACCTCGGGCCCGCAGCCGAAGTTCAGACGCACGTGCCCGACGCCCTCCGTTCCGAAGAACGGCCCATGGTGGAGCGCGACGCGCGAGCCGTCACGGATCGCGTCGGCCGGGTCGTCGCCCCAGCCGTACGCCGACACGTCTATCCACGCGAGGAATCCCGCGTCTGGGATGCGATAGCGCGCCCGCGGGAGATGCTCGGCCAGCAGCTCACCCAGCAGCCGCCGATTGAGGTCGAGCCGAGCGAGCAGACCGTCGAGCCACGCATCCGACTCCGGAGAGAACGCGGCGATCGTCGCCAGCGCGCCGAACAGACCGGTGCGCCATTCGACCTCCCAGGGCAGGCCGCGCACGACATCGGCGTTCGCCTCGGATGCCGTCACCATCACGGCGCACTTCAGACCGGCGAGGTTGTAGGCCTTGGACGCGCTCGTCACGGCGTACCCGACCGCGGCGGCCTCCGACGATGCCGTGAGAAATGGGGTGAACACGACGTCAGCCGCGGCGAGCGGGCCGTGGATCTCGTCGCTGATCACGACGGCATCATACCTGCGCGCGATCGCCGCGAGCGCGCGGAGAGACTCGGGCGAATGGACCGTTCCCGTCGGATTGTGAGGGTTGCACAGCAGCACGGCCCGGGCACCGGCGGCGAGAGCCCGCTCGATACCGTCGATGTCGAGCTCCCAGGCCGACCCCGTATCGACGAGCGGCACCTCCTCGACGATGGCCCCCGCCTCGGCGACCGTGTCGAAGAACGGCGGGTAGACCGGAGGATTGACCACGACCCGATCTCCGGGGGCGACCGTGGCACGCAGGAGCTCGACGACGCCCATCATGACGTCTCCGGTCCAGCGGACGCGGTTCGGGTCGACCGTCCATCCCCACCGCCGCTGGGCGAATCCGACGAACGCCTCCGCGATGCCGGGCTGCGGGGGCGTGTAGCCGGTGTCACCGATCTCGACCGCTTCGCGAAGCGCACGCGTGATCGGCTCGGCCAGCGCGAAGTCGGTCTCGGCGACGAACATCGGGATGACGTCGTGCGGATACGATCGCCATTTCGTGCTCGACCGTCGCCGCAGCGTCTCGAGCGGGAGGGCGTCGAGGGGCTGGATGTTCATTCGGCGAGCCTAATCGCGGCGCCGGTCGGTCCGCCGGAAGGTGTCGCCGCATGACGAAAGCCCCCGTCGCCGCCGAGGGGCGGTCACGAGGGCTTTCGTCTCCGGAGTTCCGTCAGATCGCGAAACCGAGGGCGCGCATCATGTCGCGGCCGTCGTCGGTGATCCGCTCGGGGCCCCACGGCGGCATCCACACCCAGTTGATGCGAAAGCGATCCACGACGTCGTCGAGGGCCTGTGCTGTCTGCTCCTCGAGGACGTCGGTCAGCGGGCAGCCCGCCGACGTCAGCGTCATGTGGATGATGAGAGCGTCGTTCTCGTCGTCCCACGCGAGGTCGTAGATGAGACCCAGGTCGACGACGTTGATCCCCAGCTCGGGGTCCATGACGTCCTTGAGGGCCTCGGTGACCTCGTCGTACTTCTCGGGCGCGAGTGTTGCGGTCATGTAACGATCTTACGCGTCGACGGGGGCGTCGGCGTCGAGGAAGCGGTCGTAGCCCTCTTCTTCGAGTCGGTCGGCGAGCTCGGGGCCGCCTTCCTCGACGATGCGGCCCTTGACCATGACGTGGACGAACTGCGGCTGGATGTAGCGCAGGATGCGGGTGTAGTGCGTGATCAACAGCACGCCCAGGTCGGTCTCGGACTTCGCCCGATTCACGCCCTCGGAGACGATCTTGAGCGCGTCGACATCGAGACCGGAGTCGGTCTCGTCGAGCACCGCGATCTTCGGCTTGAGCAGCTCGAGCTGGAGGATCTCGTGGCGCTTCTTCTCGCCGCCCGAGAAGCCCTCGTTGACGTTGCGCTGCGCGAACTTCGGGTCCATGCGCAGGTTGGCCATCGCCTGCTTGACATCCTTCGTCCACGACCGGATCGCCGGCGCCTCTCCCGCGACGGCCGTCTTGGCGGTACGGAGGAAGTTCGTGACCGTGATGCCGGGCACCTCGACCGGATACTGCATCGCGAGGAAGAGGCCCGCACGAGCGCGCTCGTCGACGGACATCTCGAGGACGTCCTCGCCGTCGAGCGTGATCGAGCCGCCGGTGACGGTGTACTTGGGGTGACCGGCGATCGCGTAGGCGAGCGTCGACTTGCCGGAGCCGTTGGGCCCCATGATCGCGTGGGTCTCGCCGGTGCGCACCGTGAGGGTGACACCGTTGAGGATCGGGGTGGGCCCCGCCTCGGTCTCGACCGTCACGTGCAGGTCGCGGATCTCGAGAACAGACATGTCGGGTTCCTTACTTCACTTCACATCGCGGGTCACGGCGGGATCGATGAGGATGTCGTCCCCATCGATCGTGACCTCGTAAACGGGGACCGGCTCGTAGGCCGGGAGATTCAGCGGTGCGCCGGTGCGCAATGAGAACGCCGAGCCGTGGGCCCAGCACTCCAGCGTGTCACCTTCGACGAAACCCTCGGCGAGCGAGATGTCGCCGTGGGTGCAGGTGTCGCCGATCGCGTGCACCTCGCCGTTGCCGTCGAGCACGACGGCCATGGGGACTTTGTCGATGACGACGCGCACAGCGGTGTCCTGCTCGAGCTCGCTGAGCTTCAGGACCTTCTGCGCGGTCACGCGCCGGCTCCGGCGGCGAGCTCGGCCTCGATGGCCTCCAACAGCTCGTCGGCCAGCTCGTCGACGCCCATCTTCTGGACGATCTCGGCGAGGAAGCCGAGCACGACGAGACGACGCGCCTCAGCCTCGGGGATGCCGCGCGCCTGCAGGTAGAACAGCTGCTGGTCGTCGAATCGTCCGGTCGCGCTGGCGTGGCCGGCGCCCCGGATGTCACCGGTCTCGATCTCGAGGTTCGGGATCGAGTCGGCTCGGGCGCCGTCGGTGAGGACGAGATTGCGGTTCGCCTCGTACGAGTCGGTGCCCACGGCATCCGGGCCGATCAGGACATCGCCGATCCACACACTGTGGGCGCTCTCGCCCTGCAGCGCGCCCTTGTAGAGCACGTCGCCGACGGTCTGCGGGCCCTTGTGATGGAGGTAGACCTGGCTCTCGAGATGCTGTCCCGCATCCGCGAACGACAGTCCGTACATGCGTCCCTCGGCGCCGGAGCCCGCGAGTTCGAGCGACGGGTTCACGCGGACCACCGCGCCGCCGAGGCTCACCACGACGTGGGTGAGCGAGGCGTCGCGGTCGACGCGCGCCTGGTGCGCCGCGGCGTGCACGGCGTCGTCATCCCAGCGCTGCAGCGAGACGACCGTCAGGGCCGAGCCGTCGCGAGCGATGATCTCGACGTTCTGCGCATGTGCGGCGGTGCCCTCGTGGCGCAGGATGACCGTTCCGCGTGCGTTCGGCATGGCCTCGATCACGACGTGGGCGTGCGCGAGTCCGCCGTTGCCCCGAAGGCTGACGACCACCGGCTCGCTCAGTTCGACGCCGGCCGGGATCCGCAGCAGCGGAGCCTCGTGCTCCTGCGACCACGCGATGGCACTCGGCAGATCCTCCGGACGGAACACCTCGCCCCGGGGCGCGTCGCCGACACGGAGCCGAGCCTGCTCGACCTCCGCCGGCGCGCTGACCTCGACGGACACGACCCCCGTCGGGCCGGGCTCGTCCACCAGCAGCGGAGCCAGTCGATCGATCGGTGTGTGCTTCCAGTTGACCTCGCGGCCCGTCGGGGTGGCGAAGTCGGCCGGGTCGTACGACGCCGGCCGCTCGGACCGCGTCTGGATCGGCACGAATGCCGCCGCAGGGTCGATGTGGCCCTTCTCGCCGGTGGCGGGGGCCTGGGTGACGCTCGTCATATCAGCCGACGCTGCCTTCCATGCCCATCTCGATGAGCTTGTTGAGTTCGAGGGCGTACTCCATCGGGAGCTCACGCGCGATCGGCTCGATGAACCCGCGCACGATCATGGCCATCGCCTCGTCCTCGGGCATGCCGCGGCTCATGAGGTAGAACAGCTGCTCCTCGGAGACCTTCGACACGGTGGCCTCGTGGCCGAGCTGGACGTCGTCGACGCGGATGTCGATCGCGGGATAGGTGTCGGATCGCGAGATGGTGTCGACGAGCAGGGCATCGCACCGCACGGTGTTCGCCGAGTGATGCGCGTTCGCATCGACCCGCACCTCGCCGCGGTAGCCGGCCCGGCCGCCGCCGCGTGCGATCGACTTCGACACGATCGACGACTGCGTGTACGGCGCCATGTGGATCATCTTGGCGCCCGCGTCCTGGTGCTGACCGGGACCGGCGAAGGCCACCGAGAGCGTCTCGCCCTTGGCGTGCTCGCCCATCAGGTAGATCGACGGGTACTTCATCGTCACCTTCGACCCGATGTTGCCGTCGACCCACTCCATCGTCGCGCCCTCGTGCGCGACCGCACGCTTGGTGACGAGGTTGTACACGTTGTTCGACCAGTTCTGGATCGTCGTGTAGCGAACGCGGGCGTTCTTCTTGACGATGATCTCGACAACCGCCGAGTGGAGCGAGTCGCTCTTGTAGATCGGCGCGGTGCATCCCTCGATGTAGTGGACGTAGCTGTCCTCGTCGGCGATGATCAGCGTCCGCTCGAACTGGCCCATGTTCTCGGTGTTGATCCGGAAGTAGGCCTGCAGCGGGATCTCGACGTGGACGCCCTTGGGGACGTAGACGAACGACCCGCCCGACCAGACGGCCGTGTTCAGCGCGGCGAACTTGTTGTCGCCGGCCGGGATGACGGTGCCGAAGTACTCCTCGAAGAACTCCGGGTGCTCACGGAGCGCTGTGTCGGTGTCCATGAAGATGACGCCCTGCGCCTCGAGGTCTTCGCGGATCTGGTGATACACGACCTCGGACTCGTACTGCGCCGCGACACCGGCGACGAGGCGCTGCCGCTCGGCCTCGGGGATGCCGAGCTTCTCGTACGTCTCGCGGATCTCAGCCGGGAGGTCTTCCCATGACTGCGCCTGCTTCTCCGTCGAGCGCACGAAGTACTTGATGTTGTCGAAGTCGATGTCGCTGAGGTCGGCGCCCCATGTCGGCATCGGCTTGCGGCCGAACAGCTGATAACCCTTCAGACGGGTCTTCAGCATCCACTCCGGCTCGTTCTTGAGAGCCGAGATCCCGCGGACGACGTCCTCGTTGATGCCGCGTTGCGCGACAGCGCCTGCGGCATCCGTGTCGTGCCAGCCGAACTCGTACACCCCCAGGCCTTCGAGTTCCGGTCGGTCGATCAGCACATCCGACATGACTTTCCTCCTCTTCGCACCGCAACGGTGTCATCCGTCCCGGCATTCCCGACTCCGACGGGAGTCACGTGGACGGGGATGCCGATTCGCGGGCCTGATGGACGCGGATGCCGCGCCTAGACTGTGAGGGACGACGTGCACACGCGCCGCCATCCCGAACACACCCGATTCTACAGGCAACGCCCCCACCCGCGGGCCTGCCCGGAACGTACGAGGCGCGAATCGAGCGCCTCGCGGAGGACTCCGATGACACAGGTCCGAACCCGCCCCGGACTCGTCGCGACGATCACGCCGACCGCCATCACGCGCTGGACGCGCGTCATGGGGTGGCTACTCGTCATCACGAACATCGGGATCGTCGGCACCGGCGGCCTCGTTCGCCTGACCGGGTCGGGCATGGGATGCGAGACCTGGCCCTACTGCACTGAGGGCTCGCTCACCCCGACCCCTGAGATGGGCATCCACGGCGTCATCGAATTCGGCAACCGCACCCTCACCGGCGTGCTGGTCGTCGTCGCATTGCTGGCGTTCCTCTCGGTGATCCGACTGCGTGCGACACGACGCGAACTCCCCGTGCTGAGCTTCCTCGTCGGACTCGGGATCATCGTGCAGGCCGTCGTCGGGGGCATCACGGTGTGGCTGCACCTGCACCCCAGCATCGTGGGTCTGCACTACCTCATCTCGGCCGCCCTGGTCGCGCTCGCCACCGCGTTCCTCGTGCGCCTCTACGCCACCCCCGGACCGCGGGTGCGCATCGTTCCCCGCGCGTACGCCATCGCCACGCACGCCACGACGCTCGCCGTCACGGTGACGGTCGTCGTCGGCATCCTCCTCACCGGGGCAGGCCCGCACGCCGGCGACGACGCCGCGGCGCGCAACGGCCTCGACCCGATCTTCTGGCAGCACGTGCACAGCTGGCCGGCCTACGTCACGCTCGTGCTGACGCTCGTGCTGGTCTCGGGGGCCATCCGCCTCCCCCGCACGACCGGTCTGCAGCGCTGGACCGGTCTGCTGCTCGGCGTCGAGCTGCTGCAGATCGCGGTCGGGCTCTGGCAGGCGCGCACGGGGCTGCCGATCGTGCTCGTCAACATCCACATGGTGCTCGCGGTCGCGCTCGTGTCTGCGATGGTCGCCGTCGTGATGTCGCTGAAAGCTCCGCTGTCGAGCGCCACGCCCGCCGCCGAACGAGAGGTCGCGCGCACAGAAGCCTCATAGGCTTCGTATGGGGCACGCAGAGGTCGACCCCGCAGAGTGTTCGAGGCCGCCGACAGCGGTCGCGACACGAAGGAGCACCATGACCGTTCACCCCCGCCTCGTCCGCAGCATCCCGTTCTGGATTCTCGTCGCCGGATCGGTTGCCGCGATCGGCGGTGGCGCCTACATCCTGGTCGAGAAGCTCAGCAACATGGAGGCGACCATCCTCGACAACACCGCCACGGGAGTCGACGTGTACGTCGGCCAGATCTGGGGCGTGTTCGGCGGCATCCTCGTCGGTGCCGGCGTCGTCGGGCTGGCCCTCGCCCTCGGCGCCGCGGCTGTGAGCTCGGCGATCCCGACCTCCGCGCGCGGCGCCGGCAAGCGCGAGCGCGGCGCTTCCGCCCCGGACGCCACGACTCCCGTCGCGTCGGAGCCCGTCGCCTCGGAGCCCGTCGCCTCGGAGCCCGTCGCCTCGGAGCGCGTCGTCTCGACCGAGACGACCGCGGTGCCCGCCGCTGGCATCTCGGCACACGACACGGCCGCGACCTCGACCCTCGAGTCGCCGTCCGATGACGCGCAGCAGCGCTGACCAGCGCCGCTGACATCCAGAACGGCCGTCCTTCGCGCCGCCCGGGCCCCCGGGTGCGGAGGGCGGCCGTTCTGCTCGTGCGCCCGTAGCCCGAGCCCTCCGTCGCGCCTCGTCACCCCGAAGCGGCATCACCCGCCACGTGGGCCGGCCGATCCCGCGGTTCATGTGTCACCGAGCGCCCCCACTCGGCCCGCGAAGCGACCCCACCTGCCAACCGAGCCCAAACCCGGCGAGCTCACCTGGCAGCACACGCCCCCACCCACCCCGCGAAGCGGCGCCAACCGCCAACCGAGCCCAAACCCGGCGAGCTCACCTGGCAGCACACGCCCGCACAGGGCCGCGGAGCGGGCAGCAGCTGCCAGGTGAAGAGCGAAGCCAGCGCGCAGCCGGGAGGCGCGGCGTCAGAAGGGCAGCAGCGGGTCGACCGCGATGGCCACGAAGACGAGCGTCAAATACGTGATCGACGCATGGAAGACGCGCATCGGACGAGCCTGCTCGCCGCGGACCGCACGGTTGTACAGGCGGTGCGACTCGTAGAGGAACCAGCCGCCGAAGACGATCGCCGACACGCTGTACACGAGTCCCATGGGCGCGACCGGGATGAGCAGCAACGAGCACACCACCGTCGCCCACGCGTAGAGGATGACCTGGAGTCCGACCTGCGAGCCGTTGCGTGTGGCGCCCAGCATGGGCACGTCGACCTCGTCGTAGTCGTTCTTGTACTTCATCGACAGCGGCCAGTAGTGCGGCGGTGTCCAGAGGAAGACCAGCACGAACAGGATGAAAGCCGCCCACGAGAGCGATCCGGTCACGGCGGACCAGCCGATGACGACCGGGAAGCACCCCGCGATGCCGCCCCAGACGATGTTCTGCTCGGTACGGCGCTTGAGGATCATCGTGTAGATCACGACATAGAAGAAGATGGCGAAGACGCTGAGGGATGCCGCGACCCAGTTGGTCGTCGCGGCGAGCCAGACGGTGGATGCCACGGCGAGCGTCCACGCGAAGACGAGTGCTCCACGGGCCGAGACCTCGCCGGTCACGATCGGACGGTTCTCGGTGCGCTTCATGTGCGCGTCGATGTCGCGGTCGAGGTACATGTTGAACGCGGCGGCGGATCCGGCGCTCATCGCTCCCCCGACCACCGTCGCCAGCACGAGCCACAGGTTCGGCAGGCCGCCGGCGGCGAGGATCATCACCGGCACGGTCGTCACCAGGAGGAGCTCGAGCACGCGCGGCTTGGTGAGGGCGACGTAGGCGCGCACCGTGGCACCGAAGGACGTTCCGCGAGAAGTGTCGACAGAGGCCGAACGCGCAGTCGTCGTGATGTCCATCGCTCCCCGCATCTCACCGCTGTGAACCTGTCCAGTCTAGGGCATCCGCCGACGGTGGCCTCCGCGGAGCCGCCCCTAGCACGACCGTCACAAGACGACGTCCGTGCCCCCGCCGCCTGACGTCATCGCTATGCTGAACACATACGCGCGCCGGCGCCGAAACCCTCCCTTCCTGACTGCGGAGCGGCATGCGCAGGCGCTGCCTCTCGAGAAAGGCGACCGAGTGTCGGAACTTCGTTGGGACGAGATCGATCGGCGCGCGGTGGACACCGCCCGCGTCCTGGCCGCGGATGCGGTGGAGAAGGTGGGCAACGGCCACCCGGGTACGGCCATGAGCCTGGCCCCTGCCGCCTACCTCCTCTATCAGCGCGTGCTGCGCCACGATCCGGCGGACACCGACTGGCTCGGACGTGACCGCTTCATCCTGTCGGCCGGGCACTCCTCGCTCACGCAGTACGTGCAGCTCTATCTGGGCGGCTTCGGACTCGAGCTCGACGACCTCAAGGCGCTGCGCACGTGGGGGTCGCTGACTCCCGGACACCCCGAGTACGGCCACACCAAGGGCGTCGAGATCACGACCGGCCCCCTCGGTCAGGGCCTGGCGACGTCCGTCGGCTTCGCCTACGCGGCGCGTTACGAGCGCGGACTGTTCGACCCCGAGGCGCCGGCGGGCACCTCTCCGTTCGATCACTTCATCTATGTGATCGCGAGCGACGGCGACATGCAGGAGGGCATCACGGCTGAAGCCGGATCGCTCGCCGGACACCAGCAGCTCGGCAACCTGATCGCGATCTACGACGCGAACCAGATCTCGATCGAGGATGACACGAACGTCGCCTTCACCGAGGATGTCGCCGCACGCTACGAGGCGTACGGCTGGCACGTGCAGACGGTCGACTGGAAGAGCACGGGCGAGTACGTCGAAGACGTCGCCGCGCTCTACGCCGCGATCGAGGCCGCGAAGGGCGAGACCGACAAGCCGTCCCTCATCGTGCTCAAGACGATCATCGGATGGCCGGCTCCCGGCAAGCAGAACACCGGCAAGATCCACGGGTCGGCGCTCGGCGCCGACGAGCTCGCCGCTACCAAGAAGGTGCTCGGCTTCGACCCCGAGAAGAGCTTCGAGGTCGCCGACGACGTCATCGAGCACACGCGCGCCCTCGCCGAGCGCGCCGCAGCGGAGCGTGCCGAATGGCAGAAGTCGTTCGACGCGTGGGCCGACGCCAACCCCGAGCGTAAGGCGCTGCTCGACCGCCTCGAATCCGGCGAGCTGCCGGCCGACGTCTCGGTCCCGGCATTCGAGGCGGGCAAGGCCGTCTCGACCCGCGCCGCGAGCGGACAGGTCATCAACGCCCTCGCCGACCAGCTCCCCGAGCTGTGGGGCGGCTCGGCCGACCTCGCCGAGTCGAACCTGACGACGATCAAGTCGGGCAAGAGCTTCATCCCCACCGAGTGGTCGACGCACGAGTGGTCGGGCGACCCCTACGGCCGCGTCCTGCACTTCGGCATCCGCGAGCACGCGATGGGTGCGATCGTCAACGGCATCGTCCTGCACGGCAAGACGCGCGCCTTCGGCGGCACCTTCCTCATCTTCAGCGACTACATGCGCCCCGCGGTGCGTCTGGCCGCTTTGATGAACATCCCCTCGATCTACGTGTGGACGCACGACTCCATCGCCCTCGGCGAGGACGGGCCCACGCACCAGCCGATCGAGCAGATCTCGTCGCTGCGCCTGATCCCGAACTTCACCGTCGTCCGTCCGGCCGACGCGAATGAGACGGCCGCGGCGTGGCACGAGCTGCTCCGTCGTCAGGGCGGCCCCGCTGGCATCGCGCTCACGCGTCAGAACATCCCGGTCTTCCCCCGCGGTGAAGACGGCTTCGCGACCACCGACGGCGTCGCGAAGGGCGCCTACGTGCTCATCGACGCCGAGGGCGGTCAGCCCGACGTGATCATCGTCGCGACCGGGTCCGAGGTCCAGCTGGCGGTCGAGGCACGCGAGGCGCTCGCGGCCGACGGCATCCAGGCGCGCGTCGTCTCGGCGCCCTCGCTCGAGTGGTTCGCGGAGCAGGACGAGGCGTACCGCGAGTCGGTGCTCCCCGCCGCCGTTCGGGCCCGCGTGTCCGTCGAGGCCGGCGCCACCCCGCTGTGGCGCTCGATCGTCGGCGACACCGGCCGCTCGGTCGGTATCGATCACTTCGGCGCGTCCGCCGACTACCAGACCCTGTTCGAGAAGTTCGGCATCACCACCGAGGCCGTCGTCGCGGCCGCCCGCGCAACTGTTGAGGAGAACAACGCATGAGCACGCCCACCCAGGATCTCTCCGACGCCGGCGTCAGCATCTGGCTCGACGACCTGTCGCGTCAGCGCATCACGACCGGCAACCTGCAGGAGCTCATCGACACCCGCAATGTCGTCGGGGTGACGACGAACCCCTCGATCTTCCAGGCCGCCATCAGCGCGGGCGTCGGATACGAGGAGGCCATCGAGGCGCAGGCGAAGGCCGGAGCGTCGACCGATGACACGATCTTCGAGCTGACCACGACGGACGTGCGCGACGCGTCCGACATCTTCCGCCCGATCTTCGACAAGACCGGCGGCGTCGACGGCCGGGTGTCGATCGAGGTCTCCCCCGACCTCGCGCACGACACCGACGCGACGATCGCCGAGGCGAAGAAGCTCGCGGCCGCGGTCGACCGGCCCAACGTTCTCATCAAGATCCCCGCGACCAAGGCCGGGCTCCCCGCGATCACCGAGGTCATCGCAGCAGGGATCAGCGTCAACGTCACGCTGATCTTCTCGCTCGAGCGCTACAGCGAGGTCATCGACGCCTACCTCGTCGGTCTCGAGCGCGCCCGCACCGCGGGCATCGACCTGGGCGGCATCCACTCGGTCGCGTCGTTCTTCGTGTCGCGCGTCGACACGGAGGTCGATAAGCGCCTGACGGCGATCGGATCGGATGCCGCGAACGAGCTGAAGTCGCTCGCCGGTGTCGCCAACGCGCGCCTCGCCTACGAGCTGTTCGAGAAGAAGTTCGCCGAGCAGCGCGCCCAGGACCTCGTCGCGGCCGGTGCGAACCTGCAGCGTCCGCTGTGGGCCTCCACCGGCGTGAAGGACCCGGCCCTGCCGGACACCCTCTACGTCACCGAGCTCGTCGCTCCCGGCACCGTGAACACGATGCCCGAGAAGACGCTCGAGGCGACCTTCGACCACGGCGTGATCTCGGGCGACACTGTCACCGGAGCGTACGAGGCCGCACACAAGGTCTTCGACGACCTCGCGGCCGTGGGCGTCGACCTCGATGACGTCACCCAGCTGCTGGAGGATGAGGGTGTCGACAAGTTCATCGCGTCGTGGCACGACCTGCAGGGCACGGTGACCGCGGCTCTGGAGAGCGCCCGTTGAGCTTCGAGATCCACGTCTCGGGGCACGTCTCCGAGGTCGTCGAGCAGACGCTGCCCCGACTCGTGAGCGATCTGGTGGCGAGCGGCATCACCGCGGGTGACGCCGACCTGTGGGGGCCGGATGCCGCGGACGAGGCGTCCCGCCGACTCGGCTGGGTGCAGGCCGTCACCGTGTCGCGCCCGCTCGTCGCGGAGATCGAGGCGCTGCGCGCCGAGCTCGTCGACCGAGGCATCACCCGGGTCGTGCTGGCCGGGATGGGCGGTTCGTCGCTCGCTCCCGAGGTCATCGCACGCACCCACGGTGTGCCGTTGACGATCCTCGATTCCACCGCGCCCGGGCAGGTCCTGGCGGCTATCGACGGCGACGCCGAGACGGGCGGTCTCGCCGAGACCGTCCTCGTCGTGTCGTCGAAGTCGGGGTCGACCGTCGAGACCGACTCGGCCCGGCGCGCGTTCGCCGCGGCCTGGAGCGACCTCGGCATCGACCCGGCCGACCGCATCGTCGTCGTCACCGACCCCGGTTCGCCGCTCGAGGCCGAGGCCCGCGAAGCGGGGCACCGGGTCTTCACCGCCGACCCGACCGTCGGGGGCCGGTACTCCGCCCTGACCGCGTTCGGGCTGGTGCCGGCTGGTCTCGCGGGAGCCGACATCGGGCAGCTGCTCGATGAGGCCGACGCGACGCTGCTCGAGGTGGCCGTCGACGATCAGCGCAACCCCGCGCTCGTGCTCGCTGCGGCGATCGCGGGCGGAGAGCCGCGCCGCGACAAGCTCGCCCTCATCAGCGATGGCACCCACATCGTGGGTCTCCCCGACTGGATCGAGCAGCTGGTCGCCGAGTCGACGGGAAAGGCCGGCACCGGCATCCTGCCCGTCGTCGCGACGCCGCTCTCCCCCGAGCTCGATCTGCTGCCCGACGACCTGCAGGTCGTCAGGCTCGTCGGCGACGCCGTCCATTTCCAGATCCTCGAGCAGCATCCCGGCGAGGTGCTCGTCAGCGGGTCGCTCGGAGCGCAGTTCCTCGTGTGGGAGTACGCGACCGCGATCGCCGGGCGTCTGCTCGGGATCAACCCGTTCGACCAGCCCGATGTCGAGGCGGCCAAGACTGCGGCGCGAGGTCTGCTCGATGCACAGCCTGCTCCCACCGCACCGCTGTTCGTCGAGAACGGTGTCGAGGTCCGGGTCTCCGACCCGTCGCTCGCGGCAGACCGCACGCTGGCGGGCGTCCTCGAGCACCTGTGGCAGAGCGTCCCGTCCGACGGGTACGTCGCCGTGCAGGCGTACGTCGATCGCACCTCGGTGCCGCAGCTGGCCGGTGTGCGCGAGCTGATCGCGGCGGACTCCGGCCGCCCGACCACGTTCGGCTGGGGACCACGATTCCTGCACTCCACTGGTCAATATCACAAGGGCGGCCCCGCGAACGGCGTCTTCCTCCAGATCACCGAGCGAACCGATGTCGACCTCGAGATTCCCGGTCGGCCGTTCACGTTCGGCCGACTGATCGAAGCGCAGGCCTCCGGCGACGCCGCAGTCCTCGCCGAGCGCGGCCGTCCGGTCGTCACGCTCACCCTGACGGACCCCGCAACCGAGGTCCTCACCCTTTTCGAAGCCGCCCAGTAGGAAGACCCCTCCCATGACCGTGGAGATCTCGCGCGCCCACAACCCTCTGCGCGATCCCGACGACCGTCGTATGAACCGCATCGCGGGGCCGAGCGCCCTGGTGATCTTCGGTGTCACCGGCGACCTGTCGCGCAAGAAGCTCATGCCCGCCGTGTACGACCTCGCCAACCGCGGATTGCTGCCCCCGGGGTTCGCCCTCGTCGGGTTCGCCCGACGCGACTGGGAGGACCAGGACTTCGCCGAGGTCGTGCACTCCGCGGTGAAGCAGTACGCCCGCACGCCGTTCCGGGAGGAGACGTGGAAGCAGCTCCTTCAGGGCATCCGCTTCGTCTCGGGCGAGTTCGGCGACGCCGACGCGTTCAGCCGGTTGCGCGAGACCGTCGAGAAGCTCGACGTGGATCGCGGGACGATGGGCAATCACGCGTTCTACCTGTCGATCCCGCCGAAGGACTTCCCCATCGTCGCGAAGCAGCTGAAGGACTCGGGCCTGGTCGACGAGCACGCCGACGCCGACACCTGGCGGCGCGTGGTCATCGAGAAGCCGTTCGGCAGCGACCTGAAGACGGCACGCGAGCTGAACGCCGCGCTCGAAGTGGCCTTCCCGGCTGATTCGATCTTCCGCATCGACCACTACCTCGGCAAAGAGACGGTGCAGAACATCCTCGCCCTTCGCTTCGCGAACGAGATGTTCGAGCCGATCTGGAACGCGAACTACGTCGACCACGTGCAGATCACGATGGCCGAGGACATCGGCGTCGGCGGGCGTGCCGGTTACTACGACGGCATCGGTGCAGCGCGCGACGTCATCCAGAACCACCTGCTGCAGCTCCTCGCGCTGACGGCGATGGAGGAGCCCATCTCCATGGAGGCCAACCACCTTCGTGCCGAGAAGGAGAAGGTCCTGGCGGCCGTCCAGCTGCCCGACGATCTGTCGACGGCGACCGCTCGCGGTCAGTACGCCGGCGGTTGGCAGGGTGGCGAAGAGGTGACCGGCTTCCTCGCCGAAGACGGCATGAACCCGGAGTCCACGACCGAGACGTACGCGGCCATCAAGGTCGACATCGCCACACGGCGGTGGGCGGGCGTGCCGTTCTACCTGCGGACGGGCAAGCGTCTCGGCCGGCGCGTCACCGAGATCGCCGTCGTGTTCAAGCGTGCGCCGCAGCATCTGTTCCTGCGCAACCAGACGACCGAGCTCGGGCAGAACGCCCTCGTCATCCGGGTTCAGCCGGATGAGGGCGTCACGATCCGTTTCGGGTCGAAGGTCCCGGGCGCCGCCACGGAGGTTCGCGACGTCACGATGGACTTCGGCTACGGCCACGCGTTCACCGAGTCGAGCCCAGAGGCGTACGAACGCCTGATCCTGGATGTCCTCCTCGGAGACCCGCCGCTGTTCCCGCGCCACGAAGAGGTCGAGCTGTCGTGGCGGATCCTCGACCCCGTGGAGGAGTTCTGGGCGAAGCAGGGCGGCCCGCTCGAACAGTACGCCCCGGGCTCCTGGGGTCCCACTTCCGCAGATGAGCTGCTGGCCCGCGACGGCCGCGTCTGGAGGCGTCCATGATCGTCGATCTGCCCGACACGACCGTGTCGAAGATCGCCCGCGAACTCGTCAACGTGCGAGAGGAGGGCGGCGCGGTCGCCCTCGGCCGCGTGCTCACACTGGTCATCGCGACCTCGCACGGACTCGAAGAAGACGCGATCGAGGCCGCGAACGACGCGTCCCGCGAGCATCCCATGCGCGTGATCGTGCTGATCACCAACCCGGATGGCGAGTCGAAGCTCGACGCGCAGATCCGGGTGGGCGGCGACGCCGGCGCGAGCGAGGTCATCGTCCTGCGCGCCAGCGGCGGAGCAGCAAGCAACGACGAGGCCCTCATCACGGGCCTGCTGCTTCCTGATGCCCCCGTCGTGGCATGGTGGCCCGATCACCCGCCGGCAGACCCGTCGCAGTCCCCCATCGGCCGCATCGCGCAGCGCCGCATCACGGATGCTGCCACCCTTCCCTACGACAGCGGACGACTCGCCGCTCTCGGTGCAGGCTACGCGCCCGGCGACACCGATCTCGCCTGGACCCGTCTGACGCACTGGCGCGAGCAGCTCGCCGCCGTGCTGGATCAGCCGCCCTACGACGCCGTGACCGAGGTCGAGGTCATCGGAAGCGGCAGCTCCCCGTCGACGGGCCTGCTCGCCGCGTGGCTGTGCCTGATGCTCGATGTTACGGTGAACTGGCAATATGCCCCTCGCGAGGAATGGGAGCACGGCATCCGCAGCGTGCGCCTGAAGCGCCCGAGCGGCGACGTCCTGCTCGAGCGGACGTCGACGGTCGACGCCACCCTGACCCAGCCCGGCCAGCCGTCGCACGACCTCGTCCTCCCCCGCCGCACGCTCCGCGAGTGCCTCGCCGAAGAGCTACGGCGTCTCGGACCCGATGTCCTGTACGGCCGTGTCATCACCGACGGCTGGGCGCAGCTGCACCGCTCACCGGCAGGAGACGCCTGAGATGCCCACCGCCGAGAAACGCGTCGTCATCAGCCCCGACGTCGACACCCTCACGGGCTCCATCGCATCGCGCTTTCTCGATCGCGTGGCGAAGTGGGGTGCGGACGGGAGAACCGTCAACGTCGGACTCGCCGGCGGCGGGATCATCGGCGATGTGCTCGAACGGCTGGGGGCCCACACCGATCGCGACAGCGTCGATTGGTCACGCGTCCACTTCTGGTGGGTCGACGAACGTTTCGTGCCGCGCGAGAGCGATGACCGGAACGAGGCGATCGCTCGCCGGGCATTCCTCGACACGATCGCCGTCCCCGCGGAGAACGTGCATCCGATCGCCGCGTCCGACGAGGTGCCGGATGCCGAAGCTGCCGCGACCGCCTACGCGGCGGAACTCGCCGCTGCGGGAGCGGACGACGTCGCCTGGCCCGTCTTCGACATCTGCTTCCTCGGCGTCGGTCCCGACGGTCACATCGCGTCGCTGTTCCCCGACCGCGGCGAGATCCGGATCACCGACAGCGCGGTCGCAGCCGTCCACGAGTCGCCGAAGCCGCCGTCTGACCGCGTGACCCTGACTCGTCCCGTGATCAACGCGTCCAAGCGCGTCTGGATGGTGCTGGCCGGGCCCGACAAGTCGGCGGCACTGGGCCTCGCCCTCGCCGGTGCGAGCTATCACAGTGTCCCCGCGGCCGGGGCGAAGGGCACCCGCCGGACGATCCTGTTCACCGACGAGGCGACGGCGTCGCAGGTGCCGCCGGAGCTCATCGACGACCAGTACTGACACCGTCGACGACACGAACGAAGAGAGCGGATGCCGTGGCATCCGCTCTCTTCGTTCGTCGCGACGGTGTCGCGTCAGTTGAGTCCGCGGCGCTCGCGAAGCTGCTGCAGCGCCTCGTCGAGGAGCTGCTCGGCTTCCTCGTCGGTGCGCCGCTCCTTCACGTAGGCGAGGTGGGTCTTGTAGGGCTCGGTCTTGGCGACAGCGGGCGGATTCGCCTTGTCGCGGCCGGCCGGCAGCCCCGAATGGGGCGAGTCGATCGTTTCGGGGATCTCGTCGTCGGCGATACCGGCGGCGAAGTAGCGCACGGTCTCGTTGCCGAGGGCGTCCCAGTACGAGATCGCCACGCGATCAGCGTGGTGACCGTGGTCCTGCTCGCCCATGGGGCCGGCGCCGACACGGGTGCCGCGGATCGCGTTGCCTCCGGTGGCCATCAGAGCACCGTGAACTTCGTGATGAGCCCGAGGGCGACGATCGAGAGGAACCAGGCCAGGGCGAGGACGATCGTGAACCGGTTGAGGTTGCGCTCGGCGAGGCCCGATGAGCCCATCGCGGAACTCATCCCGCCGCCGAACATGTCGGACAGGCCGCCGCCACGCCCCTTGTGGAGCAGGATCAGCAACGTCAGGAGCAGGCTGGTGATGCCCAGAAGCACCTGCAGCACGAACTCGAGGATCTGCACGGTGGTCGTCACCTTTCCGGCGATCGTTCCGATCGCACGAGGGTCAAGTATATCCAGCACCTGCGCGGATACGCGTACGGCCCGGCGACCTGTAGTTGGTCGCCGGGCCGTACGACGTCACACGCCGACGTGCTTCTGGTAGCGGATGATCGCTGCGAACTCGTCTGCGACGAGGCTCGCGCCTCCGACGAGGGCACCGTCGACATCGGGCTCGCGCATGAAGCCGGCGATGTTCCCCGACTTCACCGATCCGCCGTAGAGGATGCGGGTGCGCGCGGCGGCGTCCGCGCCGAGCACCGATCCGACGACCTCGCGGAGCTTCGCGCACACGTCCTGCGCCTGCTGCGGCGTCGCGGCCTGGCCCGAGCCGATCGCCCAGACCGGCTCGTACGCCACGACGATGTCGGCATCCGCCGCCACGCCAGCGAGAGCGGTCTCGAGCTGCGCCACCGGAACAGCCGATGCGCCGTGCTTCTCGAGGTCTTCCGCGGTCTCGCCCACGCAGATCACGGGAGCGAGTCCGTGACGCAGGGCCGCCTGCACCTTGGCCGCGACGACCTCGTCGGTCTCCGCGTGGTACTCGCGCCGCTCGGAGTGACCGATGATCACGTAGCGGCAGTCGAGCTGCTTGAGGAACGCTCCCGAGATCTCACCGGTGTACGCGCCGGAGTCCTTCGTCGAGAGGTCCTGGGCGCCGAGGGCGAACGCGATCTTGTCGGCGTCGAGCAGGGTCTGCACCGTGCGCAGGTCGGTGAACGGCGGGAAGACCGCCACCTCGACGGAGTCGTCCTCGTGCTTGGCGTCCTTCAGCGTCCAGTGCAGCTTCTGCACGAACGCCACCGCCTGCAGGTGGTCGAGGTTCATCTTCCAGTTGCCCGCGATGAGGGGCATACGATTCATGCCCATCCGAGCACCTCCAGACCGGGCAGCTTCTTGCCCTCCAGGAACTCCAGCGACGCGCCGCCGCCGGTCGAGATGTGACCGAACGACGAGTCGGAGAACCCGAGCTGACGCACCGCGGCCGCGGAATCTCCGCCGCCGACGACGGACAGGCCGTCGACCTCGGTGAGCGCCTGAGCGACCGTGCGCGTACCCGCGGCGAACGCCGGCATCTCGAACACGCCCATCGGACCGTTCCAGAACACCGTGCGCGAGCTGCGGATGGCTTCGGCGAACAGCTCCGCCGTCTTCGGCCCGATGTCGAGGCCCATGCCGTCGGCGCCGAACGCGGTGTCCTCCAGCGCATCAGCCGCGGCCACCACGTGGTCGGCATCCGCGGCGAACCCGGAGGCCATCACTGCGTCGACGGGGAGCACGAGCTCGACGCCGCGCTCCTTCGCCGTGGCGATGTAGCCCTTCACCGTCTCGAGCTGGTCGCTCTCGAGGAGGCTCTTTCCGACCTTGTCTCCCAGCGCGGCCAGGAACGTGAACAGCATGCCCCCGCCGACGAGGATCTTGTCGGCGCGCGGCAGAAGGTGCTCGATGACACCCAGCTTGTCGCTGACCTTCGACCCGCCGAGCACGACCGCGTACGGACGCTCCGGGTTCTCGGTGAGGCGGTCGAGGACGTCGACCTCCTTCTCGATGAGGAAACCGGCGGCCGACGGAAGGATCTCCGCGAGCTCGTAGACCGAGGCCTGCTTGCGGTGCACGACACCGAAGCCGTCGGAGACGAGCACGTCGCCGAGGGCGGCGAGCTGCTCGGCGAAGGCGCGACGCTCGGTCTCGTCCTTCGACGTCTCACCCGCGTTGAAGCGGAGGTTCTCGATCACCGCGACGTCGCCGTCGCCGAGCGACGAGACGACCTGCTGCGCCGACTCGCCCACCGTGTCGCCGGCGAAGGCGACGGGCTTGCCGAGCAGCTCGGACAGACGCTGCGCGACGGGTTCGAGCGAGTACTTGGGGTCGGGGGAACCGTCGGGGCGGCCCAGGTGCGAGCACGCGATGACGCGAGCTCCCTGGCCGATGAGGTGGTCGATGGTGGGCAATGCCGCACGCACGCGGCCATCGTCCGTGATGACTCCGTCCTTCAGGGGGACGTTGAAGTCAACACGGACGATGACGCGCTTTCCTGCGAGCGGGCCCAGCGAATCGAGGGTTCGCAGAGCCATGGTCGTCAGAGCTTGCTGGCGACGAGCTCGGTGAGGTCGACGAGGCGGTTAGAGTAGCCCCACTCGTTGTCGTACCAGCCGACGACCTTGACCTGGTTGCCGATGACGCGGGTCAGGCCGGCGTCGAAGATGCAGGAGTGGTCGTCGGTGACGATGTCGCTCGAGACGATCTCGTCCTCGGTGTACTTCAGGATGCCCTTGAGCGGTCCCTCGGCGGCAGCCTTGTATGCGGCCTTGATCTCTTCGACCGTGACCTCGCGCTCGAGCTCGACCGTGAGGTCGGTGGCCGACCCGGTGGGGACGGGCACGCGGAGAGCGAAGCCGTCGAGCTTGCCCTTCAGCTCGGGGAGGACCAGGCCGATGGCCTTGGCGGCGCCCGTCGAGGTGGGGACGATGTTGAGGGCGGCGGCGCGGGCGCGACGCAGGTCGCTGTGCGGGCCGTCCTGCAGGTTCTGGTCGGCGGTGTACGCGTGGACCGTGGTCATGAGGCCCTTGACGATGCCGAACTCGTCGTTGAGGACCTTGGCCAGCGGCGCGAGGCAGTTGGTCGTGCACGACGCGTTCGAGATGACGTTGTGGTTCTCGGGGTCGTACAGATCCTCGTTGGCGCCGATGACGAACGTGCCATCCTCGCCCTTGGCGGGAGCCGAGATGAGAACCTTCTTGGCGCCGCCCGCGATGTGCTTCTTGGCGTCCTCGGCGTTGGTGAAGCGGCCGGTCGACTCGATGACGATGTCGACGCCCAGCTCGCCCCAGGGGAGGTTGGCGGGGTCGCGCTCTTCGAAGACCTTGATGGTCTTGCCGCCGACCGTGATCGAGTCCTCCGAGTACGTGACCTCGGCGTCCAGACGACCCAGGATCGAGTCGTACTTGAGCAGGTGGGCGAGGGTCTTGTTGTCGGTGAGGTCGTTCACCGCCACGATCTCGAGGTCCGCGCCCTGAGCGAGGGCGGCGCGGAGGTAGTTGCGTCCGATGCGGCCGAAGCCGTTGATGCCGATCTTGACAGACACGATGTCTCCCGTTTCTTGTCGCGCCGGAAAAGCCCGTGCTGGCTGACCGAAACGCGATCTGGTGAAAAAGAAGAGGATGCCGGGTTCGGCTCCCGTTGCCGGGAGGAGCCCGGCATCCTCACCTGTTTATGACCCTACTACGCGAGTAGGCCGGCCGTCTTCTCCCGAGCCGTCACAAAGCGCTCGGCGACGTTCTGCCAGTTGGCGATGTTCCACGCGGCCTTGACGTAGTCCGCCTTGACGTTGAGGTAGTCGAGGTAGAAGGCGTGCTCCCACATGTCGAGCTGGAAAATGGGGACGGTTCCCTGTGCGGTGTTCGACTGCTGGTCGAACAGCTGCTGGATGATCAGCTGGGCGCCGATCGGGTCCCAGCTGAGCACGGCCCAGCCGGAGCCCTGGATGCCTGTGGCTGCGGCGGTGAAGTGGGCCTGGAACTTGTCGAAGCCGCCGAAGAACTCGTCGATCGCCGCGCGAAGCTCGCCCTCGGGCTCGCCGCCGCCCTCGGGCGACAGGTTCGTCCAGAAGATGGAGTGGTTGACGTGTCCGCCGAGGTTGAACGCGAGGTCCTTCTCGAGCTTGTTCACGTTGGCGAGGTTGCCGGTCTCGCGAGCCTCCGCGAGCTGCTCGAGGGCGGTGTTCGCGCCCGTCACGTAAGCCTGGTGATGCTTGGAGTGGTGGAGCTCCATGATCTTGCCGCTGATGTGCGGCTCGAGGGCCGCGTAATCGTATGGGAGCTCGGGAAGGGTGTACTTCGGCATTCTCTATCTCCTGTCAGCACCGCGCAGCGCGCGGCTCGTGCTGTCGAAGGCGCGCGACCGCGCACCTCGTGGACGTTTTCATCCTATTGAGGGGCAACGCTTTGCACACCCCGTTGCTTCCCGTTCGGAATGCGGTGTAACGCGGCGGCGACCGGTCAGTCGGAAAGACCTGCGGGGACCGCCGACTCGGTGTCGGGCAACCCTTCGGCGGCGGCCTTCTTGTCGGCCATGGCGAGAAGGCGCCGGATGCGCCCCGCGACCGCGTCCTTGGTGAGCGGCGGGTCGGCGTGGTGGCCGAGCTCGTCCAGGCTCGCGTCGCGGTGCGCCAGACGCAGATCACCCGCCTGCTTGAGGTGGTCCGGCACCTCGTCGCCCAAAATCTCGAGAGCGCGCTCGACTCGCGCGCAGGCTGCGACGGCGGCCTGCGCGGAGCGGCGCAGGTTCGCGTCGTCGAAGTTGACGAGACGGTTCACGCCGGCGCGCACCTCGCGACGCTGGCGCATCTGATCCCAAGTGTCCGCTGTGCGGGTGGCGCCCATCTCGGCGAGCGTCTGACGGATGGCTTCGCCGTCGCGGACGACCACGCGCGGGATCCCGCGGACCTCGCGCGCCTTCGCTGCGATACCCAGGCGGTGAGCCGCACCGACGAGCGCCATGGCGGCCTCCGGCGACGGGCACGAGATCTCGAGGGCGGCCGAACGGCCGGGGTCCGAGAGTGATCCGGCGGCGAGGAAGGCACCGCGCCACAGCGCGGCCAGGTCGGGACGGGATCCGGTGGTCAGGCGGTTGGGGAGCCCGCGCACCGGTCGGCGCCTCTGGTCGAGAAGGCCGGTCTGGCGCGCCAGGGTCTCACCGCCCTCACGGACGCGGACCGCGAACGTCGCACCATCGCGTCCGCCGGAGGCTTGGATGCGCGCCAGCTCGGGGCGTACGCCGTAGATCTCGACGAGCTCTCGGGCCACGCGGCGCGCGAGGATCTCGGAGTCGACCTCGGCCTCGACGGCAACCCGGCCCGCGATCGAGTGCAGACCGCCCGCGAAGCGCAGGATCGCGGTCACCTCGGCGACCCGCGCGGCGGGTCGAGGGTCGCGCATCGCAGCCAACTCGGTCTTGACGTCAGCGGTCAGCGGCACGGCGCTCCTTCGGCAGGGGTTCGGGGGACGAAGGAACAGCCTACTCGCGACCGAGGTCGCGGTGTTTTAGTCGCACCGCCACACCCGGGAGCCCGGACAGCCGCTGAGCCAGCTCGCGCGCGGTCACGACGGAGCGGTGCTTGCCGCCGGTGCAGCCGACAGCAACCACCGAGTGCCGCTTGTTCTCCTCCTGGTAGCCCCGCATGACCGGGGCGAGGGCAGCGGCGTAGGCATCGATGAACTCGCGCGCGTTGTCGTGCGAGAGCACTTCGTCACGCACTGCCTCGTCTTCGCCGGTGAGGGCCTTGAGGTCGGGATTCCAGAACGGATTCGGGAGGAAGCGCATGTCCGCGACGAGGTCGGCATCGGGCGGGAGGCCGTACTTGAATCCGAAGCTCATGACGGTGACGGTGTGCCGCGCTGCCCCGTCGTCGGCGAACAGGTCGGCGATGTAGGTCGCAAGCTGGTGGATGTTGTCGCGCGAGGTGTCGACGATGACGTCGGCGCTCTCGCGGATAGGGGCGAGGCGTTCGCGTTCGCGGCGGATTCCGTCGACCAGCGTGCCGTCGCCCTGCAACGGGTGCGGTCGGCGCACCGACTCGAATCGGCGCACGAGCACCTCGTCGGCCGCGTCCAGAAAAAGGATCCGCAGAGCCCGCCCGTGCCGCAACGCCCGCGTGATGTCGGGCAGCGCGGCGAACAGCTCACCGCCGCGCACGTCGACGACCGCGGCGACGCGCGGCAACGCATTGCCCGCGAGCTCGCTGAGCTCCAGGAGCGGGCGCAGCATCTGCGGCGGCAGGTTGTCGACGACATACCAGCCGAGGTCTTCGAGGGCGTTCGCCGCCGTCGTTCGTCCGGCCCCGGACATACCCGTGACGATGAGAATCTCGCCCGCCGGAACCTCGTCGGTCACCGTCACCACCCCTGTCGCTCGCCGACGTCCAGCCTATCCGTCCGCGAGGTGCCGATGGATCGCATCGGCCAAGCGCGGCCCGATGCCCGGTAGCTCCTGGATCTCTTCGGGGGTGGCCTGCTTGAGCTTCGACACCGAGCCGAAATGGCGTAGCAGCGCCTTGATGCGCGCCGCCCCGAGCCCCGGGACCTCGGAGAGCACCGATGCGATGTCGCGTTTGCGGCGCTTGCGCTGATGGACGATCGCGAAGCGATGCGCCTCGTCGCGAAGACGCTGCAGCAGGTAGAGCGACTCGGATGTGCGCGGCAGGATCACGGGGTACTCCTCCCCCGGCAGCCAGATCTCCTCGAGACGCTTCGCGATGCCGCAGAGCGCGATCTCGGTGTGGCCGGCGTCCGCGAGCGCGCGAGCCGCGGCCTCCACCTGTGGCTTGCCGCCGTCGACGACCAGCAGCTGCGGGCGGTAGGCGAACCGGGGCCGCTTGCGTGCTGTGACGACCTCGCCGTCTGCGGTCGCGTCGGGCATGGGCTCGTCGTCCTCATCGGGTCGGTCGAGGTAGGCGAGGCGACGCGTGAGCACCTGGTACATCGAGTCGGTGTCATCCGTCGTCTCGTTGACACCGAAGATGCGGTACTGGTCTTTCCGGGGCAGCCCGTCCTCGAAGACGACCAGCGAGGCGACCACGTTGGTGCCCGACAGGTGGGAGACGTCGTAGCACTCGATCCGCAACGGAGCCTCGTCGAGACCGAGGGCTTCCTGCAGATCGGTCAGCGCTTGACTGCGCGCGACGTAGTCGCTCGTGCGGCGCGTCTTATGGAGCATCAGGGCCTGCTGGGCGTTGATGCTCGCGGTCTTCATCAGGTCGGCCTTGCGCCCGCGCTGCGCGACCTGGATCGTCACACGCTTGCCACGGCGCGTCTGGAGCCACTGCTCCAGCTCTCCTGCGTCGCCGGGCAGTGTCGGGACGAAGACGTGGCGTGGGATGTCGGCGGCGGCAGCATCCCCATATGTGCGCTGGAGCACCTGATCGACCAGATCGGCGCCCGAGATGTCGATCTCCTTCTCGATCGTCGTCGCGCGGACACCGCGGATACGGCCGCCGCGCACGACGAAGTGCTGGACGGCAGCGGCCAGCTCGTCCTCGGCGATACCGAAGAGGTCGGCATCCATGTCGTCGTCGAGCACGAGCGCGCTCTTGTTGAGGACGGCATCGATCGCCTGCAGCTTGTCGCGGTACACGGCGGCAGACTCGTAGTCCATCGCCGCGGCGGCCTCGCGCATGCGCGCGGTCAGGTCTCGAGCGAAACGCTGGTCACCGCCCGACATGAACGCCACGAAATCGTCGACCATCGCCCGGTGCTCCTCGATGGTGACCTTCATCGAGCACGGACCGCCGCAGCGGCCGATCTGACCGGGGAAGCAAGGACGCCCCGAGGCCATCGCCTTCTTGTAGGACGAATCGCTGCACGTGCGGATCGGGAAGACCTTGATCATCAGGTCGATCGTCTCGTGCACCGCCCAGACCTTGGGATAGGGGCCGAAGTACTTCGCGCCGGGAATCCGCCGGTTTCGGGTGACGATGACCCGCGGCGCTTCGTCGGCGAGGGTGATCGCCATGAACGGGTACGACTTGTCGTCGCGGTAGCGGACGTTGAACGGCGGATCGAACTCTTTGATCCACATGTACTCCAGCTGGAGCGAATCGACGTCGGTCGCCACCACCGTCCACTCGACCGATGCCGCCGTCGTGACCATGCGGCGGGTGCGTTCGTGCAGGGTGTGGAGCGGCGCGAAGTAGTTCGACAGGCGCGCCCGCAGGTTCTTCGCCTTGCCGACGTACAGCACCCGCCCTTCCGCATCGCGGAAACGGTAGACGCCGGGGTCGGTGGGGATCTCGCCCGCTTTGGGTCGGTACGGGAGGACGTTCGCCACGTCAGCCCGCCTTGCGCGCCGCCGGGGCCCCCAGGATCTCGGCGAGGAACTGTCCGGTGTGGCTCTCGGCGACCCCCGCGACCTGTTCGGGTGTGCCGGTGGCAACGATCGTCCCGCCGCCGGCTCCGCCCTCGGGGCCGAGGTCGATGATCCAGTCGGACGCCTTGATCACATCGAGGTTGTGCTCGATCGTGATGACGGTGTTCCCCTTGTCGACGAGCCCGTTGAGGACCTCGAGGAGCTTGCGGACGTCTTCGAAGTGCAGACCGGTCGTGGGCTCGTCGAGCACGTAGATGCTGCGGCCGTTCGAGCGGCGCTGCAGTTCCGTCGCGAGCTTGACACGCTGCGCCTCGCCGCCGGACAGCGTCGTGGCGGACTGGCCGAGCCGGACGTAACCGAGCCCGACGTCGACGAGCGTCTTCAGGTAACGGTGGATCGCTTGGATCGGCTCGAAGAACTCCGCCGCTTCCGAGATCGGCATCTCGAGGACCTCGGCGATGTTCTTGCCCTTGTAGTGGACGGCGAGAGTGTCGCGGTTGTAGCGCTTGCCGTGACACACCTCGCAGTCGACGTAGACGTCGGGCAGGAAGTTCATCTCGATCTTGAGCGTGCCGTCGCCCGAGCACGCCTCGCAGCGACCACCCTTGACGTTGAACGAGAAGCGGCCGGGCAGGTAGCCGCGGACTTTCGCCTCGGGCGTCTCACTGAACAGCGTCCGGATGCGGTCGAAGACGCCGGTGTAGGTGGCCGGGTTCGATCGCGGCGTGCGACCGATCGGCGCCTGGTCGACGTGGACGACCTTATCGAGGTTGTCGAGCCCGGTCACACGGGTGTGCTTGCCCGCGACGCGGCGCGCACCGTTCAGGCGTGTCGCCAGCACCTCGTAGAGGATGCCGTTGACGAGGGTCGATTTGCCCGACCCGCTCACGCCCGTCACCGAGGTGAGCACGCCGAGGGGGAACTCCGCCGTGACGTTCTTCAGGTTGTTGGCACGGGCACCCACGACCGTCAGCATCCGCTTCTTGTCGATCTTGCGGCGCTTGGTGGGCGTCTCGAGCGAGCGACGCCCCGACAGATAGTCGCCGGTCATGGAGTTCTCGTCGGCGAGCAGCGCGTCGTAGGGGCCGGAGTGAACGACGTTTCCGCCCTCGACGCCGGCACGCGGCCCGATGTCGACGACCCAGTCGGCGGCGGCGATCGTCTCTTCGTCGTGTTCGACGACGATCAGCGTGTTGCCCAGGCTCTTCAGCTTGACGAGTGTGTCGATGAGACGCCGGTTGTCGCGCTGGTGGAGTCCGATCGAGGGCTCGTCGAGGACGTAGAGAACACCCGTGAGTCCCGACCCGATCTGCGTCGCCAGGCGGATTCGCTGCGCCTCGCCACCCGAGAGCGAGCCGGCCGCCCGGCCCAGGCTGAGGTAGTTCAACCCGACCTCGATGAGGAAGTCGAGCCGGGCGCGGATCTCTCGCAGCACCGCCGCGGCGATCTTGGCCTCGCGATCGGTGAGCTCGAGGTGGTTGAAGTACGTCTGGGCCTCGGCGAGGCTCAGACGCGCGACATCGGCGATGGAGCGCTCGTGGACGAGGACGGCGAGCACCTCCGGCTTGAGCCGGTCGCCGTCGCACGCCGGGCACGGAACCTCGCGCAGGTACTCGGCCCAGCGCTGACGCTGCGTGTCGGTCTCGGCCTGGAGGTACTGGCGCTCGATGTACGGGATGACGCCTTCGAAGCCGGAGGCGTAGCGCATCTCACGTCCATAGCGGTTCTTCCACTTGACCGTGACTTTGTAGTTCTCGCCGCGCAGCACAGCGTCCTGGACATCCTCGGGCAGGTCACGCCAGGGCGTCTTCAACGAGAACTTCAGGTCGGCCGCGAGCCCCTCGAGGAGTCGCTCGTAGTACTGGAAGAGTCCCTTGCCCTGAGTCGTCCACGGCAGCAGGACGCCCTCGGCGATCGAGAGCTCCTCGTCGCCCAGCATGAGCTCGGCGTCGACCGACATCCGGGTACCGAGGCCCGAGCACGTCGGGCATGCGCCGAACGGCGCGTTGAACGAGAAGGTGCGCGGCTCGATCTCGGTGAGCTGCAGTGCGTGCCCATTGGGGCAGGCGAGCTTCTCGCTGAAGCTCTGCCACGCGGCATCGCCTTCTTCGTCGACGAAGTTGATCTTGATCACACCGCCGGCGAGGGCGAGCGCCGTCTCGACGGAGTCGGTGACACGGCCGAGCAGATCCGGACCGGCCACGAGGCGGTCGACGACCACCGCGATGTCGTGCTTGTAGCTCTTCTTCAGCGTCGGCGGCTCGGCAAGCGAGACCACGTCGCCGTCGACGACGGCACGTGCGTAGCCCTTCGCGCTCAGCTCCTTGAAGAGGTCGACGAACTCGCCCTTCTTCTGCGTCACCACCGGTGCCACCACCTGGTACCGGGTGCGCTCGGGAAGCTCCATGAGTTGATCGGCGATCTGCTGGACCGTCTGACGCTGGATCCGCTCACCGCACTCGGGGCAGTGCGGTACGCCGATGCGTGCCCACAGCAGGCGCATGTAGTCGTGGATCTCGGTGATCGTGCCGACCGTCGAACGCGGGTTGCGGTTCGTCGACTTCTGGTCGATCGACACCGCTGGGCTGAGCCCCTCGATGAAGTCGACGTCGGGGCGATCGACCTGCCCGAGGAACTGCCGGGCGTAAGCGCTCAGCGATTCGACGTAGCGGCGCTGGCCCTCGGCGAAGATCGTGTCGAAGGCGAGACTCGACTTGCCCGAGCCGGACAGGCCGGTGAAGACGACGAGACTGTCGCGCGGGATGTCGAGGTCCACGTCCTTGAGGTTGTGGACGCGGGCTCCGCGGACGCTGAGTTTCGATGAGGAAGCGACGGGGACGATGGGCACCGCACAAGTCTAGGTGGGGCCTCCGACACCGGCTCCGAGGTTCGCCCTGGGCTCACTCGTGCGGTAGATGCGACTACTGCCGCGGCATCCGTCGGCCGGCGAACGGCTGCAGCCCATCGCGCAGCGCCGTCACGTCGTCGACCGTCATGCCGACCGCCGCCATGACCTGGTCGGGCACGTGCACGGCATCGGCGCGCAGCGCGCGGCCGTCGGCCGTGAGTCCGATCTCGAGAACGCGCTCGTCGCCTTGACGACGCGTGCGCGTCACCAGCCCTTGGCTCTCGAGGCGCTTGACGAGCGGAGACAGCGTGGCCGGCTCCATCGCGAGATCCGATGCCAGCTCCCCCAGCGCCTGCGGTGACGCTTCCCACAGCGCGAGCATGACCAGGTACTGCGGATGGGTCAGGCCGAGCGGCTCGAGGATCGGCCGATAGATGGCCACGACGTTCCGGGCGGCGGTCACCAGCGCGAAGCAGAGCTGGTTGTCGAGCTTCAACATGTCGTCAGCGGAGTCCACGCTCGTATCCTATATGCCCTAATCGTTAGTACACTGATGATCATGACCGAGCACGACCGTCGCCCTCCCCTTCGCACGCGCGTCCGCGAGGCGGGCGGCTGGTACGCCTATCTCAACTCGCGCCTCATCCGCGCAGCCGGCCCCGCGTCGGTCGGGCCCTACGAGACCGAGCCCGAACCCGAACGCACGGGGCGTGCGTGCCCGTTGTGCGGCCACCCCATGACCGAACACGACGTCGACCGCACCGGACCGAAGCCGCTGCTGCACTGCCCGCGCTGAGCGAGCGCGTCGGTCGGCGCACGATCAGGCGTGCCCGGCCCGCTCCATCGCGCGCAGTTCCTTCTTGAGGTCTTGCACCTCGTCGCGCAGGCGTCCGGCCAGCTCGAACTTCAGTTCCGCGGCCGCGGCGAGCATCTGCTGCGACAGGTCTTCGATCGTCGACTCGAGCTGCTGAGCACCCTCCGCGGCGATGCCCTCGCGGCGCAACTGCGGCGTCGGGCTCTTGCCCTTGCCCGACTTGTTGCGAGCGGTCGCCTTGCCGTTGAGCAGATCGCGGGTGTCGGATGCCTCGCGCGCCAGCGCGTCGGTGATGTCGGCGATCTTCTTGCGCAGCGGTTGAGGATCGATGCCGTGCTCGAGGTTGTAGGCGATCTGCTTCTCACGACGACGCTCGGTCTCTTCGATCGCCGCGGCCATCGAGTCGGTGATCTTGTCGGCGTACATGTGGACTTGGCCGGAGACGTTTCGCGCCGCACGCCCGATCGTCTGAATGAGCGAAGTGCCCGAACGCAGGAACCCTTCCTTGTCGGCGTCGAGGATCGCCACGAGCGACACCTCGGGCAGGTCGAGCCCCTCGCGAAGCAGGTTGATGCCGACGAGCACGTCATAGGCGCCCTGGCGCAGCTCGGTCAGCAGCTCGACGCGTCGCAGTGTGTCGACGTCGGAGTGGAGGTAGCGCACCCGCACGCCGTGCTCGCCGAGGAAGTCGGTGAGCTCTTCCGCCATCTTCTTCGTGAGCGTCGTGACGAGCACCCGCTCGTCGCGCTCGACCCGCACCCGGATCTCCTCGAGCAGGTCGTCGATCTGGCCCTTCGACGGCTTGATGATGATCTCGGGGTCGACCAGACCGGTGGGGCGGATGATCTGCTCGACGACGCCGTCGGCGATGCCCATCTCGTAGCGGCCGGGGGTCGCCGACAAGTAGACGGTCTGCCCGACGCGTTCCTTGAACTCATCGAAACGAAGGGGGCGATTGTCCATCGCGCTCGGCAGCCGGAACCCATGATCGACAAGGGTGCGCTTACGCGAGGCATCCCCCTCGTACATCGCGCCGATCTGCGGAACGGTCACGTGCGACTCGTCGATCACGAGGAGGAAGTCGTCGGGGAAGAAGTCGAGCAGCGTGTGGGGAGGATCGCCCGGGGACCGACCGTCGAGGTGCCGGGAGTAGTTCTCGATGCCGGAGCAGAATCCGAGCTGCTGGAGCATCTCGAGGTCGAACGTGGTGCGCATGCGAAGACGCTGCGCCTCAAGCAGCTTGCCCTGGCTCTCGAACTCCTTCAGACGCTCGGCCAGCTCATGCTCGATCGTTCCGATGGCGCGCTGAACCGTCTCGGTGCCCGCCACATAGTGAGAGGCCGGAAACACCGGAACGCTGTCCATCTTCTGCACGATGTCGCCGGTCAGCGGGTGCAGCATGTAGAGCGCCTCGATCTCGTCGCCGAAGAGCTCGATACGGATGGCGTACTCCTCGTACACCGGGATGATCTCGATCGTGTCGCCGCGCACGCGGAAGTTGCCGCGCGAGAAGTCGACGTCGTTGCGGTTGTACTGCATCGCGATGAACTTGCGGATGAGCGCATCGCGGTCGTATCGCTCCCCCACCTGCAACGCGACCATGGCGCGCAGGTACTCTTCGGGCGCACCGAGACCGTAGATGCACGAGACGGTGCTCACGACCACGACGTCGCGGCGACTCAGCAGGGAGTTGGTGGTGGAGTGGCGCAACCGCTCGACCTCGGCGTTGATCGAGGAGTCCTTCTCGATGAAGGTGTCGGTCTGCGGAACGTATGCCTCAGGCTGGTAGTAGTCGTAGTAGCTGACGAAGTACTCGACCGCGTTGTTGGGCATGAGATCGCGGAACTCGTTCGCCAGCTGCGCAGCGAGCGTCTTGTTGTGCGCCATGACGAGCGTCGGACGCTGCACCTGTTCGATGAGCCACGCCGTCGTCGCCGACTTTCCCGTACCGGTGGCACCGAGCAGTACGACGTCGGTCTCGCCCGCGTTGATCCTGGCCGCGAGATCGGCGATCGCCTGGGGCTGGTCACCGCTCGGGACGTATTCGCTGATGACCTCGAAGGGTCGCACGGAGCGCGTGGTCTGCATGATTCCAGCGTAGGCGGGGCGACCGACACCGGGCCCGGTCTTCGCTCAGAGCGTGCGAGCGTGCTACAGCTCCGAGCCGGTGGTCAGCCGCTCCCACAGAGCATCCGCCTGCTGCTCGGTCGCCGAGATGTCGCCCGCGGTGTCGATGACGACGTCGGCGATCGCGAGGCGCTGTTCGTCTGAGACCTGTGCCGCGATCCGGCGATCGGCCTCCTCCGGCGTCATCCCGCGCAGGCGCTGCAGGCGTTCGCGGCGAACCGGCGCGGGAGCATGCGCGACGACGATCGCGTCCCAGGGGTCGTCGACGCGAGCCTCGACGAGCAGAGGCACGTCGTAGACGACGACGGTGCCGGGTCCCCGGCTGAGCGCCTCGTCGAACCGCCGCTGCGATTCTGCTCGAACCGCCGGGTGCACGATGGCATTCAGCGTGCGGAGCGCCTCCGGGTCGGCGAACGCGACCGAGGCCAGCGCAGCGCGATCGAGCTCGCCGTCGGCCGCGACCACCGCAGGCCCGAACGTGGCGCGGATGGCTTCGAGCACGGGCGACCCCGCGCGCTGGACGTCGCGCACGATCGCATCCGCGTCGACCACGACGGCACCGTGCTCGGCGAGCCGCCGTGCGATCGTGGATTTGCCCGAGGCGATCCCGCCGGTCAATGCGATCAGAGGCATACACCCGAGGATGCCATGGGCGCCAGGCCGGGCGCGAGGCCGCCCGATCGATACGATGGGATTCTGACAACCCGCGGAAGGTGGGATCACCGTGGAACGCACCGCCGTCATCGTCGAAGACCAGGCCGACATCCGCAGCCTGCTCTCGGCGATCCTCGAGTCGAGCGGGTTCGTCGTGCACGCGACCGACAACGGTCTCGACGGGGTCGAGCTCGTCCGGTCGGTCTCCCCCGACGTGACCACCCTCGACGTCAACATCCCGGGTATCGACGGGTTCGAGGTCGCGCGCCGCGTCCGCGAGTTCAGCGACACCTACATCATCTTCATCTCGGCCTTCGTCGAGCCCGGTGATGCGGAGCGCGGCAGAGCTGCGGGCGGCGACGAGTACCTCGGCAAGCCGTTCCGGCCGCGAGACCTCAAAGCGCGTCTAGCTGCGATCCCGTCGCGGCGGCGGCGCGATGAGGCACCGATCGACGACGTCGTTGCAGACGCGGCCGCCGGAGCCTCGCAGGACTCCTCTTTCGGCGACGTATCGGTGGTCGCGGGAGTCTTCCGCGTCTCGGGGGCTCCCCTCGACCTGTCTCCCCCCGAATCGACAGTGCTCCACGACCTGCTCATCGCGCACGGACGCACGCGCACGAAGAACGAGCTGGCCGTTGCGCTGCGTTCCCGGTCGCGGGGAGACGCTCCCGACGCCGATGAGGTCCGCGCCGTCGAGCGCACCGTCGAGTCGCTGCGCGGCAGGCTCGCCACCGCTGCCGCCACCACACTCATCGTCTCGGATCAGGGGATCGGTTACCGGCTCGACCGGGGCTGACCCTGTCGCGTCATCCGATCACGAGGGTTCGGCGAGGAGCACGGCTGACGCCACCCCGGATGAGGCGCGTGTCGCCGTCGCTGCGGCCATCTCGATCAGGGCATCCGCGTCGTATCCCACGACGTCGCTCAGAGCGACGCCGATGCCGATGGCGGGCAGGACTCCCCCTTCGACCGACGCGAGAGCCTCGAAGAGCGATCGGTACAGTGCCATCGCCTGCCGTCGCGCGTCGGCTGCTGAGCCCACGACGGTGATGACACCGATCCGCTCGGAGCCGACCTCACCGAGGATCGCGAGCGTCGGCGCGTTGGCAGTCATCGTGTCGCGCCACGTCCGCACGACATCGTCGCCGACATCCAGGCCGAAGGCGGTGGCGATGTACTCGAGCCCGTCGAGTTCGATCACCCAGACCGCCATGAGCTCCCGCCGCGCCTGGGCCCGCTGCGCGCTGACGGCGACGGCACGCCGGAAGCCCGTCACCGTCACGATCTCACTGGGTCCGGCATCCCGGCCCTCCGGTGAATCGGAGCCGCGCACGCCCGCTCTGCCCGCGCGGAGCACGGACGCACTCACCACGGCGGTGATCGAGAGGGTGACGGTGAGGAAGCTGGCGGGGATCGAACCCGCCCACAGCAGGAAGACCTCGCCGTAGCCCACCATGGCGACGACCACGATGCGCGCGAGGTAGAACGCAGCCTGGACCCCGAACACGAGACCCAGTGGGAGCGCCGTCCGCGACGCACCGAGGGCGCCCCGGAAGCACTCCGCCGAGGCAGCAGCCCCGACGACGCCGAGGGCCCCGAACATCACGAGCGAGCCCGACCAGTCGTTCCCGCCCGCAGCGAGTTCGATGGACGCGGCCGCGGCGGCGGCGAGGCCGGCCACGGCCACGAGCGCGCCCGGGCCACGCACGCTGCGCCGGTTGTAGGCGCGACATCCGAGCCACATGAGCCCCGTGCCGACCACCGAGGCGGTGTTGCCGCAGACGACGGCCCAATCGGTCTCGGGGGCGCTCGCCCAGACGACGTAGAACAGCGTCGTCAGCACGGCGCACAGAAACCCGACGGCCCAGAACCGTCCGCTCTGCTCGGGCCGGCGAAGCAGGGTGTCGAAGATGAAGAGCACCGCGCACACCAGCACCACCAGCGCGGTGATGAGGGATACCGAGAACTGGTCGATCATGATGCCGCGGTTCCGGGGCGTCGGGCCGGGAGCGTCACCGAGAAGGTCGAGCCGACCCCGAGCACGCTGCTCACGGTGATATCGCCACCGTGTCGACGGACGATGTCGCGACTGATGGCGAGCCCGAGCCCGTTGCCGGTGACGGCGGAGTCCCGCACGGCGGCTCCGCGGTAGTAGCGCTGGAACACAGAGCCGAGATCCTCCTCGTTGAGCCCCACGCCAGAATCCTGCACCGCGATGAGCGCCCACTGGTCGCCCACCGACGTGGCGACAGACACTCGTCCACGCGGACGGTTGTACTTGACGGCGTTGGAGAGCAGGTTGTCGAGCACTTGCCGGATGCGGACCGGGTCGGCGTACGCGCGTGCGGGCTCCACGCGCGACACGTCGATCGTGATCCCGCGCTCACCCGCGCTGACGAGGATCGACTCGACGGCGGCATTGACGATCTCGACGAGGTCGATGTCGGTGGGCGAGACCGTGAGTTGCGCGGCGGACTTGTGCTGACTCGACGCGGCGAGCACGTCGCCGACGAGTCGGAGCAGCTGGTCCGCGTTCCGGTCGGCCACGCGTAGGTTCTCCAGCGCCGCCTCGGGGACGCCCGGAGTGTCGATCGCGAGCTCGAGATATCCGAGGATCGAGGTGAGGGGCGTCCTCAGCTCGTGCGAGACGGACGAGACCAGCGCATCCCGCTCCCGCAACGCATCCGTCTCGGCGGTGATGTCTCGTGTGACGACGACCGCACCGGAGTCGCCGCCGTCCGGCTCGATGATGCGCCGCGCCGAGACGCTCAGCACGCGTCGGTCGTCACCATGACCCACCTGGATGCGCGCGTCCGTGAACGCCTCGCCGCGGCGAACGCGGGCGAGCGGATGGTCCTGCGGATCGAGCGGAGTCGCACCGTCCGCAGCGTAAACGTCGGGCTGACCGCTGGTGCGAGATCCTCGCTGCAACCGGGCATGCGCGTCGTTGATGATCGACGCCGACCCATCCGTCTCGATGCGAGCCACACCGAAGTCGACTCGATCGAGGGCCTCCGTGAGCACCTGCTCATGACGTCGCGCCCGCTCCAGCGACTGTGTCAGCACCGTCGCCTGACGGTCGAGGAGAAGGCGCTGCGCGCTGGCCCGTCTGCTGCTGAGATACGTCGAGGTGCTCACCGCGATGAGGAGCAGCGGCAGCAGGAGGAAACCGAATGAGGATGGCGAGGAACGGATGACGACATCCGTCACGCCGTAAGCGCCCAGCGCGAGCAGGACGCCCCCGATCCACCCGACGGTGCCGAATCCCGCGGCGAGCCAGATGACCGGGAACACCCACAGCAGTCCGAAACCGGCGGTGGGCTCGGCGACGCGCATGACAGCTATCGCGAGGATGTCGCCCAGGGGGATCAGTGCCAGCCACAGTCTTCCGAGACTCCCCCAGGGAACGATGATCGCCGCCCCGGTGAGCACGAAGACAGCGGTGACCGCGAGGAAGAACAGCGCCGTGTCACCGCGGAACCCGACGACGAGACCCGCGATCGCGACGACGAGGACCACGGATGTCGTGACGATCTGATTGAGCATCGCCGATCGGGTGCGATCGCCGTCGCCGAGCACGGCGTCGATCCACCGTGGGGGTGCCGGGAGAACAAATGTCGCCCGCGTGCGCCGCGGCGTCTCCGTCTCCATGGTTTGAAACTATCGCGTCCCGGACTCCCCCGGGCACGGCGGCAGGCTGATCATCCCGCCTGCGCACGAAACGGCGGAAGGGCCGGAGCACGAGGCTCCGACCCTTCCGGCGTATCAGCGTGGACTCAGCGGCCCGAGAGCTTCTCGCGCAGAGCGGCGAGAGCCTCGTCGTCGGCGAGGGTGCCGCCGCCGGCGCTCGCGGACTGGACGTCCGACGAGAACGACGAGCCGTTGTCGGCCGGAGCCGCAGCCTCGGCCTCGAGGGCCTTGACGACGGCAGCCTTGTGAGCCTCCCAGCGACCCTGAGCGGCGGCGTACTCGGCCTCCCAGGCGAGACGCTGCTCGTCGAAGCCTTCCTTCCACTGGTTGGTCTCCGGGTCGAAGCCCTCGGGGTACTTGTACTCCCCGTTCTCGTCGTACTCGGTGACCATGCCGTAGAGAGCCGGGTCGAACTCGGTGCCGTACGGGTCGACCGACTCGTTCGCCTGCTTGAGCGAGAGCGAGATGCGGCGACGCTCGAGGTCGATGTCGATGATCTTGACGAAGACCTCTTCGCCGACCGACACGACCTGCTCGGCGAGCTCGACGTGCTTGCCCGACAGCTCGGAGATGTGCACGAGGCCCTCGATGCCGTCCGCGACGCGCACGAAAGCACCGAACGGAACGAGCTTGGTGACCTTGCCCGGCGCGACCTGACCGATCGCGTGGGTGCGGGCGAAGACCTGCCACGGGTCCTCCTGCGTCGCCTTCAGCGACAGCGAGACGCGCTCGCGGTCGAGGTCGACCTCGAGGATCTCGACGGTGACCTCCTGGCCGACCTCGACGACCTCCGAAGCGTGCTCGATGTGCTTCCACGAAAGCTCGGAGACGTGCACGAGGCCGTCCACGCCGCCCAGGTCGACGAACGCACCGAAGTTGACGATCGACGAGACGACGCCCTTGCGGACCTGGCCCTTGTGGAGGTTGTTGAGGAACGTGGTGCGCGACTCGGACTGCGTCTGCTCGAGCAGGGCGCGGCGCGAAAGCACGACGTTGTTGCGGTTCTTGTCGAGCTCGAGGATCTTGGCCTCGATCTCCTGGCCGAGGTACGGCGTGAGATCGCGGACACGGCGAAGCTCGATGAGCGACGCGGGCAGGAAGCCGCGGAGGCCGATGTCGACGATCAGACCACCCTTGACGACCTCGATCACGGAGCCGGTGACAACACCGTCGTTCTCCTTGATCTTCTCGACGTCGCCCCAGGCACGCTCGTACTGAGCACGCTTCTTGGAGAGGATGAGGCGGCCTTCCTTGTCCTCCTTCTGGAGAACGAGGGCTTCGACCTCGTCGCCGACCTTGACGACCTCATTGGGGTCGACGTCGTGCTTGATGGAAAGCTCGCGGGAGGGGATGACACCCTCGGTCTTGTAGCCGACGTCGAGGAGGACCTCGTCGCGGTCGATCTTCACCACGGTGCCTTCGATGAGGTCGCCGTCGTTGAAGAACTTCAGAGTCTTCTCGACCGCGGCCAGGAAGTCCTCAGCAGATCCGATGTCGTTGATAGCGACCTGCTTGGTGGCCGGGGCGGTCGTTGCGTTAGTCATGTAGTGGGTTGTCCTTGTTGGGTCAGGGTGTCGGGCCGCGGATCCGAGACGTCTTCTATCGATGACGACCTCGACCGAGGCGGATGGTTGTGGATGATGCGTCGTGAACGCATGGCGACGAGGCCACACGAGTGACGATCCAGAGTATCAGAGCAGACCCGCGCGATTCCAGTCCTCCGGGGCTTCGCACTCACCCGCAGGGCGACGGGTCTGACGCCTGTCCTCGGAGGGTCAGGACGACGGGTCTACGACACCGCCCACGTAGAGCCACCGACCACGTATCCGCGTGAAGCGGCTGACCTCGTGGAGCTCTCCGGAATCCGGCCCCGAACGCCAGCGGGCACGGAACTCGACGGTGCCGTCGGCGTCGTCGACCCCGCCGGCCGCGCGCACCACCGTGAGCCCCGTCCACTCCTGCGCAGCGTCCGAATCGAGGTCGTCCGGGCGCGTCGCCGGGTGCCAGGTGCGAGCGAGATGCGCGCGGTCGCGCAAGGCGAACGCGGTGTAGCGCGAGCGCATCAGCTGCTCCGCCGTGTCCGCGGGCCGACCATCGAGGACGGGACCGCAGCACGCCCCGTACGAGCCGCCCCCGCAGGGGCAGGGTGCGGTCGCGGCCGGCTTGCGCCTGAGCGCCGCTTCACCGAACGACATGTCCACCTCGTCTCCGCATGCCCCCAGGCTACGAGAGACTGCCCTGTGGAAAGTTCCCGCGCCGGCGGGATCACGCCGGATACGGTCGGGGCATGTTCGTCCGCCGCCACGCTGTTGCCGCCCTCGTCGTCGTCGCGCTGCTGACGAGCGGATGCGGCTCCCCCGCCTCACCGCCGACGCTGGCCCCCACCACGGCGGCGCCCTCCCCCACGGACAGCACCGCTGCCGCGTACGCTGCGGCCGAAGCGACCTACCGCGCCTACGTCGATGCCCTGAATGCCGTCGACCTCGATGATCCCAGCACCTTTGAAGCTGCGCTCGCACTCACGCGCGAGGAGGCTAAGGCATCCGCCGCCGCGTCGTTCGAAAATATGCGGTCGCAGGGATGGACGGTAGAGGGAGCAAGCAGAATCGCCTCGGTGAGCCCGAACGAAGTCGACGAGGCTCAAACTCACGCCATATTGAGCGTTTGCCTAGACGTGTCCCAAGTGAATGTTGTGGACGAGAAGGGGGCATCAGTCGTCGGTGATCGCCCTGACATTCAAGGTCTGCGCGTCAGCGTCAGCCGCTTCGGCGAACGCTGGCTGATAACGAAGTTCGAGAGCGACCCAGGGCGAACATCGTGCTGAGCGCGATCGTCATGGCCCCACTGTTACTCGGAGCTCCATTGGTATCCAGCGACCCCTGCGCAGACGGCCTCGGCTGGGTCGGTACGTGCGCTGTGAGCACCGGGAACGATTCCGTTGTCATCCGAGGCGACATCCGCACACAGTCCCCCGGCACGGCGCCCGCTCGGGATTACGATGCGCCTGCGCCACCCGCCCCACCACGAGACTGCGGGGCGCTCAACCGCTGCGATGACTTCACCGTCTCGCTGCTACCGCAGGCGACGATCGCCGACGTGGCCTCGTTCGCTCCCCAACCCTCGACGCTGGCCGCTGAACCGGCGGGTTACGGCATCGTCGGCCTGCCGGTGACGTTCCTGATCGGCGCGTCGCAGCACAGTGCCGCGGGAACACTGTTCGACCTTCCGGTGACCGTGCGGTTCACTCCGGACGACATCGTGATCGCGCCGGGCGACGGAGCGACTCTCACCGTCGAAGGCACCGCCCGCCCACCCGCGAGTCACACGTATCGCTCACGGGGCGGCTACGTCGCGACGGCCACCGTGCGTTACCGGGCGGAGGTCGATTTCGGTCGTGGCTGGCGTCCCGTTCCCGGAACCCTCGACGTTCCCACCGCCGGCTATGCGATCGAGGTGCTGGAGGCCCGCGGGACACTCGTCGATCGCGTGTGTACCGAGCCGCCGTCAGGACCCGGATGCTAACAGCCGGATGCTGAATCGAGGTGATGCCACATGGTCGGTGACCCGTGCCAGGATGATGCGATGAGCGACCGCCTCATGCTGCTCGACAGCGCATCCCTCTACTTCCGCGCGTTCTACGGCGTGCCCGACACCGTCAAAGACTCGGAAGGGCGGCCGGTCAACGCGGCCCGCGGGTTCCTCGACATGATCGCCAAGCTCGTGGCCACCTACGAGCCGACACATCTGGTCGCCTGTTGGGACGACGACTGGCGTCCGCAGTGGCGGGTCGACCTGATCCCGACGTACAAGACGCACCGTGTCGCCGAGACGGTCGAGACGGGCCCGGACGTCGAGGTCGTACCCGATCCGCTCGAGGCGCAGATCCCCACGATCCGCGAGAGCCTCGAGGCCCTCGGCATCCCGATCGTCGGCGCACCCCATCACGAGGCCGACGATGTCATCGGCACCCTCGCCACGCAGGCGACGATGCCCGTCGACGTCGTGACGGGAGATCGTGACCTCATTCAGCTGGTCGACGACGAACGCGACGTCCGGGTCATCTACACCGGGCGAGGGATGAGCAACCTCGACGTGCTGACCGGCGAGACCGTGCTCGCGAAGTACGCCGTGCGCCCCGACCAGTACGCCGACTTCGCGACGATGCGGGGCGATGCTTCCGACGGTCTCCCCGGAGTGGCGGGCGTGGGCGATAAGACCGCGGCGACTCTCCTCTCCACTCATGGCGACCTCGACGGCATCCTCGCGGCGGCGGAGACGGGCGAGGGTATGACGGCAGGTGTGCGAGCGAAGCTCGCGGCGGCGGCCGACTACCTCGCTGTGGCTCCGCAGGTCGTTCGGGTGGTGCGCGACCTCGACCTCGGTGTCGTCGACGGCCGCATACGTCCCACCGATCCCGAAGTCGTCCAGCAGCTCGCCGATCGTCGCGGGCTGGGCGGGTCGCTCGCACGCGCGGCATCCGCTCTCCGCGCCCGCGCCTGAGCCCGGGCGTCGCGGCCTCAGGGACGCGGCCGACCTGTCCACTCCCGCAGGCGCTCCATCGGCCACGTCGTGACGATGCGGTCGACGGGAACCCCCATCCGCTCCGCGCGCTCGGCACCGTAATCGAGGAGTGAAAGCTGCCCCGGGGCGTGAGCGTCGGAGTCGATCGAGAACAGGCAGCCGGCGTCGATCGCCCGCGCGATGAGATCGTCCGGCGGATCCTGCCGCTCCGGCCGGGAGTTGATCTCGACCGCCACGCCGTTCTCGGCGCAGGCCGCGAACACGGGGTCCGGGTCGAAGTCGGACGGCGGCCGGGTGCCGCGCTCCCCTTCGACCAGCCTGCCGGTCACGTGTCCGAGGACGTCGACGCGGGGATCGGATGCCGCCGCCACGAGGCGCCTCGTCATCGCCGGGCGAGGCATCCGCAGCTTCGAATGCACCGACGCGACGACGATGTCGAGCCGGCGCAGCAGTTCGTCCTCCTGGTCGAGGGTGCCATCGTCGAGGATGTCGACCTCGATGCCGCTGAGCAACGTGAACCCATCGCCGCTCATCCCGGAGACGACGTCGAGCTGGTCGCGCAGACGCTCGGGAGACAGTCCGCGAGCCACCCTCAGACGAGGAGAGTGATCGGTGAGAGCGAGGTACTCGTGTCCGAGTGCGCGAGCTGCGGCGACCATCTCCGCGATGGGGGTCGAGCCGTCCGACCAGTCCGAATGGCAGTGCAGGTCACCGCGCAGCCGGCGGCGCAGCTCGCCGGCCACGACGATTCCTCGCCGTTCGCGCAGATCCGCGAGATAGGCGGGCACGCCTCCCGCCCGGGCCTCGACGATGACCGACAGCGTCCGGTCTCCGATGCCGGGTCGCCGGCGCAGGGCGGCGGTGTCGTCGAGCTGGTCGTCCGAAAGGTCGCGGATCGCGTCGGCCGCGGCGCGGAACGCCTTCGACTTGTACTTCGACGAACGCTCGCGCTCGAGCAGCTCGGCGATCTCGGTCAGGGCATCGATGGGATCCATACGCATGTCTGAGGCCCGTGCCGCAGCACGGGCCTCACGTCCTCCCCGTTCAGCCGGAGGTCACCGCGGTTCGGCGGACGACCACCGGGGCCGAGGCCAGGCGGTGCACCGCGAAGCCGAAGATGATCGACAGGATACCCACCCCCATCGCGAAGGCGGCGACGCCGAACGAGACGACCGAGGTGAACAGCGAGGCGCGAAGGAACGAGGCGTTCATCATGGTCGCGCGGACGGGGTCGTCCTTATCGAGCTCGGCGTAGGTCTTGCCGCCCGAGGCGTCGAGTGCGTGGTGCTGGATGATGTCGGCCTGGACATAGGCGGTGAACGGTCCAGCGACGGTCTGCCCCTGGAAGGCCGCTGCGTCGTCGGGGACCGTGATGTTCTCGGCGCGCAACTGCCCCGAGACGATCGACCAGACGACGATTCCGCCGACGATCAGCACGACTCCGCCGAGCATCCCCAGGATGCCCAGGATCTTCACGAGACCGGTGCGGCGAACGGGGGCCTCCACCGTATCGGCGGTGGGGGTGGTGTGGGACATCAGTTCCTCCTCGGGTGCGTTGAGCCTCACGCTATTCACCCGCGATCACGGGACCGCTCACGCGGTGCCGTGAAAAACCGATGTGGTCTGACCTCAGCGGGACGAAGCTTCGACCCACCGCTCCAGCGTGCGCGACGCGTCTCCCGAGTCGAGGGCGCGCACGGCGACCTCCGACGCCTCAGCGAGACGCTCGAGGATCGGACGCTGCACCTGGCTCGCATCCCGCCACAGTCGGTAGGCGACGATGCCCGCGGCCGCGTTCAGCACGACGATGTCACGTACTGGGCCGGACTCCCCGTCGAGCACTCGCCGAACGACCGCAGCATTGTGCTGCGGGTCGCCGCCGAGGAGGTCCTCGATGCGGGCCAGCGGCATACCGAGATCACGCGGGTCGAGATCGTGCTCGTGGATGTCGCCGAGGCTCACCTCCCAGATCCGGCTGTGTCCGGTGGTCGTCAGCTCGTCCAGGCCGTCGTCCCCGCGGAAGACCAGTGCGGTGGCACCGCGGGTGCGGAAGACGCCCGTGATGAGCGGCACCCGGTCGAGATGCGCGACGCCCACCGCGTTCGCCTCGGCACGGGCGGGGTTCGACAGCGGCCCGAGGAAGTTGAAGACGGTCGGGATGCCGAGCTCGGCCCGTGCTGCGCCGGCATGACGGAAGCCCGGGTGGAACGCCGACGCGAAGGCGAAGGTGATCCCGGCCTCCTCCAGGACGCGGGCGACGCGGTCGGGCTCGAGCGACAGGTCGATCCCCAGCGCCGCGAGCACGTCGGACGATCCCGACTTCGAGCTCGCCGCCTTGTTGCCGTGCTTGACGACGGGCACACCGGTGGCTGCGGCAACGATCGACGCCATGGTCGAGACGTTCACCGTGCCGAATCGATCACCTCCGGTGCCGACGATGTCGAGGGCGTCGGTGGGAACGGCAAGCGGCAGGGCCGCTTCGAGTATCGCGTCGCGGAAGCCGACGATCTCGTCGACCGTCTCACCCTTCGCGCGGAGCGCCACGAGGAAGCCCCCGAGCTGAGCGTCGGTCGCGCGGCCGGCCATGACCTCGCGCATGGCCCACGTCGCCGCCGACACGCTGAGATCACGCTTCTCGAGAAGGTCGGTCAGGATGTCGCGCCATGCGTACTGAGCCATGACACACGATCCTATCGGCCGGTTGTCGGGCGACTTTCGGCTGATTCTTAGGTGGGCCTAACCTCGGCGCGATCGGACCAGACCTTCAGCGATGCAGAAACCACCCTCCAGATCGGCCATAATGGATGCCGTGACGACCACTCCAGCGACGTATTCCCAGGCCCTGCGCTCGGTCAAGCGGCCGGACCCGGTCGCTGTGGGCACCATCGTGTGGCTCGGCAGCGAGGTGATGTTCTTCGCGGGCCTCTTCGCGATCTACTTCACCCTGCGCAACACCTCTCCCGAGTTGTGGGCCGACCGCACCGAACTGCTGAACATCCCGTTCGCCGCGGTCAACACGCTCATTCTCGTGTTGTCGTCGGTGACGGCGCAGATCGGTGTCCACAACGCCGAGCACTTCCGCCCCTACCGCTCGGGCTCTTTCTGGAACCTGCGCAAGTGGGGCATGGTGGAGTGGTTCTTCCTGACCTTCATCATGGGCGCGATCTTCGTCTCCGGCCAGGTGTGGGAGTACGCCACGCTCGTCGCCGAGGGCATGCCCATCCAGGCCGACTCCTATGCGTCCGCCTTCTACATCACCACCGGCTTCCACGCCCTCCACGTCACCGGTGGTCTCGTGGCGTTCCTCCTCGTCATCGGGCGCGCCTTCGCCGTCAAGAACTTCGGCCGGAAAGAGATGACGTCCGCCATCGTCGTGTCGTACTACTGGCACTTCGTCGACGTGGTGTGGCTCGTCCTGTTCGCCGTCATCTACTTCCTGAAGTAACCGGAGCTGATTCACCCATGGCATCCAAGAACCCGCGCCGCAACGGCGGACGTCGCAGCAAGTGGGCTGCCGCCGCTCTGATCGGCATCGGACTGCTCGTCACCGGCGGAGGCTACGCCGGCGCCACCGCCGCGATGGCCGCGGGCGATACGACGCAGACGGCATCCACGCTCACGGTCGAGGACGGCAAGAAGCTGTTCCAGGCCAACTGCGCCACCTGTCACGGCCTCGACCTGCAGGGCACGAACGACGGCCCGTCGCTGTACGGCGTCGGCGAGCTGTCGGTCGAGTTCCAGGTCGCCACCGGCCGCATGCCGCTGCAGATGCAGGGACCGCAGGCTCCGCAGAAGCCCGTGCAGTTCACGCAAGAGCAGATCGAGGCCATGGCGGCCTGGGTTCAGTCCGAGGCCCCCGGCCCGACGTACCCCGAGTCCGCGGTGCTCGACGGTGAAGGCGATGTCTCGCACGGCGCCGAGCTCTTCCGCATCAACTGCGCGATGTGCCACAACGTCGCCGGCGCCGGTGGTGCACTCACCGAGGGCAAGTACGCTCCGCCGCTGACGACCACGTCGCCGCTGCACATGTACGCAGCCATGGTCACGGGCCCGCAGAACATGCCCGTCTTCAACGACATGACCCTCACTTCCGAAGAGAAGCGCGACATCATCAGCTACCTGATGATGCGCCCGACCGAGAACTCGCCCGGCGGCTTCTCGCTCGGCTCGCTCGGCCCCGTCTCGGAGGGTCTGTTCATCTGGATCTTCGGCATCGGCTCGCTCGTCGCCATCTCGGTGTGGATCACCGCGAAGTCGAACTGAGAACCGTGACGATCGAAGCAACGCACAAGGAGCAAAATGGCTGACGAGAAGGCGCCCGAGCAGATCCCTGCTTCCCCGGTGCCCTCATCGGGGCTTGCCGTAGCGGTATCCGACCCGGTGCAGAACCCCGGGCTCGCACCCCACCGCAAGCGCATGACCGACAAGGACCCCGCCGCCATGACGCGCGCGGTCCGCACCGTGTACACCCTGTTCTACCTGTCCGCAGCGGCGAGCATCTGGGCGATCGCTGCGTACCTGATCTTCCCGATCGAGAGCGGGCTGATCAGCGACATCCGACGGAACAACCTGTTCATCGGTCTCGGCATCGCCACGGCGCTCCTCGCCATCGGCATCGGCGCGATCCACTGGTCGAAGGCCGTGATGAACGACACCGAGTTCATCGAGGACCGCCACTCCACGCGAGGCAGCGAGAAGACCCGCGCCGCGGCGGTGCAGGTGTTCGCCGACGCGAACAACGAGTCGGGCTTCGGCCGTCGCACCATGGTGCGCAACTCGCTTTTCGTCGCCCTGGCGGCATCCATCCTTCCGGGGATCACCCTGTTCCGCGGCCTCGCGCCGCACAGCTCCCCCGAGCACCCGCACGCCGGCGACCCCGTGCACCTGCTCAAGCACACGATGTGGGAAGAGGGCATGCGCCTGGCGCACGACCCGACGGGCAAGCCGATCCGCGCCGCCGACCTCACCCTCGGCTCCGCCGTGCACGTGATCCCCGAGTCGCTCGCGACGCTGGCGCACCACGACGGCTACCTCGAAGAGAAGGCCAAGGCGATCGTGCTGCTCATGCGTCTGCTCCCCGAGCAGCTGAACGAGGCCGAAGACCGTAAGGACTGGTCGTACGACGGCATCGTCGCCTACTCCAAGGTGTGCACGCACGTCGGCTGCCCCGTCGCCCTGTACGAGCAGCAGACCCACCACCTGCTGTGCCCCTGCCACCAGTCGCAGTTCGACGTCACCAACGCGGCAGCCGTCATCTTCGGCCCCGCAGCGCGTCCGCTGCCCCAGCTCCCGATCACCGTCGACGACGAGGGCTACCTGATCGCACGCAGCGACTTCACCGAACCCGTCGGCCCGAGCTTCTGGGAGCGTCATTGAGCACCTCCACCCACCCCACGGAGAACGTCACGACCGCGCCTGCGGTCCACGCTGACGGCCCCACACGTCCCTCGGACAAGCCGCTCGGCGGCAAGTTCGTCGGCGGCGTCGCGAACTACCTCGACGAGCGCACGAGCATCTCGGGCCTCGTCAAGGAGCTGGGTCGGAAGATCTTCCCCGACCACTGGTCGTTCATGCTCGGCGAGATCGCGCTGTGGTCGTTCGTCGTCGTCCTGCTCTCGGGAACGTTCCTGACGTTCTTCTTCGAGGCATCGATGGCGGAGACCCACTACTACGGCGCCTACGCACCGATGCGCGGGCTCGAGATGTCGGCCGCCATGGCCTCGACTCTCGAGATCTCGTTCGACATCCGCGGCGGCCTGCTCGTTCGCCAGCTGCACCACTGGGCTGCGCTCGTGTTCGTCGCCGGTATCGGCGTGCACATGCTGCGCGTGTTCTTCACCGGTGCGTTCCGCAAGCCGCGTGAGCTCAACTGGGTCATCGGCTTCATCCTGTTCATCCTCGCGATGGCCGAGGGCTTCACCGGGTACTCGCTTCCTGACGACGTGCTCTCGGGCAACGGCCTCCGCATCATCGACGGCATGATCAAGGGCATCCCGCTGATCGGAACCTGGACCTCGTTCCTGCTGTTCGGCGGCGAGTTCCCCGGCACCGAGATCGTCGGACGCCTGTACGCACTGCACATCCTGCTGCTGCCGGCGATCCTGGTCGCGCTGCTCGCGCTGCACCTCATGCTCATGATCGTGAACAAGCACACGCAGTTCGCCGGCGCCGCCCGGACGAACAACAACGTCGTGGGCTACCCGATGATGCCGGTGTACATGTCGAAGATGGGTGGCTTCTTCTTCATCACCTTCGGCGTGCTCGTGCTCATCGCCGCACTGTTCACGATCAACCCGATCTGGAACTACGGGCCGTACGACCCCTCGCCCGTGTCGGCAGGTACACAGCCCGACTGGTACATCGGCTTCGCCGACGGTGCGCTGCGCCTCGTCCCGCCGCACTGGGAGTTCGTGCTGTTCGACCGCACCTGGTCGTTCAACATCCTCGTCCCGCTCGTCGGACTCGGACTGTTCATCGTCATCGTCATGCTCTACCCCTTCATCGAGGCGTGGGTCACCGGCGACAAGCGTGAGCACCACATCGCTGAGCGCCCGCGCAACGCGGCGACCCGCACCGCGATCGGCGCGGCCGGCGTGACCTTCTACGCCGTCCTCTGGGCCGCCGCCTCGTCGGACATCATCGCGACGCACTTCCACCTGACGATGGAAGGCGTGATCCACACGCTGCAGGCGCTCCTGATCCTCGGCCCGGTGATCGCCTACTTCGTGACGAAGCGCATCTGCATCGCGCTCCAGAAGAAGGACCGCGAGATCGCCCTGCACGGCTACGAGTCGGGTCGCATCGTCCGCCTGCCCGGTGGCGAGTACATCGAGGTGCACCAGCCCGTCGACGAGTACGAGCTCGTCAAGCTGGTCGACTACACGACGAACGCTCCCCTGGTGGTCCGTCCGAACGACAAGGGTCAGATCCCGTGGCACGAGAACCTGCGTGCCGGGCTCTCGCGCTGGTTCTTCGAAGACCGTCTGGCGCCGCTCACCCAGGCTGAGATCGAGGCTGCACGGGCACACGCCCACCACGACCTCGAGCACATCGCCGAGGAAGAGGACGCTGAGATCCAGGGCGCTCACGATCGCGCCGGTGTCCCGGACGCTCCGCACCAGCCCATCGACGACGGCAAGGGTGTCGAGACGGCCAACCGCCCGTCGAACATCATCGTCCCCGACGAGGACGCCGACGGCGGGCAGTCGACGAAGAAGAGCTGACACCGGACCTGTCCGGATTACGGCGGGGTGTGACCGATCGGTCGCACCCCGCCGTCGTCATGTCTGCGTAGCGTGTTCGGCATGACCGATGCGCTCGCCTACTTCTCCGCCAAGCTCGCACATGAAACCGACGCCTCTGACGTCTACGAGGCGCAGCGGGCCGCTGAACCGTTCGTGTTCGTCGACGTGCGCAGCGCCGAGGCGTGGGCCCAGGGACATGCCGTCGGCGCCGTCCATATGCCTCACCGTGAGATCGCGGCACGCGCGCCAGAGGAGATCGACCGCTCACTCGACGTCGTCGTCTACTGCTGGAGTCCCGGCTGCAACGGTGACACCCGGGCCGCCATCGAGTTCGCCAAGCTCGGATACCGCGTGCGCGAGATGATCGGCGGATTCGAGTACTGGGCCCGCGAGGGCTACCCGGTGGCGAACGCACACGGCCCCCTCCCCCGCACATATGACCCCCTGGTGGCGTTGGTGCGCTCCTGACGGGTCTGGTGGGCCCGGGCAGCCCTCTCGGGAGGACCTTGGCTGTGCTTAGCGCGTGAGGCGGCCCAGTGCCGTCGCCCGAAGGCACCGAGCGGCCGGGGCGACTCGCGCCGCGGCACCCGGTCGACGGAACAGCGAACGCGACGACAGCGACCCAGGCCTCTTAGAGGCGCTTCTCGCACTGCCCGGGGCCTCACGTGGGACTTCTCGGGCGTTCGCCGCTGGTCCCCCTGCACCATGCAGGCCCACCGTGGCAGCATCCGCTAGCCGAGTCGCACCGCAGGATGCCCTTGCTGCGGTCAGTCGTGATTCAACCGGCCGCCCGTCAATGCGTCTTGATCGGTCTGACCGCCTATGTTGCGGAACCGGTACTGAGAGCCTGTGGGATGCCAGGTCGGACGGGCGCGCAGCCGCAGGCAGAGACATAGGGCCAGGGCCAGGGCCAGGGCCAGGGCCAGGGCCAGGGCCAGGATGCAAGGGATCGGGACGGACACACCGTCATGCATCCATCTCTGCCCGCGAGTCGCCGCAGAACACTTGCATCGCGGAGCGTCGACCTTCGGGCTGAGCCAACGCCGAGGTCGAGTGAGCCAACGCCCACGTCGAGTGAGGCAACGCCCACGTCGTGGGTGGGTGCGAGCCCGGATGCAAGGGAACCAGGGCGACACGCCGACCCAGGGCCGAAGCAGCCCGCGTGTCTCGAACGATCGCTTGCATCGCGGCACCCGGCGACGGGGCGCGGCCCCAGCAACGCGGCACGACCCCGGTAAACGGAAACGGCCACCGCACCGGAGTGCGATGGCCGTCGTGAGGCGCTGGTGTCAGCGCGCGAAGTATCCGCGGTAGTACTCGTAGACCCATCCGACGATGGCGACGATGAAGATCGCGAAACCGATGGGAAGCAGGAACTGCCCGACCGCGAGGCCGATGATGAACACCGAAGCCGCGAAGGCCAGAACGAGCGGCCACCAGGACCACGGGCTGAACTCGCCGACTTCGGGGTCTCCGTCGTCGATGTCAGCCGTGAGCGAGTCCTCGGGCAGCACGCCGCCCTGCGCCTTGTGCACGCGCGAGACGTAGAACGCGATCATCGCGCCCATGAATCCGGTGAACAGCAGCGCCGTCGACCCGACCCACTCGATGCGGTGCCACCACAGTTCCTGGTCGGTGTGAGCGATGAGGTTCCACACGGTGTACGTGATGAACACCGCGAAGAAGAACCACGTGAGAACCCACCACAGGTTGATGTTGGTCTTCACGACTTACTTCACCTCTCCATCGGCGACATCCACAACCGGTGCATCGGGGGCGTCCTTCGCGGGGCCCACGCCGACCGGGATGGCGGCCTCGGGGTGGTTCAGGTCGAACGCCGGTCGCTCGCTGCGGATGCGCGGGATCGACGTGAAGTTGTGACGCGGCGGCGGGCAGCTCGTCGCCCACTCGAGCGAGGCTCCGTAGCCCCAGGGGTCGTTGACCGTGACCTTGGGGGCGGTGCGCGAGGTGATCCAGACGTTCAGGAAGAACGGGATCATCGACGCACCGAGGATGATGGCACCGATCGTGGAGACCTGGTTCTGCCACGTCCAGCCGTCAGCCGCCGAGTAGTCGGCGTAGCGGCGGACCATGCCGTCGACGCCCAGCCAGTGCTGGATGAGGAAGGTCATGTGGAAACCGATGAACAGCATCCAGAAGTGCACCATGCCGAGACGCTCGTTGAGCATGCGCCCGGTCCACTTCGGCCACCAGAAGTAGAAGCCCGCGAACATCGCGAACACGACCGTGCCGAAGACGACGTAGTGGAAGTGCGCCACGACGAAGTACGAGTCGGAGAGGTGGAAGTCGAGCGGGGGCGACGCCAGGATGACGCCGGTGAGACCACCGAAGACGAACGAGACGAGGAAGCCGAGGGTGAAGACCATGGGCGTCTCGAACGTGACGGAGCCTCGCCACATCGTGCCGATCCAGTTGAAGATCTTCACACCCGTCGGCACCGCGATGAGCATCGTCATCAGCGCGAAGAACGGCAGCAGCACGGCGCCGGTGACGTACATGTGGTGCGCCCAGACGGCGACCGAGAGAGCGGCGATCGCGATGGTCGCGTAGATCAGCGTCTTGTATCCGAAGATCGGCTTGCGGCTGAACACCGGGAGGATCTCGGAGACGATGCCGAAGAACGGCAGCGCGATGATGTACACCTCGGGGTGGCCGAAGAACCAGAACAGGTGCTGCCAGAGCAGGACACCGCCGTTGGCCGGGTCGTAGATGTGCGAGCCCAGGACACGGTCGGATGCCGCAGCGAAGATCGCCGCCGCCAGCACGGGGAACGCCATGAGGATGAGGATGCTCGTGACGAGCGTGTTCCACGAGAAGATCGACATCCGCCACATCGTGAGGCCCGGAGCGCGCATCGTGATGATCGTGGTGATGAAGTTCACGGCGCCGAGGATGGTTCCGAAACCGCTCATGCCGAGGCCGAGCATCCAGAGGTTTCCACCGGCTCCCGGCGAGAAGGTCGCATTGGCCAGTGGCTGATATGCGAACCACCCGAACGAGGCGGCGCCCTGCGGCGTGAGGAAGCCCGAGATCGCGATGATCGAGCCGAACAGGAACAGCCAGAAGGCGAACGCGTTCAGACGCGGGAAGGCCACGTCGGGAGCACCGAGCTGCAGCGGCAGGATCGCGTTGGCGAAGCCCGCGAACAGCGGCGTCGCGAACATCAGGAGCATGATCGTGCCGTGCATCGTGAAGAGCTGGTTGTACTGCTCCTTGGTGGGCACGATCTGCATGCCGGGCTCGAAGAGCTCAGCACGGATGATCAGCGCCATCACGCCACCGAGGAGGAAGAACAACACGGAGGCGATGAGGTACATGTACCCGATCGTCTTGTGGTCAGTGGACGTGATCCACTTGACGATGATGTTGCCCTTCTGCTCGACGCGCGAAGCGCTGAGCAGCGCCGCCTGACGCGGCGGCAGGGTCGTGGGGCGGCCTGCGGGCTGTTCGCCCTGGAGCGGAAGTGTCGTGGCCATCAGTGGCTTCCCTCGCCGGAGTCGTCGGTGACCGCGCCCGTTCCCGGAGCGTTCTGGAGGCGGTCGTATGCCTTGTTGATGTCACCGGTCTGGCCGCTGGCGCGCAGCGACTCGAGGTAGTCCTCGTACTCCTGCTCGGAGACGACCTTGACGTTGAACAACATCATCGAGTGGTATTCACCGCACAGCTCGGCGCACTTGCCGGCGTACGTTCCCTCACGGGTGGGGACGAAAGACCACGAGTTGGTGTCGCGGTGCGGGTACATGTCCTTCTTGTACAAGAAGTCGATGACCCAGAACGAGTGGATGACGTCGCGCGACTGGAGGTTGATCTTGACCTCCTTGTCGACCGGGAGCACGAGCGTGGGCAGCGCGTCCTGATCGATGTTGCCTTCGGCGTCGGGCTGCGCCTGCACACCCATGGTCCAGACGGCGTCGGAGTTGTCCGAGTCGTCGCCGTTGTACTGGAAGTCCCACGCCCACTGCTTGCCGATCGCGGTGATCGAGACATCGGGGTCGTCGTACTGCGTCTCGAGGATCGACTGGTCACGCGCCGTGAAGGCGAAGAACCCGATGACGAGGATGAGCGGCACGATCGTGTAGAAGATCTCGATCGGCATGTTGTAGCGCAGCTGGACCGGCAGACCCGTCTGGCCGCGACGGCGGCGGTAGGCGATCGCGGCGAATGCCATGAGACCCCACGTCAGCACGCCGACGGCGAGGAGGACGATCCAGGAGTTCACCCAGAGACCCGACACCATCTCGGTGCGGTTGGTCGCCTGGGTACCGTCATCGGTGAAGCCGGGAAGGTAGCCGTTCAGCTCCGTCGGTGTACAAGCTGCGAGGGAGACTGCCGTGACGATCCCGAGCGGGATCACGGCCCAGCGGAGGCGGCGTTTGAAGCGCACAGTGCACCTTTCCGGGACGAATGGTTCGACCTTCAGTCTAGGGCAAGCTTTCACCCTATTCAGGCCATCCATTCAGGATGTCGGAGTCGAGGGGTGTCGCGGGCGGGGGTCAGTGGAAGCTGTCGCCGCACGCGCACGAACCCGCCGCGTTGGGGTTGTCGATCGTGAAGCCCTGCTCCGAGATCGTGTCCTTGAAGTCGATGGTCGCGCCGTCGAGGTAGGGCACCGACATGTCGTCGACGATGACCTCGACGCCGTCGAAGTCGACGGCCTTGTCGCCGTCGAGGAAACGCTCGTCGAAGTAGAGCTGGTAGATCAATCCGCTGCATCCGCCGGGCTGGACGGCGACGCGCAGGCGGAGGTCGTCGCGGTTCTCCTGCGAGAGGAGGCTCTTCACCTTGAGCGCCGCCTCATCGGTCAGCGAGACGCCGTGGGCTCGGACGGTGTCGGACGTGGCGATGTCGGTCATGATTCTCCCGAGGTCTCGGGCCGCAAGACACGCGGCCGGTGCCACGATTCTACGCGTGAGCACCGGCCGCGGGTCGGTCCGAGATGACCTCGTGATCGTCAGCGCGAGCCGGCGTCCAGCCGCTCGAGCAGCAGCGCCTCGGAGACGAGGGCGTGCCGGAAGGTGTCGAGGTGGAGCGACTCGTTCGGGCTGTGCGCGCGGGCATGCGGGTCCTCGACACCGGTGACGAGGATCTGCGCGGCCGGGAACTCGCGCACGAGGTCTGCGATGAAGGGGATCGATCCGCCCACACCGATATCGACAGGCTCGACGCCGTAGCCCTCCGCCAGCGCGGCCCGCGCGTGCGACACCGCCTCTCCGGTTGTGTCGACGAGGAACGGGTTCCCGGTCTCGACGTCACGGAAGCTCACCTCTGCGCCGAAGGGCGCATGGGCGCGCAGGTGCTCCTCGATCGCACGGTACGCCTCGTCGGCGGACTGCCCCGGCGCGACGCGGGCGGAGATGACGACCGACACCTCCGGACTCAACGTGTTCGAGGCGTTCCGCACGCTCGGCGCGTCGATGCCCGTCACGGTGATCGAGGGCTTGTTCCAGATGCGCGAGAGGATCGTGCCCGAGCCGATCGGCGAGACCCCCGACGGAAGACCCGCCTCGGAACGGAGGGTCGCCTCCGAGTACTCCGGCGTCTCCGCGTCACGCTCGGTCAGGCCCTCGACCGCGACGCCGCCCTCGTCGTCCCAGAGCGTGCCGAGCAGCTTCACCGTCGCCAGCATGGCGTCGGGGACCGCTCCCCCGAACATCCCCGAGTGGGACGCGTGCTCGAGCGTTCGCACCGTCATGGTGAAACGCGCGTTGCCTCGCAGTGACACGGTCAGCGCGGGGGTCGTGGCATCCCAGTTGCCGGAGTCAGCCACGACGATCACGTCGGCGCGCAGCGCGTCGGCGTTCTCGGACAGGAAAGCGGCGAAGGATGCCGAGCCGGCTTCCTCCTCCCCCTCGATGAAGAGGTTGACCCCGAGGTCGAAATCCTCGCCGACGGCGTCGACGAGCGCGCGCAGGGCGCCGATGTGCGCCATGACCCCCGCTTTGTCGTCGGCTGCGCCGCGACCGTACAGCCGGCCGTCTCGAACCGTCGGCTCGAAGGGCGCGGACTCCCAGAGCGCTTCGTCACCCACCGGCTGCACGTCGTGGTGCGCGTAGAGGAGGATCGTCGGCCGACCGTTGCGCGCGGCACGAGTCGCCAGGACTGCCGGCATCCCCTCTTCGCCCGTCTCGGGCACGGTGGCGGTGGCCACCTCGACGCGATCGAAGATGCCGAGTCCGCGTGCCAGCCCCGCAACAGTCTCCGCGCTGCGCTCCACCTCGGCCCGATCGAATCCGGGGAAGGCGACCGACGGGATCCGCACGAGAGCACCCAGATCGGCGAGAGCGGCAGGAACGGCGGAGAGGGCGGCGTCGCGTACGGCGACGGACCGAGGAGATTCGGAGGTCATGCGGGTAATCTTAGAAGGCACGTTCGTCGCAGAACCCGAGGATCCCCGTGGCCAAAACTCCCGCTGCCCCCGCTCCGGACGACGCCGACCAGGCGTCGACGGGCGCAGGCAAGAACCGTCCCACTCCCAGCCGCGCCGCCCAGGAGGCGGCCCGGAAGCGACCGCTGGTGCCCGATACCAAGGAAGCCAAGGCGCGTGCCCGCGCTGAGCTGGCCGAGCGGCGCGACAAGGCCCGCATCGGTATGGCCAACGGCGACGAGCGTTATCTGCCGGTCCGCGACAAGGGGCCGCAGCGCCGCTTCGTCCGCGACTACATCGACGCCGGATGGCACCTCGGCGAGCTCGTCATGGGAGCGATGGTGCTCGTCATCATCGTCACCTTCCTCGGCTCGAACGCCGTGACGTTCTACGCTTTCATCGCCCTGTGGGCGTTCATCCTGCTCGTGATCGGCGACATGGTCATCACCAGCTTCCGGGTGAAGAAGGCCGCCCGCGCCAAGTTCGGTGCGGAGCGGATGGAGAAGGGGCTCGGCTGGTACGGCGCGATGCGTTCGATCCAGATGCGCTTCATGCGCCTCCCGAAGCCTCAGGTCAAGCGCGGCCAGCGCCCCGTCTGAGCTCGACCAGACCGCGATTGATCTGCCGCGCCCACAGGGGGCCGCGGTAGATGAACGCGGTGTACCCCTGAACCAGGTCTGCGCCCGCCGCCAAGCGCTCCTGGACGTCGGCGGCGGTCTCGACTCCCCCGGCTGCGATGACGCAGAAATCGTCGGGAACGGCCGAGCGCACGAGGCGCAGAACCTCGAGCGCGCGGCGGCGGAGCGGGGCGCCGGACAACCCGCCGGCACCGATCCGTTCGATCGTCGCCTCGTCCGTCAGCAGTCCGTCGCGAGAGATCGTCGTGTTCGTGGCGATGAGACCGGCCAGCCCGGCGTCCACGGCCATCTTCGCGATCGCGGTGACCTCGTCGTCCGACAGGTCGGGCGCGATCTTCACCAGCAGCGGAGTCTTTCCGGCGGCGTCGCGCACGGCCTCGAGCAGCGGGCGGAGCGTCTCGACCGCCTGGAGCCCCCGCAGCCCGGGGGTGTTCGGCGATGAGACGTTGACGACGAGGTAGTCGGCCTGGGGCGCGACGAGACGGGTGCTCTCGACGTAGTCGGCCGTGGCATGCTCGACGTCGACGACGCGGCTCTTGCCGATGTTGGCACCGACCACGGCGTGATGGCTGCCGCGCCGGAGGCGACGAAGGCGGGATGCCGCCGCCGCCGCACCGCGGTTGTTGAAACCCATCCGGTTGATGAGTGCGCGATCTTCGATCAGGCGGAACAGGCGGGGACGAGGATTGCCGTCCTGCGCGACGGCCGTGACCGTCCCGACCTCGACGTGGCCGAATCCGAGAGCCCCGAGGCCGCGAATCATGACGGCGTTCTTGTCGAAGCCCGCAGCGACGCCGAACGGCGAGTCGAAGACGATGCCCAGGGCTTCGGTGCGAAGCGACCGGTCCGGGCGCGTGAGAGCCCGCGCGATGATCGAGAACGGCGGAACGCCCAGCAGCCGGATCACCGGGACCACGAGGTGGTGCGCGGTCTCCGGCTCCATGCGCGAGAAGACGGTGCGGAAGATGAACGGATACATCGCCGTCCAGCCTAAAGCGAGCCTGCGTCCTCTGTTGTCCGTGCGCCGATGTGGTCTGCCCGCAGCTGTTCGATCGCAGCCTCGAAGTCTTCGAGCGTGTCGAAGGCCTGGTAGACGCTCGCGAAGCGGAGGTACGCGATCTCATCGAGGTTTCGGAGCGGTCCGAGGATCGCGAGCCCGATCTCGTTCGTGTCGATCTGCGACGAACCGGTCTGACGCACGGCCTCTTCGACCGCCTGCGCCAGCACGGCGAGGTCGGCCTCTGTCACCGGCCTCCCCTGGCAGGCCTTGCGAACGCCGGACATCACCTTCTCGCGGCTGAACGGCTCAATCACACCCGAGCGCTTGATGACGTTGAGGCTCGCCGTCTCGATGGTCGAGAAGCGGCCGCCGCATTTCGGGCATTGGCGCCGGCGGCGGATGCTCAGGCCGTCATCGCTCGTGCGGGAGTCGATGACGCGGGAATCGGGATTGCGGCAGAAAGGGCAATGCATGACCAGCCCAGATTACGCGTTGAAACGCGCGGACACGGCCTCGCCGTGCGCGGGCAGCTGCTCGGAGTCGGACAGAGCCAGGATGCCGTCGTGCACGGCCCGCAGCGCGTCGCGGTCGTAGGTGATGACCTGCTGCGACCGCAGGAATGTCGCCGCCCCGAGACCGGCGGCGTACCGGGCCTGTCCCCCCGTCGGCAACACGTGGTTGCTGCCCGCGAGGTAGTCGCCGAGGCTCACCGGCGTGTGCGAGCCGACGAACACCGCCCCCGCGTTGACGAAGTCGTCGGTCCGCGGGTCGCGCAGGTGCAGTTCGAGGTGCTCGGGGGCGTAGGCGTTCGAGAACGCCGCCGCAGCCGCGATGTCGTCGACCAGGACGATGGCGGACTGTGGTCCGTCCAGCGCGACCGCGACACGCTCGGCGTGTCGGGTCGCAGTCGCGCGGATCGAAACCCGCTCGGCGACGGCCTGCGCCAGATCGACAGAGTCGGTGACGAGAACAGCCGCGGCCTGTTCGTCGTGCTCCGCCTGGCTGACGAGGTCAGCCGCCACGAGGTCGGCGTCGGCAGCGGCATCGGCGACGATCAGGATCTCGGTCGCTCCGGCCTCCGAATCGGTGCCGACCACACCCGCGACGACGCGCTTGGCGAGGGCGACGAAGTTGTTGCCCGGCCCGGAGATGACGTCGACAGGGTCGAGCTCGAGCGAGCCGACGCCGTAGGCGAAGGCACCGATCGCGCCGGCGCCCCCCATCGCGTAGACCTCGGAGATGCCGAGGAGGCGCGCCGCGGCCAGGATGACCGGGTGCACCCGTCCGCCGTGGTCGCGCTGCGGGGGCGAAGCGAGCGCCACCGTCTCGACACCGGCGACCTGCGCGGGCACGACGTTCATCACGACGCTCGAGGGGTACACGGCCTTGCCGCCGGGCACGTAGACGCCGACGCGACGCACGGGCCGCCAGCGCTGCTCGACGCGCGCACCGGGGCCGAGCTCCGTCACCCGATCGGGCGGGACCTGCGCTGCCGAAGCCAGCCGAACGCGGCGGATCGACTCCTCGATCGCTGCTCGAACGGCCGGTGAGATATTTCCCAGCGCCTCCTCGAGGTGGTCGGCGGGAACACGCACGGCGTGACCCTCGACACCGTCGAACCGTGCCGCCTGTTCACGGAGCGAGACCTCCCCCCGCGCAGCCACATCGTGGACGATCTCTGCTGCGGTGGCCAGAGCGAGCCCACGCGCGGCCTCGGCCCGGGGAACGGCGGCGAGCAACTCAGCGGGCGTCATCCGACGGCCGCGAAGATCGATGGTGCGCATCGTTCCAGGCTAGCGCGCGGCCACCGCGGACTCAGCCGCGCGTGACATCGCTGGTGTCGTGCAGGTAGCCGACACGACCGTCCTCGTGACGGACGACGAACACCTCACCGCGGTCCTCGATGACGAGCGCCCATGCGGTGGGACCGACCCGGAACAGCGGCTCGCCCATCTCGTCGAGGACATCGCGCTCTTCCGGAGCCAGCGCCCAGAACGCCTGCGGCGCCGCAATGGGCTCGATGACCGTGGTGGCTCCCGTGTCGAACGGCTCGGCTGCATCGGCAGGCGCCGATCCCCCAGCGTCCGAGTGCGTCGGAGTCGCCGAGTACGTCGGAGCGCCCGAGTACGCGGCGCTGCCTGCCGGAGCGGCATAACCCGTGTACTCGGGGTTCACGGCTGCCGCGTTGTGCGGGGCCGTGTACATGACGTTGTGCGACGGGGCCGGCCGCGCCGACGCCGGCCGCGCGACAACGGGACGCGTCGCGCGCGCGACGCGGTGGGCGGGCGACTCGGCACGGTGGGCGAAGTCTTCACCCAAGACCGGGAGGTGCGGCGCGACGACGGTGAGGACGACACCCGCGAGGGCCAGGATGACCTCGACCCAGACCACCCAGCTGGCGAGGAACACCCCCGACTGCGCGAGGCCTGCGAACGAGCTCCAGATGATCCCGAGCCACACTGTCGCCGAGACCGAGAAGGCCACGGAAGCGAACTGGTCGATGCCGAGCGATCCGACCCGACGGATGCCCTGCGGAGAGAACCGGCGAAGCAGCACCAGGAACACCGCCACCGTGGGGACGCCGATCGTCAGGATCCAGTCGATACCGGCTCCCCACACCGACACACCGGCCCCGAACCGGCCGTAAACCGGGAAGAAGGAGCAGATGAAGGCGATCGCCCAGACACCCGCGAGAGCGACCTCGCGGATCGACAGCGGGCCGACGCCGTACTGCGGCGGCGTCTCCCCCGTCGCGACCGCGGCCGGCTGGGCGGAAGGCTCGTCGGCGCTCCGGTCCGAGACGAACTGGTCGCCTGTGTCGGAACCGTCTGAGACGGGCTCGGCGGACGACTCGTCGACCGGCGCCTCATCGTGCGCCTCGATGGCGTCCCCCACTTCCGGTGCCGGGGCGAACGCATCGGCAGCCGCCTCGGTCGTCGACGTCCCATCGAACTCGTCGCGAGTCGCGACGTCGTGTTCCGGCTCGGCAACGCCGGGCGCTGCGTCCTCGGGACGGCCGTCGTCGGAGTGGATGTTCTTCTCGTCGGTCACGATGTTCCCTTCGTCGCGGCGGTTGCGCTGCGGTGGAATCCTACCCGGCTCAACCCAGACACTGAGGTCCCAGAAGTCCCTTGAGCTCGCCGTAGAGATCGGGCGTGACGCGCACCGGATGCGGCACCTCGAACACCTTCGCCGTACCTGCTCTATGAAGCTTCAGCGAGACCTCGGTCTCGCCGCTGTGGCGACGCAGGACGGCCGCCAGCTCGCCGATCGTCGACTCCGTCGCACGCTGCTCCGGGAGCAGCAGCACGAGCGGCCCGGCGGCATCGAACGACCCGAGGTCGGGCGAGAACGCCGACTGACCGTGAAGGTTCAGCCCGTCATCGCGGCGGGATACGCGCCCACGGACGACCAGGATCGAGTCGGCCACGAGCATGCTCTGGAACTCCGTGTAGGTCTTCCCCATGAACATCACGGTCACTTCACCGTCGAAGTCCTCGACGGTGATCATGCCGTAGGGGTTGCCGCTCTGCTTGGCCACGCGGTGCTGCACGCTCGTGACGAGCCCCGCGACGGTGACCTGGTCGCCGTCCTGAACGTCTTCCGACGCCAGCAGATCGTGGATCGAGGTGGAGGCGTGCTTGGCGAGCGGGATCTCCAACCCGGCCAAGGGGTGGTCGGACACGTAGAGGCCGAGCATCTCGCGCTCGAACGCCAGCTTGTCCTTCTTCGTCCACTCCGGCCGCTCGGGGACCTTCGCCGGCATGACCTCCTCGGTCTCGTCGTACAGGCTGTCGAAGTCGAAACCGATCGCGCCCGTGGCGGCCTTTCTCTTGGCGTCGACCGCGGCTTCGACGGCATCCTCATGGATCTCCATGAGCGCCCGCCGGGTCGAGCCCAGCGAGTCGAAGGCGCCCGCCTTGATCAACGACTCCACGGTCCGCTTGTTCGCGACGTGAAGCGGGACCTTGGTGAGGAAGTCGTGGAAGCTGACGTAGTTGTCGTCTGCCCGCGACGCGATGATGCCGTCGACCACGTTCGCACCGACGTTGCGCACCGCGCCCAGACCGAATCGGATGTCTTCGCCGACGGCCGCGAAGTACCTGATGGACTCGCCCACATCGGGCGGCAGCACCTTGATGCCCATGCGGCGGCATTCGTTCAGGTACACCGCCATCTTGTCCTTCGAGTCGCCGACGCTCGTGAGCAGGGCAGCCATGTACTCGGCGGGATAGTGCGCCTTGAGGTAGGCGGTCCAGTACGAGACGAGACCGTACGCGGCGGAGTGCGCCTTGTTGAACGCGTAGTCGGAGAACGGCAGCAGGATGTCCCAGAGCGCCTTGATGGCGGCCTCGCCGAAGCCGCGCTCCTTCATGCCCCCCGAGAAGCCCTCGTACTGCTTGTCGAGCTCGGACTTCTTCTTCTTGCCCATCGCGCGGCGGAGGATGTCTGCCTGACCGAGCGAGAAGCCTGCGACCTTCTGAGCGATCGCCATGACCTGCTCCTGATAGATGATCAGGCCGTACGTGGTGTCGAGGATGTCGCGCAGTGGTTCTTCGAGCTCGGGATGGATCGGGGTGATCGGCTGCAGGCCGTTCTTACGGAGCGCGTAGTTCGTGTGCGAGTTGGCGCCCATCGGACCCGGGCGGTACAGCGCGATGACGGCGGAGATGTCTTCGAAGTTGTCGGGCTTCATCAGCCGGAGGAGCGAGCGCATCGGCCCGCCGTCGAGCTGGAACACCCCGAGCGTGTCGCCGCGGGTGAGGAGGTCGTAGGCCGGGCGGTCATCGAGCTCGAGATGTTCGAGATCGAGTTCCTCGCCCCGGTTCATGCGGATGTTGTCGAGCGCGTCCGAGATGATCGTGAGGTTTCGCAGCCCCAGGAAGTCCATCTTGATGAGCCCGAGCGTCTCGCAGGACGGGTAGTCGAACTGCGTGACGATCTGGCCGTCCTGCTCGCGACGCATGATCGGGATGATGTCGAGGAGGGGTTCCGACGACATGATGACACCGGCCGCGTGCACACCCCACTGCCGCTTCAGACCTTCGAGCCCGAGTGCCCGGTCGAAGACCGTCTTCGCTTCGGGATCGGTGTCGATCAGGGCACGGAACTCGCTGGCCTCCTTGAACCGCGGGTGGTCCTTGTTGAACATGCCGTCGAGGGGCATGTCCTTTCCCATCACGGGCGGCGGCATCGCCTTGGTGAGCTTCTCACCCATGCTGAATGGGAAGCCCAGCACGCGCCCAGCATCCTTCAGCGCCTGCTTCGACTTGATCGTGCCGTAGGTGACGATCTGCGCGACGCGCTCGGAACCGTACTTCTCAGTGACGTACTCGATGACCTCGCCGCGGCGACGGTCGTCGAAGTCGACGTCGAAGTCGGGCATGCTGACGCGGTCGGGGTTGAGGAATCGCTCGAAGATGAGTCCGTGCTCGAGCGGGTCGAGATCGGTGATGCGCATCGCGTAGGCCACCATCGAGCCGGCGCCCGAACCGCGGCCGGGGCCCACACGGATGCCGTTGTCCTTGGCCCAGTTGATGAAGTCGGCGACGACGAGGAAGTAGCCCGGGAAGCCCATCTGGAGGATGATGCCCGTCTCGTACTCGGCCTGCTTGCGCACCTTGTCGGGGATGCCGCCGGGGTACCGGTAGTGCAGGCCCGCCTCGACCTCCTTGACCAGCCAGCTGTCTTCGGTCTCGCCGTCGGGAACGGGGAATCGCGGCATGTAGTTGGCCGAGGTGTTGAACTCGACCTCGCAGCGCTCGGCGATGAGGAGGGTGTTGTCGCACGCCTCGGGGTGGTCGCGGAAGAGCTGCCGCATCTCCTGAGCGGTCTTGATGTAGTAGCCGTCGCCGTCGAACTTGAAGCGGTTCGGGTCATCGAGCGTCGAACCGGACTGCACGCAGAGCAGCGCCGCGTGCGCGTCGGCCTCGTGCTGATGCGTGTAGTGCGAGTCGTTGGTCGCGACGAGCGGGATGTCGAGGTCTTTCGCGAGACGCAGCAGGTCGGTCATGACCCGGCGCTCGATCGACAAGCCGTGATCCATGATCTCGGCGAAGTAGTTCTCTTTGCCGAAGATGTCTTGGAACTCGGCGGCCGCAGCGCGAGCAGCGTCGTACTGACCGAGGCGGAGCCGCGTCTGCACCTCGCCCGAGGGGCAGCCCGTGGTCGCGATGAGCCCCTTGCCGTAGGTCTGGAGCAGCTCGCGGTCCATGCGCGGCTTGAAGTAATAGCCCTCCATGCTCGACCGCGAGCTCAACCGGAACAGGTTGTGCATGCCTTCGGTGCTCTGGCTCCACATCGTCATGTGGGTGTAGGCGCCAGAACCCGACACGTCGTCGCTCTTCTGCTCGGGAGAACCCCACGCCACGCGGGACTTGTCACTGCGATGGGTGCCCGGCGTGACGTAGGCCTCGAGGCCGATGATCGGCTTGACGCCCGCGGCCTTCGCGGCCCGGTAGAACTCGAACGCGGCGAAGGTGTTGCCGTGGTCGGTCACGGCGATCGCCGGCATGCCGTAATCGGCCGCCGCTTGGGTCATGGCCGCGATCTTGGCTGCACCGTCGAGCATCGAGTACTCGCTGTGCACGTGCAGATGAACGAAGGAGTCGGATGCCACCAGACGAGTCTACGTTCGGGCTCGGACACCGGTCTTAGGCTGGGCCCATGGCCACTCCCGACTTCGTCCTCGATCTGCGCGAGAAGATCGGCACCGCTCCGCTCCCCCTCGTGGGGGTGACCGCCGTGGTGTTCCGCGACGAGAAGGTGCTTCTGGGCAAGCGAGCCGACAACGGCAGCTGGCAACCCGTGTCGGGCATCGTCGATCCGGGCGAGGAGCCCGCTGACGCGGCCGTCCGCGAGTGCCTCGAAGAAGCGGGAGTCGTCGTCCGCGCCGAGCGCCTCGCGCTCGTGCATCAGATCCCCCGGATCATCTATGCCAACGGCGATCAGGTCGACTACCTCGATCTGGTGTTCCGGTGCTCGTGGGTCTCGGGCGACCCGCACCCCGCCGACGGCGAGCTGACGGAGGTGGGGTTCTACGACCTCGGCCAGATGACCGACGTCGCGCCGGAGCACGTCCGCAAGATCGCACTCGCCGTCGCGGAGGACGACCCGGCCACATTCCGGGGCGGCCGGTGAGTTCCCGCGTCGCTCTGGGCGACCTGCTCGACGCGCTCGCGCAGGATCAGGGCGACCCGGGAGGCGGGACCGCGAGCGGAGTCGTGACCGCGGTCGCCGCGGCACTGGCTCAGATGGTGAGTCGCTACAGCGCCGCAGAGCCCGCCGCGACCGGCATCGACCGCCGACTCGCCCGGCTTCGTGACGCGGCCGTGGCGGCAGCGGATGACGACGGCCGCGCGTCGGGCGCCCTCGGCGCCGCACTCCGACCGGCACAGGATGAGGGTCCGGGCGATCGCGATCGGCGCATCGTCGATGCGGCGACCCGTGCGATCGAGACGTCGGCCGCACTCGGCGACATCGCGCTCGGGGTGTGGACGGAGGTGCGCCTCCTCGCCGACGTCGGCAACCACCACCTCATGTCCGACGTCGCCGTCGCCTCCGATGCCGTGGCCGCAGGACTCGGTGGCGCGGCGACGAACCTCCGCGGCGGCCTCGCGCTCATCGATGCCCACGGCGATGCCCGCCCTGCCGAGGCGATGCACGGCGACCTGCTCGGCCGGCTCATCACGGCACGGCGCGAAGCGCGGGCTCTCGCCGACCGGCTCGGCGAGCCATAGCGAGACCTCGCCCGGCGGTTCTGCTTGCGGGCAGACGTCAATCGCCGCGGAGTACCTCGAGGGCGCGCGCGAGGTCGGGGGCGTACGGCGAGACGAAGGTCGACCACTCCCCCGTCACCGGGTGATCGAATGCGAGCCGGTGGGCGTGCAGCCACTGACGGGTCAGCCCGAGCCGGGCGGACAGCGTCGGGTCGGCGCCGTACAGCGGATCGCCGACGCAGGGATGCCGATGCGCGGCCATGTGCACACGGATCTGATGCGTCCGTCCGGTCTCGAGGTGCACCTCGAGCAATGATGCGCCCGGGAACGCCTCGAGCGTCTCGTAGTGGGTGACGGAGTCTTTGCCCGTGGGCGTGACGGCGAACTTCCAGGAGTGCGAGGGGTGGCGGCCGATCGGGGCATCGATCGTTCCCGCGAGCGGATCGGGATGACCTTGCACCACGGCGTGGTAGATCTTCTCGACCTCGCGCTCCTTGAACGCGCGCTTGAGCGCGACGTAGGCGCGCTCGCTCTTGGCGACGACCATGAGACCGCTGGTGCCGACATCGAGCCGGTGCACGACGCCCTGACGCTCGGCGGCACCCGTCGTGGCGATGCGATAGCCCGCGGCTGCCAGCGCGCCCAGGACCGTCGGTCCGTCCCACCCGAGCGACGGGTGCGCGGCGACCCCGGCCGGCTTGTCGACGACGACGATGTCGTCATCGTCGTGCACGATGCCCAGGTCGGGCACCGCGACCGGGACGATCTGCGCTTCAGCCCGCTCCTCCCAGAAGACGTCGAGCCAAGACCCGGCGACGAGCTTGTCGGACTTGCCGAGCGTGCGACCATCGAGGGTCACACCGCCCGCAGCCGCCACCTCCGCGGCGAAGGTGCGGGAGAATCCGAGCAGCTTGGCCAGCGCGGCGTCGACACGAACGCCGTCGAGTCCGTCGGGAACCGGGAGCGCGCGCTGCGGCATCTCAGCGGTCCGCGGGGGCGTCGGTCGTCGATTCGGCGGGCGCGTCTGCTGTTCGCCGCTCGCGTGAACCATCGAAGCGGATGCCGATCACCACGAGCACGGCGACGGAGATCATCATCGTCACGATGAACATGTCGGCGACGTTGTAGATCGCAGAGGGGAACCACAGCCACATCCACGGCGTGTGGATGAAGTCGATCACGTGCCCGACGAGGAAACCGGGTTCGCGCAGCAGGCGGTCGGTGAGATTGCCGAGCACGCCCCCCAGAAGGAGTCCGAGGACGATGGCCCACGACCGCGTGCGCACGCTGCGTACAGTGAGCACGATCACGACCACCGCGACAGCAGCGAGCGCGATCGTGAAGAGCCACGTGACGCCGGTCCCCAGCGAGAACGCCGCACCGGGGTTCTTCGTCAGGTAAAGCTGGAAGAAGTCGCCGAGGACGGGGACCTCACGCTGGTACGGCAGGTTCTCGAGGGCGAGGTACTTCGTGAACTGGTCGGCGGCCAGCACCACTGTCGCGAGAATCGCGACGAGGGCACCGGCCGCCGGACCGTTCAGACGCTTGCGCGACGCCAAGGATTAGGCGCCGGCCGAGACGCCGGTCGTGTCGAGATCGCGGAGCTTGCTCTCGATGAAGCCGCGGAGCTGACCGCGGTAGTCCTTCTCGAACTGCTGCAGCTCGGAGATGCGACCCTCGAGCGACACGCGCTCGGCTTCGAGACGCGCGACCTCGTCGCGGCCTCGGGCTTCTGCCTCGGAGATGATCGACGCGGCCTGGGCCTGCGCATCGGCGATGAGCTTGTCGCGCTGGGCCTTGCCCTCGGCGACGTGCTCGTCGTGCAGGCGCTGGGCCAGCTCGATGATGCCGGCGGATGCGGCGGCAGGAGCCATGTCGGCGGCCGCGGCGGGCTGCTCGACAGCGGCGACCGGCGCGGGCACCTCTTCGACGACGGCGTCGTCGGATGCGGCCGGCGCGGGGGTCTCGCCCGACTCGTAGGCTGCGAGCTTCGCCTTGAGCTCGTCGTTCTCAGCGATCGTCTTGCGCCATTCCACGACGATCTCGTCGAGGAAGTCGTCGACCTCATCGGGGTCGAATCCTTCCTTGAAACGCACGTGCTGGAACTGCTTGGTGACGACGTCTTCAGGGGTCAAAGCCATGGTGTTGTCCTCTTTCAGGGCTCACGACGCGGGCCGGTCAGCCGGCACCCGCCGCAGCGGGCCGTACCCACCCAGCATAGTCCGACGCTTTCTCGGCCGCGACGATCCCGCCGCGACCGCCTCAGACGAAGGCGATCACGCGAGTGATCGACAGCAGGATGAAGCACGCCAGCATGGTGAGCGGGAATGCCAGATCGATCGCGATGACGCCGAGCCTGATCGGAGGAATGACCCGGCGCAGTGTCTTGATCGGGGGATCCGTGATCGTGTAGACGACCTCGGCGAGAACGAGGGTGAAGCCTCTCGGGCGCCACTCCCGGTTGAACAGCGGGATGTACTCCAGGATCAGTCGGACGAACAGAACGAGGATGTACAGCAGGAGGGCGAAGTAGACGAGTGCGGCGATCAGCCGTACGACATCCACGTCAGGTCACTGCGCGAACGGCGCCGCCTCAGGCTCAGCCTGAGCCACGGCGCCGTCGCCGGAGACGGCGATGTTCTCGGGCGAGAGCAGGAACACCTTGCTCGTCACACGCTCGATGCGGCCGTAGAGACCGAGGGACAGGCCGCTCGCGAAGTCGATGAGGCGGCGCGCATCGGCGTCGCTCATCTGCGAGAGGTTGATGATCACCGGCACACCCTCGCGGAAGTTCTCGGCGATGACCTGCGCGTCGCGGTACTGCTTGGGGTGGACGGTCAGAATCTCGCTCACGGTTCCCGTCGTGGGCTGACGCACGACCGCGGGGCGGTGCAGGGGCGTCACCGGCGCCGCCGGCTTCTCGACGGGCTTCTCACGGCGAGCCTGCTGCTGCTCGGCCTGCGGCTCTTCGTACATTTCTTCCTCATCTGCGAGGCCCAGGTAAACCATGGTCTTCTTCAGCGGGTTCGACATCGCATCCTCCGTTTGCTCGTCTGTTCCGAGGCTATCCGCGGTCCGGGCGCGGTCCCGTGATTGCCGATCCGATCCGCAGGTGTGTCGCACCGGCAGAGATCGCTTCGACGAAATCGCCGGTCATCCCGGCGGAGATCCAGGTCGCGCCGGGCGCGACGGTACGCAGGACGTCTGACGTCTGCGCGAGGCGGGCGAACGCCGCGGCGGGCTCCTCGCCGAGGGGGGCGACGGCCATGACGCCTCGGACCACCAGACCCGGGCACCGCTCCAACACGTGGGTGGCCAGGGCCTCGACTCCGTCCGGCGCGACGCCGCCACGACCCGGGTCATCGGTCAGGTTGACCTGCACGAGCACGTCGAGGGGCTCGCCCTCGGGCTCTGCGCCGTCGAGCGCGTCGGCGATGCGCGCGCGGTCGACGGAGTGGACGACATCCGCCGCTGCTCGCACCGCGCGCGCCTTGTTCGTCTGGGCCTGGCCGATGAAATGCCAGCGCATGCCCTCGAGCCCGGCGAGCTCCGCGCGCTTCGCGGTGAGCTCCTGCTGCCGGTTCTCCCCCACATCACGCACGCCCAGTGCGTGGAGCTGCGCGATGAGCTCAGGCGGGTGGAACTTCGTCACCACGACCCTCGTCACCTCGCCCGGGGCGCGACCCGACGCCCGCATCGCAGCGGCGATGCGGGCGTCGACGTCGGCGAGCCGTTCGGCCAGATCCGGCATGGGGCGATCGGCCTACTTCAGGAAGTCGGGGATGTCGAGGTCGTCGTCGCCGAAGACCGAGTCGTACGACTCGCTCTTGGCCGAGACCGGCACCGTCTCCTTGGTCTCGCGACGTTCGGAGGGCTCGGATGCCGCAGCCTCCTCGGCCGGAACCTCGGGCAGGACCGGCGGCGCGGAAGGACGAGCAGCGGCGATGGGCTCGATGCGGGTCTGCGGCTCGCCACCGTCGAAGCCTGCCGCGATGACCGTCACGCGGACCTCGTCGCCGAGGGTGTCGTCGATGACCGTACCGAAGATGATGTTCGCCTCGGGGTGCGCGGCCTCCTTGACGAGCTGCGCCGCATCGTTGATCTCGAAGATGCCGAGGTTCGACCCGCCCTGGATGGAGAGCAGGACGCCGTGGGCTCCCTCGATGGACGCTTCGAGAAGCGGCGACTCGACGGCGAGCTCGGCGGCCTTGATCGCGCGGTCGGCTCCGCGCGCGGAGCCGATGCCCATGAGGGCCGAGCCAGCCCCCTGCATGACGGACTTCACGTCGGCGAAGTCGAGGTTGATGAGACCGGGGGTGGTGATCAGGTCGGTGATGCCCTGGACACCGGCGAGCAGCACCTGGTCGGCGGTCGCGAAGGCCTCGACCATCGAGATGCCGCGGTCGCTGATCTCGAGCAGGCGGTCGTTCGGGACGACGATGAGGGTGTCGACCTCTTCCTTCAGCTTCGACACGCCGGCCTCGGCCTGGCTCTGCCGACGACGACCCTCGAACGAGAAGGGCTTCGTGACGACACCGATCGTGAGCGCACCGATCGACTTGGCGATACGTGCAACGACGGGCGCGCCGCCGGTGCCGGTGCCACCGCCCTCGCCGGCAGTCACGAAGACCATGTCGGCGCCCGCGAGCGCCTCTTCGATCTCTTCGGCGTGGTCCTCCGCAGCACGACGCCCGACCTCGGGGTCGGCGCCGGCGCCCAGGCCGCGCGTCAGCTCACGGCCGACGTCGAGTTTGACGTCGGCATCGCTCATCAGGAGCGCCTGGGCGTCGGTGTTCACCGCGATGAACTCGACACCCCGCAGCCCCAGCTCGATCATCCGGTTGACGGCATTGACGCCGCCACCGCCCACACCGACGACCTTGATCACCGCGAGGTAGTTCTGGTTCTGGCTCATGCCGGCCTCCATCTCGTCCCGAACCCTGCTCGTAAACCTTCAACCTCACGTAGAGGTTTAAAGAATTGCCGGGTATGCAATTCCTGAGGTTGAAGCTACGCACTCGTGGACGCACCCGACGGACGTGAGCGGCGTGTCGCGACATCCCACGTGTCATGGGCTTCCAGCACGGTCGCCCGGTCCCGGCCGACCTCAGCGGACGACGGCCGCCTGCGGCGACGAAACGTCGTATCCCGAGGCATCCGGCCGCGCGTTCATCAGCGCTTCGAGCGCCTGAACCTTCTTGGCCGAGTCGGCGGGCCCACCCCAGACCACCGAGCGGCCGTCGCCGAGGGTCAAGGTGACGTCGTTGGGCGTCGTCGCGGACAGCACGGTCACCTGCGAACGCAGCGAGTCCGGAAGCGATCGGAACACCTGCCCCGCTGCGGCGAAGGTGCTCGACGACGGACCGCCTTCGACCTCGATGAGCGGCTGACCGGCCGGCGGCTCGGGCGTAGTCGAGAGCGCGACCCCGGCCGCGTCGACGAGGGTGTAGCCGGCCTCGCCCTGCACGGCTCCCACCGGCGTCCGCTCGACGACGCGCACCACGAGCTCGTGCGGCGGCCTGGCCTCGAGGCTGTACGACTCCACCAGCGGGAAGGAGACGAGCGCCGCCTTCACGGCGCTCTCGTCGACGAGCGGCATCGGCGTGCCCAGCTGCCCTTCGAGGGCGGTCTCCACCGCTCCCGGGTCGAGCTGCGCGGTGCCGACGATCGTGATGCGCTCAACGGCGAACAACGGGCTGTACGCGGCTCCGATCGACCCGAGGACGAGGGCGACGAACAACCCCGCGGAGACCAACCAGATGCGTCGGCGCCGACGCTGACGCGCGGTGAAACGTCGGACCTCGCGCCGGAGCGCGCGCCGACGCGCCCGCGCCGCTCCCCACAGGTCGCGCGCGGTGAGCGGCGTGCGACCTGTGTCGTCGTCGTCCGCGACACCCGGTGTCGACGGGGTCTCGGGCTCCGCCCGCGCGGGCGGATCGAACGGGATGATGGGCGCGATCCCGTAGTCACGGCCGCGTTGATGCCACATCTCCTCGACGGGCTGAGTCTCGGTCGCATCCGGCGACGAGCCCTCCGCAACGTCACCCGCATCCGGACCGTCCTGCGCCCGACGCGGCGGGTCGACGCGCCGCGTCGCGAGCGGGCGACGAGCGTCCTGGGCGTCTGCGCCGTCGTGCCCGCCGGCGGGCCGTGACGAGGGCGGCAGCGGGCTCGGGCGGCGCATCGGCTAGTCCTCCGTCCGAGCGAGCGCTTCGAGCACCTGCGGGACGATGAGGTTCACGTTGCCGCACCCCAGCGTGACGATGAAGTCGCCCTCGCGTGCGACGCCTGCCGTGTAGTCGGCGGCCTTCTGCCAGTCGGCGACGAAATGGACGCGCTCGGGGTCGGCGAACGCCCCGCTGACGAGTTCACCGGTGACGCCGGGAACCGGATCTTCGCGCGCCCCGTAGACGTCGAGGACGACGGTGTGGTCGGCGTGCGTCTCGAGGACGTCCGCGAACTCGCGGAACATCTCCTGGGTGCGCGAGTACGTGTGCGGCTGGTGGAGCGCGATGATGCGCCCATCGCCGACGACGGTGCGGGCCGCCGAGAGGGCGGCGGCCACCTCGGTCGGGTGGTGCGCGTAGTCGTCGTACACGCTGACTCCGCGGGTCACGCCGTGCAGCTCGAACCGCCGGGCCGTGCCCCCGAACCCTTCGACGGCACGCAGCGCGCGCTCGAGCTCGAACCCGAGGGCGATCAGCCCGGCGACGGCGCCAGCGGCGTTCATCGCGTTGTGCGCACCCGGCACCGAGAGTCGGCCGTGGACCGTGTCTCCCCCGGCAGTGAGCGAGAACGACACCGGCCCGTGCGTCACGATGTCGGAGACCCGAACGTCGGCCTCGGCCGCCTCACCGAACGTGATCACTCGGCGGTGCGTCAGAGCGGCGGCGACACGCGCCGCGCCCGGGTCGTCAGCCGAGATGACGACGGCCTCTCGCGCGCCGTCGCCGAATCGCACGAAACCGTCGTAGAACGCCTCGCGGGTCTCCCAGTGGTCGAGGTGGTCGGGGTCGACGTTGGTGATCAGGGCGATCGAGGTGTCGTAGAGGAGGAAGGTGCCGTCGGACTCGTCGGCCTCGATGACGAAGACGTCGTCGTCTCCCGTCGCACTCGAGACCCCCAGGTCGGCGATCACGCCGCCGTTCACGAACGTCGGACGGGTTCCGAGGCCACGCAGCGCGGTCACGATCATGCCCGTGGACGTGGTCTTGCCGTGCGCCCCGGCCACCGAGACCAGCCGCCGTCCTCCGATGAGCCAGTGCAGGGCCTGCGACCGGTGGATGACGTGCAGGCCACGCTCTTTGGCGAGGAGGAACTCCGGGTTCTCGGGCCAGATCGCGCCCGTGTGGACGACCGTGTCGGCGTCGTCGGGGAGGTGGGCCGCGGCGTGTCCGACGTGGACGTCCGCCCCGCGCGCCGCGAGCGCGCGCATCGCGGGGCTGTCGGCGCGGTCTGAACCGGAGACGCGGATGCCGCGGTCGAGGAACATCCCGGCGAGGCCGGACATGCCCGATCCACCGATGCCGATGAAGTGCGCGGCGGTGATGTCGGCGGGGATCGGGAGGCTCAAGTCGGGTCTGATCATGACCCGTCAAGTCTAGGTCGCCCGGCTGACAGGGCCGCCCGCCACGCCCTCAGCGCTGCTGCGCGGCGTCGAGCAGAGCGACGACGTTGGCGGCGCCCTCGCGCGTGCCGACCGTGCCGGCGGCGCGCCGCATCCGGTCGAGCTCACCCTCGTCCGCGAGCAGCGGGACGATCTCGGCGCGCACCCGCTCGGGAGTGAAGTCGGCGTCGGGGATGATGCGCGCAGCGCCGGCTCGGACCGCACCCGCCGCATTCAGCGCCTGCTCGCCGTTGCCCACGGCGTAGGGCACGTAGATGGCCGGGATGCCGAGCGCGGTGACCTCGCTCACCGTCGCGGCTCCCGAGCGCGAGATCACGACATCGGCGAGAGCGAACGCCAGGTCCATGCGATCGAGATACGGCACGACGCGGTAGTCCGGCGACGAACCGTCGGGCACCTCGTTGCGTTCGCCTGCAGCATGCAGCACCTGCCAGCCGGCGGCGACGATGTCGCGCCATGAGCCGGCCAGCGCCTCATTGAGCCGGCGTGCGCCGAGGGAGCCGCCGAACACCAGGACGACGGGGCGCGCAGGATCGAGACCGAACGCGGCTGCGGCCTCGGTACGACGCGCTGCCCGGTCGAGGTCGACGATCTCACGGCGGAGCGGCATCCCGACCACCTGAGCGCCGCGCAGGGGCGTCCCCTCGAAGACCGTGCCGGTTGCGGCGGCCTTGCGCGCACCGAGCACGTTGGCGAGCCCGGGCCGCGCATTGGCTTCATGGACGACGTAAGGCACACTCTCACGGCGCGCCGCGATGTAGGCGGGGGCGGCCGCGTAACCGCCGAATCCCGCGACGACGTCGACTCCCCGCTCACGGATGTAGGTGCGCACCTGCGCAACGGCTCGCAGCCAGCGTGCCGGGAACCGCACCGCCGCACCGTTGGGTCGCCGCGGGAACGGCACCTTGTCGACGATCAGCAGTTCGTATCCGCGCTGCGGCACCAGACGGGATTCGAGCCCCTCTCGCGTACCGAGCACCAGCACGGTGTCGTCGGAACGTCGGTCGCGCAGTTCGTCGGCCACGGCGAGCAGCGGATTGACATGCCCCGCCGTGCCGCCGCCCGCCAGAAGGTAGGTGGTCACCGGATCGAGCCTACCGGCGGGCGGACCCGGCCCGAGCGGCCGCGGGCCGGACGGGGCGAGCACCCGAGGCCACGTCGAGCGCCGGGGTGCGCACCGGCAGCGTCCGCGCGAACGAGAGCAGCACCCCGGTGGCCAGAAGACCCGAGACGAGGGATGTGCCGCCCTGTGACATGAACGGCAGGGGCACCCCGAGGACGGGGAAGATGCGAAGGACGACGCCGATGTTCACGAGCGCCTGGCCGACCACCCAGATGGTGATGCCGCCGGCGACGATCCGCACGAACGGGTCGTGCGTCTTGCGGACGATGTGGAAGGCGCCCACCGCGTAGAGCGCGAACAGCGCGAGGACGACGGCGCAGCCGATGAGGCCGAGCTCCTCCCCCACGATCGCGAAGATGTAGTCGTTCGCGGCGGCGGGGAGCCACTGGTACTTCTCCCGCGAATTGCCGAGACCGAGACCGAAGACGCCGCCGCTCGCGAGCGCCCAGATGCCGTGGAGCGGCTGGTAGCACGAGCCCGCATCGGCGAAGTAGCAGTCCGTCGAATCGACGTTGAGGAAGCTCATGATCCGCGCCATGCGGTTGGGGCTCGTGACCGCGAAGACCGCGGCCGCACCGACCACGAGGAGGAGCGGGATCACGAACAGCCGCAGTTTGACGCCGGAGAAGAACAGGCACCCGAGCAGGATCGCCATGAGGATCATCGCGGTGCCCAGGTCGTGCCCGCCCATGACGGTGCCGATCACCAGCGCTCCGACCGGGACGACCGGGATGAACACGTGCTGCCACTTCGACAGGAGAGTCTGCTTGCGATAGAGCACGAACCCCAGCCATACCGCGAGGGCGAGCTTCAAGAACTCCGACGGTTGAGCCTGCAAGCCGAAGACCGAGATCCAGTTGGTGTTTCCGTCGTTGTGAACACCCAGTCCGGGCACGAAGACCAGCAGCTGCAGCAGAATGCCGACGATGAGCGCCGGCCACGCGATGCGCTTCCAGAAGCGCAGCGGCATCCGGCTCGCGATGAACATCAGCGGGATGCCGAGCAGAGCGAACACGGCCTGCTTCAGCACCGTTTCGAACGGGCTCGCGTCCGCCGTGGCCATCGTCGCCGAGAGCACCATCACGAGACCGAACCCGGTCAGGATGAGGGCGGTCGAGGCCAGCAGCAGGAACTCGCTCGGCACCGGGGCGAACGCGCGTCCCAGCGACACGCGCGCGGCGAAGCCGCTTCGCGTCGGGCCGTCGTCAGCGAGTTTCGTCGGGGGCGGCGTCGGGCGGCTCGGCGTCGTGGTCACCGTCTCCCCTTCCGATCCGTTCGCGCACGGCCTCCGCGAAGCGGCGACCGCGGTCTGCGTAGGAGGCGAACTGATCGAACGAGGCTGCTGCAGGGGCGAGGAGGACCACGTCCCCGACACCAGCGACCTCGGCCGCCAGTTCGACGACCCGTGCCATGACATCCTCAGTCTGAGTCGCCTCGACCTCGATCACCGGAACCGCGGGGGCGTGTCGCGCGAACGCCGCGAGGACGGCCGTGCGATCCTCGCCGATGACGATGGCGGCCTTCGTGGCCGCTCCGCGTCCGGCGACGAGCGCGGAGATGTCGACTCCCTTGAGGAGCCCGCCCACGACCCAGATCGCACCCGGGAAGGCGGCGAGCGACGACGCCGCCGCGTGCGGGTTCGTGGCCTTCGAGTCATCGACCCAGGTCACGCCCGCCACCCGTGCCACCACTTCGATGCGGTGGGGGTCGAGTCGGAATGCCAGCACCGCCGCGCGGATGGCGGCGGGCTCGACGTGGAGGGATCGCGCGAGAGCCGCCGCCGCGAGAATGTTCGCGACGATATGAGGAGCCGCCAGGTCACGCGCGGCGAGCTCCGCGACCGTCGTCAGTTCGAGGGCGGAGGCGCGCCGGTCGTCATGGAAGGCGCGATCGACGAGGATGCCGTCCACGAGCCCCAGATCACTGGGACCGGGCACGCCGAGGTCGAACCCGATGGCACGACAGCCCTCGACGACCTCCGCCTCCTCGACCATCTCGCGCGTGGCGACATCCGCCTTGTTGTAGACGCAGGCGACACGCGTGTTCTCGTACACCACGGCCTTCGCGTCTCGATAGGCCTGGAAAGACCCGTGCCATTCGAGGTGGTCGTCGGCGAGATTCAGGCAGACGCTCGCGTGCGGCGAGAGCCGATCGGGGCCGTCTGCCAGGCCGAGATACCAGAGCTGATGGCTCGACACCTCGACGACCAGCACATCGAAACCGCTCGGGTCACGGACGGCGTCGAGCACCGGCACACCGATGTTGCCGCACGGCGCCGCTCGCAGACCACCGGCGGCCAGCATCGCCGCGGTGAGCTGAGTCGTGGTCGTCTTGCCGTTCGTGCCCGTGATGAGAAGCCAATCGGCCGGGCTCCCGTCGGGGCGGACGACTTTGTCGCGCACGCGCCAGGCGAGTTCGATGTCACCCCACAGCGCGATGCCGCTCTCGCGCGCCCAGCGGATCACAGGGTGGTGAGGGGGGAAACCCGGAGAAGCGATCACGACGTCGGGCGCGTGCGCCACGACGGCATCGGGAACGCTCTGCAGCGAGCCGTCGTGGAGCGAGACGCCGATGACCGGCAGAAGCCGCGCGTACTCCGCATCCGCTCCTTCGGTCGCCACCAGGACATCCGCGCCGAGCTCGGCGAGGGTGTCGGCTACCGAGAAGCCGGTGACCGAGAGCCCGAGGACCACGACGCGGAGGCCACGCCAGTCGGCGTGCCAGCTCGTCAGCTCGTCCAGACGCGCGGTCATACCGCCGCCAACCAGGCCACGTAGAACAGTCCGACACCGCCGACGGCGAGCATTCCCGCGATGATCCACATGCGCACGACGATCGTCACCTCGGGCCAGCCGCGCATCTCGAGATGGTGGTGGAAGGGGCTCATGAGGAACAGCCGTTTTCCGCCCGTGGCCTTGAAGTAGTACCGCTGGAGGATGACCGACCCGGGGGCGATGATGAACACGCCCGCGATGATGACCGCCAGCAGCTCGGTGCGCGAGAGCACGGCCATGGCGACGATGACGCCGCCGATGGCCATCGATCCGACGTCGCCCATGAAGATCTTCGCCTTCGGAGCGTTCCACCACAGGAACCCCACGAGCGCGCCGACGAACGACGCGGAGATGATCGTGAGATCCATCGGGTCGTTGGTCGTGTAGCACGCCGACTCGTAGGCCGGAACGAGCGCGCCGCTCGCGCAGCGCTGCTGGAACTGCCAGAACGTCACGAGGCTGTAGGCGGACACCGTGAAGATGCCCGCGCCGGTGGCCAGACCGTCGAGACCGTCGGTGAGGTTCGTGGCGTTCGACCATGCGACCGCCTGGAACGAGATCCACGCGAGGTACAGAAGCCACCCGGCGACACCGCCCAGGGCCATGAACGACAGCCAGTCGATGTCGCGGAACAGGGAGATGAACGGGCGCCCCACCGGCTGGCCGCCGTGGTTGGGAACGAGGAGGGCCAGCACGCCGAACGAGACGGCGACGATCACCTGCCCCGCGACCTTCCGCCACCCCGACAGGCCGAGGCTCCGCTGCGAGCGGACCTTCATGTAGTCGTCGATGAATCCGACGACACCGAGACCGACCATCATCCAGATCACGAGCAGACCCGACATCGACGGCGGCGCGCCACCGGTCAACGTGCCGACGAGGTAGCCGACGATCGTCCCGATGATGAAGATGATGCCGCCCATCGTGGGCGTTCCGCGCTTGGCGTGATGGCTCGGGTTGGTCGCGTCGTCGGGCGTGCGGATGACCTGCCCCCAGCCCAGCTTCTCGAAGAGCCGGATGAACAGGGGGGTCAGGAAGAGTGTGAACGCGAGGGAGATCGTCGCGGCCGTCAGCAGGGATCTCACGAGAAGAATTCTCCCAGACGATCGCCGAGGTGCCGCAGTCCGGCGGAGTTGGACGACTTCACGAGCACGCGGTCGCCGGCGCGCAGCTCCTCGATCAGATAGTCGTACGCGGCGTCGGCATCGGCGAAGAACACCGCCTCGCCGTCCCACGACCCCTCGCCGATGGCGGCGAGGTAGAGCCGCCGTGCATCGGCGCCGATGACGACGATGCGCTCGATCCGCAGGCGAACCGCCTGGAGGCCGACGCGATCGTGCTCGTCACCGGCGAACTCGCCGAGCTCGCTCATCGCGCCGAGCACGGCGACCTTCCGTTCGCCGGGCTGCGTGATCTGCGCGAGGGTGCGCAGAGCCGCGGCCATCGAGTCGGGGCTCGCGTTGTAGGCGTCGTTGATGATGCGCACCGACTCGGACCCGAGCGGCTGCATCCGCCAGCGCTCCGCCAGCTCGACCGTCTCGAGCCGCGCGACGGCGTCTTCGAGGGCCACCCCCAGTTCGAGGGCGGCGGTGATCGCGGCCAGCGCGTTCATGACGTGGTGCTCACCGAGCACGCGCAGCCGCAGCGGCATCCGCTGCTCGCCGACCACGATCACGCAGGACGTCCCCGAGGCATCGACCTCGACGTCGTCGGCGCGCACCTCTGCCGCCGGACCGCGTCCGAACCAGCGGACACGGACGCCTCGGGCCTCGGCGACGGCCGCCATCGTCGCGACACGCGCATCGTCGGCGTTGAGGACTGCCACACCACCGGGGCGGACGGCCTCGACCAGCTCGGTCTTGGCCTTGAGGGTCGCCTCCACGCCGCCGAAACCGCCGGCATGCGCCATCCCGACCATGAGGACCACGCCGACGTCCGGGGTCACCAGACCCGCGAGACGCGCGATCTGTCCCGAGCCGTCGGCTCCGAACTCGCTGACGAGGTACCGGGTGTCATCCGCGACCCGGAGCATGGTCAGCGGCGCGCCTACCGAGTTGTTGAACGAGGCGCGGGGCGCGACCGTCGGGCCCTCCCCCTCGAGGATGCGGGCGAGGAGGTTCTTCGTCGTGGTCTTGCCGTTCGATCCCGTGATGCCCACCACGCGGAGGTCGCCTGCGGCGCGCACCCGGCCCACGACCTCGCGCGCGAGGTCGGCCAGCGCGGTGACCGCGTCGGCGACGAGGATCTGCGTGATCTCGGCGTCGACGAGGTGCTCGACGATCGCGAGCGATGCACCGGCCTCGGCCGCGGCCGGCACGAAGAGGTGTCCGTCGGTCGCGTCGCCCGGCTTGGCCACGAACACGTCGCCGGAGCCGATGTTGCGCGAGTCCGTGTCGACCGTTCCGCCGACGCGGGTATCGGGGCCGTCGCCACCGGCGAGGTGGAGGGTGCCCGAAAGCACCCGGGCGATGTCGGACAACGGAAGGGAGATCATGTTCAATCCTCAGACGCGCACATGCGCGTCACTGGGTCACGGGGAGCAGCGGCGTCTGCGAGTCGGACGGCATGATCCGGTAGTGCTTGAGCACCTGGGTCATGGCCTTCTGGAACGCCGGCCGGTTGGCTGCAGACAGACGCAGGGTCTTCGGCTCGTCGAACGCCGTCAGGACAACATACTTCGGATCGTCGGCCGGCGCGTAGCCCACCAGCGACGTGTAATAGAGGTTGTCCTTGTACGCGCCGGTGTTCGGATCGACCTTCTGAGCGGTGCCCGTCTTACCCGCCATGCGGTAGCCCGGGATCGCGATGTCATCGGCGAGCGTGCCCTGCGCGAAGACGTTCTCGAGCATCTCGCTGACCTGGCTGGCGGTGCTCTCCTTGATGACGCGCACCGGCTCGGGCAGGTCGGGCTCGGTCACGGTACCGTCGGCCGCGGTGCAGGACTCGACGAGGCTCAGCGGCTCGCGCACACCGCCGTTCGCGATGGTCTGGTAGACCGATGCCACCTGCGGGGCGGTCACGGTGAAGGCCTGGCCGAACGTGGTCGTGTAGTACGTCTGGTTGTCCCACTGGTCGGTCGGGATGTAGGTGCCCTTGGGCTCCCCCGACCAGTTGAGCGCCGTGCCCTCGCCGACACCGAACTTCTTGAGGTACTCGAGCCGGGTCTCGGGATCGACCTGCGTGCCGAACTGCGACAACGCGACGTTCGACGAGGTGACGAGCCCGCCGGTGAGGGTCAGGTTCTGCGCCTCGTGGTGCTCGGAGTCGTTGACGACGGCGCCGTTGGGGAACTCCATCCGATCCGGCGACCACGCGGTCGACAGCGGCGTGAGTCCCGCCGCCTCGATGGCGGTCGCCGCCGTGACGGGCTTGAAGGTCGATCCCGGCTCGTACGAGTCGCGGAACAGCCGGCTGCCGCGATCGGCCGGGTCGGATGCCGCGATGTCGTTCAGATCGACGCTGGGGTACTCAGCCGCTGCCCGGATCTTTCCCGTGGCGACCTCCACGACGAGGATCGAGCCGCTCTCGGCCCCGAGGTTCTGGGTCTGCTCGGCGATCAGCTGCTGCATGTACCACTGCAGATCGCGATCGATCGTCAGGCGCAGCGTTCCGCCGTTGACGGGCGCGGGATCTTCGATCTCCGTCCCGGGGATCACGACGCCATCGAGCCCCCGCATGTACCGGACCGTGCCGTCGCTGCTCTGCAGGCACGAGTTCTGCAGCGACTCCATCCCCTCGAGCGGGGTCTCGTCCGAACCGACGAATCCGATGACGTTGCCCGCGACGGCCCCGTCGGGATAGGTCCGATGCGGGTGGGGGTCGAAGCCCACGAACGGGAGCTTGAGATCGGCGAGGGCGCGGTACTGCGCCGTCGATATCCCACGCTCGAGATAGGCGAATCGCGACTCGGGATCAGCAGCGACGGCGGTCGTGACGATGCCCTCGACCTCGGCGGCATCCTGCCCGGTCACGGCGGCGATCTCGGTCGCCAGCTCGGGCCACGTGACGGTGACGGTCTGACCGTCGTCGTTCTTGCGCTTGATCCCGTTCGCGGCGAGCTTCGGGTCGATCTTCGCATCGTAGACGGAGGTCGTCGTCGCGAGCGGTGCCCCGTTGGTGTCGGTGATGTCGCCGCGCGTCCCGAAGAGTTCCGTCCCGGCCTCCATCGCCAGGTTTCGGGCGTCCGTCTGGTGCTCGTCGGCGTTGACGACCTGGATGTCGACGAGCCGGACGATGAAGGCGACGAGGACGATGAGGACGACGAGGAGTGCGACGACCGTACGGCGGCGCGGACTGCGGGTGGCTCGTGTCGTCATGGTTCTCAGTGTGTGCTCGGGGCGGGCAATCCGTCGGCGATGGGCGGGGGTGTCGCACGATCGGCACCGACCAGCTCGTCGGTGCTCGTGCCGGACGCGAGACTCGCGTCGGGATCGGTGACCAGCGGCACGCCGGCGACGAGGGAGTTCGCGACGGCGGCTCGGCCCAGGGCGTCGACGTTCGAGTGCGAGCCGGCAGCGCTGGCGGCGCCCAGCACGGCTCCGTCGCTGAGCCGCAGGTAGCTCGGCGACTCCGCGATCACCATGCCCAGCGCGGTGGCGTTCGCCGCGAGGTACTGGGGAGAGGCGAGCCCCGCGAGATCGTCCTGGATGATCTGCTTCTGCCAGGTGAGCTGGCGCTGCTGCTGCGAGAGCGAGGAGATCTCGTACGAGGTCTGGGTCGTGAGGATCGACAGCCCCATCTGCACCGCCCCGATGAGCACCGCCCCGGACACGGCGATGACGCCGTAGAGCATGCGCGGGCGGCGGCGACGGGCGGCGCCCGTGACCAGGCGCAGATCGCGCTGGCGTTCCCGCTCCCCCTCGCGCGGCAGGCGGCCGGGAACGCTCGCGAAGAAGTCGTCACCGAGCGGCGATGGGATGCGGGCGGTGTTGTCGGCAGTCACGAGGCCTCCCTCATCCGTTCCGCCGCACGCAGCCGGACCGGCGTCGCGCGGGGATTGCGTTCACGTTCTTCCTCGGACGCCAGTTCCGCGCCGCGCACCAGCAGCCGGAACCGCGGCGCGTGTTCGGGGAGCTCGACGGGCAGGCCGCTCGGCGCGGTCGAGGACGAGGCCTCGGCCAGCACGCGCTTGACCGCGCGGTCTTCGAGCGACTGGTACGACATGACGACGATGCGCCCGCCGACGGCCAGCGCATCGAGCGCGGCGGGCAGAGCGCGTTCGAGCACGGCGAGCTCGGCGTTGACTTCGATGCGCAGCGCCTGGAAGACGCGCTTCGCGGGATGCCCCGAACGATCGCGCTGGACGGCCATCGGGGTCGCGGCGATGAGGACATCGACGAGCTCGCCGGAACGGGTCAGCGGAGCTCGGCCGCGCGCTTCGATGATCGCCCGCGCATACCGCCCGGCCAGCTTCTCCTCGCCGTAGCGCTCGAAGATGCGGCGCAGGTTGCCCTCGCTGTAGGTCGCGAGGATCTCCGCCGCGGTCGTACCCGCCGTCTGGTCCATCCGCATGTCGAGGGGCGCGTCCTGCGCGTATGCGAATCCGCGGTCGGCCTCGTCGAGCTGCAGCGACGACACGCCCAGGTCGAAGAGGATGCCGTCGACACGGCGGATGCCGAGCGAGTCGAGGGCCTCGCGGATGCCGTCGTAGACGGTGTGCACGAGGTCGACGCGATCGCCGAACCGTGCCAGCCGCTCTCCCGCGATGCGCAGAGCGTCGGTGTCACGGTCGAGGCCGACCAGCCGCACGTCGGGGAACTTCTCGAGCAGAGCCTCCGAGTGACCGCCCATGCCTTCGGTCGCGTCGACGACGACGGCGCCCTCGCGCTGGAGCGCGGGAGCGAGCAGCTCGACGCAGCGGTCGAGCAGAACGGGGGTGTGGATGTCGTCGTTCGTCATGGTCATGGAGGGACGGGGCCCGGAGCCGTGATCCCCCTCCGCTGCGACCTGACACCGGGGAAGTGCGTCAGGGCCAGCGGCTGAGGATCACGGCCACGGGGTCAGAAGAGTCCCGGGATCACCTCCTGCTCCATGTCGGAGTACGCGTCTTCGTTGCCGGCGGCGTAGGCGTTCCAGGCATCGGCGTCCCAGATCTCGGCGTGTGCGCCGACGCCGGTCATGACCAGCTCTCGGCCGAGACCGGCATAGGTGCGCAGGTGCGGCGGCACCGTGATGCGGTTCTGGCTGTCGGGCTTCTCCGCGCTCGCGCCCGAGAGGAACATGCGCTGGAAGTCGCGCGCCTGCTTGTTCGTCAGGGGCGCTTCGCGGATCCGCTCGTAGACGCGCTCGAACTCGACCGTGCTGAAGACGTAGAGGCACCGCTCCTGGCCGCGCGTGACGACGACACCAGGGCCGAGGTCGTCGCGGAATTTGGCGGGGAGGATGACGCGGCCCTTCTCGTCGAGCTTGGGGGTGTGCGTGCCGAGAAGCATGGTGCTCCACCACCCCCTCCCGGCCCGTCGGTGCGCACCACTTTACTCCACTTTCCTCCACTTCACTATGGCAGGCGCGCCCGTTCCTCCCCCGAGGCACAAAAAAGAGCACCGACCCGGAGGTCGGTGCTCTGAAAGTGAGGTGGCTGACGTCAGCGTTCGCCGTTGCGGCGGTCCCATCGGTCGTTCATCCGGTCCATGAAACTCGAGGAGCGGGCGGTCGGCTTGCGGGTGCCGGCCGTGGCCGCCGGCCGGCTCGCGGCGGCGTTCCGAGAGGGGGTCAGCGCCAGCACGACACCCCCGACCATCACGAGGAAGGCGACGACGCCGATCGCGATGATGCTGCTCGAGACGCCGGCGATCAGACCGCCGAGACCGAGGAGGACGAGGACCGCACCGTAGACGATGTTGCGGTAGCTGAGGGACTGACCTTCGCGCGGAGCACTGACGACGTCTGCTTCATTGCGCATGAGATGGCGTTCCATCTCGTCGAGCAGCCGCTGCTCCTGTTCTGACAGTGGCATGCATCCCCCTCTGTTCGGGTACCGGTGCGCCCGATTCTACGCGCGCTGATGAGAACTAGGCTAGGCCCGTGACGAGCTCCGCCGACCCGATCTCGACCGTTTCCCAGCGACTGGAAAGATTCGCGTTGGATCGGCGGGCCGAGGTCGCCGATCTCGGGGCTGAAGCGGCCGATTTCGTCGACCGCGCCCTCACCGCCGTCGCCGGCGGCAAAAGGCTGCGCGCCCGCTTCCTGTCGGCAGGACACGCGGCGGCCGGCGCCCCGTCCGGCGACGCCGACATCGCCGGCGTCGCCGCGTCGCTCGAGATCTTCCACGCCGCTGCACTGGTGCACGACGACCTCGTCGACAACTCCGACACCCGGCGGGGCCGCCCCGCCGCGCATCGGGCTCTCGAAGAAGCGCACCGTCGATCGGGCTGGCTGGGCGATGCCGACGCCTTCGGACGCGCCGCGGCGATCCTGCTCGGCGACCTGCTCATCGCCTGGAGCGATGACCTCCTCGAAGACGCCCTCGACGGGCACCCGCGCGCGGCCGATGTGCGCCGCCAGTACGCGACGATGCGCCGCGACGTGACCGTCGGGCAGTACCTCGATGTCGCGGAGGAAGCCGCGTGGGCGACGGCACCCGACGGGGAACACGCCGCGCGCGCCCTCCGCGTCGCGTCGTACAAGTCGGCCCGCTACAGCGTGCAGCAGCCGCTGCTGATCGGCGCCGCGCTCGGCGGCGCCACCGCGGCTCAGCGCGAGACCCTCGCAGACTTCGGTCACGCCGTCGGGCTCGCCTTCCAGCTGCGAGACGACGTGCTCGGCGTCTTCGGCGACTCTTCGGTGACGGGCAAGCCGTCCGGAGACGACCTTCGCGAGGGCAAGCGCACGGTCCTCATCGCTTATGCCCGTGAGGCGATGGACGACGCCGGCCGGTCCGACCTCGATGCCGCGCTCGGCGACCGGACCCTCGATGAGGCGACCATCGCTCGGCTGCAGAAGGTCATCCGAGAAAGCGGCGCCGTCGAGCGCCTCGAAGGCGAGATCGATCGCCTCTCTACGGCCGCGGACACGGCACTCGAGAACGCCCCGATCGGGGCTGCCGAGGTGGCCCTCCTGCGCGAGATCGCCGACGCCGCCATCCGACGCTCCGCCTGAGTCGACGGCTTCCGCCTCCGCTGACGGGCGCTGCGTCAGGCGAGAGTCTGAGCGACCCGTCGGACCTCCGCCTTGCGCCCCGCACGCAGAGCCGCGATCGGAGCCGCTCCGATCGATTCCTCGATCGCGAACAGCCAGTCAATCGCCTCGTCATCCGAGAACCCGACGTCGTGCAGCACGGTGATGGTGCCGCGCAGCGACGAGAGCGGTGCACCGTCGAGGAAGAACGCCTCGGGAATGCGGAACGTGCCGTCGCGGCGCGACCCGATGAGGTGATTCTCATCCAGCAGCCGGCGGACGCGGCTGAGCGTCTCACCCGTGAGGTCGACCACATCGGGCAGCGTCAGCCAGGACAGGGGAACGACGGGGTAATCGGCAGTGCTCACCCCTTCACTATGTCACTTCCACTCGGCGTCGCGGCTCCCGCGTCCGGCTCATTTCACACGAGTCACAGCAGTCACATCGGTTGACACCTCTCACAGCCGCGTGTCAGCGTTTCCGAGACCTCCGAGAAGGGACCCTCCGTGCGCCGCGACTCGATCTCTCCCCCGCACCCACCGCGACCCCGCCTGCGCGGCATGGTCGCGCCCGCCGTCGTGGGCTCGATCGCGCTGAGCCTGACGGCGCAGCCCGCCGCCGCCACCCCCACGGTCGAGACGGCCCATCGGGATGGCGCGCCCGGGGCGACGTTGCGTTCGGCTGTGCCCGGTGCCGCCTCCGCGCGTCCGCTCGCGGCTCGACCGGCCGAGCACACGGTCGTGCTCGGCGACACGATCAGCCGGATCGCATCCGCCTATGGGCTCCGTACGGTCGACCTCCTCGCATGGAACGGTCTGGACTGGTCATCCGTCATCCGTCCCGGAGACCGGATCCGGCTGAGCGCCGAGGCGGGCGCGTCCGCCGCGGTCGCTCCCGCCCCGCAGGTCGCGCCCGCCGGAACCACCCACACCGTCTCGACCGGCGAAACGCCCTGGTCGATCGCTCAGGCCCACGGCATCGGGGTCGGCGCCCTGCTCGCCGCGAACGGGCTCGGGGACGGAGCGGTGATCTTCCCCGGCCAGACCCTCGCGGTCCCCTCGGCCGCCGGCGCGACGGCGATGCCCGCCCCCGCGGCCGTCTCTCAGGCGACCCCGATCGCCGCCGCGACTCACACCGTGGCCGCCGGCGACACGCTGTCGGCGATCGCCGCCGCGAACGGCCTGGGCCTGGACGCCCTGCTCGCCGCGAACGGGCTCGACCGCTCGTCGATCATCTACCCGGGACAAGCGCTCGTGATACCAGGCGCCGCGGCGACTCCGGCTGTCGCGACGTCCGCGCTGGTCGACCTCGGCCTCGACGCGGAGCAGATCGAGAACGCCCGACTCATCATCCAGGTCGGTCGGGAACGCGGCGTCCCCGACCGCGGCATCGCCATCGCTCTGGCGACGGCGATGGTCGAGTCGTGGATCCGCAACCTCGACTGGGGTGACCGCGACTCGCTCGGACTCTTCCAACAGCGCCCGAGCACCGGATGGGGCACTCCCGACCAGGTCCGCGACCCCTCGCGGTCGATCGCGACCTTCTACGGCGGCGCCGCCGACCCCAACGGCACCGCAACCCGCGGGCTGCTCGACATCCCGGGCTGGGAGAACCTCCCGTTCACCGACGCCGCGCAAGCCGTGCAGATCTCCGCTTACCCCGATCGGTACGGCGAGTGGGAGCAGCAGGCTTACCGCTGGCTCGCAGTGCTCGGCTGACCCCGAAAGCGCTGGGAAGCCCATGTCACCGGTGCCCGAGGGTGAGCCGTTGCCCGGGCTCGCAGCATCCGCTCCGTAGAATCGCTCCGTGAGCATGAGCCAGCAGACCGACCCGCTGATCGGCCGACTGGTCGACCAGCGGTATCGCGTCCGCGCTCGCATCGCCCGCGGCGGCATGGCGACGGTGTACGTCGCGACCGACCTCAGACTCGAGCGCCGCGTCGCTCTCAAGGTCATGCACGGGCACCTCTCCGACGACTCCGTGTTCCAGAGCCGCTTCATCCAGGAAGCCCGCTCCGCAGCGCGGCTCGCCGACCCCCACGTCGTCAACGTGTTCGACCAGGGCCAGGACGGCGAGATGGCCTACCTGGTGATGGAGTATCTGCCGGGCATCACGCTGCGCGAGCTGCTGCGCGAGCAGAAGCGCCTGACCATCCCGCAGACGATCACGATCATGGACGCGATCCTCTCCGGTCTCGCCGCCGCGCACCGGGCGGGGATCGTCCATCGCGACGTCAAGCCCGAGAACGTGCTGCTGGCCGAGGACGGGCGCATCAAGATCGGCGACTTCGGCCTCGCCCGCGCGACGACCGCGAACACCGCGACAGGTCAGATGCTCCTCGGCACCATCGCCTACCTCGCTCCCGAACTGGTCACCCGAGGCACCGCCGACGCGCGCAGCGACATCTACGCCCTCGGCATCATGCTCTACGAGATGCTCGCGGGCGAACAGCCCTACAAGGGCGAGCAGCCGATGCAGATCGCCTACCAGCATGCGACCGACTCGGTGCCGCGACCGAGCGCGAAGAACCCCGGAGTGCCCGAGCAGCTCGACGAGCTGGTGCTGTGGGCGACCGAGCGCGAGCCCGACGAGCGTCCCCTCGACGCCCGGGTCATGCTCGACCGGCTGCGCGAGATCGAGCGCGAGCTGGGTGTCTTCCCGCAGGTGGTGCGCACAGCACCGTCCGGCGCCCCGGCGGTCGTCATCGACGATGACGGCGAGGGCTCGGGCGAGCTCACCAAGGTGATGCCCGGCACGTTCACCGCGCCGCCGGTGACCACCGATGTCGACAACGCGACACGACTGCGGCGACTCGCCCGACGCAATCGCGCGAAGGGCGCCTGGCTCGTCACGATCGTCCTCCTGCTGGCGGCTCTCGCCGGCGGGACGGGGTGGTGGTTCGGATCGGGTCCCGGCTCGCTGGTCGCCGTTCCGGACGTGCGCGGCGAGACGTTCGCCGAGGCTCAGGCCGCGATCGCAGCCCAGGGGCTGCTGGCCGAGGAGTCCGGCGAGAACAGCCTCGACGTCGCTACGGGTCTCACCATCCGCACCGACCCCGCCCCGGGCACCCGGCTCGATCGCGAGGCGACCGTGACCGTGGTCATCTCGCGCGGACCGGCCGAAGTGTCGATTCCCGCCCTCTCGGGTCAGACCGAACAGGCGGCGCGCGAGATCCTGCGGCAGAACATCGTGGCCGTGTCCGACGACCCGGAGGCGGAATTCGATCCGGATGTCGCCGAGGGCACCGTCATCCGCGCGTCCGGCACCCCGGCCGGGGGCGGCGACGCCATCGACTGCTCGAACGGCTGCACGCTCCGCCAGGGCGACTCGGCGGCCCTGCTGGTCTCGCGCGGCGCCGTGCCCGATGTCTCGGGCCAGAGCGTCAACCGCGCGACCGCCATGCTCACCGACGTCGGCCTCGAGGTCTCGAGTGACACCCGCAGCGAGGCGAGCGAGCGCATCGCCAAGGGCGACGTGATCGGCATCGCAGACCGCGGCGAGGAGGGCAACTGGCGGCCGGGCGAGACCGTGACCCTCATCGTCTCGAGCGGTCCCCCGCTGTTCGAGGTGCCGAGCGTCGTCGGGCAGACCCGCGATGCGGCCGCGCAGACGCTGCGCGACGCGGGCTTCGACGTCAGCTTCTCGGCCCTGTGGAACATCTGGCCCGACGGATTGACCAAGGTCACCGCGCAGGATCCCACCGGCGGGAGCAAGCACGTGCGCGGCACCACCATCACCCTGCAGATCACCGCCACCGGCTGAGCCTGCCCGGTCTTCCGGGCCCGACGAGTGCGAGAGCGCACGAATGCACGGTCAGCAGCCTCCTGCACCCTGCGAATACGCGTCCTCGCCGACCTCCGAGCGGTTCAGGCGAGAGCGCGACGGATGCGGGCGGCCAGCGCCCGCGCGTCGTCGTCGAGGTCGGCCGCTCCGACGAGGATGACGCGGTACCCGGCATCCTCGAGCAGCTGCACACGCGTGAGATCGTCGAGCCATCGGCGTCGTGACGCGCGATGCTCGTCGCCCTGGTACTCGAGGAGCAGCCGGTGCTCGGGCCATCCCATGTCGGCGTGCCTCACGCCCGCAGCCGTGCGAACCGCGACCTGCACCCGCGGTTCGGGGATTCCCGCGTCGATGAGCGCGACGCGCAGGATCGATTCCTGGGGTGAATCCACGGGCGATCGGGCGCGCTCCAACGCAGTGCGCAACGACCGGGCTCCGCGCGCACTTCCCCGATCGACCACAGCCGTCTCGAGTTCAGCGCGCGTCGCGAGAGGACGCGTGCGGCCCCGCTCGCCGCGTCGTCCGCTGAGGAGGTAGTCGGCTGTCGCGACGAGCCACCGGTGACCGAGGGGCTGCGGACCGGCAGCGAGCCGACACCAGGCCTCGGTCGGTGTGATCACGGGCAGGCCCTCGACGTCCCGGCGTTCGAGAACGAGGCTCGTCCGCGATCCCAGAACACCGGGGCGCCGCATCGCCGCTCCGCCGCCGGCCGTGATCACCTCGAGCATCGGCGGACCGGAGACCCAGGGCAACGGCATCCCCCATAGCGCCGCGGCCGTTCGGCCGGAGAAGAGTTGCGTCGGCCCCAGCGCGGGCAGGATCAGGCGGCAGCGCCCGAGGATGTCGTCGGCGCCGATGGCGTCGAATGCGGCGTAGACACCATGGTGCGGATGCCGCAGATCGGCGGCCCGCAGCCTGCCGCGGCTCACGCCGAACGCGCGCGCCTCGTCCGTGGTGAATGCCTGTGCGGTGACGGGTCGTGGCAGAGGAGCGCGGCGGTTCACCCGCCCACATTCCCCCCGGAACCCTCATCGGCCCGGCCTATCCACACCTCGAGACAGCGAGAGCGCACATCTGCACGGTGGGGAGACCCCGTAACCGTGCGGATGTGCGCTCTCGCGCGATGCTGAAGCGCCGAGGCTCAGCGCTTCTCGAGCTCCTCGGCGACCAGGAAGGCGAGCTCGAGGCTCTGCATGTGGTTCAGTCTCGGGTCGCACAGGCTCTCGTAGCGCGTGGCCAGTGTCGCCTCGTCGATCATCTCGGAGCCGCCGAGGCACTCGGTGACGTCGTCACCGGTGAGCTCGACGTGGATGCCGCCGGGGAAGGTGCCGACCGCGCGGTGCGCTTCGAAGAACCCGCGGACCTCGTCGACGACGTCGTCGAAGCGACGCGTCTTGTAGCCGGTCGGCGTCGTGATGCCGTTGCCGTGCATGGGATCGGTGACCCACAGCGGCGTCGCGCCGGAGTCCTTCACGGCCTCGAGCAGCGGCGGCAGCGCGTCGCGGATCTTGCCCGCACCCATACGCGTGATGAAGGTGAGACGACCCGGCTCGCGCTCGGGGTCGAGCTTGTCGATCAGCGCCAGCGCGGTGTCGGTCGACGTCGTGGGGCCGAGCTTCACGCCGATCGGGTTGCGGATCTTCGAGAAGTAGTCGACGTGGGCGCCATCGAGCTCGCGGGTGCGCTCGCCGATCCAGAGGAAGTGCGACGACGTGTTGTACGGGGTGTTCGTCCGCGAGTCGATGCGCGTCATCGGACGCTCGTAGTCCATCAGCAGGCCCTCGTGGCCCGTGTAGAACTCCACGCCGCGCAGCTCGTCGAAGTTGGCGCCGGCCGCTTCCATGAACTTGATGGCGCGGTCGATCTCGCCCGCGAGTCCCTCGTAGCGCGCGTTGGCCGGGTTCGACGCGAAGCCCTTGTTCCACGAGTGCACCTCGCGCAGGTCGGCGAACCCACCCTGCGTGAACGCGCGGATGAGATTCAGTGTCGACGCAGCCGTGTGGTAGCCCTTGAGCAGCCGTGCGGGGTCGGGCTGGCGCGAGGCCGCCGTGAAGTCGTAGCCGTTGACGATGTCGCCGCGGTAGGCGGGCAGCGTGACATCGCCGCGCGTCTCGGTGTCGCTCGAGCGCGGCTTGGCGAACTGGCCGGCCATGCGCCCCATCTTCACGACGGGCATCGAGGCGCCATAGGTCAACACGACCGCCATCTGCAGCACGGTCTTGATGCGGTTGCGGATCTTCTCCGCGGTCGCGCCGGCGAACGTCTCGGCGCAGTCACCGCCCTGCAGCAGGAAGGCTTCTCCGGATGCCGCGCGCGCGAGGCGCTCGCGGAGGATGTCCACCTCTCCGGCGAAGACGAGGGGCGGAAGCGTCGCGATCTCAGCCGACACCGCAGCGACGGCGTCGGGGTCGTTCCACGCCGGCTGCTGCTTGATGGGAAGATCGCGCCACGAGTCGAGTGAATCCAGCGTAGGCACGCGCCAAGTCTAATGCTCGGCCGACACCGCGCCGGTCGTGTGACGCTCAGGCCTGCTGCTGCGCCGCACGCTCCTTGACCGACGAGGCGTAGACGTCTTCGTACTCCTGCTCGCCCAGACGCTGCAGCGCGACCATGATCTCGTCGGTCACCGAGCGCAGCACGTAGCGATCCCCTTCCATCCCCTGGAAGCGCGAGAAATCGAGCGGCTCGCCGATGACCATTCCCACGCGCCCAACGCGGGGGATGCTGCGCCCGATGGGCATGACCGCGTCGGTGTCGACCATCACCACGGGGATGACCGGCACACGGGCCTCCAGCGCCATGCGCGCCAGCCCCGTGCGCCCGCGGTAGAGCTTGCCGTCGGGACTGCGTGTGCCCTCGGGGTAGATCCCGAGCAGGTCACCGCGGCCGAGGACCTGCAGTCCGGTGTTGAGCGAGGCCTCGGATGCCTTGCCCCCGGTCCGATCGATCGCGATCTGACCGGTCGCCTTCATGAACACCCGGGTCGCCCAGCCTTTGAGGCCCGTACCCGTGAAGTAGTCGCTCTTGGCGAGGAACGACATGGGCCGGTCGATCATGAGCGGCAGGAAGATCGAGTCGCTCACCGACAGGTGGTTGCTGGCGAAGATCGCCGCGCCGGTCGCGGGCACGTTCCGCCGACCGACGATCCAGGGCCGGAAGATCGCCTTCACCACGGGTCCGATGAAGATGTACTTCATCAGCCAGTAGAACACCGGTCACCGCCCCCCGGCGAGATCGGCCACGCCGATCAAGCCGGCATCGTTGCCGAGGGTGGCGATGGCGAAATCGGCGGGCGCGGCGTTCTCGCCGCCCGGAAGGGCTGCGCGATAGGCCGCCCGGACCGGCGCGAGCAACGTCTCACCCAGCTGCGCGACGCCGCCGCCGATGACGAAGATCTCGGGGTCGAGCGTGGCCTGGAATCCGCCCGTGGTCTCTCCCAGAGCCGTCGCGACCCGGTGGAGCGCCTCGAGCGCGCCCGGGTCGTCCGCGAGGATCAGCCGGGAGATCGCGTCGCCGGGGATCGAGCCCTGCTCGTCGCGCACCTGAGCAAGCCCGGAGCCGAGCCCGGGATCGTCGGCGATGGCGATCGCCTCGCGCTGCAGCGCTCGTCCCGACGCGTACTGCTCGAGGCATCCCTGCAGTCCGCAGCCGCACCGGCGTCCGCCGCGCTCGAAGCGCACGTGACCCAGCTCGCCCGCCGCCCCGCGACCGCCGATGAGGAGCTGCCCGTCGATGATGACCGCTCCCCCGACGCCGGTGCCGAGGGTGAGCATGACCATGTTCGAGCTGCCGCGACCGGCGCCGAAGCGGTACTCGGCCCAGCCGGCGGCGTTCGCGTCGTTCTCGAGCACGACGGCGACGCCGACACGCGCTTCGAGCTCGGCGCGCAGCGGATGCTCGACCCAGTCGATGTTGGGCGCGTGCCGCATGATCGACCGCGTGCGGTCGAGGAAGCCGGCGGCGGCGACACCGACGGCGGTCACCTCGTGGGATGCCCGGAAGTGCCGCACCATGTCGGCGACGGCGTCGGCCAGCGCGTCGGTGTCGGCGGGGGTGTCGACGCGGATGCGGTCGACGATCGTCCCGTCGGCGGAGACGACACCTCCGGCGATCTTGGTTCCGCCGATGTCGATGCCGATGTTGAGCACGCGTGGTCCTTTCCGTCGGCCGACCGGCGGCGACCCGGAAAGTCTAATGGGGCGCCGTGTCCTGGCGCGGGCTCGGCGACCGGGTGACAGATAGAGTGTGTGTACCCTGCCAGACGCTTCCGGTACCGAAGGAGTTGCCGCCCATGAGCGCCGTCCAGTTCGAAGTCCCCGCTGTCGTTCCAGCCGACCCTGACGCGAACATCACCGATCTCCTCGTCGACCGGGTCGCTGCCACCCCGTCGCGAGCACTTTTCGCCGTCCCACACGACGGTGCATGGCGCGACATCGCCGCGGCCGAATTCCAACGCGAGGTCATCGCCCTGGCGAAGGGCCTCGTCGCCGCGGGTGTCGAGCCCGGCGACAAGGTCGCGTTCGTGGCCCGCACGACGTACGACTGGACGCTCGTCGACTTCGCGATCTTCTTCGCCGGAGCCGTCATGGTCCCCGTCTACGAGACGAGCTCGGCGTCGCAGATCGCCTGGATCCTCAGCGACTCGGGCGCGACGTTCGCGATCGCCGAGTCGGCCGACCACGCGGCCCGCATCGATGAGATCCGGTCGACCGTGCCCCTGGTCCGCGACGTGTGGGTCATGGCTTCGGGAGACCTCGACAAGCTGCGCTCGGGCGGAAGCGACGTGTCCGACGAGGAGATCGAGCGGCGCCGCAATCTCGCCGTCGGCTCGGACATCGCGACGCTCATCTACACCTCGGGATCGACCGGACGCCCCAAGGGCTGCGTCCTGACCCACAGTAACTTCGTCGAGCTCGCCCGCAACTCCGGCGAAGCGCTCAAAGAGGTTGTCAACCACCCCGGTGGCGCATCCACGCTGCTGTTCATCACGACGGCCCACGTGTTCGCCCGCTTCATCTCGATCCTCAACGTCCACGCGGGGGTCAAGACGGGGCATCAACCCGACACCAAGCAGCTGCTCCCCGCGCTCGGCACCTTCCAGCCGACCTTCCTGCTCGCCGTGCCGCGTGTGTTCGAGAAGGTCTACAACTCCGCGGAGCAGAAGGCCGAGGCGGGCGGCAAGGGCAAGATCTTCCGCGCCGCGGCGCAGGTCGCGATCGACCACTCCCGGCTGCAGCAGGAAGGCAAGAGCATCCCGCTCGTGACCAAGCTGAAGTTCCGACTGTTCGACAAGCTCGTGTACGGCAAGCTTCGCGCCGCCATGGGCGGCCGCGTCACGTACGCCGTCTCGGGATCCGCTCCCCTGGGTCCGCGCCTCGGACACTTCTTCCACAGCCTCGGTGTCACGATCCTCGAGGGGTACGGGCTGACCGAGACGACGGCACCCGCCACGGTGAACCTCGCGACGAAGTCCAAGATCGGCACCGTCGGTCCTGTCCTCCCCGGTGTCGGCGTGCGCCTCGGTGAGGACGGCGAGGTCGAGGTACGGGGCGTCAACGTGTTCGCCGAGTACTGGCGCAACCCCGAGGCCACCGAAGCGGCGTTCAACGACGGTTGGTTCAAGACGGGTGACATCGGGTCGTTCGACGACGAGGGCTTCCTCACGATCACGGGACGCAAGAAGGAGATCATCGTCACCGCCGGCGGCAAGAACGTCGCCCCGGCCGTGCTCGAGGATCCCATCCGCGCCAACCCGATCGTGGGCCAGGTCGTCGTCGTGGGCGATCAGAAGCCGTTCATCTCCGCGCTCGTGACGCTCGACCCGGAGATGCTGCCGACGTGGCTGACGAACAACGGCCTCTCGGGCGACATGACGATCGCAGAGGCTGCGAAAAACAGTCAGGTCCGCGCCGAGATCCAGCGAGCGATCGACGATGCCAACCGCAACGTCTCGCGAGCCGAATCGATCCGCAAGTTCACGATCCTCGACACCGAGTGGACGGAGGCGAGCGGCCATCTGACGCCGAAGATGAGCATCAAGCGCAACGTCATCCTCACCGACTTCTCGGACGAGATCTCGGAGATCTACGACGAGCCGGTCAAGACGAGCAACGTTCCGCTCGGATGATCGGATGACGCGAAAGGGGGCCCGGCTGGTAGATCATCAGCCGGGCCCCCTTCGTCGTGACGGGTCAGAACCAGGAAGACTCGCGCACCTCGCGCATCGCGATGCGCCGCTCGGCGGGCGAGAGCCGGTCGAGGTACAGGATGCCGTCGAGATGGTCGCACTCGTGCTGCAGCGCCTGGGCCATGAGACCTTCGCCCTCGAGGACGATCTCGTCACCGTCGAGGTCGATGCCCACCGCGCGCGCGTAGGGGTGGCGGAGCGTGTCGTGCCAGAGGTTCGGCACCGACAGGCAGCCTTCGCCGATCAGCGAGGGCTCACCGGAGACCTCGACCAGGCGCGGATTGAGGATGTAGCCGACGACCCCGTCGACGTTGTAGCTGAACGCGCGCAGCCCGACGCCGATCTGCGGCGCGGCCACGCCGGCGCGGCCGGGCAGTTCGACCGTGTCGAGGAGATCTTGGACGAGCGAGCGCACACCGTCGTCGATCGTCTCGATCGGGGCTGCCGTCGATTTGAGGACGGGGTCACCGAAGAACCGGATCGCACGGACCGTCATGTCAGGCCGCCGCCCCGAGTCGGAGCCCCTCGACGACGCTCGCTGCCAGCGTGCGCGCCGCCTCGCGGGTCGCCGGATCGAGATCGCGGAACGAGACCGCGCTTCCCGCCGCGAGGTGCGGGTCGTACGGCACGCGCAGCACGGAGCGCACCCGCGTGGCGAAGTGCGTCTCGAGTTCGTCCGCGCGCACCATGGGCGTTCCCGGTCGTGAGGTGTTGAGCACCACGACGGCGTTCTTCACCGCGTCGGCGAAACCGTTGGACTCGAGCCACGTCAGCGTCTCGGAAGCCAGCCGTGCCTCATCGACGGAGAGCCCGGCGACCACGACGATCTGGTCGGACATCCCGAGCGTCGCTCCCATGACGGAATGCACGATTCCGGTGCCGGTGTCGGTGAGGACGATCGAGTAGTAGTGCGCAGCGATCGCAGCGACATCCTCGTAGTCGTGGTCGCTGAAAGCTTCGGAGATGTGCGGGTCGGTGTCGGACGCGAGCACGTCGAGGCGGGTCTCGTCTCGCGCGACGATCGCGGAGAGATCGTTGAACCCGACCACCTCGCCCCGAGCACGCGCCAGGTCGCGCACGGTCTTGCCGCTCGTGCGGCCGATGCGATCGGCGAGCGTGCCGCGGTCGGGGTTGGCGTCGATCGCGATGACGCGGTCGTCGCGGGCGTCTGCGAGCGCCATCCCCAGCAGGGTGGTCACGGTCGTCTTCCCGACGCCGCCCTTACGCGAGAGCACGGGGACGAACTTCGCCCCACCCGCGAGCGGGGCCGAGATGCGGCGGTCGAGCTCTTTACGGGAGCGGGCCCGCTTGCTGTCGCCGAGGTTGATGCGATGGCCCGAGACGCTGTACACCAGGCGCTGCCAGCGCCCCTCGGGCTCGGCCCGAACGACCTGGGCCGGATCGAGAAGGCGCTCGGCGGTGAGCAGATCCGCTGTTTCGCGGCCCGGCTCGAGATCGCCCAGACGCCGCGACTGCAGCACGGGCTCTGCCTGACGCGTGACCTGGACCCGCTCGCTCGCGTGCCGGACCTGCTCGGCGACGTGGTGAGCCTGGCGGCGGGTGGTGGGCACGGATCCGGTGATCGGCGTCGAGGTCGGCACGACGGTCGCGACGACCACCCCGCCGTCGACGGCGTCGACGTCCTCAGGCGCGGCGGCGGCGTTCTCCACTGCGACGTCCGAGGCACCCGCAGCAGCATCCGGCGCATCCGCGACGACGTCGGCGATCGCCGCGTCGTCGGGTCCGGGCTCGGAGTCGTCCTCGTCCTCGATGGTGGCGGTCACGACCTCGCCGGCGGGCTCTGCGGCCCCCTCGTCGACGGAGGTGTCGCTGTCGACGTCATCGACGGCGTGATCGAATGACCCGTCTCCCGCGGTCTCGTCCGCCTCCGGGAGCCCGTGGTCCTCGAACTCGTGGTCTTCGACCTCGTCGTCTGCGAGCTCGTCGTCCGCATGGGGTTCGTCGCCCGACGCGTCGTCGACACTTCCCCCGTCCTCGGAGCCGCGGACATCGGCGTCGTACGACACCTCGGCAGCGTCATGCTGCTCGTCCTGGCCGCCGCCGAGCGGGATGTCGCCGGTCGTCAGCTGCTCGTCGCCGATCTCACCGTCGATGACGTCGTCGTCGTCGAGGTCGTCGTCAGCGACGGGAAGCGCGACGTCGACCTGCGCGGTGCCACCGACGATACCGATGGCCGTCGTGTGGATGCTCTCACTGTCGGCGAGGACCGCGGGATCGGTCTCGTCGGGCTGGTTCTCATTGCGCTCAGGCATGTTCTGCTGCATCCACTCCAAGGTCTCGAGCTCGCGCCCGACCCCTTAGGCTACCCGCCGGTCCGGACGACGACCAAAAGGTCCCCGGCCTCGACCGCGGCCGTCGGATCGACCACGAGCCGTTCGACGACGCCCGCCACGGGCGCTGTGATCGCCGCCTCCATCTTCATCGCCTCGATCGAGGCGACGGGTTCTCCCGCCTCGACGGCGTCGCCGACAGCCACCTTGAGCGTGACGACACCCGAGAACGGGGCGGCGACCTGGCCGGGAACCGACGTGTCGGCCTTCTCGGCCTGACGGGCCTCGACGCTGATGCTGCGGTCGCGGACGAACACCGGGCGCAGCTGACCGTTCAACGTCGCCATGACCGTGCGCATCCCCTTCTCGTCGGCCTCGCCGATGGCCTCGAGCCCGACGTACAGCTGCACGCCCTTCTCGATCTCGACGACGTGTTCGGCGCCGGGCACGAGGCCGTAGAGATAGTCGGCCGTGTCGAGCACGCTGAGGTCTCCGAAGGTGTCGCGCACCCGGTCGAACTCCTGCGTGGGCGTGGGGAACAGCAGCGAGTTCAACGTGCGTCGCCGTGTCGGCGAGTCCGCGTCGAGGGCCGCGGCCTGCGACGGTGAGAGCTCGGCGGCGGCGGGCCGCACGGTGCGCCCGGCGAGCACCTTCGACCGGAACGGTTCGGGCCATCCGCCCGGCAGGTCACCGAGCTCGCCGGCCATGAAGCCGACGACGGACTCCGGGATGTCGTATGCCCCGGGGTCGGCGGCGAAGGCGGCGGGATCCGCCTTGACGGCTGCGAGATGCAGGGCCAGATCGCCGACGACCTTCGACGACGGCGTGACCTTCGGAACCCGGCCGAGGATCTGGTTGGCCGCGGCGTACATGTCCTCGATGAGCTCGAAGTCGTCGGCGAGGCCGAGCGCGATGGCCTGCTGGCGAAGGTTCGACAGCTGGCCGCCCGGGATCTCGTGACGGTAGACGCGCCCGGTGGGGCCGGGAAGACCCGACTCGAACGGCCGGTACATGTGTCGTACCGCCTCCCAGTAGGGCTCGAGGTCCGACACGGCACCCAGGTCGAGCCCCGTGTCGCGCTCGGTGTGCGCGAGCGCGGCCACGAGAGCCGACAGCGACGGCTGGCTGGTCGTGCCGGCCATCGGCGCGGACGCTGCGTCGACGGCATCCGCTCCCGCGGCGCTCGCGGCCATCAGCGTGGCGAGCTGGCCGCCGGCGGTGTCGTGCGTGTGCACGTGGACCGGCAGATCGAAGCGTTCGCGCAGCGCGGAGACCAGGCGCGATGCTGCGGCGGGGCGCAGCAAGCCGGCCATGTCTTTGATGGCGAGGATGTGCGCACCGGCGTCGACGATCTCCTCGGCGAGACGCAGGTAGTAGTCGAGCGTGTAGAGGTCTTCGGCCGGGTCGAGCAGATCGCCCGTGTAGCAGAGCGCCACCTCCGCGATCGTCGTCCCGGTCGCGAGCACGGCGTCGATCGCCGGACGCATCTGCGCGACGTCGTTCAGCGCGTCGAAGATCCGGAAGATGTCGACGCCGGCGTCTGCGGCCTCACGGACGAAGGCTTGCGTGACCGCGGTCGGGTAGGGCGTGTACCCCACGGTGTTGCGACCGCGCAGCAGCATCTGCAGTGCCACGTTGGGCAAGGCTGCACGCAGCTTGTCGAGCCGCTCCCACGGGTCTTCTCCGAGGAAGCGCAGCGCGACGTCGTAGGTCGCGCCACCCCACGCCTCGACCGAGAGGAGCTGCGGGGTGAGACGGGCGACGGCGGGTGCGACCGCCACGAGGTCCTTCGTGCGCACCCGGGTCGCCAGGAGCGACTGGTGCGCGTCTCGGAAGGTCGTCTCGGTGACGGCGAGCGGCGTCTGGCGGCGCAGCGCCTCTGCGAACCCCGTCGGACCGAGTTCGAGCAGCCGCTGGCGCGAGCCGGCCTGCGGCGGCGCGGTCAGGTCGAGTCGCGGAAGCTTGCTCCGCGGCTCGACGCTCGTCGGGGCAGAACCGTGCGGACGGTTGACCGTGGTGTCTGCGAGCCATCCGAGGATCTTCGACCCGCGATCCTTCGACGTGCGCCCCTCGAGCAGTTCGGGGCGCTCGTCGATGAACGACGTGCTCAGGTCGCCGCGGGCGAAGGAGGGGTCATCGAGCACCTGCTGCAGGAACGGGATGTTGGTCGAGACGCCGCGGATGCGGAACTCGGCGAGGGCGCGGCGGGAACGCACGACCGCGGCGCCGAAGTCCCTGCCCCGGCACGTGAGCTTGGCGAGCATCGAGTCGAAGTGCGGGCTCACCTGAGAGCCGGCGGCGGTCGTGCCGCCGTCGAGACGGATGCCGGCTCCGCCCGGCGACCGGTACGTGGTGATCTTTCCCGTGTCGGGGCGGAACCCCTGTGCGGGGTCTTCGGTGGTGATGCGGCACTGCAGGGCGGCGCCGCGCAGCTGGATGCGGTCTTGAGTGAGGCCGAGCTGCGCCAGGGTCTCCCCCGCCGCGATCCGCATCTGCGACTGCACCAGGTCGACGTCGGTCACCTCCTCGGTGACGGTGTGCTCGACCTGGATACGAGGGTTCATCTCGATGAACACGATCTCGCCCGCGCGGGGCCCGTCGGTCTCGAGCAGGAACTCGACGGTCCCGGCGTTCACGTAGCCGATCGAGGTCGCGAAGGCGATCGCGTGCCGGTGGAGGGCGGAACGCGTCTCGTCGTCGAGGTTGGGGGCCGGCGCGATCTCGATGACCTTCTGGTGACGACGCTGCACCGAGCAGTCGCGCTCGAACAGGTGCACGGTCTCCCCCGTGGCATCGGCGAGCACCTGGACCTCGACGTGACGCGGACGGCGGACGGCCTGCTCCAAGAACACCCGGGCGTCGCCGAACGCGCTGCCGGCCTCGCGCATGGCCTCGGACAGGGCTGGGGCGAGCTCGTCGGGAGTGGCGACGCGCCGCATTCCCCGACCCCCACCGCCGGCGACGGCCTTGACGAAGATCGGGAAGCCGATGTCACCGGCCTGCGAGACCAGGACATCGATGTCGTCGGAGGCCTCCGTCGATCGCAGCACCGGAACGCCGGCGGCGACCGCATGGCTCTTGGCGGTGACCTTGTTGCCCGCCATCTCGAGCACGCGTGCGGACGGACCGATGAACGCGATGCCCGCGTCGGCGGCGCGTGCGGCGAGCTCGGGGTTCTCGGACAGGAACCCGTAGCCCGGGTAGATCGCGTCGGCTCCGCTCTCACGCGCGACCCTGATGATCTCGTCGACGTCGAGGTAGGCCCGTACGGGATGACCCTTGACGCCGATCTCGTAGGCTTCGTCGGCCTTCAGCCGGTGAAGCGAGTATCGGTCCTCGTGCGGATAGACGGCGACGGTACGCGCCCCCAGCTCGAAAGCGGCGCGGAAGGCGCGGATGGCTATCTCACCGCGATTCGCGACAAGGATCTTGCGGAACATGCTCACCTCGCTGGGCTGAGTCGCACGGCGACGGCGCCGCGCGGGGGCTCGAATACCCTCACAGCCTAGGGGACGGTAACGTAGAGCCTCGTGCACGTACTTTCCGTCAGCTCGCTCAAGGGCGGGGTCGGCAAGACCACGGTCACCTTGGGGCTCGCATCCGCCGCGTTCGCCCGCGGTGTCCGGACGTTGGTCGTCGATCTCGATCCGCAGTCCGACGTGTCGACGGGGATGGACATCCAGGTCGCCGGCCGTCTCAACGTCGCCGATGTCCTCGCCAACCCGAAGGAGAAGGTGGTCCGTCAGGCCATCACCTCGAGCGGGTGGGCGAAGGTGCATCCCGGCACCATCGACGTTCTGATCGGCAGCCCGTCGGCCATCAACTTCGACGGACCGCACCCCAGCGTGCGCGATGTCTGGAAGCTCGAAGAGGCGCTGGCCACCATCGAGGCCGACTACGACCTCGTCCTCATCGACTGCGCGCCCTCACTCAACGCCCTCACCCGTACGGCGTGGGCTGCGAGCGACCGCGTCATCGTCGTGACCGAGCCCGGCCTGTTCTCCGTCGCCGCGGCCGACCGAGCGCTGCGCGCGATCGAAGAGATCCGACGCGGTCTCTCCCCGCGCCTGCAGCCTCTCGGGATCGTGGTGAACCGTGTTCGCCCGCAGTCGATCGAGCACCAGTTCCGCATCAAAGAACTGCGCGACATGTTCGGCCCCCTGGTGCTCTCACCCCAGCTGCCCGAGCGCACCTCGCTGCAGCAGGCTCAAGGCGCGGCGAAGCCGCTGCACATCTGGCCGGGAGACTCCGCGCAGGAGCTCGCGTCCGATTTCGACGCGCTGCTCGACCGCGTGCTCCGGACGGGCCGTATCGCCGTCGCGGGCGAGGCCCCCACGGTCACACCGAGCTGAGCCGCCCGGACCCACACGAACGAAACCCCGGCTGCACCCAAGGTGCGCCGGGGTTCTGTGTACGGGGAGGTCTCAGGCGCTGCGCGCAGCGCGACGCGTCGCGAGCTCGTCGACGGGGTCCGGAGCCTGCGGGTCGAACTCGACGAGCGTCGACTCGACCTCGCGCAGCACCTTGCCGACCGCGATGCCGAACACGCCCTGCCCACGGCTGACGAGGTCGATGACCTCGTCGTTCGACGTGCAGAGGTACACCGAGGCGCCGTCGCTCATCAGCGTCGTCCCGGCGAGGTCGCGGATGCCCGCGGCGCGAAGCTGGTCGACGGCGACGCGGATCTGCTGCAGCGAGATGCCGGTGTCGAGCAGCCGCTTCACGAGCTTGAGGACGAGGATGTCGCGGAAGCCGTAGAGCCGCTGCGATCCCGAGCCACTGGCCCCGCGCACGGTCGGGACGACGAGTTCGGTCCGGGCCCAGTAGTCGAGCTGGCGGTAGGTGATGCCGGCGGCACGGGCGGCCTGCGCCCCGCGATATCCGGCTTCGTCGTCCATCTCGGGAAGACCGTCGGTGAAGAGGAGGTCGGTCGTGAACCGCATCTCGCCGAGCGAATCATGCGCGGTCATCTGGTCCTCCTGCCGGACGGTCGGGTTTCTTCCACGCTAGATGAGGGATGCCGCCGCGGCAACGACATCCGGTCAGAGCCCGCGGCGTGTCGCGCGGTGCTCACCGGACCAGTCGGTCGATCGCGGTCTGGACGAACGCGGAACGGACATCGTCGAGCCGACGCAACAGCTCGGGGGCGAGTTCGTGCGCACGCCCACGAGCCGATGAATCGGTGCGGCGCAGCAGCGGCGCGAGGGCCGTCTCGACGAGCGCCACGTCGCGTTCTGCCGCCTGTCGGACAGTGCGGAGGTGGCGCGGCCCGATCCCGTGGCGATCGAGCGCCACGAGCGTGCGCAACAGAACCAGCGCGCGCTCGTCGTAGGTGTCAGCGGCAGGCAGCAGCCCGGCAGAGACGGCGTCGCCGAGCAACGCCGGGGTGGCCTCGGCCTGGTCGATCAGCTCGTCGCGCCGGTAGCGCCGATGCTGAACGATGGATGCCGGCAACGCAGGAGGAGGACCCTCCGCCCCCGGGTCATCGAGGTACTCCCGAATGCGGGCCAGCGGCATGTAGTGGTCGCGCTGGAGTGTCAACGCGGTGCGCAGACGTTCGACATCGGCGGGTGAGAACTTCCGATACCCCGACCCGGTGCGGGTGGGGGTCACGATTCCCTGATCTTCGAGGTACCGCAGCTTGCTCGAACTCAGCGCCGGGAACTCCGGGCTGAGCCGGGCGAGGACCTGACCGATGCTCAGGTGACCCGCCGCCGTGGACCGGCCGCGGGCAGCGGGAGCCGCGCTCACGCGCCGGTCGCCGGAGCGCGATCGAGCGGTGAGACGAAGAAGTTCAGGCGGAACTTGCCGACGCGCAGTTCAGCCCCGTCGGAGAGCACGGCACGGTCCACACGCTCGCCGTTGACATAGGTGCCGTTGAGCGAGCGCTGGTCCACGATCTCGAAAGCCGACCCCGTGCGGGTGATCTCGGCGTGCCGACGCGAGACGGTGACGTCATCGAAGAAGATGTCGGCCTCGGGGTGGCGGCCGACGGTCGTCACGTCGGTGTCGAGCAGATACCGCGCGCCCGCGGTCGGGCCCGAACGCACCAGAAGCAGGGCCGCCCGCTCGGGCAACGCCTGGATCGCGTCGCGCTCCACAGCGGTGAGGTCAGCCCCGAACGGCACGAACGACAGGTCCAGGTCGTGCCCGAACGTCTGCGTCGTGTCCGAGGAACCGCTGTGCGGCGCGCGGTCGGGTCCGCGTCGGATGTCGTCGACGTCTCGATCCTTTTCGTCCACAGTGTCCTCCTCTTCCGGGCCAGCCTAACGGATCGGCGACGAGTCGCGAACGCGAATACCGGGCCCTCTCACCCCTTTCATATAGCCGAGGATTAGGCTCGGCACGATGTCTGCACGCACTCCTTCGCTTCGCACGCGCCTGCTCGTGGGTCTCGGCCTCGTGCTCGGCCTCGCTGCGGCTTCGCCCGCTTCGCCCGCTCTGGCACACGACGAATTGCTCGCCTCCGACCCTGCCGCGGATTCGACCGTCGCCGCGCTGCCCGACGAACTGACCCTCACCTTCAGCGGCGTACTCATCGACGAGGACGGCGTCAATGCGATCTCGGTGACCGATGCGGCCGGCACGGAGCTCGCCGAGGGCGCGCCGACGCTCGACGGGACGACGGCGACGCAGGCCCTCAGCGGAGACAGTCAGGGGCCCATCACGGTGCGCTGGCGCGTCGTCTCGAGCGACGGTCATCCGGTCTCCGGAGAGTTCTCGTTCGTCGCCGGCGACCCCGCTGCGGCGCCCACGGCGTCGACCGATGGAACCGCCGAGGCCGCACCCGCCGAAGGCCTGCCGGCGGTGTTCTGGATCGTCGTGTCGATCGTCGCGGTCGCCGGTGTCATCGCCCTCGTCGTCGCCCTGATCGCGGCGTCTCGGCGGCGCACCGAGGACTAGGCTGGGACCATGCCTCACTACAACGTCGTCATCCTCGGCGCGGGCCCCGGCGGGTATGTCGCAGCTGTCCGCGCTGCGCAGCTCGGACAGTCCGTCGCGATCATCGAAGAGAAGTACTGGGGAGGCGTCTGCCTCAACGTCGGCTGCATCCCCTCCAAGGCTCTGCTGAAGAACGCCGACCTCGCCCACACCTTCAAGCACAAGGCCGATCTCTTCGGCATCAGCGGAGATGTGAACTTCGACTTCGGCACCGCGTTCGACCGCAGCCGCAAGGTGGCCGAGACGCACGTCAAGGGCATCCACTTCTTGATGAAGAAGAACAAGGTCACCGAGTACGAGGGCCGCGGGTCGTTCCTCGACGCGAAGTCGATCCAGGTGACCAAGGCCGACGGCTCGCAGGAGACGGTGACGTTCGACAACGTCATCATCGCCACGGGCTCGACGGTGCGCCTGCTCCCCGGCGTGCAGCTGAGCGACAACGTCGTGACCTACGAGGAGCAGATCCTCACGCGCGACCTGCCGAACTCGATCGTCATCGTCGGCGCCGGCGCGATCGGCATGGAGTTCGCGTTCGTCATGTCGAACTACGGCGTGAAGGTCACCATCATCGAGTTCCTCGACCGCGCCCTCCCCAACGAGGACGTCGAGGTCTCGAAGGAGATCCAGAAGCAGTACAAGAAGTACGGCATCGACATCCTCACCTCGACCAAGGTCGAGCAGATCGTCGACTCGGGCGACAAGGTCACGGTCTCGTACTCGGCCAACGCCGACGGCGCGAAGGGTCAGATCGAGGCCGACAAGGTGCTCATGTCGATCGGCTTCGCTCCCCGTGTCGAGGGCTTCGGTCTCGAGAACACCGGTGTCAAGCTCACCGAGCGCGGCGCGATCGACATCGACGACTACATGCGCACCAACGTCGAGGGCATCTACGCGATCGGTGATGTCACCGCGAAGCTGCAGCTCGCGCATGTCGCCGAGGCGCAGGGCGTCGTGGCGGCCGAGACCATCGGTGGAGCCGAGACGCAGACGCTCGGCGACTACCGCAACATGCCGCGCGCGACGTTCTGCTCGCCGCAGGTCGCGTCGTTCGGTCTCACCGAGCAGCAGGCGCGCGACGCCGGCTACGACGTCAAGGTCGCGAAGTTCCCGTTCTCGGCCAACGGCAAGGCCAACGGTCTGGGCGAGCCCGTCGGCTTCGTCAAGCTCATCGCAGATGCCGAGCACCTCGAGCTCCTGGGCGGCCACCTCATCGGCCCCGACGTGTCGGAGCTTCTGCCCGAGCTCACCCTGGCGCAGAAGTGGGACCTCACCGCGCTCGAGGCAGCGCGCAACGTCCACACGCACCCCACGCTCTCGGAGGGCCTGCAGGAGGCCTTCCACGGTCTCGCGGGGCACATGATCAACCTCTGACGCTCGCGTCACGCAAAGACGAACGCACCGCTCGGCTCCGGCCGGCGGTGCGTTCGTCTTTGCGTGTCGGTGAGAACCCGGGAGGCTCAGCGTCCGAGGGCACGTCCGAGCTTGGATTCGGATGCCGCGGGCGCTCCCCCGGCCGAGGCGACCAGCTCATCGGCCGCGGCGAAGAGCGATGCGACGCCCTCCGCGCTGCGCGGCGCCGCAGGCCCGAGCTCGAGCTCCCACTCGCGCCAGGAGCTGACCCGCCCGGATCGCTCATCGGTCGCCGTCACCCGGTCGTCGACGAACTCCGCGACCATGTCACCCTCGGCATCGAGCAACGCGAACGCGGTGCGCGAGTTGCGGATGCGCGCGATGACCTCGAACGGCGGCTGCGCCACTTCGGCCAGCTCGGCGACGATCGCCTCGGGCACCTCGAGCGGAGCCGATTCGTCGGCGTCGTCGAGGGGCCAGTGCGTCTCGAGCTTGCCTTCCGGCGTCGAGCGCTTCACGTGCCAGCCGGCGTCGGGTCCGCCCGTGCGCCGTCGGAGCGCTGTCAACGCAGCGGCGAGCCGACCGTCGGCGGTGTCGAGATAGCGCGCGTCGAGCTCGCGGGGCTCGGCCTCGCCGACCGCCGCGACTCCCGGGAGTGCCGACCAGTCGGGAACGGCCGTGCCGTCGTCGACGTCGTACTTGCGCTCGACCTCGAGCGAGCTGCGAGGCTCAGTCGTCACTGGTGACGCGGTCGTCGCGCTCATCGGTCGAGGGGTCGATGTCGCCCTCGGCTTCGACGAAGTGGAACTCCGACGACGTCGGGCCGTCACCCTCGCCCGTGTTCTCGGGCTGGCCGGCGCGCTCGTAGACCACCTGGGTCTCGCTGTAGGGAAGGATGAGCCGGTCTGACGCGTCGTCGTCCAGCGGAAGGGTCTGCCCGTCGAGGGGACCACCGTGCAGTCGTGCAATAGCCATGTTCTGACCTCCTGGCTCCCGACGATACCCTCGCGGGCCGACCCGGCCGATACGCTTGCGCCATGCGTGCTCGGCGACTACGAAAGCACCCCCGGGCGTGAAACCGTTCGTGCTGCTCGCGACCCGCGCCGAGGACGTCCCCGCCGATGAAGAGTACGAGCTCTTCCTCCGTCACACGGGGCTCGAGCCTGCATCGCTCCGCCGCGTGCGCCTCGAGGCGGGCCCGATGCCGGAGATCGACCTCGACGACATCTCGGGCATCTTCGTCGGCGGCGGCCCGTTCAACGCGTCCGATCCGTGGGAGCAGAAATCCCTCGTGCAGCGCCGCGTCGAGGCGGAGTTCTCGAACCTGCTGGCACGGGTCATCGCGCACGACAGCCCGTTCCTCGGCGCCTGCTACGGCATCGGCACCGTGGGTGCGTTCCTCGGTGCCACGATCGACCGCCGGTTCGGCGAGCCGATCAGCGTCGTCGACGTCGAGCTGACGGACGCCGGGCGGCGCGATCCGCTCCTGGCCGGGATGCCGCCGACGTTCCCCGCGTTCGTCGGACACAAGGAAGCGATCTCGGCGCTCCCCTCACGCGCCGTGCTGCTCGCTTCCTCGGCCGGATGCCCGGTACAGATGTTCCGGGTGGGCGAGAACGTCTACGCGACGCAGTTCCACCCCGAGCTCGACCTCGAGGGCATCACGACCCGCATCCACGCCTACGCCGGCTACGGATACTTCGCTCCCGACGAGCTCGACCTGACGCTCTCCGCGGTGCGCCGCAGCCCGGTCACGCACACGGGTTCGATCCTCAGCGCGTTCGTCGAGCGCTACGCGCGGTAGATCAGGCGCCCGCTTTCGCGCGCTCCTCGGCCTCGAGCTCGCGGGCCTTGTCGAGCTCGCGGGCGGCGGCGGAGACGGCATCCTCGGCACGCTGCACGCGACGCTGCAGGAACGTCGTGGCACCGAAGCGCGACCGGACGCGGTCCTCCTCTTCGCGCACACCCGTGACGATGTACGCCGTGGCGATGAGGATGACCTGCGACGACAGGTTGAGCCACAGCAGCAGCGCGATGAGCGAGGCGAATGACGCCAGCAACGGGTTCGAGGTCGCTCCACCGACGAACAGTCCCGACAGCTGCTGCAGCACCGTCAGCCCGGCGGCACCGAGGAGTGCGCCGCTCCAGAGCGCGCGCTTGCGCACCTTCACGCCGGAGAGCACTCGGAACAGAACCGCCACGACGACGGCGTCGAGTGCGAATACCACCACCAACGAGACCGCCCAACCGGCGAACTGCACGAGCGGGTTCTCGTCGGAGAAGCCGAGAAGATCTGCGAGCAGTCCGACTCCAGCCGTCCCGAGGATCGTCACAGCGGCTGCCGCGACGAGTGCACCGCCCATACCGATCGCGAGTGCGAGGTTGCGCAACATCACCCAGATGAACAGAACGTCGTCGGTCAGCTCATCCGCGATCGCACGCATCGCGGTGCGGAGCGATCCGATCGCGCCGATGGCTGCACCGAGCAGACCGACGGTTGCGATGGCTCCCGCGATCGACAGTCCTGCGGGAGCCGTGATGCTGTCGAGCTTGATCAGGCCGTCTTCCCCGACGAGCCCCGGGATCACGCCGTTGACGGCGTCGATGAGGGCCTGCCAAGCGACGGGATCGCCGGCGAGCCAGAGCGCCGCGACCGAGAACCCCAGAAGGACACCGGCGAAGACGCTGAACAGGGTGCGGTACGTGACGCTGTCGGCGAGAACCGGTCCGCGGTGCTCGCTGTACAGCAGGAACGCGCGCACCGGCTTGCGCTGCAGCGCCCACGCGATCGAGCGGGAGACGAAGGTGGACTCGGCCATGCCGCCACGATAGCGCGGCGCTCGCCCCGGCCCCCGTGCCCTTGACAGGCCTCATGTCCCGGCCCAGACGCCCCCTGCCACCGCCCATGCGCCCAGGAGCATGAAGGGCCCGAATGGGATCCGCGTGCGCCGACCGCTGCGCCCGGCGACGATCATGGTGACGGCGACGAGGCCGCCCGCCACGAACCCGAGCGCGGTCGCGAGCAGCGGAGCCTGCCAGCCGAGCGGCCCCAGGAAGAGCCCGATGGCCGCAGCGAGCTTGACGTCTCCCCCGCCCATCCCGCCTCCGCCGCGATGCAGGAGGTAGTACAGGACGAACAGCACCGCCCCCGCGACGACCGCTTCGACGATCGGCCGGATCGAACCCCGTTCGATGGCGGATAGCACCGCGATGCCCGCAGCCGCGCCGGCCAATGCGATGACGAGCCGGTTCGGCAGCCGATGCGTCGCGATATCGATGACCGTGAGCGCGATGCTCAGCGCTGCGCAGACAGCCACCAGCACGATCGTCGCCGACGACAGCGGGGTCACGCGTCGAGGACCTCGAGCATCACCCGGACGATGCCGTCGGATCCGATGGACTCGGCGCGACGGATCGCCTGCTTCAGCGGCAGGACGTAACCGCCGCGCGCGGCATCCGGGAAGATCGACGTCTGCCACGTCGACCCGCCGATCGTCGCACGCACCCGTACGGATCCGAACCCCCGTGGCATCCGCGGGATCTCGCGGATATCGGCACTGGGCTCGTCGGGCACGGCCGCGAAGTACCACGCCTGGGTGCGGGCCTCCCAGCGGAAGACCTCCGCGTCGAACTCCATCTTCACGCGATCAGCGTAGGCCGTCTCGCGCGCACGGTGTCGCGGGTGTCCACAGGCGCGCCACGGCTACGGCTGGATCATGACCGGGGTCCCGGGCGGCAGCTGGGCGAGGCGGTCGACCGCAGGCCCGTCGAGGTATATGCAGCCGAACGAGGTGTCGCCCTCGCGCATCCGGTAGTAGTGGAAGGCCGTCACGGCGACGTCTCCCCCGTCGAATCCCGCCATCACGGGTGACTGCACCCCCAGATAGACCATCGGATGCCCCTGGGTGTACCGGAACTCCGGGACCACCGTGGTCCACATGACGAAGGTCCGCCCGGTCGGGGTCGGCGTCGACGGCTTTCCCCACGCGAACTGGTCCGACACGCGTTCACGTCCGGTCGCGCTGACGATGTCGATGGTGTTCGCCGCGAGATGCACCTCGACGTACTGGGCGGTCGTGGTCAACTCGACGTCGGCGGCGCGCAGCCACCCCACGGTCTGACCACCGTTCCCCTCGGGAGGCACGCCCTGTCGGCCGGGCAAGAGCACCTTCACCCAGTCGGTCTGCGCTTGCACGACGGGCACCGTCGTACCTCCGTAGTGGTGGTCGCGCGGGAGCTGACCGACGGGCTGGGCCGTGGGGTCGGCGAACACCGGAGCACCCGCGCCCAGCGGTCGCGCGAGCAACGAGGTCACCGACCCCATCGGATCATCGTCGACGGGCACCGCCGAGTTCACCGAACGCACGTCGATCAACGGGAGCGTCGAGATGTCGTACGCGTTGTCGTTGCGGGCATAGGGCGCCGGCGCGGCATCCGCCGCTCGCTCCGCGGACGGCGTCGACGGCGTCGCGTCCGAGACGACGGCGGCCGGGGTGTCCGAGCCACGGAGGGCCGCCAGGTCGCGAAGCGGGGCGAGCGCCCAGAAGGCCGATACCGCGAGGGCCCCGACCGCGACCACGGCCACGAAGGCTGCGGGATGCGGTCGTCGGGTCATACGCCCATGCTCGGCCGCGCGCGGCCGCAACGCAAGAGAGGGACGCCGGTCACCACTGGGGGTGGATGTCGGCCCGCAGCAGCTCGTCGTAGACGTCGACGACCGCGTCGGCGAAAGCCGTCAGATCGGCGCCGTCGTCGAGGAGGTCCCCCGCAGCAGCGTTGGCTCGTGCCTGCTCGGTCGTGCGGGCTCCCGGGATGACGCTCGTGACGCCCGGCCGCGAGGCGATCCACGCCAGCGTCGCCGCCGGCAGGGTGACGCCCTCGGGAAGAGCGGCCGCGAGCCTGCGCGCGGCCGCCAGGCCGGTCTCGAAGTCCACGCCGGAGAAGGTCTCGCCGCGGTCGAAGGCCTCGCCGTTGCGGTTGTAGGAACGGTGGTCGTCAGCTGCGAACTCGGTCTTCTCGGTGTAACGACCGCTCAGCAGGCCCGACGCCAGGGGGACGCGCGCGAAGATCGCGACGCCGGCCGCTTCAGCCGCCGGGAGCACCTCGTCGAGCGGCTTCAGCCGGAAGGGATTGACGATGATCTGGACGTTCGAGACGTTCGGCCGCGCGATCGCCGCGAGCGCCTGCGCGGTGGTCTCGACCGAGACTCCGTAGGCCGCGATCGCCCCGTCGGCAACGAGCTCGTCGAGCGCGTCGTACGTCTCGTCGGATTCGATGACGGCTGAGGGCGGGCAGTGCAGCTGCACGAGGTCGAGGGTGTCGACACCCAGGTTGCGGCGCGACCGATCGGTCCAGGCACGGAAGTTCTCGCGCGTGTAGTTCTCGGGCAGCTGCGCCTCACGCCGGCCCATCTTGGTGGCCACGGTGATCCCATGCCCGGGACGAGCGGCGAGGAACCGGCCGATGGTGCTCTCGCTGCGTCCATCGCCGTAGACGTCGGCGGTGTCGAAGAGCGTGACGCCGGCGTCGGCCGACGCGGCCAGGACGGCCAGAGCCTGGTCGTCGTCGACCTCGCCCCAATCCGCGCCGAGCTGCCAGGTGCCCAGGCCGATGGCCGACACGGAACGGGAGGTCGAAGCGAGGCTGCGCTGCTGCATGGCTACAGCGTAGGCGTAGGGCCGGACCTCTCGGTCCGGCCCTGCGCCCCGTGGCTCGTGGTCAGGCGCCGTGCGCCGCCTTCGCCTTGCCGGTGCTCTTCTTGCCCGGCGCTACCGGCGCGTCCGTGCCCGTGGGTGTCACCGTGAGGGCGTCGGCGGCGACGACGGCCGCGGCGCGGGTGGCGCGCACCTCGGCGAACGAGGTGCCGTAGTACGCGGCCTCCATGAGCGTCTTCATGTCGTCGATCATCGGCATCCGGGGGTTCGCCGGCGCGCACTGGTCCTCGTACGCGGCCATCGCGAGGCTGTGCAGGTTGTCCAGGAAGCGGGCCTCGTCGACCCCCTGCGCCTGGAACGACCGCTCGATGCCGACGCGGTCGCGCAGCTCCTCCACGGCGCGCGCGTAGCTCTCGACCCCCTCTTCCGGCGTCGCGGCGGGGAGCCCGAGGTGCTGCGCGATCTGCTGGAACCGTTCGGGCGCGATATAGCGCTCGTACTTGGGCCAGCTCGTGAGCTTCGTCGGGACCGTGCCGTTGTACCGGATGACGTGGGGCAGGTAGACGGCGTTGGTCCGCCCGTGCACCAGCTTGTACGTCGCACCGGTCACATGGGCCATGGCGTGCACGATCCCCAGGAACGCGTTGCCGAACGCCATGCCCGAGATGGATGCGGCGTTGTGCATCTTCTCTCGAGCCTTCCGGTCGGCGCTGTCCGTCGAACCCGGACGGGCGTTCGTGCTGCGCTCGATGTTCTCGAAGATCAGCTTGATCGCGTGGAGGCACAGCCCGTCGGTGTAGTCGTTCGCGTACACCGACACGTAGGCCTCGGTTGCGTGGGTCAGCGCGTCGAAGCCGGCGTCGGCCACGAGGAATCCGGGCAGCACGCGCGTGAGCTCGGGGTCGATGATGGCGACCGACGGCGTCAGCGCGTAGTCGGCCAGCGGGTACTTCATCCCCGTGACGTCGTCGGTGATCACCGCGAACGGAGTCATCTCCGAGCCGGTGCCCGATGTGGTGGGAACGCAGACGAGCTTGGCCTTCTTGCCCATCTCGGGAAAGGTGAAGGCGCGCTTGCGGACATCGAAGAACTTCTCGCGCATGTCGGAGAACTCGATCTCGGGGTTCTCGTACAGCAGCCACATGACCTTGGCGGCATCCATAGGTGAGCCGCCGCCGAGCGCGATGATCGTGTCGGGCTGGAACTGGCGCAGCTGTGCGGCGCCCGCGACGACCTCCGACACCTTCGGCTCGGGACGCACCTGGTTCAGCAGCTGCACCTGCACACGGTTCTCGCGACGGTTCAGGACATCGGTGATGCGGTCCACGTAGCCGAGCGAGGTCATCGTCTCGTCGGTGATGATGCTGACGCGCTCGACGCCTCTCATGTCGGCGAGATACCGGATCGCGTGCGGCTCGAAGTACGTCTTCGCCGGGATCTTGAACCATTGCAGGTTGTTGTTGCGCCGACCGACGCGCTTGACGTTCACGAGGTTCACCGCCGAGACGTTGTTGGATACGGAGTTGTGCCCGTACGAACCGCACCCGAGGGTCAGCGAGGGCAGGAAGGCGTTGTAGATGTCGCCGATGCCGCCCAGGGCGGACGGCGAGTTCTCGATGATGCGGACCGCTTTGACGACCTCGGCGAAACGAGCGACGACCTCGGCGTCGTTCGAGTGGATGGCGCCGGAGTGGCCGAGTCCGTCGAAGGCCACCATCTGCCGCGCGAGCTCGATGCCCTCCTCGGGGGTCGCGGCGCGCAGCACCGCCAGGACCGGGGCGAGCTTCTCACGGGTCAGCGGTTCGTGCGGACCGACTCCCGCGACATCGGCGAGGAGGATCGAGGTGTCCGCAGGCACCGCGAAGCCCGCCTGTTCGGCGATCCAGACCGGCGACTGGCCCACCACGCGCGCGTTGAGCTTCGCCTCGCCGCAGTTCGCGCTGTCGGCGGTGACGCCGAAGATGAACTCCTCGAGCATCGCCTTCTCTGCGGCGCTCACCCGGTACGCGTGCAGGCGGGCGAACTCCGCCAGCGCCTCGTCGGCGACGGGCTCGTCGAGGATGACCGCCTGCTCGCTGGCGCAGACCATGCCCATGTCGAACGACTTCGACAGCACGATGTCGTTGACGGCCCGGCCGACGTCGGCGGTGCGCTCGATGAACGCGGGCACGTTGCCGGCGCCGACGCCGAGCGCCGGCTTTCCGCACGAGTACGCGGCACGCACCATGGCGTTGCCGCCGGTGGCGAGGATGAGAGCGACGCCCGGGTGGTTCATGAGCTCGCCGGATGCCTCCATCGAGGGCTCGTCGATCCACTGGATGCAGTCAGCGGGCGCGCCGGCGGCCACCGCGGCGTCTCGGACGATGCGAGCGGCTTCAGACGAGCAGCGCTGCGCCGACGGGTGGAATCCGAAGACGATGGGATTGCGGGTCTTGAGCGCGATGAGCGACTTGAAGATCGCGGTCGAGGTCGGGTTGGTGACCGGCGTCAGCGCGCAGATCACCCCGACGGGATCGGCGATCTCGGTGATCCCGGTGAGCTCGTCGTGCGCGATGACGCCGACGGTCTTCTGGTCGATGATCGAGTGCGTGACGTGTTCGCACGCGAACATGTTCTTGACGGCCTTGTCCTCGAACAGGCCGCGCCCGGTCTCCTCGACCGCCATGACGGCGAGGTCGCCGTGATGGTGCAGCGCCGCGACCGACGCCTTGCGGACGATGTGGTCGATCTGTTCCTGGGTGAAATGCGCGTACTCGTCGAGGGCACGCTGTGCCCGGGTGACGAGGGCGTCGACGGCGATGGACATCGTGAGCCTTCCCGGCGCGGAAGGTGTCCGCGTCTGTGTCCGAATCCGGGATGAGGGACCTCGACCCCGTGTCCCCAGTGTGGTCGTTGTGGTCTGACCACATCGTGTGCCCTGGCCGGAACAAATCAAGACGATGGTTTTCACGCTTCTCGTCCCGCTCCGCGCTCCCCGGCGCCGGGCAGACTGGGCCCGTGCCGCACCTCCCGGTCTACTTCTTCTCTTCGACCTCGAACCTGATCCGCCGCTTCGCGCAGCACCTCCACGCCACGGACGGCCGCCCGTTGCTCGATCTGTCCGATCGAGCGGTGCGATCGAGCGAGGCACCCGGCCCGTGGATTCTGCTCACACCCTCGTACAAGGCCGGCAACGACGCGCACGCGACACTGCCGGCCGCCGTCCGCGTCTTCTTGCGTTCACCCGTGAACCGCCGGCGCCTCGTCGGGATCATCGGGTCGGGCAACCGCAACTTCGGCGACCACTACCAGGCGGCGGCGCGCGAGCTCGGGCGCGTATCGGGACGGCCGGTCGTGTTCGAGTTCGAACTCGCCGGCACGCCGGAGGACGTCGCCGCGTGCGCTCGGATCCTCGCGGCTTTCGACGCGCGCTTCGCGAGCGGCCCCGGAGCGCACCAGGAGTGAGTCGGATTGCGTCATTCGACGACATTGCGCGACGGATCGCCCCACAGCCGCCGGAAATCGCGTAGCATTCGAGAGTCGGTGCGTCACGGCGCGCCTCTCCGTCGGTTCACTCCGACGTGCACTTCGTTTCATTCCGCCGTCGATCTCATGCACCCGGGCCATGCTCTCGGCCCCGTGACCGCACCTATCTGGTCCGGTCACCACCACCGGCGAGTGTCTGCTCGCCCCCACACACTCCGCAGCGGCTCAGCCGCAGCGGTATCCGGATCATCACAGCGGTGGTCCCAGAACACAGAAGGAAAATGACGACATGGCCACTGGCACCGTCAAATGGTTCAACTCGGAGAAGGGGTTCGGCTTCATCGCTCCGGACGACGGCACCGCGGACGTGTTCGCGCACTTCAGCGCCATCTCCGGCACTGGACACCGCAACCTGTTCGAGAACCAGAAGGTCGAGTTCGACGTGGAGCAGGGCCAGAAGGGCCTGCAGGCGACGAACATCCGCGCTCTCTGAGCGTTCGACGCAGTGAAGGGGTCGGCCCGATCGGGCCGGCCCCTTCCGCGTTCCCGGGCGTCATCGAACCGCGTCGAGTCGCCCGTCGAGAAGGTGATGACGCGTCCCGGCCCTCTCGGCGACGACGGGGTCGTGCGTGACCAGGACGACCGTGGTCCCTCCCCTGTGCAGTTCCGCGAACAGCTCGACCACCGCATCCGCGGCATCGCGGTGGAGAGCGCCGGTCGGCTCATCCGCGAAGACCACGTCGGGCCGGTTCACCAACGCTCGGCAGATGCCTGCACGTTGACGTTCGCCGCCCGATAGCGCCGCAGGTCGGCTGTCGCGCACGTGGCCCACTCCCAGTCGCTCGAACAGCGCGTCGACCCACCGTCGAGTTCCGCGCGCTGCAGCCCCTCGACGCGCCAGGACGGGGAGAAGCACGTTCTCCCCCACCGACAGCTCGTCGAGGAAGTCGGCGTGCTGGAAGACGAAGCCCATCCGCTCCCGCCGGAGCCGCGATGCTCGACGGTCATCGAGCTCGCCCAGGTCCACCCCGTCGAAGCGAACCCGACCACGGTCGGGCCGGTCGAGTCCGCTCAGGCAGTGCAGGAGCGTCGACTTGCCCGAACCACTCGGACCGGTGAGACAGGTGAACGACCCGGCCTCGATCTCGAGATCGACATCATCGAGCACGACCGTCTGCGCGCCCGCGGGCGACCGGTAGGCGCGTGTGATCCCGCGAGCCGTGATCAGGGAAGTGGTCATGAGGCGTCCTTCCGTCGGAACGCGGTCGTCACGGGAGAGGGGATCGACGCGGACACGGCGCTGGATGCTGCCACCGCCACGACGGCGATCGCCACGGTCACCGCAGCAGGCAGAGCATCGGAGGGGAGCGCGACCGCTCCCCCGCCCAGCGCCGAGAGGATCGCGCCGAGAGCCGCCGGCGCGAGGGCTTCGGCGGCGACGACGCCCAGGGGTGCAGCGAAGGCGGCGACGATGACCGCGCGCAGCGCGACCGTCGCGCGCACGGAACCCGCGGTGAAGCCGATCGTGCGCAGAGCGCGGAGCCCGCGTCGGTCTCGCACCGACTCGAGCCGGGTGAGCAGCAGGACGACCAGTATCAGCACGCCCGCGGCGAAAGAGGCTGCTCCGATCGCGGACGCCCGCAGGGTTTCGATCGTGCCACCGAGCGTCTGCTCGACGAACCGGCCGACGCTCGTGACCGTCGCCGTCGGATGGCGCGCCTCGAGATCCGAGACCACGCGCTGGACGTCGCTCCCCGGCGCGACGTCTGCGGTGACCGTCTGCCAGGCGACGGGCCCCGGCACCGCCCCGCGCAGTGTCCGGGCCGAGCGCCCGCCGTTGGTGATGTCCTGGTAGAGGCCCGTGATCTCGACATCGCTCCGGGGCCCCTCGTCGCCGCCGAGTCGCACCGTGTCGCCGATACCCACGCCCCACGTCTGCGCCGCGAGGAGCGACAGTGCGACCTCGTCGTCGCGGCCCGGCTCGTGCCCGGAGCTGTACATCGGCGACGGGACGGATGCGTCGACCGTCTCGATCACGAGGTCGGCCTCGTACCCGGCGGCCGCGACCGCCACCCGCCGACTCGTCGACATCGCCGACCGCACGACGTGGGGGGCGTCTCGCAGGTCGTCGAGCACCGCCGCCGCTGTGCCGCTGGGAGCGGTGGCCGGAACGAAGACACGCACATCGCTCTGACCGATGCCCATCGTGGCGACGAAGTCGGGCGACGCGACCGTCTGGGCGAGGCGCAACGGGACGACCGCGATGACCATCGCGATCACGACAATGCCGAGCAGGAGAACGGTGCCCGCGGGGCGCGTGAGCCTCGACCGGATGCCCAGCCACAGAGGCACGGGTACGAGGGCCGAAGCGGGCAGCCAGGTCGCCGGTGGCGCGCCGGAGCGCTGCGTCGCAGCCACCGGGCTCAGTCGTCTGACCCGGCGCAGGACGAGCGCGGCCGAGCAGATCGTGGCGACCAGGACCGTCGCGCCGGCGCCGACGGCCACGGCCGCCGCCATCGTGCCGGGCGCGCCCCCGGTGTCGGCCACCACACCCGCCGTCAGAACAGCCGTCAGTGGAACAGCCGCTCCCATGCCGAGACCGACCCCCACGGCCGCGACGACGGCGTACCGCACCAGGTACTCGCCGACGACACGGGCGGACGAGAACCCGAGCATGCGCAGCAGCACGATGCGCGAACGCTCGTTCTCGAGGGTGGTGAGGATGACCAGCCGGAGGCACAGGGCACTCACCGCGAAGACGACCAGGGCGACGAGCAGAAGGCACGCCGCGACGACGCCGTCTGTGATCGAGCCGATCAGGCGCAGAAGCGCGCCGTCGACCGCGGGGCCGTCCGCCGGCAGGCCCGCCGCGCGGTAGGCGTCGGCGAGCGCGACCGCATCGCCGTCGGTCTGGAAGGTGACGATGCTCTGCTGCGGCAACACAGCGGCGAGCTCCGCCCAGTCGGCGTCGTGCAGCAGGAAGCGTTTGGAGTTGACGATGCCCGGATTCATCTGGGCGTCCCGGAGGCGATCGGCGATCACGAAGCTACGGGTCGATCCGCCGACCGCGACGCTGATGGTGTCCCCCGGTTCGAGGTCGTACTCGCGCATGTAGAAGACAGGCACCGCGATCTCGCCCCGCCCCAGCACCGGCGCGACGTCGTCGCTGCCGAGGAGGATGTCGAACCGCTCGCTCTGGGTCACGAGGAGGATCTCCATCACACCGGTGCGTGCGGCGTCGCTTCGACCATCGAGCACCAACCCCGCGTTCTCGAGTCGGAGCACGGTGGCGACCTGATGATCACGGACCTCGGGCCGCGATGCGGCGAACGCCGCGATCTCAGCGGAGTCGACGGGCCCGGCGTGCATCTGCACCCAGTCCGGGGCTTCGGAGGCGGCGAAGAGACGTTCGGCGCCTCCCGCGACCGCTGCCCAGGTGACTGCGCCGGCGCTCGCGCTCGCTGCCGTCAGGGCGGTGAGGATCAGCAGGGCGGCCGAGGCCAGCGGCGCTCGACGCAGCGCGGCGATGCGGGTCGGGAGAGCACGGCGACGCAGCTCGCCGGTTCGTGGCGGCCGCATCCTCAGTCCCATGACCAACCGGCGAGGACGACTCCGAGGGCGACGTCGAACTGACGCGCGGGATCGGGACTCCATCCGGCCCGCGCGAGCATCTCGAGATGCGGGGTCGGCACGGACTCGGCCGGACGGGATTCCTCGGCGAGACGGCGACCCGCCCCGGCAGACGGCGCCGTGTCGCGTCCCGCGGGGGGTGTGTACTCCCCCAGGGCGGACGCGACTGTGAGCATGACGAGCGTGTTCACGAGGTCGCCGAGGCCCGCGGCGACGGGGGCGCCGGCAGCGATGATGCGGCCGAGGGCGTCGTCGGCCCACCGCAGGGCGCCGGGTGAGGAGATGGGCCGGGTCGCGACCACCGGGATGAGGTGGGGATGCCGCGAGAGCCCGAACCGGATGCCGCGCATGACATCGGCGGCGTATGCCCGCCAGTCCCCGGCATCCTCGAGGTCGGGCAGCTCGCAGCCCACCCAGAACCTGTCGGCCACGGCATCCACGACGTCACCCTTGTCGGCGAAGTGCCGGTAGAGCGCCATCGGATCGACTCCCAGCGCGGAGCTGAGCCGTCGCATGGTCAAGGCCTCGACCCCGCCCTGGTCGATGATGTCCGCCGCCGCCGCGACGGCCTGCTCGCGCGTGAAACGTGCCGGGCGAGGAGACATCACGACCACCGTCCGCGCCGCGAGAACGCGACCACGGCGCCGACCGCGAAGGCGCCGGCGAAGGCGAACAGAACGGCCACGGAGGCGAGGATGTCGTGCAGTCCGGCCCCGTCGAGACTCAATGCGCTCAGCGCGTCGAGCGCCCAGAAGGCGGGTGACACCGGCGCCACGGCCCGCAGCGCCTCGGGTAGCGCGGCGACCGGTCCGAATGCCCCGCCGAGTCCGGCCATGAGCATCGCCACGATGCTGCAGACGGCGAGCGCCTGGTCCTGAGTCGCGAAGGCGCCCACCACCAGCACACCGAAGGCGACCATGACGAGCGAGAACGCGAAGCCGACGACGGCGATCCCCATCCAGGAGCCGGCGGGACGGTACCCGAAGAGGACGACGCCCCCGCCGAGCACGACACCGAGTTGGAGCAGCTGGGCGACGAAGGCGGCGAGCGCCTTCCCCGCCAGGAGCGAGGGGAGGCCCGCCGGCGAGATCCGCAATCGTTCCCACGTTCCCGACTGCATGTCGCGGTGGAACGCCACGACGATCTGCTGGACGCAGAGCATGGCGAACAGCACCGCGAGTCCGGGCACGGCGTACTGAGCGCCGGACGCACCGGCATGGCCGGTCGCCGCGAGCTGAGCGCTCGCTCCCGGCAACAGGAACGGTACGAACAGCAGCGGGATCACGATCATCACCAGGATCGGGGCGGGATCGCGCCGCAGGATGCGGGCATCGATCGCCGCGACAGCAAGGCTACGCCGCAACACCGTCTGCCCCCTCGCTTGCCGTGTCGGCGCCGTCCAGCAGGCGCAGGTAGGCGGTCTCGAGCGATGATCGCCGGATGTCGACCTCGACGACTCGCCCGCCGTTCGCGGTCACCTCGTCGATGCCTCGAGCGAGCAGCCGGCCTGGATCAGTGCCGTCGGCCACACCCACGAGCCACTCACCCGTCCGTCGCCACGGCGGAGACACCTGATACGCCTCGCCGCCGACCGTGCGGAGCGCGACCCGGGCTGAGCCCCAGCGGGCGATGACCGCATCGACCGTCCCGAGGTCGCGGATCCGTCCGCCTCGGAGGAACGCGACGTCCGCTCCGAGACGCTCAACCTCATCGAGGTGATGCGTCGTGTACAGGACGGCCGCGCCGTCATCAGCGAGCGACCGCACGAGGTCGACGATGCGAGCGCGAGAGCTGACATCGGCGGCGACGGTCGGCTCATCGAGGAAGAGGGCGGCCGGTCGGTGCACCAGGGCCATGGCCGTGTGAAGCCGCCGACGCTGTCCCCCGCTCAGGCGGTCTGCGCGGCGATCCGCGACCGCATCGAGGTCGAGGGCCGAGATCAGCTCGTCGACCCGCACACGCGATGCGCCGCCGCGCACACCGTACAGCGCACCGAATCCGGCGAGGTTCTCCCGCAGGGTGAGGGTGGGATAGACCCCCGTGTCCTGCGGGGCGCATCCGACGAGCGCCGCGAAGCCGGGCGCATCGGGCGACAGGCCCGCCACCGACACCCCACCGGCGTCGGGGCGCAAACGGCCGGTCGCAATGGCGACGAAGGTCGTCTTGCCCGCGCCGTTGGGCCCGAGCAGGGCCGTCACCTGCCCCGGCTCGATGTGGATCTCGGCATCCGTCAGCACCGGCCGCGATCCGAATCGCTTTCGGACGCGGTCGATGTGCACGCCGGATTCTCTCGCGGACATCCCGTCCCCTCTCGCTCAATATCTACATTGTAGACTAACGAGCGACGGGTTGCTCATTCCCCAGGCTCGCGGCGGGCCCCCGCTCGTTCGCGGGCAGATCTACACGGCGCGCGACGCCCGCCACGACCGACTCGAGCGGACCCCGGCCCCGGCTGAGCGCCCACATGGTGCACGCCGCGAGAAGCACCCCCATGCTGGCGATCCAGAACCAGGCACTGACGGCGGGATCGCCATCCCCCGAAGCGAGACCGGGGGCAAGGGCGAACGGCGAGACCAGGACCGCGAACGAGACGACATGGGCCGTGTACGCGGTGAGGGGCATCGACCCCACGGCGGCAAGCGGCACGAGCAGCGCGCGCAGCGGACGAGCGAGGAGCAAGCACGCGCCGATGACGGCGACGGCGAATCCGCCCGAACCGACGATCTCCCACGTTCCCCCGGAATGCGGCGCGACGCCCCACGCTTGAGAGAGCGTGGCTCCGAGGTCGACTTCGCTCAGACGCTCCAGGTAGCCGCGTGTATCGGGACCGATCGGCGAGGACGATTCCGGCAGAAGCGACGACGTCCCGGCGGAGGACAGCGCGGATAGCGACGACGAGGAGCTGTCCCAGCCCGATAGCCAACCGCGCACCGTCCCGTTGAACGCGTCGCCGAGCCCGTAGCCTACGGCGGCGAACCCGACACCCGATCCGAACAGCACCGCCGCGTTCCGCACCCGGTCGAGCCGCAGCCGCCCGAGTGCCATCCCGGCGAGAACCAGGGAGAGCCACACGGTCAGCGGGTAGGAGCCGCTGATGAGGAAGTCGACCGCGGTGCCGCCGATTCCCTGGGGGATGCCGGTACCCGCGAGCGTCACCGCACGCAGGAGCGCGAGGAGGGACGGCCCCGCTACGGCGATGGCGACCGCGGCGAGCGCGAGGGTGCGTCGACGGAGCCCGAGGAAGGGTATGAGGATGAGGAACACGATGCCGTAGATGGGCAGGATGACGGCGATCGTGCTGCCGAGCATCTCCAGTGCGAGGCCGAGGGCGAGGACGACGAGGGCACGGCCGGCCATACGCAGACGAGCGGACCGCAACGCTTCTCCCCGAGGCGGCTGCCCGCGGCCGGTCGCGAGCGCGACCGAGATACCGGCGACCACTGCGAAGAGGATGGCGGAGCGCCCCTGGACGAGCGCGGCGATGTCCGGCCCCTCGGGACCGGCGACCATCCACACGATCCCGACGTGCGCGCCGATCATGCCGAAGATCGCGAGACCGCGCGCCACATCGACGCCCATGAGCCGAGGCGGGCGGCCGACGTCGCGCCACCGATCCCGCAGCGGCGGCCTGAGCTTCACGGCGGGTCGATCGGTCGGAATGGACGGCATGGACACGACAGCCTCTCCTCGGCGATGGGCCGGACGACGGACGGGCACGTCCGATGTCTGTCCACCGGGGGCCCGCCCCGACCGTAGGGCGGTGCCCTGTGCGCAGATTAAGCGGGTGCCGCGTACCGGACGAGGCGTGGGTCTACCACGCCAGGCCGATCGATCCACGCGCGCACGATGTCGGCAACGGCCGCGGGAGAGGACAACGGCCACGAATGTCCCGCGCGAGGCACGAAGGCCGCTTCGGACTCGAGCCCGGCGGCCGTCAACCGCCTCGTGAGTATGACGGCGGAGCGCCGGCAGTGCGCCGATTCGCGCTGTCCCGCCAGCGCGAGGACTCGGGTCGAAGCCAGCTCCACGCCGGCGAGCGACACGCCCGCGAGAACCTGTCGGCTCAGCCGAGAGTAGTCGCCGATCCGCACCGGCCGCGTCGACGCCAGATGCGCACGGCGCAGATCGTCGGACAGCCGCATCTCTCGGGCGAGCAGCCGGTGCGTGAACGGCATCGCCATGACCGGCCAGCTCATCACATCCAGAAGCCGACCCCACCACGGCACTGGCGACGTGCTGATCCCGGTGAGCACGGCGGCGTCGACCAGGGCGGGATGCCGCGCGATCAGACGCAGAGCGACGTCCGCGCCCAGCGAGAACCCCACGACGTGCACGCGACCCAGACCTCGCTCGCGCAGTGCTCGCGACACGGCGTCTGCGGCGTCGTCCATCGTCGTCCACCGTCGATGGCGCTCGGCGCCGTGCGCGGGCAGATCGAGAGCCAGCATGTGGCGCTCATCTCCGAGGAGAGTCATATGCGGAGTCCATGACACCGCGGCGAGCCCGCCGCCATGGAGGAAGACGATCGGGGTGCGCATGGCGTCACCATAGGTCAGCCGTCTCCCGGATCGCTCGGCGCGCGACTCGATGCTTACCCGAGCCATATCCCGTCCGCCTAACCTCCGGGGCGTGCGCGCGCCGACCCCGACCGACACCATCGCCCACGTGCTCTTCGTCTCGGCGGCCATCGCATACTCAGGCGTGATGTGGGAGGCCCTCGCCGGCTACCCGCTCGACCCCGCCCGCGCGTATCTGTCCGAGCTTGCAGCCGAGAATCAGCCGACGAGCGCGGTCTTCCGCAGCCTCGATGCGCTGACCGGCGTGCTGGTGCTGATCGCGATGTCACTGCACCGCTCTCGATGGATCTCGGCAGCGGCGGACGTGACGGCGCGCTGGTCGGCGATGTTGCTCGGCGCTTTCGCGGCGCTCACCGTCGCCGACTCCCTCGTGCCTCTGGCCTGCGCCGGTTCGGCGGATGCAGCCTGCGCCGCTGCCGATGCGGCGGGAACGCTCGGGCTCGCCCACCAGGTGCACGCCGTGACGAGCTCGAGCGCGCTCGCCGCCGCGACAGCGTCGGCGGTGCTTCTCGCACTCGCGACCGGAAGACGACGCGGAGCAAGCCCCCGTGCCCGACCCGCCTCGCGAGTCTTGCGCCTCTGTCTCCGTGGGGGCGTCATCGTCTTCGTCGGAACGACGGTCGGGGTCAGCCTTCTGGCCGTCCTCAGCGCGAGCTCGGGCACCCTGCCCGACGGGGGCGGCTATCTCCAGCGAGCCCAGGTCGTCCTCCTGAGCGTCTACATCGCCGCATTCCCCGCCGTGATGAGCACACTGGCCCGGAGGCGGGTATGACGCCCCCGGCGGCGGCGGCTCACTCACGGCGAGTGGTCGGGCTCGATCTCTTCCGCACCATCGCAGTTTTCGGGATGCTGGTGGCGCACGTCGGCCCCGCCGCCTGGACTGCGGGCGAGGGGTGGGGCACCGTTCACGTCGGCTGGGAGCTGTTCCACTCCAGGATGCCGGCGATGTTCGCGTTCGCGGCGGGAGTCTCCCTCACCCTCGGATCACCGACGGCCCCGGACCGGGCCACGCCCGAGACGGCACCGACCGTCATCCGGGCCGCCCTCTTGGCCGTCTGCGGAGGAGCGCTGGCAGCGCTCGGTACGCCGGTCGCCGTCATCCTGACTTTCTTCTCGGTGTGGTTTCTGCTGGTGCTCCCGTTCCGGCGCTGCACCCCCCGCACACTCGTCGTCGCCGCGGCCGTGTGGGCCCTCATCGGCCCGCCGCTCTCCGTGCTGCTCCGTCGCATGATCGGCAGCGAACCCGGCTTCGCGTGGTCGGTGCTGGTCGCGGGCGACTACCCCGCACTGACCTGGGTGCCCTTCGTCCTCGCCGGGTTCGCCGTGGGCCGATTCGATCTGACGCGGCGGACCGGGCGCCGAGCGCTCGCCGTCGTCGGCACGCTGCTCACCGCTCTTGCCTACGGCGGCGGGGGTGCATTCCTCGCTCTCGGCGGTGTCGATGCGCTCGCCGCGGCCCGGGGAGTCTCCGAGGGCGGTCCCGCGGCCGCAGCGGAGGTCGCCCGCGTCTTCTACGGCGAAAGGGGTGTGACCGACACGAGCAGCCTGTTGTGGCTGCTCGTACCGGCGCCACACTCGGGCAGCTGGGCAGACGTCGCGGGATGCCTCGGCGTCAGCGCCCTCCTGCTGTCGGTGTGTCTCACCGTCGGCGACGCCGCCCAGCGCGCCCGCGCCGCACTCCGCGTCGCCCCGCGCCTCGCCGGGATAGCGACCACAGCGCTGGCCGCCCCCGGCGCGATGGTGCTGTCCGTCTACGCGGCTCACATCGTCGCGATGGCGCTCATCACCGCGACGACGGGGCATTCCTTCGGTCCCGCCCAGAGCATCGGCACGCTCGCCGCGTTCACGATGGGATTGACCGCGGCGTCCGTCGTGTGGTCGAGATTCGAGCCTCGCGGCCCCCTCGAATGGGCACTCGGGCGAGTGACGCTTCTCATCGTACGAATGGGAAGGCGAGCGTCTGCCGGATGGTCGCGCCCGTCGCGACCATGACAATGCGGTCGACTCCGAGTCCGAGGCCGCCGGTGGGCGGCATCCCGAACTCGAGGGCTGCCAGGAACTCCTCGTCGAGCTGCATCGCCTCCGGGTCACCGTGTGCCGCCCGCAACGACTGCTCGGTGAGACGTCGCCGCTGCTCGACCGGGTCGTTGAGCTCCGTGTACGCGGTGCCGAGCTCCATTCCGCCGGCGACGAGATCCCAGCGCTCGGCCAGCCCCGGGATGCGCCGATGCGGTCGCGCCAGAGGCGACGTCTCTGCCGGGAAGTCCGTGTAGAAGGTCGGCTCGACGGTTCGGGGCTCCACGAGCTCCTCGTACAGCGACTCGATCATCGTCCCGACGCCTGCGCCCCCGGCGACGGAGACGCCGTAGACGGCGCACACGTCGCGCAGGGCCTCGGGGTCGTGATCGGGTCGGATGGGGATGCCGATGCAGTCCGTCAGGGCATCGCAGACCGCGACCACGCGCCACGGCGCCGAGACGTCGATGCGCTCGCCGCTCGGAAGCAACATCGTCGCGCTCCCCGAGACGGCGACGAGCGCCGATCGGATCAGCCGCTCGGCGAGCCGACGCATGTCGTCGTAATCGGCGAAGGCACGGTATGCCTCCATCGCGGTGAACTCCGGATTGTGGGTGGCGTCGACGCCTTCGTTGCGGAAGTTGCGACCGATCTCGAACACCCGCGGGAAGCCGGCGACGATGAGGCGCTTGAGAGCGAGCTCGGGGGCGATGCGCAGCGCGAGCTCGCGGTCGTAAGCGTTGATGTGGGTACGGAAGGGCCGAGCCGTGGCTCCGCCGTGCGTGCGCTGCAGGACCGGGGTCTCTACCTCGAGATAGTCCTCTGCCAGCAGGCAGTCGCGCAGGGCGCGGGTCGCACGCGCCCGCGCGCGGATCAGCTCGGCCGCGTCGGGCGATGTCGCGAGGTGCACCTGTCGCTGGCGGACCTGCACCTCGGGGTCGCGCAGGCCGGTCCGGCGGTTCGGCGGCTGCCGCAGCGACTTGGCCGCGACCTCCCAGGAATCGGCGGCGATACTCGGCTCGCCGCGGACGCTGCGCACGGGCGCTCCCGAGACCGAGATCAGATCGCCGAGATCGATGCCCCGCAGCGCCCCGTAGCCGCGCGTGCGGCCCGCGGCGGCGATGACCTGGAGCCCGACGTGGTCCTCGACGATGTCGAGGAAGGTGATCCCGCCGTGCCTGCGACGGCCGAGCACCCGGCCGACCACCGACACGGGCTCGAGGGGCACCGCCGTCGACCCGGCGCTCTCGATGTCACGACGCACCTCGCTGAGCGCCGCCGTCCGCGCGACACGGGGAGGGAAGGGATCGCCACCGGAGGCACGGATGCCCTCGGCGATGCCGATTCGCCGAGCCGTCGAGGGCGACACCGGGTGTACCGGCGGCAGCCCGATAACCGGCGTACCGAGAGCGCGGACCGCAGCCGCGAAGTCCGCCGAGCGCGGGGCGGACTGAACATGCCACCGGTGCGGAGAACGCGCGAAGCCTTCGGCTCGTGCGACGGCGAGCACGACCGATGCGATCGTGGTGCGGCGTGACCACATCAGCAGTCGAGGACGCCAGTCCGGGTCGTACTTCTCGTTCGCCCGCCGCAGCGAGTCGAGCTGCCAGTGCCGGGAGAGCATCAGCAGCATGCGGCGCTTCGCCCGCAGCAGGGGTCCGGCACCGACCCTCGCCCCACGGACGAAGACATCCCGCAGAACCGCGAAGTTCAAGGAGACGCGCGTCAGCCCCAGGGCAGGCGCCTGCGCGACGAGTTCGGAGACGAGGAACTCCGTCGCCCCGTTGACCGACTCGGGGTGACGACGCATGACATCGAGAGAAACGCCATCGCCGTTCCACGGCACGAACACGAGGAGAGCCTTCACCACACCGTCGCCGTCGTGTGCCGTCGCGACCAGCGCGTCGCCGTCCGAGGGGTCGGCGAAGCGCGAGAGCGCCATGGAGAAGCCGCGCTCCTCAGCGCCATGACGCCAGTCCTCGGCGAGGTCGGCGAGAGCGATGAGCTCCGCGTGCGGGATATCGCGCTGCCGTCGGAACTGGGCGGTGTAGCCCGCACGGCGCGCCCGCCGCCGCGCGGACGCGACCTGGGGCGACCGCGTCACGGCTTCGGCATGCGGTCCGTTCAGACGAAGGACGGCCTCGTCCCCCAGCACCATGCCTCGCATACCCCGTCGCTGATAATGATGCGCTGCGCGCTCCGACGCGGCGAGCACCGCGGGCCGCCAGCCGAAGTGGTCGACGACCCGAAGCCACTCGTCGATCGCGGCGTCCCACTCCTCCTCCGGCCCGACGGGGTCACCGCTGGCCAGGGCGACAGCTCCGACGACGCGATACGAGACGGCAGAGCGCCGTGAGGGCGAGAAGACCGCCGACTTGTCGCGGCGGGTCGCGAAGTAGGCCAGCGCGTCGTCGGTGCGGTTCGAGGCCAGGATGCCGCGTAGCTCGAGCTCCTCGCCCTCGGTCAGCAGCTGGCGGGCCCGGGCACTGCGCAGCAGCATTGCGAGCGCGATCAGCAGGGCGACGGCGGAGATCGACGACACGACGGTTTCGATGCTCTGGTGGAGGCCCGCGGCCTGGACCTCGACAAGGGTCGACGACGGGAACACCCCCGTCGCCGAGTAGAGCGCCCACCACCAGCTGTCAGCCGCCGACTCGCCGGGTCCGGCCGTCATCCTCGCGAGCACACCGCCTGTGAGCACTGCGACGGCGACCCCGCCGAGGAACACCGCTGCCGCACGAACGTAGGTCGATCGCGGCAGGACCGCGGAGTACTGGCCTCGAGCGACGAGGAGCAGCACGACGAAGGCCGCGGCCAGCACCGCTGCCACGACGTCGACCCGCTGGATATCGGTGGGAAGCACCGATCCCTCTCGAACTGCCTCCAGCAAGTTGGTCAGCGGCAGCAGGACGGTAGGCAGCTCGAAGAGGACGAGGAAGACGAGGGCTCCTCGGAGGCGTCGCTTGGAAGCAGCACCGACGACGAACAGCAGCACGGCGTTGAACAGCACCGGCTCGGGGCTGAACCCGAACACCGCGAAGTACGACGTCGCCCAGTAGATCCCCTCGGGCAGCACGACGTCGGTCACGGCGACCAGCACCATCGTCGCCGCGATCGCCTGCAGCACGCGCCCCACCCACAGAGGCACACTCGCCAGTGGGTGGTGCGTCTTCGGCCGACGGGCGTGGGAAGGCTGTGCAGACGGGGCGATGCGAGGTGCTCGCGGCGCGCGCCCGTCGTCATCGGCGGCGGTGCGACGCGGACGCTCCAGCAGAGTGCTCATGGGTGTCTCCTCGGATCAGGGCCGCGTCGCAGCAGGACGGCCGGTCGGTGCGGTCATGTTCCTGCCGTCCGTTAAGCCCCCGATATGACTTGGACGGCGGGGGCGGGGGCGATCCCACTCCCGCTCGTACGCTCGGATCAGCCCGCCGCAGCACGCTGCGAGCAACACGACGAACGGATGCCACGTGGACCCCGACGCTCCCATCGACGTACCGCCGACTCTCCAGCAGGACCCGGGTTCCGACCTCCTGTCGACCTACTGGCCGGCCGCGGTCGGTCTCCTCTTGGTGGCCGCGGGCGTCGTCCTGAGCGTGCGCATCCTGCGCGCTCGGCGCACCCGATCCCGCGCGCGTCGAACGCTCTTCGGCGGCGCCGCGGTGACAGGCACCGCCGTCGTCCTGGTGCTCTCGCTCGCTCTCGGGGTGAACACCTGGGTCGGGTATTTCCCGTCGGTGGCCACTCTCAGCCGTTGGATCGACGACAAGACCAGGGAGCCCGTGGCGGAGCTGCCTGCTGCCGCCGTTACGGCAGAGGGCGCCTCGAATGTTCCTCTCACCGAGGGCGAACGAGTCACCACCGACACGAACGGGTACTCCTTCCTGACCGCCGTTCCATCGACCGCGGCCCAGGTTCCCGCCACGGGGGCTTGGGTCTACCTCCCCCCGGGCTACGACGCTCCCGGCAACACGCGACGATATCCCGTGATGTACGCCCTCCACGGCGCACCGGGCAGTGCAGCGGACTGGTTCGCCGGCGGGCGCATCGACTACCTGCTCGACACACTCATCGCGAGCGGCTCGGTGCCGCCGATGATCGTGGTCTCCCCTGACCTCAATGCCGGCTCAGCGCGTGTCGACGATGAGCCACTCGATCGCCCCGGGGGCGCGCAGCTCGAGACTTTCGTGACACGCGACGTCGTGAGCTGGGCCGACGGCGCGCTCCGCACGGTCGCCGACAAGAAGCACCGGGTGATTGCGGGCATGTCCGCCGGAGGACTCGGCTCGCTCCTCTACGGACTGCACAGCCCCGAGACGTTCGGCGGGGTGCTGTCGATCATGCCGTACACCGCCCCCTACACCGCCTCGGTCGTGGCGGACCCGCAGGCCAAGAAGCGCAACTCGCCGCTCGATGTCATCGCCGCGACAGCGAACGATGCCGTCGATCGCTCGCAGGTCTTCTTCCTCGGGCAGGGCGATCGTGAATCGGCCGCCGAGGCGACGGCGATCCGCGACGCGCTTCGCGGACAGGGGCGGACGACGACACTGCGCGTGCTCCCGGGACTAGAGCACAACTGGGTCGCTGCCCGGACGATCGCTCCCTACGGACTGATCTGGACCGCGATGCACCTGGGCTGGAACACGGAGCAGACGGAGTGACCCGCGGCCGTCGGAGTCAGTCGCCCACGACGATGGGGATGCGGATGACGAACCGGGTGCCCGCACTCGAGCTGACGACCGACACCTCGTATCCCGACGCGATTGCAAGGGCCTGCACGATCGCGAGCCCGAGGCCCACCGTGGAGCGTTCCCGCGTCTGCGACCGGCTGCCGGCTTGGGTGAATCGGTCGAAGATCGTCGGCAACGCGTCGGGGTCGATGCCCGGACCGTCATCGTTGACGCTGAGCTCGACGGCGGTCTCGGTCTTCCCCACCGCGACCGTCACACTCGTGCCGTCGGGGGTGTGGTGTCCGGCGTTGGCGACGAGGTTCAACAGCATCTGCCGGATCGCGCCTTCATCCCCGACCACGGTGACGTCCTCGTCAGGCAGGGCGATGCGCCAGACATGTCCCGGATAGGCGAACCTCGCATCGGACGCGGTCTCCACCACGATCATCGAGAGTTGGACGTCATCATGGGCCACCACGGGGTCGGCATCCAACCGCGCCAGCAACAGCAGGTCGTCGACGAGCGCGCTCATCCTGGCCGCTTCCGAGCCGATGCGCTGCAGCGCACCCTGGGCCTCGCGAGGGTCGGCGTCGGCGCCGGGCTGGGCGTAGAAGTCGGCGTAACCGCGGATGGAGGCGAGGGGGTTCCGCAGCTCGTGGCTCGCCTCGGCGATGAAGCGACGCATCGATTCCTCCGCGCGGTGGCGTGCGTTGAGCGAGAGTTCGACATGGTCGAGCAGGCGGTTGAGCGCGTCCGCCACACGGTCGGTCTCCGACCCGAGATGCCGCACATCGCGGGGAACACGGCGTTGCGGCGCGATCTCTCCGGATGAGAGCGGCGTGGCCGCCACTTCATCAGCGATCTCGGCGACCCGCTCGAGCGGGTCGAGCTGTTGTCGGGTCCAGCGCCAGCCGAACACCGCGGCGAACGCTGCGATCGCTATCCCGACGACCGCGAGCCAGAGCGCATAGGTCCGAACGACGGTGTCCGCGTCGGTCAGACCGACGCCACTGACGATCGTCAGCTCTCCCCCGTCCTCGGCGACCACGTCGGACGCAGTGACGAGGTACATCCCGTCGTCGGCGACATCGGCCTGGGCGGTATAGCCGCTCTCTCCCATCGCGGCGCGCGCGTGAGAGAGCTCGACGCCGGTCATCGGGCGGTAGTCGTAGTCGCGGGTGAAGAACGCCGAGACGACGACCTCGTCGTCCTGCACGACGAAGAAGAACCCGTCGGACGGGACCGCGAGCGATACGTCGTCGAAGGTCGGAACGCTCCCCGTCGCATCCACCGCCGTGAGGGTCTGACTGATGGCGGTGTCGTTGGACAGGTACAGAGTCGACTCGGCCTGGGTGACGAGGTTCTGCCGGAGGATCGCGACGGAGACGATGCCGAACACGGTCACCGCTGCCAGGAGGAGACCCGAGATCATCGCGACCGAACGGCCGCGCAGGGTGCGCAGGCCTCCCGACCGCGCGGAGGTCACGACGAGGCCGGAGCGGTCGGAGCAGCCCGCAGGATGTAGCCGACGCGGCGCAGCGTGTGGATCATCGGCTCACGTCCGTGATCGATCTTCTTGCGCAGATACGAAATGTAGATCTCCACGATGTTCGACTCCCGTCCGAAGTCATACTCCCAGACACGGTCGAGGATCTGCTCCTTGCTGAGGACCCGATCGGCGTTGAGCATCAGGAAGCGCAGCAGCGAGAACTCCGTCGCCGTCAGCCGGATCGGCTCGCCCGCCCGTGTGACCTCGTGGTTGTCCTCGTTCAATCGCAGGTCGCCGACCTCGAGCATCGGCGTCGGCGCGCCCTGCAAGAGCATGGGGCTGCGTCGCAGCAGTCCGCGCAGACGGACCACCACCTCTTCGACGCTGAACGGCTTCGCCACGTAGTCGTCGCCGCCGGCGGCGATGCCCGTGATGCGGTTGGCGACGGTGCCGTTGGCGGTCAGGAAGAGGACCATGGTCTCGCTCAGCTCGCTGCGCAGCGTTCGCAGAACCTCGACGCCGTCGATGTCGGGCAGCACGACGTCGAGCACCATGAGATGCGGCCGCATCCGTCGCGCCGTCTCGATCGCGCTCGCCCCGGTCGCCGCGACCTCGACGATCCAGCCCTGCCGCGAGAGCACCGCCCCGAGCAAGTGGCGCAGGTTCGGCTCGTCATCGACGACGAGCACGCGAATCGCGGGATCGGACAGCGGGGACGACGTGAGCGACATGACTTCATGCTCCCGCGCGAGGATATGCGCCCGTTAAGAAAACCAGCGACGAACCTCAGGCGAGGACGAGCTCGAGCTCGGGGTGACCGGCGAAAACCTGCAGGACCAGCTCGAAGTACGTCATCCCGCCACCCCGCTCGAGGTCGTCCAGCGCGGCCCGCGCCGGACCGACGGCATAGATGTCCGGGCGCTCGAGCTTGGCGGCGAGGTGGACGCGCGTGAGCGGGATGCCCAGCGCGTCTCGTGAGACCGCCGAGTCAGCCCAGACGACGCGCGCGATCGACGTGTGCGCGAGGACGCCGAACCCGCCGTAGAGGAGGTCGTCGAGCGCGTCGAGACTCTCGCCGAGACGCCACTCCTCGTCGGCCATGAAGACGCGGTTCAGCTCGGCGTAGAGCGACGGGATGTCGCGCACCCGCCCGCCCTCGATCCGCAGGTCGACGGGAGCGGACGGCGCGCTGTTCACATGCCGAGGCTAGCCGCCACGACGACGAGCCCACGAAGCACGGCCGAACAGGCCGATCGCGGCCGGAGGCGTTCTGCTAGCGTTCGTGGGAGCGCTCCCTGGGAGCGCTCTCAGACGAGCGAAGGAGCTTGAATGGATGCGATGAAGCTGCGTCGGACGAGACGCGCGACAGCCGTGATCACGACGGGGATGCTCGTGGGAGCCGCGATGACCGCCCTTCCGGCGGTCGCCACCGCGGCCCCGGCGGAGCTCGTGCGGAACGGAGACTTCTCGACCGGCCATGAACCCTGGTGGTCGGCCGGTGTCGACAGCTTCGACACCGCGACCGGCGCCTTCTGCGCCGGGGTGCCGGACAGCGAGAACCCCTGGGACGTACTCGTCGGTCAGAGCGACCTTGCCCTGGCCGACGGCGTCACCTATACGTTGACGGCAAGGGTCCGCGCCGATGCGCCCGCCACGGTCGTCACGCAGGTCGCGCCCACGGTCCCGGATGCCGTCTACACGACGTATCTCTCACAGAGCACACCGCTGACCGTCGAATGGCAGCAAGTCAGCGAGGAGTTCACGGCGCGCGACCTGGGAAACGGCACCGTATCGGAACTGCAGTTCCGCCTCGGCGCCAACACCGCCACCCGGTTCTGCGTCGACGACGTGAGCCTGGTCGCCCAGGACGGGTCGACTCCCCCGGTCATCCCGGTCGGCGACGACGAGCTGCTCCCCAACCCCACGCTCGACCAGAGCACGGCCCCGTGGTGGACCAGCGGACCGGTGTCACTGTCGAACCCCGCGCAGCGGATGTGCGCGACGGTGACGGAGCAGACGCCCGACCTGTGGGACGTGCTCCTCGGCCACAACGACATCTTTCTGCCCGGCGACACCGGATTTCGCCTGAGCTTCACCGCATCCGCCTCGACGGGCGCGACCATCTCAGCCAAGGTCGGCACGTACACGGGCGCGTCGCCGACCGACTGGATTGAGCAGTCCTTCGCTCTCGGGCTCGAACCGCAGCAGTACGAGGTCGCTTTCGCGACGACACCGGCTACGGAGTACCACCTCGGCCAGGTGCAGTTCCGCCTCGGTGCGGTACCGGCCGGAACCGACATCTGCTTCGACGAGATCTCACTCCAGGGCACCGCCTACTCGTACACGGCCGACCCCGGCCCCGCCGTCAAGGTCAATCAGGTCGGGTATCTGCTACACGGCCCCAAGCGCGCGACCGTCGTGTCGGGTGCCACGGCACCGCTGCCGTGGGCCCTCGAGGCACCCGACGGATCCGTCCTCGCCGAGGGCGAGACCGAGCCGGCAGGCTTCGACGCAAGTGCGGGAACCGCCGTGCACACGGTCGACTTCGGCTCCTACTCCCAGGAGGCGGCGGACGTGAGGCTCCGGGTCGGCGCCGACACCAGCCATCCGTTCACGATCTCCGCCGAGGTCTTCCAATCGCTGCGCACCGATTCGATGCGCTTCTTCTACACGAACCGATCCGGCATCGAGATCGACGGCGACATCGCGGGCGCGGAATACGCTCGCCCCGCCGGCCATGTCGACACGTCACCGAACCAGGGCGACGGGAACGTGGGGTGCCTCGAACCGCAGACGTGGTCCGGGGGATGGACCTGCACCGATCGACACGACGTCCGCGGCGGCTGGTACGACGCAGGCGACCACGGCAAGTACGTCGTGAACGGCGGAATCGCCGTGGCCCAGGTGATGTCCGCCTACGAGCGAGCCGTTGCCGCGGGCACGGCGGACGCGCTGGGCGATTCGACCCTCGCCGTGCCCGAGCGCGGCAACGGCGTGCCCGACATCCTCGACGAAGCGCGATGGCAGATGGAGTTCCTGTTGCGGATGCAGGTACCCGCCGGTGACCCGCTGGCCGGGATGGCCTGGCACAAGGTGCACGACCGCGCGTGGACCGGGTTGCCCCTCATGCCGCACGACGACTCGCAAGAGAGGCTGCTGCACCGACCGTCGACGGCGGCGACGTTGAACGTGGCTGCCACCGCCGCGCAGGCAGCACGCCTGTTCGCGCCGTTCGACGAAGAGTTCGCGGCGCGGCTGCTCGCCGCCGCGGAACGGGCCTACGACGCCGCGCTCGCCCACCCCGATCTGCTCGCCCCGGAAGAAGACGGCACGGGTGGAGGAACGTACGCCGACGACGTGGTGACCGACGAGTTCTACTGGGCGGCAGCGGAGCTGTACATCACGACCGGCAGCGACCGTTACCGCGCCGAGCTCGAGGCAAATCCGCTGCATCAGTCGGATGTGTTCGGGCCGGGCGGCTTCTACTGGGGAGACGTGGCGGCGCTCGGCCGCATGCAGCTCGCCCGGTTCGCGACAGACCTCCCCGACATCGACCGCATCCGCGGGTCGGTGATCGATGCCGCCGAGCGTCTGATCGCCGATCAGCGCGCACAGCCGTTCGGTCAGCCGTACGCGCCGGATGAGGGGCTGTACGACTGGGGATCGAACTCGTCGGTGCTGAACAACCAGGTCGTCCTCGGGACGGCGTTCGATCTCACCCAGCGCCCGCGGTACGCCGATGCCGTCGTCGAAGGGTTCGATTACCTGCTGGGCCGCAACGTGCTCGGGCAGTCGTACATCACCGGGTACGGCACGAACGACGCGCGCAATCAGCACAGCCGGTGGTACGCGAACGCCCTCGACCCCGCCCTGCCCCATCCTCCCGTCGGCACGGTCGCGGGCGGGCCCAACTCGTCGATCCAGGACCCCGTCGCGGGAGCCTGGCTGCAGGGGTGCGCACCGCAGGCCTGTTACGTCGACAACATCGGGGCGTGGTCGGTCAACGAGATCACCGTGAACTGGAACTCGGCCCTCGCCTGGGTCTCGTCCTTCGTCGCCGACCTGGGTGACGGCTTCGTCGCCGTCACTCCGCACGCGGTGGACGACCTCGCGTCCGGACCTGCGGATGCCGCTGTTGCGGTGAGCCCGCTCGCCAACGACCTCCCCGGCGATGCCGACGTCCCTCTCGTCCCGTCCTCGCTCACCCTCCTCGATGCGTCCGGCGCGCCGACCACGTCGGTCGTCGCCGACGGTCAGGGTCGCTACGAGCTGAATGCGGACGTCGTCTCGTTCGTTGCGGACGCCGGGTTCGAGGGCACGGCGGTTCCGGTGAGCTATCGCGTGGCGGACGCACGGGGAACCGAGGTGACCGCCACCATCACGGTGACGGTGACGGCCGGCCCCGGTGAGCAAGTCGCCGAATCCGGCGCGGCGGACACGACGCCCGCCGGTGCGGCGAGGGGCGTCCTCGCGCGCTCGGGTGGTGACCCGCTGCCGCTGTGGATGCTCGGCGGAGTGGCCGCGGCCCTCATGTCGGCGGGCGTCGCATTGCTCCGTCGGCGACGATTTGGCTGAGTCAGCGCGGCCCGCTCGGGACATGCTCCCGAGCGGGCCGCGTCGTCCGTGTTAGCTTTCGAGAACCGCGACCGACAGCCGGAACGAGGACATGACCGACACTCCCCCGACCCGACGGGCACCCCGGGTGACACTGCGGGAGGTCGCGGAGCGTGCCGGAGTCTCGCGCTCGGCCGTCTCGTTCGTGATGAACGGCCGCACCGATCAGCGACTGTCCGACGACGTATTCGAGCGGGTCCGTCGCGCTGCGGACGAGCTCGGCTACCGCCCCAACATCACCGCCCAGACGCTGCGCACCGGCCGTTCGGGCACCGTGGCCCTCGTGTCGGACTTCGTCAGCAGCACCTCGTTCGCCAACTCGATGGTCCGTGGCGCGATGCAGGAGCTCCGCGAGCACGACACCCTCCTGTTCACCGTCGACACTCAGGGCGACGCTGATCTCGAGGAGCAGTTGCTGCAGAGCCTTCTCGGCCGCGACATCGACGGTGTCATCTACGCGTCGATGTTCACACGCACCATCGCTCTGCCGCGGTCGCTCGAGGGCGTCCCGACGGTATTGCTGAACTGCGTGACCGCAGACGCTTCGATCGACGCGGTCGTGCCCGACGAGATCGCAGCGGGCCGTGATGCCGCCCGGATGCTGCTCGATCACGGACACCGTGACGGCATCTGGTTCGTCGGCGCCCTGCCCGCGGGTTCCACAGGCGGAGCCGCCTGGCCGGAATGGGACCCCATCGCGCTGGCCGAGCGGCGGGCGGGGATCGATTCGGTGCTGGCCGCCGCGGGCACGTCCCTCGCCGGGGTCGCCACGATCGACGACGACTGGGACGTCGCGAACGGGCGACGGGCCGTCGCGAGACTGCTGGCGGAATCGCGGAGCGCTCCGACCGCGCTCGTCTGCGCGAACGACGCACTCGCCGTCGGCGCCTATCAGGCGCTGCATCACGCGGGACTGCGGGTTCCCACGGATGTGTCGGTGATCGGGTTCGACGGCAGCCCCTATGCTCGCGCGGTCGATCCCGAGCTCACCTCGATCGCGCTGCCCCACATCGAACTCGGACGTCGGGCGGCAGCGATGCTCGCCGTTCTCGGTGACGCGCCCCGTCTCGAACGCGTGCCGATGCCGATCCGTACCGGCGGGTCGGTGGCTGCCCCGCCCTCCCGGTAGCGCCTCAGCTCCCGGCCAGCCGGTTCTCGACCCGATCGAGCACCGCGCGCTGCCGCGGGCTCAGGGATTCGTCCGCGTACTCGCTGACCACGTGCGCGGCGCCGGAGAGCCGGTTTCCGATGCCCGGATCGTCGATCTCGTCGAAGAGATCGAGACAGACGTCGACGAGCTCGTCGACGATCGCGTCGACGACAGCGGCATCCGTCGCGTCGTCGATCGCACCGAAGCGGTTCATGAGATCGGCGGCCGCTCGCGCGCGCCCCGGGCCCGCGAGGCGTTCGTAGAACCGCACGAGCTGCGGCAGCCCCTCCTCCCCCGCGAGGTGCGCGAGGAGCACGGCCTGGTCACGGTCGAACCGCGCCATCTCGGGCGAGAGGCCTGCTGCAACGAATGCGCTCACGACGGGAGCGAGCTCGGGCGGGACATCCGGGCTCGCGCCGGCGTCACGCATTCGCGCGATCAGCTCACGTTGGCGAGTCAGCCGATCGATCTGCGCCGAGAGCTCGGAGTCGAGGTCGTCGAGGATTCGGGTCGAGTTCTCACCGCGGTCGAGCACGGCCCCCATACGTTCGAGCGGCATGCCCAGCGACGCGAGTCGCCGGATCCGCAGCACCCGCACGAAGTCGACGGCGTCGTAATCTCGATATCCGTTGGCGCTGCGAGCGGGCTCGGGCAGGACCCCGATCTGATGCCAGTGCCGGAGCGATCGCACCGTCACACCCGCGAGCCGGGCGAGTTCACTGCTCTGCACCGACGACCACCTCCGCTCGCTCGGCGTCCGGCCGCCGCTCCAGATTACGCAGATGCGGCGTCGCGAGTCCCCACACCAGGGCGACGAGCCAGGGCGAGATGATGATCAGGGCGGCGATCTCGACGCCGAGATGCTCGGTCAACAGCGCTGCAGCGACGAAGCCCGCGGCCGGTGCCGCGGTGGTGAGGGCGTTCTGGGTGCCCATGATCCGTCCGCGCATGTCGTCGGGAATCCGCTCGATCATCAGCACCCCGATGAGGCTGCCGAAAGCACCTCCGCACAGACCGATGACGACGGCCCCCACCAGGATCGCCTCGATCGATGCGAGCGCCCCGACCACGACGAATCCGATCGCGTTGCCGACGAGACCGACGACGAGCCAGACGCGACGGTCTCCATGACGACCGAGGACGGCGAAGACGGATCCGCCGAGCAGCATTCCGATCGCCAGAGCGCTCAGCACGAAGCCGAGCATCTCGGGGCGCCCGACGAGGGTGACGTAGACGGGCAGGATGAGTCCCTGCAGCGGTGCGAGGACCAGCACGGAGATGAGGCCGAGACCCGTGGTCACCAGCAGGAACGGTGTTCGCAGCAGCATCCGCCAGCCGTCTCGCAGCATCCGCCAGCCGCTCGCCTGCACCGCCTCGTCGGCAGGCGGGCTGATGGTCCCGATGCGGCCCGGGATGAGCAGCGTCAGGAGGGCCGCAGCTCCGGATGCCGCCGCGGTGAGCCAGAGCACGGTAGAACCTGCGAACAGCGCCATCAGTGTTCCCGCCGCAGCAGGACCGACGATCAGGGCCAGCGCGCCGAGGGCCTCCCGGATTCCGACGAGCCGCTCCGAAGAGACCCCCGAGTACCTCACCACAGCGGGCAGCAGGGCTTCGCGAGCGGTCAGCCCCGGAACGTCACCGAGCGAACCGATCACACCGAAAAGGATGAACCAGCCGATGTCGAGCCCCGTGACCAGATCGACGATCGGGAGCGCGGCGAGTGAAGCCGCCGAGACCAGGTCTGTGACCACGGACGACGTGCGCCGGTTGATCCGATCGATCACGACCCCCATGAACAGGCCCGCGGCGACGGCGGGCACGGCGGTCGAAGCCGCGAGGATGCCGGCGCCCAGGACACTGCCCGTCGCCTGGAGCACGATGAGCGGGAGTGCTACGGCGGCCACGGAGTTGCCGAGCAGCGACAGGAAGTACGAGGCCAGGTAGGCCACCGGAGCGATTCTCATGCAGCCAGTCAGCACCCTGACGTAGCGGCGGGGTCAAGCACGCCCTCGCTCGACTCCTCAGCGGAAGCCACCCGACACGAAGAGATCGGGGCGCTCGGCGTTCACGTGGGCCACGAGCTGCCCGTAGCCCGTCATGGCCGAGGTCGCTGTGAAGACCGTCTGCCGGCCCTGCTTCGCGAGAAGTCCGCTGTACCGGTGAGCCGCGTGCGGGCGCAGCCGGGTGATGTCCGCAACCGCGACCCGAACCGGGGGCAAGAAGCCTCGCGAGACGAAGATCGCGTCCCGCGAGACCTCGAGCCGCATCCTGCTCATCCCGTGCGCGAGCCACACCAGCGCCGCACCGATGAGCAGGGCCCCCAGCCCCACGATCCGCCTTGCGGGCGAGTCCTCCGGACGCGTGATCGGTGCCACGAGATTCATGACGCCGACGAGCAGCGCCACGACTCCGCAGATGCGCACCACGACCCTCCGCCAGCGCTGCGTCGATACGGCGAAGAGCACCGAGTCGCGTTCGTTCCGCCACTCCGCGACGACGTCGGACGATCGGGCGAACACGGCGCTGGCGACCGCGATCGACAGCATGATGACGGCGACGGCGATGCCGACCACGGCGAAAACGGCGTCCATGGGCGGCGGGCCTTTCGTCAGGAGCGGACGACCCTCGACGCTATCGCACGTCGGACATCAGGTCGGGGTGCCACCGCCAGCGAACTCGAGGGCGAGGTCGCCGTTTCGCGAGCGGCGAGAAGCACGCGGAACGAGACCGGCCGACGCGAGCCGGTGGACGAGGTCCGCGGGAGGCAGCGGGAACGTCGGGGCCGTGTCCCGGCGCCGCCGTGCCAGGCCGACCAGCAGGACGAGGCCTGGCCCGTAGGACGGACGGATGACGATACGGGTCGGGCTGCTCCTCGGCGCGAACTGCAGCGACCCGATAGCGCTGGCCGGCGCCTCGACGAGGACGTCGCCGTCGGACGAGCGCACCACGCGGACGGTCGCCGAGCCACGGGCCGCCTCGAGGGTGACCACGACATCCGCCGTCCGCCGATGGGCGATCGCGCGCACCACGAGATAGCCGGGCGCCCCGACGACCCAGCCGAGGACCAGGAGCAGAAGGAGGGGCCCCATCCGCTGGACGACGTCGTCGAACACGATCACGACCGCCGTGATGAGGCCTCCGCCGAGCACGGCGATCGTCGCGGTGATCGCGACGAACACCGGCGAGCGCAGGGAAACCGCGGCGAGACGCAGGTGCCAGGCGTCGCCGACGCGCTCCCATTCGGGCACGACGAGCGTCGCCGCGCGGCGGCGCGACGCACTGGCGACGGCCGCGGAGGTCCGACCGATGAGCGTGAGCCAGATCCAGCCCGCCCCCGGGACCGCGGCGAACCCGATCGCTGCGGCTATGGCAGGCGGGAGCACATGCCGCCATCCGCCATCGGCGGTCAGCGCGAACAGCAGCAGCGCCGCGCCGACCGATGCAGCCAGATGGAGGGCGAGCGACAGCGTGCCGGGCAGCGTGAGGAGGCGTCGGATCAGTGCGTGGGCCGCTGACCATCCGCCGAGCAGGCAGAGGAGGAACCCCCAGAAGTCATGTTCGGTGCCGAGCAGCGGAACGGCGACGACGAGGCAGACCGCACTCCACAGAAGCGGATGCCGCAGAACCCGCCACGCGACCGCGCGAGCACCTTGCTTCGTCGTCACCGCCTGCCCCTCCCGAACGGAGGATGAGCCTAGCGAACGTCATCCGACTCGCTGGACGCGGACGTCGTCGATGTTGAGCCAGGAACCGCCGGCGGCCTCCGTGTAGAAGCCGATCTCGAGCGTTCCGTTCGTGACGGGCAGATCGAGGGACACCCGCGTCCAGTCATTCGCACTGATGGGAATGGCCGACCGCCGCTCGGGCACGCCGGAGTTCTTCGCATACAGGTAGGCGGAGGTCTGTCCGCCGCTGTTGAGGCTCCATGCCGAGATTCGGTAGAGCCCCGACGGCATCCCTTCGAGCGTCTGATAGACCGATGCGGTGTAGGCAGTCGCTTTCCAGAACGTGAGCTTGAGCGCGCCCACGACCGCGGGATCCTGCGTGAACACCGCGTCGGCGTGCGCACCTCCCGGCGACCACACGCCCCATCCGGTCGGGCTGTTCGTGTAACCGTCCTGCTCGAAGCCGCCGTTGACCACGAGATTCGGCGGCGGGACCTCACCGAACACGCCGAGAGTCGACAGGGCTCGCCCGTTCCCGTCGAACAGCGTCTGGTTATCCCACGGGTTGGAGAGGACACCCGGGTCATCGTTGTCGAGCTTGCCCGCCTCCGTTCCCCAGTTCGCGCCCGGCACCGGCAGCCAGGCCGGCTCCCACCAGATCAGTCCACGCCCCCGCCCGCCCGGCACGGCGCGGACGATGTCTCGCAGGTCTCGGAGGAAGGCGGTTTGGCCCGCGACGGTCGCCGGATATCCCCCGGCCGCTTCCTCGGCCGTGTAGAACGAGTTGCCGAGGCCGTCGGCGTCGCCGAGGGTCCATCCGTACGCGGTCTCGACGATGAGAACGTCCTTGCCGTAGCGCGCGCTGATGTCGTTGAGGTTGGCCGCGAGCTGGCCCATGGTCCCGTGCCAGAACGGGTAGTACGACAGCCCGATGATGTCGTACGGCACACCCTGCGCCGTGACCGCGTCGAACCACCAGCGATAGAGGGCGTTGTCGCCGCCGTGGTCGAGGTGCAGCACGATCTCGATGTCTTCCCCGCCGCGGAGCGCCGCCTCGACTCCCGCGATCCCCGCTTTCAACAACCCGGCGAGCTGGGTGAAATCGGAGACGCCGTTGCCCACGCGCCCGTGGTCCCAGAGGATGCCGCCCGGGATCTCATTGCCCATCTGCACCATGTCGGGCCGGACCCCGGCCGCACGCATCGCGTCGATGACGTCCTCGGTGTATGCGCGAACGGTCGATACCAGTTGCGGGTAGGTGAGACCCCGCCACGCTTTCGGCACCGTCTGCGTTCCGGGGTCGGCCCACCAGTCGCTGAGGTGGAAGTCGAGGAGGATGTCCATCCCCGCCGCTTTCGCTCGTTGCGCGGTCGCGATCGTGGTGGCCAGATCGTTCGTGCCGCCACCGTAGGGTTCGCCGGCGACGGTGTACGGATCGACCCAGAGGCGCAGCCGAGCGAGATTCATGCCGGCGTCGCCCATGATCTCGATCGGGTCGCCCGTGACGCCGCCGCGCGAGTAGCTTCCGCCGAGAGCCTCGACTTCGTGGATCATCCCGAGGTCGCCGCCCATCACGAAGTCATCGGCATCGGCGGCCGCCGTCGCCGTCGTCGCGGGCAGGGTCGCGGCGACGAGAACGACGGCGGTCGCCGCGACGAGCCCGGACGCCCGCCGCCATGATCGGTACGTCATGACTCTTCCTCCCTCATCGGATCGGGCCGACCGGCGGTCGCCCCGAGCGCGCGCAACGAGTCGAGAGCGCATCCACGCTCGTCGAAAAGCGTCTGATTCGCCCAGCCGTTGCCCGGCTCGGCCACGTCGTTCCCATAGGCCATCCCCTCCGCCGACGCCCAGGACGTCCCGGGCACGGGCAGCCACGCGGGCTCCCAGTACACGATCCCCAGGCCGCGGCCCCCGGGGACAGCGCGAACGACACCCGCGAGGTCATCGAGGAACCGCGCCTGACCCGCGACCGAGGCCGGATAGACCGCCGCCGGCGAGTGCGCGTCGAACATCGAAGTCCCCGCTGGATTGTCCGGACGATGCGCATATGCGGTCTCGACGACGATGACATCCTTCGCATAGCGTTCGACGAGCTGGTGGAGGTTGACGCTGAGGTCGCTCAGCGATCCGTGCCACAGCGGGTAGTACGACAGCCCGACGGCATCGAAGTCGACGCCCCTCGTCGTGATCTCGTCGAACCACCGACGGTAGAGGTCGGCCGCGCCGCCGGCGTCGAGATGCAGCACGATGCGCGATCGGGAGTCCGTAGCCCGCACGGCGGTCGACCCCGCCTGCAGGAGCCGGGCGAGACGGTTGTACTGCTCACGAGCCTCGTCCGCCGGCACCGGTTCGAAGGCGCGCAGCTCGAGGTCGTACCGCGGTGTCCGGCCGAACGGCCACAGCATCCCGTTCGTCGTCTCGTTGCCGACCTGCACCCACTCGGGGCTGCCGGCGTTCGCGCGCACGGCGGCGACGACGTCGGCGGTGTGCGCGCCGACCGCCTCGCAGATGCCGTCGAGATCACGTCCCTCCCACGAACGGGGCAACGATTGCTTCTTCGGGTCGGCCCAGAAGTCGCTGTAGTGGAGATCGATCATCAAGCCGAGCCCCGCGTCACGCGCGCGCTCGGCCAGTCGCAACGTCGTGGCGAGATCGTTCGTGCCGCCCTGGTACGGGCGTCCCTGCGCATCGGTCGGATCCACCCACACACGCAGGCGTGCGAGGTTCACTCCGTGGTCGGCGAGGATCCGGAACAGATCCCTCGCGCCCGCGGCATCCGAGAACCAACCGCCGAGCGCCTCGACCTCTGCGGTCATCGACACGTCGGCACCCCGGATCTGCAGTGATGTCGTCGTCATTCCTTCTCTCCTCCTTGAGCGAGCCCAGCGACCAGGTATCGCTGGAGCACCATGTAGAGCACGGTGATGGGTACCGCGACGAGGATCGCCCCCGCCGCGAATGTCGTGAAGTCGTTCCGCGTCTGGTCGGAGATCAGCTGGAACAGCCCGATGGCGACCGTGTAGTTCCGCGGGCTGCTGATCAGCAGACGCGGCAGGATGAAGTCCATCCACGGCACCGCGAACTGGGTGACGGCGACGAACGTCAGCATCGGCGTCATCAGCGGCAGCAGGATGCGCGTGAAGATCTGCAGGTGCGATGCCCCATCGAGCACGGCCGCCTCATCGAGGCTGGTCGAGATGCCGTCGAGGTAGCCCTTGAGCAGCCAGATGTTGTAGGGCACCGCCGCGGCGACGCTCGCGATCACAAGCCCGGCGAGGCTGTCGAGCAGCCCGAAGTTCAGATACAGGATGTAGATCGCGATGGCCGTCATGAACGTCGGGAAGATCTGGATGACGAGCATCACCAGAAGTCCTAGGCGCCGTCCAGCGAAGCGCAGCCGGGCGAACACGTACGCGGCGATCGCCGAGAGCAGCACGCTGAGCACCATGTTCGACACCGCCACGATGAACGAGTTGACGTACCAGGTGGCGAACGGGGTATCGGTGAACAGACGCACGTAGTTGGCGAGCGTCGGGTCGGTGGGGATCGCCGACGCTTGCGCGAGCGAGCGACCGGACCCCAGCGACGAGCCGACGATCCACGCCAGCGGGTAGAGCACGATGACCGCGACGACGACGAGCTCGACGTGGATCACGACGGTCGCGATTCGGTTACGGGTTCTATGCATCGGTGAACGCCTTCGAACGACGCAGGCTCCAGACGGAGAAGCTCCCCACGATGACGAAGATCAGGATCGACATGACCGAGGCGATGTCGTAGAGACCGTTGTCGAGCGTGAGCTTGTAGAGCCAGGTGATGAGGATGTCGGTGCTGCCGGCGTACCGGTAGTCGGGGTTGGCGGGTCCGCCCTGGGTGAGGAAGTAGATGACTCCGAAGTTGTTGAAGTTCGCCACGAACGACAGGACGATCAGCGGCCCGGTGGCACGCAGCACGATGGGAAGCGTCAGGTACCGCACCTGCTGCACCGCGGATGCGCCGTCGATGCGCGCGGCCTCGTAGTAGCTCGGTGAGATGTTCGTCAGCGCGCCGCTGATGAGGGCCATGAAGTAGGGGAACCCCAGCCAGAGGTTCACCACGAGTGCGACGATCCGCGCGAGCCAGGGGTTCGCGGGGTCGGTCAGCCACATCACTCTGTCTGACGTGATGCCGAGGTCGACGAGGGTTTGGCTGATCGGCCCGAACTGACCGTTGAACATCGAGCGGAACACGAGGGCGGAGATCATGGCCGGCACCGCCCAGGGCAGAAAGAAGATGCTCCGCCACAGACGCGGCAGCCGCACACGCCGGCTCGACACGAGCACGGCCTGCAGGAACCCGAGCGCATAGGTCGTCGCGGTCGCCAGCGCCGCCCACAACACCGTCCATCCGAGAACGCCGAAGAACGTCGCACCCCACGACCCGGCACCGAGCAATTGACGGAAGTTCGCGATCCCGACCCATTCGACCAGCTTCATCGGCGGCAGGTTGTCGCTGCTGTAGTCGGTGAACGCGATGAGGATGCCGAAGACGACCGGCAGCGCGGTGACGAAGAGCAGCAGGATGAGGGTGGGAGTGAGAACGAGGTAAGGGAAGGCCGTCTGCCGAGTGGCGCGCGCCCACTCCCCTGCGGTCAGGCGTTCTCCGGTCGTGATGAGCCGCAGCCGAGTCCGTGCGGCATCGCGGACAGCCCAGACGGTGATCGCCGCGATCAGCGAGAGGACGAGCACTGCGATGATGCCGTTGATCATCAGGACGATCGAATGGTCGCCTGCGGACAGGCCCGCCACCGTCATGGCGCGCGGTCGCGTGCCGAGGGTGACGAGACCCCAGAGGCCGCGGACGAAGAAGCCCCCGTGTGTGCGAGCCGTGTACCCCGACAGGTTCGCGTAGTGCCCGGTGAGCAGCTCCGTCGCGACGGCCGCGGCGCTGACGACCAGAACCGCCACTCCTTTGCCCCACTCGCGGTTGAGCAGTTGCCCTAGACCGGGAACCAGTGCGGAGGCGAGCCCCAGCGACCACGGGGCCGCCGGGCTCGTCCCGCGTCGGCGCGGACTCACTCCCCCAGCCCGGTCAGGTCGGCATAGCCGGTCACGGCCTGCTGCTGCGCGGCTGCCGGGTCGAGGACGCCGTCCCACACACTGGCCACGAGGCTGTTGCCGACCGTCCAGAGCGCGTCTCCGACGTCGGCCACCAGGTCGGACCGCTCGGCCTGCGCGAGCACCCCGTTCGCATAGGGGTCATCGGCGAGACCGGGAATGGCCTGCGCATTGACTCTGGTCAGAGCGGGGATGCCACCCGTCGTCCGGTACAGCGCGGCGGCTGCCTCGTCGGATGCGAGGAACGCTGCGAATACCCGCGCTGCACCGGGATGCTGGGAGTAACCCGAGACGACTCCGACGCCCAGACCCGCGAGCGTCGCGGCGTCACCGCCGCCCTCGACGGAGGGAAGGGTCGTCACGCCGAACTCGAAGCCGTTCTCCGCCGCCCCCGCAGTGAAGTCGCCGATCGACCACGGCCCCGTGATCGCGTAGGGGGTCTGTCCCTTCGCGAACTCCATCTCGATGGAGTCCCACGTGGCATCCGCCGAGTTGACCGGCCAGAGATCACGCAGTGCGCCGTAGTACTCGAGTCCGGCAGTGAGCGCGGGCGCGTCGAGACCGGGGGCGCCCGCGTCGGCACCGAGATGCCAGCCGAGCGAGCTGAGCACCGGGTAGGCGTAGTAGAGCTGGCCGCTCAGCCAGCGGATCGTCCAGCGGTTCGCGCGGGGGTCGTTGTAGGCGGCGGCGAGCTCGCGAATCTGCTCCCAGGTCGTCGCGGGCGCGGGCGAACCGGTGAGGTGTTCCAGGAGGGTCTTGTTATAGAACAGGGCGATCGACTCCGTCGACACGGGCACGCCGTAGAGCTCGCCGTCGCGGCTGACGACGTCGGCGAAAGAGTCGCCGACTCGCGAGGCGATGTCGTCGGCGTACTCGCCCAACGGAGCCGCCACGCCCGAGTCGATCGCGCCGGACAAGTCGGTGAAGTTCGTGAAGTACACGTCCGCACCGGTTCCGGCTTCGCCATCGAGCTCCATCTTCGCGACGGCATCGACTTTCGACACCGTCGTCACGTCGATGCGGATGTCGGGGTGCAGGGTGGTGAAGGCCTCGACGAGCGCCTCGCCGTACTCGGGGTACTCGACCCAGACCTTCAGCGGTACGTCGCCTCTGGCGATCTCCGGCTCGATCTCATAGGCCCGCGCGGCGGCATTCCACGTCAGGCTGGTGTCGGCGTCGCGCGGTGCACTCGAGCACCCGGCGCTGACCGCGAGCGTCAGGACGACGGCTGCTCCCACCGTCGTACGAGCGATGGCTGCTGTGTATCGGATGGTCATGCAAACTCCTTCGTTGCCGTGACTGTGACCGGTCCCAGTCAACTGACGCGATGCACGCGAGTCCATGACCGTAATGGCAGGATCGACGTCACGCGATGACTCTCCGCTGGGGAGGAACCGGCGCGTGCTGGGACAGTGGGGGCGAGAGCAAGGGACCGAGAACGATGGAACAGCTGGTGTTGCCGAACGTCTATGTCATCGCGCGTGAACGCGAACGTCCGGAGCACGTTCTGCTGCAGCAGCGTTGGAAGCCGCACTCCGATCCCGCGAACAGCGGGCGGTGGGAGCTCCCCGGCGGAAAGTGGCGGGCCTTCGAGACGATCGCCGTGTGCGCTGCCCGCGAATTGCAGGAGGAGACGGGCCTCGTCGACGTCGACGTTCTGGGTGCCCGTAGCGATCACGAACTGCTCGGCGACAGAGTTCAGGTGAGCGCCGGCGTGCAGCTCGTTCAGATGGTCGAGGGGCCGTACCCCTCGGTCCTCGCCGTCGTCGATGCGATCGCGTCCGGGCGCCCGCGGACGACGGGCGACGGGTCGCGCGCTGCCCAATGGGTCGACGAGACGCGGCTGCGCAACATGCTCTTGAGCGAGCCCGAGACGTTCACGGCGCTGAGTCACGCCGCACTCCGGCACCGCTTCGCCTCGTCGTGACGGGGTGATCCACAGGTCCGAAGCGGGTCGCGCGGGGCGACGCGCACCTGGCACAGTGGGGAGCATGAGCGCGACGGAGAGCATCATCATCGATGAGGGGTCGCTTCAGGCCGCGATCGACGAGCAACCGTTCTCGGGAATCGTCGGCGTCGACGCCGGCGACGTCTCGGTATGGCGCAGGGCACACGGACTCGCCGACCGCGCGAGCGGGACGCCCGTCTCGGAGAGCACCCGCTTCGCGATCGCGTCAGGAAGCAAGGCCTTCACCGCGCTGGCGGTGATGCGCCTCGTCGAGGACGGCAGCCTCGCACTCGACACGGCTGTCCGAGAGGTGCTCGGTGACGACCTGCCCCTCATCGACGACACGGTCACCGTCGAACAGCTCCTCGGACACACGTCGGGAATCGGCGACTACATCGACGAGGACGACGATCTCGACGTATCGGAGTTCTACCTCGGAGTACCCGTGCACACGCTGACGACCGCGGAGGCGTTCCTGCCCCTGCTCGACGGCATCCCTCCGAAGGCCCGTCCCGGAGAGACGTTCTCGTACTGCAACAGCGGCTACGTCGTGCTCGCGATCATCATCGAACGGGTCACGGGCCGGGGATTCCACGAGGTCGTGCACGACCTCGTCCTCACCCCCGCCGGCCTCGCCGACACCGACTTCCCGCGCACCGACGAACTCGGCGGCGACCACGCTCGCGGCTACGTCTTCGACGACGGACTGCGCGTCAACACGCTGCATCTGCCTGTCCGCGCCGGCGGCGACGGCGGCGCGTCGACGACGATCGCCGACGTGCACCGGTTCTGGCGCGCGTTCTTCGACGGGCGCATCGTCTCGCCGGAATCCGTGGCTCTCATGACCGCACCCCGCTCCTCGGTCGACGACGAGGAGATGCGGTACGGTCTCGGATTCTGGCTGACCGAGACCGGCTCCGGTGTCGTCCTCGAGGGATGCGATGTCGGCTCGTCGTTCAGGTCGGTCCATCACCCGTCGACAGCGACCACCGCGACGGTGATGAGTAACACGGCCGACGGCGCCTGGCCCGTCGCGCGTGTCCTCGCCGACGCGATGGCCGAGCTCGACGAGCGGTAGACCGGGCGCGGCGCGCCGTCACCGCAGCTTGACCGTGCGCAGCAGGGTCGCCGTGACCAGCAGCACGACGGCGCCGCCGCCGATCCCCGTGGCGAGCAACGGCAGCGTATCGCCGAGCGTCAGTCCGCCCGAGCCGGCGATGGCCGTCGATCCGAGGTTCAGCGCCCTGGTGTTGATCGCCTGGGGAATCACGTGACCGAGCGGCCGGAGGGTCGGCGACGTCACAGCGGCCACCCCCGCGACGCAGCCGAGCAGGCAGATCGCCACGGGGGCGGCGAAAGAGCGCATCAGCATCGACAACAGCGACTGGAGTGCGATGAGCGGGATGGCGGCGACGATCGCGACGACTCCCACGACCGCGAACTGCCACGGGAAGCCGCCGTCGAGGCCGAGGACGAACGTGCCCGCTGCCGCGGTGCCCACGATCAGCACGACCTGCATCAGCGCGACCGGCACGAGGACGGCGGCGACCTTCGCGGTGGCCAGACCCACCGGCCGCACCGTGGAGGTGAGCAGCAGGTTCCAGTTCGACCCGCGGTGCTCCGCGCGCCAGACCGCGGCGGCGAGGAGACTGATCCCCATCGAGAAGAAGAGCAGCCCGTAGAAGAGCACCACCTGCGACGTGAACGATGCCCAGCCCGCGTCGAGCGCGTCGGCGTTGGCCGCCAGGTTGAGCGTGCCGGTGACGACGGCGAGGAGCGGCAGGACGATCGCGATGATCCACGTGCTGGAGCGGCGGAGTTTGCGCATCTCGGCTCGGAACATCGTCAGGCTCCGATCGGATCGAGGCGTCGGATGCCGACCGCGATGACGAGCGCCGCCAGGGCCACGAACCCGATGATCCACGGGTAGGGCGCCTGCACGTACCCCACCGAGTCCCCCTCCTGCCCCGCTTGCGAGATGACGGCGTAGTAGCCCCAGGGGATGGCGCGGCTGACCGCGGCGGGCAGCAGGAGAGAGAACACGGCGAGGAACGACCCGAGCACCCCCACCCCGACGCTGACGAGCTGGTTCTCCACTCGTGCGGCGAGCAGGATGTGAAGACCGCAGAAGACGACATCGAGCACGAAGAGCAGTCCGGTGTACGCGATCCAGGGAATCGGATCGATCGGCACACGGATGCCCGCGAGCACACCGATCGCGACGACCGCCGCGGTCTGTAGCGCGATCGCGGGGGCGAGCATGAACGCGAGGGTGAGGAGTTTCGCTGCGCAGAGCCGACCCGGAGTCCGGCCTGCCCCCGCTGCGAGCACCCATCCGTTGCCGGAGTGCTCGATGTCGGTCTGCCTGCTCGCGAGCACCGCTGCCAGCAGCGGCGACGTCATCGCCGCCATCATCGTGTACGAGAGCAGGAGCGCGGCCCACGGCGATGCCGCCGGGTCGTCGAAGGTCTCGCGGGCGGTGCCCGAAAAGAGCGACGCCGAGCTCAGCGCTGCGACCGCCAGCACGAGGCCGACGAGGACCGGAATGGTGCGCAGCCGCCGCATCTTGCGAATTTCGAGGACGACGTCACTCACAGCAGACCTCCCCGGCCGGTGAGGTCCATGAAGACGTCCTCGAGGCTCTGCTGCACACGACGCACCTGGTGGATCCGGACGTCGGCAGCGACAAGCAGGGCGACCAGTGCGGCAGTCGCTTCGTTGTCGTGTCCGCTCAACCGGATGCCGCCACCCGTGATCGTCGCGTACGGCACGGCGCGCAGCGCCGCATCGATCGACGGTGTCTCGATGACGAGGTCGGGCAGCGAGTGGGCGAACAGGTCGGCGCGGGTGCCCTGGAAGATCAACCTGCCCGCCGAGAGGATGCCGAGCACAGACGCCATCTTGTCGATCTCGTCGAGCAGGTGACTCGAGACCATGACCGTGATGCCCTGGCCCGCGAGCTCGATGAGCAGATCGCGGATCTCTTCGATACCGGCCGGATCGAGGCCGTTGGTGGGCTCGTCGAGAACCAGGAGCGACGGGTCGCGCGCGAGCGCCATCGCGATGCCCAGGCGCTGCTTCATCCCGAGGGAGTAGTTGCGTACGAGCTTGTCCTTCTGCTCGCTCAGCCGGACGATCTCGAGAGCGGTCCGGATCTGCGCGTCGACGAGCCCGAGCATGTCTCGGACGATCAGCATGTTCTCCCAGCCCGTCAGATGACCGTAGCCGGGTGGCGCCTCGATCATCGAACCGATCGAGGGCAGCAGGTCGCCGCGCGAGCGGGGGGTGAGCGATTGCCCGAAGATCTCGATCTCGCCGGCTGTGGGCTGGCTGAGCCCGAGCAGCATCTTCATCGTGGTCGACTTCCCCGACCCGTTCGGGCCGAGGAACCCGTACACCACGCCCTGAGGAACGGAGAGATCGACCGCGTCGACCGCGGTGTGCTCGCGGAACTTCTTCGTGAGGCCGTGGGTGGCGATGACGGTGCTCACTGCGGGCACCACCGGATGCGTGTCATGCCGCCATCCTCGTTCGCAGCACCCGCCACGCGGATCGGTCGCGAGATGCATCATCCCCCACGCGGTCCTCCTCCGATCGGAGGAGGACCGACCGCCCCGAGAGGGCTAGTCGGTGCGTGAGCGCCCCGCGCGTCGAACCGAAGCCAACCCGCGCTCGTGCGCCCAGATCACCAGATGCACGCGGTCTCTCACCCGCAGCTTGGTGAGGATGTGGCCGACGTGGGTCTTCACGGTCACCTCCGCGATGTGGAGACTGCTCGCGATCTCGGGATTGGAGCACCCCTGGACGATCTGCTCGAACACCGCCCGCTCCCGCCCCGTCAGCACCGCGAGAAGGGCGTCGTCGCCCTCCGCCGGCTCGGTATCGTTGATCGCGATGCGCTCGAGAAGGCGGCGGCCGGTGGGCGCCGAGACTGCGAACGTGCCGCCGTACACGGCCCGGATGGCGTCGACGAGCTGATCGGCTGTGCTGTCTTTCAGGATGAACCCGACCGCACCGGCCTGCAGGATCCGAACCGCGTAGGAGTCGGTGTCGTAGGTGGTGAGTCCGAGCACCCGCGTCGCGGGGCTGACCGCCTCGGCCGTCAGTGTCCGCGTGGCCTCGATCCCATCGAGTCGCGGCATCCGGATGTCCATGAGCACGACGTCGGGCCGCAGTTCGCGAACACGCTCGACGGCGGCCTCGCCGTCGGGCGCCGTGCCGACCGCGCGCATGTCGGGCTGCGCGTCCACGATGCGGCTGAAACCGTCACGGACGAGTGCCTGGTCATCGGCGACCAGCACGGTGATCGGCGGCGATGAGGTCGTCATACGACGGCACCGTCGACGACGACGTCCAGCGGCCAGACCGCCCGCACCGTGAACGTGCGGTCGTGAGCGTAGGTCAGCTCGCCGCCGTACAGCTCGCACCGCCGCCGCATGCCGGCGAGACCGCGGTGCTCCCGCACCGGGCGGTGGATCGGAGACGGGCCGACGGGGTTCGCCACCGACACGGCGAGCTCCCCTCTTCCCCACGACACCGTCAACACGATCGGACCATCGCATCCGTGCCGAACGGCGTTGGTGAGCGACTCCTGGATCACTCGGTAGGCCGCGAGAGACATGCCGGGGCTGAGCGGGTGCGGGTCGCCGAGCACCACGACCTCTAGCCGGGTGCCCGCACGGACGAAACCGGAGATCAGGTCGTCGAGATCGTCGAGCGACGGCGTCGGGCGGCGGTCCAGGTCGTCTGCAGGCGAGAGCAACCCACGGACCTCCCGCAAGGCTGATCTGCCGCTCGCGGAGATGGTCGCGAACACCGATGCGGAGTCCGGATCGGATGCGGCTGCCCGTCCGCTCTCGGCTTGGACGATGACGTTCGTGAGCGTGTGCGCGAGAACGTCATGCATCTCGTCGCTGATCCGCTCGCGTTCCTCGTAAGCAGCCAGACGTGTCCGCGCCTCGGCATCGCGTTCGGACATCTCGCTGCGTTGTCGCGCCATCCGCAGAGCCTCGCTCCGGCGACGATCGAGCAGGCCGAACGCCCACGCCGTGAGCATGCTGATGCCGACGAGCCCGATGACGAGGCCCGTGCCCGCCGACGCGCTGAAACCGATGTCGAGGAGAACGGCGGCACCGAGCCCCGAGATGTAGAGCAGACCCAGCATCAGGCCCAGGTGCTGGGCGCGTTCCGAGGCATGGGCCGCGACGGAGAAGACGCCCACGAGCAGGATCAGGTCGCCGGGAAGGAGCAGCGACGCGTCGACGCCGAGGTGCACCGCCGAGATCGCGGTGGCCGTCACGGCGAAGACGACCGGGTGCGAGCGACGCCACACGAGAGTCGCGGCCATCAACGCCGACCATGCCCAGTCGGGCTGCCCGAGCAGCCCCATCGCGACGCAGCCGGCGATGGCGACCCCCGCGACGAGCGAGTCGCGACCCCGTGTGGTGCCGTCCCCCCGGTGCATGCCGCCACCATATCCCTTCGGTCGGCGGCTCACCCCCCTCCTCAGAACAGCGGAGACCGCTCCTCCGGCAGGTGGAGGATCGGGCCGAAAATCCCCGGATCGCATAGTTCCGGTGAAGGTCTGCCGCGGGCTTGAGTGAGCACGGCAGGAGCATGCCGGAACTGGCAGTGATGCGGGCGCACCGCGGCACCCGCCGTCGGCGCCGTTCCGGTTCCGCCCCGTCGGGCTCCCGCGGCAACCGCCGCCGAGGAGGGATAGCGGAAGAACGAAGGAAGGAACGGATCATGATCACGCCCCATGACCAGGAGATGACGATCGTCAGCCCGCGTTGGGACATGGCAGCCCGCTCGACCGACGGATCCACCCCGTCGGTGCAGGCTCAGATCGACGCCGAGTTCGAGCGCGTCGTGAGCCCGTACATGGCCAGCAGCGGCTGGCTGTGCACACTCACGATCGAGTGCGGAACCCTGATCTGCGCCTGTCGCTGACCGCTGCTCGCGGGCGGCGCGGCACCCCGCGCCGCCCGCACCCGTTGGACGACCCACGATCGGAGCTCGCCGTGCTCACCACCCGCGACACCATCGCGCTGCTTCAGGCTTCGGCGCTCGACGAGCGCCGGCTCGGGCCCATGGCACGGCAGAGCATCACCGACGACATGACACGGGCGTGGTCCGACCGGGCGCTCGAAGCCGACGGCATCCTCGACGGCTACCTCGCTGCCCGTGACCTCGACCGCGAAGCGCTCTCGGGTCTGCTGACCGGCGCCCCCTGGTCACCGCGGCAGCACAGCATCGGGTGGATCGAGAACGTCGCGTGCTGGCTGACGCACACCACCGGAGAGCCGTGGCGGCCGGGCCGTCCGCTCGCCATCGAGAACGCGCTGCTCACGCGCATCCCCTTTCCCTCGTTCCTGGTGCCGATGGTCTCGACTCAGCGGTCGTTCCTCGCTGGTCTGCCCGGGGTCCCCGAGGGTGCGCGCCGCGATCTGCTCGACGGACTGGCCGAGACGGTCGCAGCGCTGGCCCTGCGTCCGCTGCTCACCGAGATGGCCGGCGACGCGTCGGCCGGTGCATACGCGCGTCTCGATTCCTCGCTCTCGCACCCGGCGAGGCGGATGTCCTTCCTCTCGCGCTACCCCCTTCTCGCCCGTGACCTCGTCGCAGCGATCGGCAACTGGCGCGAGCGCGTGCGTCTGATCCTGGAGCGCCTCGATCGCGATGCCGAGGCGCTCTCGACAGCCGGTCTCCCTTGCCCCGGAATCGCTGCCGTCAGCGGCATCCGTTTCGCGGGTGACACGCACGATCGCGGGCAGTCGGTGGCCATCGTGACGTTCGACGACGGCCGACGGGTGGTCTACAAGCCGCGCGAGTCCGCCGTCTTCGCCCTCTACCGCGACATCACGACGGTGCTGGCCGACGAGCTTCCGGAGGGGGTGCGCCTGCGCGCGCCGAACGTGCTGGTCCGCGATGGATACGGGTGGGTCGAGTTCATCGAACACGCCGCCCCCGGCGAGGTCGACCTGCGCGATCATCTGCGCAGACTCGGCGGGCTGCTCGCGATCGCGCACGTGCTCGGCGCGTCGGACCTCCACCTCGAGAACGTCATCGCATCCGCGGCGGGTCCGGTTCCCGTCGACCTCGAGACGCTCGTTCAGAATCGCAGCCACCGCGACGCCGCCGACACCGCGGCTGCGGCGGCAGCACGCCGTCTGAACGAATCGGTGCTGGGCACCGGAATCCTGCCCGTCCAGCTGACCGCCGGTGAGGGCACGAGCATCGACGTGAGCGTCGTCACGGGCGGGCTGCAGCCGACAGGCCGGACAGCCATGGCGCATCAACTCACCGGGACCTTCACCGACGCGATGCGGATCGAGGCCGTCGAGCTGCGCGTCGGGTCGTCGCAGAATCAACCGCCGGGCATGACCCTGCGTATGGTCCGCCGTCACCGGGACGCGCTCGCCGACGGTTTCGTGGCCACCTCACGGGCGCTCATCTCGTGTCGCGACCGCGTCGTCGGCATCCTCTCGGGTGTTCCCGAGCTGACCGTGCGGCACATCGTCCGCGCGACGCGCTCGTACTCGCTGCTGCTCGCCGAGATGCGCCAGTCGTCGCGCCTGCGCAGCGGAATCGATCGCGACCATCTCTTGCGCAGCCTGTGGACGCGACTGGCCGACCATCCCGGTGACCTGCCTCTCATCGGGGCGGAAGAACGCGCCCTCCGGCGGCTCGATGTGCCGCTCTTCACGGTCGACATGGACTCGCTCTCCCTCGACGACGACCGCCGCCCGTTGGTTCCGGAGTACTTCGCCAGAACCATGCGTGAGGATGTCGTCGCGCGTCTCAAGCACCTCCGCCCGGCCGACATCGATGCCGGCGAATCCCTCATCCTGGAGTCGATTCTGGCGGCCACGACCGCCGAGACCGAGAACGAAGGCGCTCCCGGTCCACTCGGCGCCACTCCCCTCCGCCGCACCGGCATCCGTGCGGTCGCCGAGCAACAGGCCCGGCTGCTCGCCGAGTCGGCGATCCTCGGACGAGACGACGCGACGTGGATCAGCGTGTGCAGCAGCGTCGACAGCACCGGGCTCGAGTACCGCCCTGTCGGCCCCACGCTCTACGACGGCCTGGCAGGCATCGTCATCGGCGCCGCTGCGGGACACCGTGCGTTCCCTCGCTGGGGACTCGACGACCTCGCCGCGCGCGGCGCCCACGCGATCGCCGCAATCCTCGATGACTGGAGCTCCGGGCGCGTGACGCTCCCGGTGGGAGCGTTCAGCGGGGCGGCCGGGCTTCTCTACGCGTTGGCCCGCTACGAGAGCATCGTCGGGGTCGACCGATTCGGCGCGACCCGGGCGAGCGCCGTCCGCCGTTTCCGGGACGCCGCTGGGACGGACGGCTACCTCGACGTCATGGCGGGGTCAGCGGGCGCCATCGCCGTGCTGACGTCCATCCGCGCGGCCGACGACGCCGAGACGGACGTGGCCGTCCGCGCGCTCGCGTACCACCTCCTCGAGCGCGCCGTCGAGACCTCCGACGGCGCGCTCGTCTGGGAGAGCGGAGCGACCCGCGCCCGTCTGGGCGGCATGTCGCACGGCGCGACGGGGATCGGATGGGCGCTCGCCGCCGCGTCAGCCAGGCTCGCAGATCGCACCATGGCCGACGCTGCCCAGCGGGCTCTGGGCTTCGACGACAACCTCTTCGATGTGAAGCCCGGGCGGTGGCTCGACGCCCGTCCTGAGTCACTCGCGCAGGGACGCCTCTTTCCCACGCACTGGTGCCACGGCACGGCGGGTATCGCGCTCGCGCGCGCCGACGCTGCCGTGCTGCTCGGAGATGACACGCTGCTGCCGCTCGCCGACCTCGGAGCGCTGGAGACCGCGACGGACCTGCCGTCGGACGATTCGCTGTGCCACGGCTCGTTGGGGAACCTCATGGCGCTGCGGGGCATCGAGAGCCGTGGTGGCCCTGCTGCCGGCGACTACGCCGAACGCGTCATCGCGCGTATCGATCGCGACGGCCCGCACAGCGGACTGCCGTCGGGCATCACCACCGTGCGAGGGCTCATGGTCGGAACCGCCGGAACCCTCTACGCGCTCTGTCGCGAGCTCGACCCCGACCTGCCGAACATCCTGCTCCTGGAGTGATCGCTGCGCCGGTGCAGCGGGAGGCTCATCCGGCCGCGACCGCTTCCGTCTCGTCGTCATCGACGACCGGCGGCGCAGCGGCGATGTGCGTGATCGGACGCCAGACGAACAGCAGCGTGAGCGCGGCACCGACGAAGGCGAACCACCAGGGGCCCGTGGGGCCCCACACCTGGGCGATCACCCCGCCGAGCGCCTGCCCGATCACGAGACCGCCGAAGACCCCCACCATGTTGACCGACGCGATGCGGCCCTGCAGCTCGTGGGGAACGAGGCGCTGACGAACAGTCGTCGAGATGGTCGCCCAGACGAAGGCATAGGCGCCGAACGCGATCATGATGACGAATGCCACCGCGCCCGAGGTCGTCAGGGCGAACGCGAGGTGCATGAGGACCTCGGCGGTGAGGCACACCCGCATGAGCGCAGCGAACGAGAATCGCCGCTCGAGCCTTCCGAACAGGAGAGTCGCCGCCAGTCCGCCGATCGCGGACGCGGTCGTCAGTGCGCCGTAGCCGACGGGCCCCATCTGCAGGTAGTCGGTCGCGTACAGCACGAGCACGCCCCACGGCGCCGCCCAGGTCACGTTGAAGGTGAGGATGATGATCACGAGCGTGCGCACCGGCGGGTTGCGCCACAGCCAGCGGATGCCGCTCAGGATGTCGGTGTGCACGGGGGTCCGCGTGCGCGGTGCATCCGCCTCCTCGACGCGCGTGGTCGCCGTGATGCGCGAGATGAGGACGACGGCGAGGGCGACGCACACGCCCTGAACGGCGAACGGCCAGAACGATCCGACGGCGAACAGGAAGGCACCCAAGGGCGGTCCGCCGAGCTGGTTGGCCACGAGGAACCCGGCTTGCAGCCGCGCGTTCCCGACGCCGAGGTCGCTTCTGCGCACCATCATCGGCAGGAGGGTGCTGCTGGTCGTGTCGACGAAGACCTCGGCGGTGCCGTACAGGAAAGCGACGATCAACACCATCCAGATACTGGCGAGCCCGGTGACGAGGAAGACGCACAGACCGACCAGCACGAGAGCCCGGATGCCGTTGGCCACCATGATCAGCACCCGGCGATCGACCCGGTCGGCGATCGCGCCCGCGTGAAGCCCGAACAGCAGCCACGGGAGGAACTGCATGACCGCACCGGAGGCGACCAGGATCGGCGAATCGGTCATCGATGCGATCAGCAGCGGTGCGGCGGCGAGCGCGATGCCGTCGCCGATGTTGCTCGTCAGCGATGATGCGAACAGCCACCGGAAATCACGGCCCAGACGCCGCGGCGCGACCCACTCTGCGATACCCACCGCACGAGCCTAGGGGCGACCTCCGACACGTAGGCTTGCCCGATGTCCGGAAACGCTCGTGTCAGCCCCGATGCCTTCGTCCGCGTGCGCGGTGCGCGCGAGAACAACCTCCGGAACGTCGATGTCGATGTCCCCCGCGATGCGATCGTCGCTTTCACCGGGGTGTCGGGCTCGGGCAAGTCGTCGCTCGCGTTCGGCACGATCTTCACGGAGGCGCAGCGCCGGTACCTCGAGTCCGTGGCTCCGTACGCTCGGCGCTTGATCCAGCAGGGCCATAACCCGCACGTCGAGTCGATCACGGGGCTCCCGCCGGCCGTCGCTCTGCAGCAGCGCCGCGGTGCTCCCAGCTCGCGCTCGAGCGTCGGCACCGTGACGACGCTGTCGAACTCGCTGCGGATGCTGTTCTCGCGTGCCGGTACCTTCCCCGAGGACGCCACGACGCGCCTGGACTCCGACGCCTTCTCACCCAACACCGCCGCCGGGGCGTGTCCGGAGTGCCACGGCATCGGCGTCGCACACACCGTCACCGAAGAGACGCTCGTGCCCGACGCGTCCCTCAGCATCCGCGAGGGCGCGATCGCTGCGTGGCCGGGGGCCTGGCAGGCGAAGAACCTCCGTGACATCACGATCGCGCTCGGCTACGACGTCGACCGCCCGTGGCGCGAGCTCGCCCCCGCAGATCGCGAATGGCTGCTGTTCACCGACGAGCAGCCGGTGGTGGAGATCACCCCGCAGCGCGATCGCGTGGCGAAGCCGTATAAGGGAATGTTCTGGAGCGCGAAGAAGTACGTCTTCCACACGCTGGCCGATTCCGCCAGCGCGAAGATGCGCGACCGGGTGCTGCAATTCGTCCGCAGCGGCACCTGCCCGTTGTGCGGCGGTTCCGGATTACGACACGAGGCGCTGGCCGTCACCTTCGCCGGCCGCACCATCGCCGAGCTGAACGCGCTTCCCCTGACCGAGCTCGCCGACATCCTGCGCCCGACGACGACGCTGACCGACGCCGTGCCCGCGCTTCCCACCTCGTCGTCGGGTGAGCGAACGGATGTCGCCGTCGCGATCACCACCGACCTGGTGGCGCGCATCGAGGTGCTGCTCGACCTCGGCCTCGGCTATCTCGGGCTCGGCCGCGTCACCACGACCCTCTCTCCCGGCGAGATGCAACGTCTCCGGCTCGCGACGCAGCTGCGCTCGGGCCTCTTCGGCGTGGTCTATGTCCTCGACGAACCGTCGGCAGGACTGCATCCCGCCGACGCCGAGCCGCTCATCGCGGTACTCGAGCAGCTGGCGGCGTCGGGCAACTCGGTGTTCGTCGTCGAACACAACATGGACGTCGTCCGCGGCGCCGACTGGATCGTCGACGTCGGGCCCGCTGCGGGCGAAGGCGGAGGTCACGTCCTCTACAGCGGCACGGTCGACGGCCTCGCCGAGGTCGCGGAGTCGGTGACGCGGCCCTTCCTGTTCCCCGGCGCCGACGACAGCACGACGATGGCCAGGAGCGCGCGCATCCCGACGGAATGGCTGACGATCGAGGGCGCGTCGCTGCACAACCTCATTGACGTCGACGCGGCCTTCCCTCTCGGCACTCTGGTCGCGGTGTCCGGTGTGTCGGGTTCGGGCAAGTCGTCGCTCGTGGGCGGCGTGCTCCGCGACGTGGTCCACGGGCACCTTCACGGAGACGGTTCTCGCGATGAGCCGGCCGACGAAGCGATGGATGCCGCGGGGACGGCGGACGCAACGCTCCCGGATTCGCCACGCGCGACCTCGTCGGTGCGGGTGGCCACCGGCCTCGAGAGCGTCGACCGCCTCGTCCGAGTGGACCAGAAGCCGATCGGACGCACCCCGCGCTCGAACCTGGCGACATACACGGGATTGTTCGACGCGGTACGTGCGGTGTTCGCAGGCACCGACCTGGCTCGCGAGCGCGGATACACCGCGGGACGTTTCTCGTTCAACGTCGCCGGCGGCCGATGCGAGACCTGCCTCGGCGAGGGGTACGTCGCGGTCGAGCTGCTCTTCCTCCCCGGCAGCTACGGACGCTGCCCGGCCTGTCACGGCGCCAGGTACAACGACGACACGCTCGAGGTCGCGTACCGCGGGAAGAGCGTCGCCGACGTCCTCGCGTTGACCGTCGACGAGGCGGCGGCGTTCCTGGTGGAGATTCCGTCCGCGGCCCGGAGCCTGCAGACGCTGCGCGAGGTCGGGCTCGGGTACCTGCGCCTGGGGCAGCCGGCTACCGAGCTCTCGGGCGGCGAGGCGCAGCGGATCAAACTCGCGACCGAGCTGCAGCGCGCCCGGCGCGGACACACCCTCTATCTACTCGACGAGCCCACCACCGGGCTGCATCCGGCGGACGTCCGCCTGCTCCTCACTCAGCTTCACGCGCTCGTCGACGCGGGGAACACCGTCGTCGTCGTGGAACACGACATGGATGTCGTCGCCTCGGCCGATTGGGTGATCGACTTGGGCCCATCCGGCGGAAACGCGGGCGGGCGCATCGTGGTGGCCGGCACCCCGATCGACGTCGCACGAGAGCCGGCGAGCCGGACGGCGCGGTACCTCGCACGAGCCCTCACGGGCGTCATTCCCACCCTGACCGAATAGCGCGGGGTCGCGGAAAACGAAAGAAAACGCTTGCAATTAAGGCGAACGCCCGTGTTACTATCGCCACGTATGTAGCCAGATGTGGCAAAAGGCCGCACGTGGGGGGTCATCCGTTTCACCAAGCGAGGAGTTTCGTCGAGTTCTGACGCTCTTCGCAACACGCTCGCGCGCGTCTGACCGCCTGCATTGCCGCCGAGATCTCGGCCACGGGAAGGAGGTGGAATTGATGTCCTTGGAACAACTCGAAGCGCTTGACGCAAGTTCAGAGGCGGCGGAAATGGCCGCCAGCCTCGGCAGCCAGTCCTGCTGACAGACAAGCGGGCGGACGCGACCGCGTCCGCCCGCTCCGCTTCTACGAGGAGGTCTCCGTGAGCGCATTGACCCGCATGCTCCGCATCCCGAACACCGCGGCGTCGATCGGTGTCCCCGCATGGTTCGACGACGCGGCCGTCGACGAGTTCGTGGGCGCCGGACCGGTGACCGTCACCGGCGACCGGGCCTGCCATGTCGGCTTCTCCCTCGCGCCCGAGCACCCCACCGCCACGTGCTTCGTCGCGATTCCCGACGGGCATGGCACCCCCGACTGGGTGGCGGCCGCCGTGACGGAGGCGGCGTCCGCAGCGGGGGCGCGCGGGGCGAAGCGGTTCGAGGCCTGGGTGCCCGCGTGGAACGACGCGATCGCGCGCGCCGCCGAACGATCGATGACCCGTGAGGGCCTCCTCGAGAAGGCGGTCTTCGCATACGGCGAGCGCTGGGATCTGACTCTCTACTCCGTGCAGGACGGTGGGCGATGACGCTCGACGCGCTCGACATCCGTCGCGATCTCGACCCCTCGATTCAGCGCACCTTCGAGCAGTCGCTGATCCGCAACGCACCCCGACTGCTCCATCGGCTGACTGAGCAGTGCACGCTGCACAGTGCCGAGATCGAGTTGGCGCAGTCGCTTCGCCTCGCTCGGAATCTCGAACGGCTCGCCACGGCGTCTGCGGCTCCACCCCAGCCCGCCTCCGGAACGGTGTACACCTTCCTCCCGCGCAACAATCTTCTCTACTCGATCGCCCTGTACTGCCTGATCCCCCTCTCGCTCGGGCTCCCGGTGCAGGCGCGAACGCCCGCTGCGCTCTCGGGCCTGGTCACCGAGCTCTGGCAGCTGACCGGGCTCGACCGCTTCGACAGCGCACGACTCCGCGACGAATCGCAGCGGGATTTCACCTCGCGTTCCTCGTCCGAGGACGTGCTGATTTTCACGGGTCGGAGTGAAAACGGTCGTCGCGTCGAGGCGCAGACTGCGCACCGGGCCTTCATCGGATTCGGATCGTCACTGAATCCGGCGATCGTGATGCCGGGGGCGGATCTCGAAAAAGCGTGCGACGACCTCGTTTTCGCCCGCCTGTACAACTCTGGCGCCGACTGCCTGGCACCAGACTCGATCTTCGTTCACGCGTCCGTCTACGCGGAGTTCCACGAGCGGTTGACCGCCCGGCTGACGCTGCTCGACGTGGCCGATCGCAGATCCGCCGGCACGATCGCGCATGCTCCGAGTCCCGACATGCGCACGGCGACGCAGGGGCGGGAGTTCCTCTCGCGGATGACGGACCGCACGACATGGTCAGGTCCCGACTTCGACGCGCCCGATTTCGTTCCGACGACCGTCACGACGAGCGACCTCGACGAGGCCACGCACGTCGAGCTCTTCTCCCCCGTCTTCAACATCGTGACGTTCTCGTCATGGGAGCGCCTCCTCGCGACGTTCGGCTCGGAGCCGTACCGGGGCAGCGAGATGTACCTCAGCCTGTATGGCGAAGCCGGAGGCCCGCTGCCCGACGCCTATCGCCTCTGCGCGTCGTCTACTCCGTTCCATCACGAGGCCGCGCTGCGACCCTTCGGCGGGTACGGCGCGGACGCGACCTGGCTCACCGTCGACGGGACCACGACGGGCAGACCCGTCAGTGTGTTCCACACGCTGAGGAGCGAACTGTGCGCGTGACCATGATCGCCACCGGCGCCGTCTCCGCCGCGCACCTGCCGATGTATCTCTCCTGGCTGCGTCGACGGGACGCGCACGGTCTCGAACGCATCGTGATGACACGCTCGGCGGCCCAGTTCGTCAGCCCCCTCTCGCTCCGGAGCATCGCCGGAGTGCCGGTGATACAGGACGACTGGAACTCGTTCTCGACCGCCGATCTGCACCACGTCGAGCTGGGCGAGACGAGCGACGTCATCCTCGTCTACCCCGCGACGGTGAACTATCTGATGCGCGTCAGTCTGCTCGCGTTCGACACCCCGTCAGTGGCCGCCATCGCCACGGGCGCATGCACGACCGTCCTCTGTCCTTCGCTGCCGCCGCGGATCGTCGAGCACCCGTTGTACCTCGCAGCACGGGATCGGATCCAAGCCGTTCCGCAGTACCGGATGGTCGAGCCCGTCGTCGGAGAGAGCCTCGCGAGCGCGGCACCAGGATCGGTGCCGCCGCCGCTGTGGGAGTTGTGGCCCGACCTGGAAGGAATGGTGACTCAGCCGTGACGTATCTCGACGACCTCTCAGACCCCGTGATGACCGCTCCCATCACCCTCTGGCGGCCCGAGGAGCAGGACTTCCCGATCGACCGCCGGTTCTTCGGTCCTCTGGGACGGCGCTCGCCGGATCCGGCGTCCGATTGGGGCATCTGGCGCGTCATTCGCGGGCGTCGCCCGTTGCCCGCGCAGGGATTCAAGATCCATCTCGCCCCGCGCTTCGACGAGTTCGACGAGGTCCTCGCCATCGCCGAACGCGTCGCACGGGAGTTCGAGCTCACGGTGAAACACGTCGCGCGGCGCGAGTTCCTCTGGGCGCTGTACTCCAAGAACGCGCCCCGGGTGAACGCCGGCAAAGCGATCGTGCTCTACCCCAGAGCCGATGATCTGTCCAGGTGCCTCGCTTCGCTCCGGCGAGACCTCGGACCGCGTACCGGGCCTCCGATCGCCGGCGACCACTCGCTCAGCGACACGATCATCCACTGCAGATTCGGCGCGTTCGAGTTCTCGGAGTCGACGCAGTTCGACGAACGCGGACACGCGCTGATCGAAGGGCCCGACGGGATTCTGCGTCCGGATGCCCGCACGGTGGTGCCCGTAGCGGCGGACAAGGAGCACCTGTTCGAGCTCTCCGGTCTCCGGTTCGACGCCGAGCCCCACGCGCTCCCGGACAGGTACCGCGTGCGCAGTGCCGTCGCCGTCCACGCGGGCGGCGGAACCTACCTCGCTGACGACCTGGCCACGGGTGACCGAGTCGTCATCAAACGCGGCATCCGTTTCATCGGCCTCGACGGCCGTGGCCTCGACGCGGCACAACGGATCCGCGAGGAGACGGAGACGCTCCGGGCGATGGCCGACAGTCCCCGGCTCGATGGGCGCGTCCCGCGGCTCGTCGACACGTTCGAGATCGGCACGAGTAGTTTCCTCGTCGAGACCTGGATCGGTGGGGTGACGCTGTTCGAATGGGTGGCGTCGAACAGCCCCGTGTACGCGGGCGTCGACCGAGGCACCGACGAGTACCAGGCGCTCGCCGCGACATACTCCCGACGCGTCGCGACGATCGGTGATCAGCTGCGCGAGCTCGTGGCCGATCTGTCGCGGGCCGGGATCACCCACAACGACCTTCAGCCGGCGAACGTGCTCGTCGCGGACGAGGGCGTCGCACTCGTCGACTTCGAAGCGGCGAGCCGCGGGGGCCCGTCGGGTGTCCGCGGGGTGCCGTGGGTGTACGGGACGCGCCGGGAGTATTCCACCCAGAGCGATGTCGACGCGGTCGACCAGCTCACGGCCTACGCCTACTGGCCCCCCGTCGTCTCGGCGCATCTCGATCCGACGTGGAGATCGAGGTTCGCCGCGGGCGTGCAGCGCTACTTCTCCGGCCATGCGCCGATGTCGCACACGCGTAACGGCGGCCTCGACGAGCCGTCGGCCGCGCCGCCTGCGGCGGCCGACATCTATCGCGCATACGCCCGAGCGTGCCGCCACTACCTCGAAACCGGGGTCGGTCTGCCGCATCCGCTGCGCTCTCCGCGGGGAAACCTCGACAACCGCTCCGTCGCGAGCCTCGGGTCCGGCCTGCTCAGCCTGCTCTTCCTACCCGGCGAGGACGACGAGGTGCGTTCAGCGCAACAGCGGCTGCTCGATGTCGTGGCGGACGGCCCATCTCGGCCGTTGCGCGTCTCCGACCTCGGTCTCATGGGCGGAGTCGGCCTGCTCCCGGCGGCTCTCCGACGCCAGGGCGACGACGAGGGCGCGGCGCTCTGGTCGGATGCCTATCTGGACCGCCTCGAAGCAACGGAGTTCGACGCGCTCAGCTCGCGGTTGGACACCGGCCTGTCGGGAATCTTGACGGCCATCCTCCTCGGTACCGACGGGCGACCGTCGGGACGTGCCGCTGCTGTTGCCGACCGTGTCGGGCGGGAACTCGACGTTCGAGCCCGGCATCTGCTCCGCGACCATCTCGGGCGCTCGCCAGACGCCGATCAGCGGGGCCTGATGGGCGGAGGCCCGGGGATCGCCCTCGCGCTCGCGCTCTGGGCCAGGACTCACGGGGGCGATGCCGCCACCTCGTACGACCTCATCGACAGCGAGCGCCGCCGCTATCAGGTCGTCAAGCGCGCGCTCTACTTCGTCGACGGCGACAACAAGTTCCGCCCGTATCTCGACCGGGGCAACGCCGGACTGCTCGTCGCCGCGTCGACGATCCTGCCCGCGAACGAACTGGCGAATCCGCGTTGGCAGCGGATCGCCGCCGGGCTGAAGACGGCGTTGGGAGTGGCACCCGGTCTCATGACCGGAGCCGCTGGGCTGTTGTTCGCCGCGAGCGTCGTCAACGCGCGCCTCGGGCACCTGCCCGGGCAGATCGACTCCGCCGGGCTGCTCGCCGACCTTCAGTCGATGCTCGTGCCGACGCCCCACGGCCCGCTGGCGCCGGGCGGCCTCGGCCGACGGGTCGCGCTCGACGGGGCGACGGGCTCGGGCGGGGCTGCCGTCGCGGTCGCCGCACACAGCGGCGACCTCTCGCTCACCGGTCTGATCGACAACCGAACCCACCATGGAGAGCGCTATGCCCCTGTCACTGTCCGCTGAGCGCCGACTCGACGGTCACGGCGTGACCGCGATCGACCCGTCACTCCCGGCCGCCGAGCTGATCGCATCGGTCAGAGAACGGTGGGACCGCCACGAGACGATCCTCGTCGACTCCGCGTCAGCGCCGGTCGGCGCGGTCCGGCTCGACCTCGGCTCCACGGATGTGGCACTTCTCCAGCGCACCAGCGGAACCACGGGTGCACCGAGGATGTTCGCGTTCGAGCGTGCGGCCGTCGAGGCACACGCCGCCGCTACGGCGCGCGCGATGGAGGTGCCGTCAGGACGCCGCGTCGCCATGGCGATCCGCGCGGGGACGGCGTACTACACCAGCGTCGTGCTGATGTCGATGTTCAACGACAACGCGCTGGTCGTCTTCGACCCGCTCGACATCGATTCTGCGATCCGCGCGATCCTGGAGCGGCAGATCGACACCCTGGATGCCGGCGTCCGCTTCTGGCAGACCATCGCGGTCAAAGCACGGCGCAACCCCGCCATCATCGACGCCCTCGCCGACCTCTCCGTTCGCGGGGTCGGCGGGGATCCGCTTCCTCCCTCGGTCGAAGCGCACTACCGGCAGAACGGGACGCCGCTGGCCAACGGGTACGGCTTGACCCAGGCCGGCCCGAATGTCGCGATCGGGCTGCGCCCGTCGGCGAAGGAGGGCAGCTGCGGTCGACCGCTCGACGGCGTCGAATGCACCATCCGCGATAGCGAGCTCATGGTCCGTTCACCGTTCACCGCCGTCGGAGAGGTCGTGGATCACCAGCTCGTGGCTCTGTCCGGAACGGACGACGACGGCTGGCTGCGCACGGGCGACAGAGCTCGGATCGTCGACGGCGAGGTCGTCCCCCTCGGCCGGTTGCGCGACCAGACGAGAGCGGCATCATGATGTCCACACCGCTACGGGCTGTCATCACGGCGACCAGCGTCAGCTCACCCCGCAGCGAGCGATTCAGCGTCGGACTCGCCGACCTGGGCGACGACGTCGAGTGGGCCCGGGATGCCGCCGCACACGAGCTCCGCGACGCCTGCATCAGCCGAGCTCTCGCGGCTGCGCAGGCGAAGGGCTACGTCATCGGGCGCAGAGTCGTCGTCATCCTCGGCGCGCAATGCATCGGGGAGGACCCGGCCACCGGGCGCTACTACCCGGAGAGCCCGGTGCGGCACGTGCAGACGCTGCTCCCCGAGTCCGAGGTCACGTCACTCGTGCTCTCGCACGCATGCGCGTCGACGGGGGTCGCTGCCGGCGTGGCCGCGGATCTCTGCCGGGCGGGGGCAGCCGACACGGTCGTGGTGTGTTCCTCATCCATCGACGGCTCCCTCGAGGAGGACACATTCCGAGACGCACGGGCATGGGCCCCCGAGGTGCGCCCCTTCGATCAAGCGGCATCCGGCACACGCGTCTACGGTTTCGCCGGTGCACTGGTCGTCCAAGCCGCCCCGGCGCCGATCGGCGATGACCCGGTCATCACGGGGTGGCACGCGCGGAGCATCGGCGGCAAGACCGTCTCCGACCCCGACGAGGAATACCTCGTGATGAGCGAATCCGCCCGCAAGGCGGGTAGAGCGCCCAGGCTCGTGATCGCGCACGCGACGGGCACGAAGCAAGGCGACCAGGCCGAGCTGCAGGCGATCGCACGGTACGCCGACACCCACGACGTCTTGGTCGAGGTGCTCGCCAACAAAGGCGCCGTGGGACATGCGGTGTTCGCCGCGGGAGTCGCGTCGATCGTCACCGCCGTGCGGGTTCTGTCCGGCGTGCCTGTCGGCGGCAGCTTCGGACTTCGAGAGCCGCTCGAAGCCCCCGGCAGCATCCGGCTTCTTCGGGAGGCGGAGGGCGACGCCCGCCTCGATCTGTCCGGCCGGCACCAGGCGGCACTGGTCAACGGGTTCGGATTCTCAGGCAGCAACGTCGCTTTGATCATCGAAAGAGAAGGAGAGAACCATGACTGACTCGGAACTGTACGATTTCGTCCGCGTCGAGGCCGGCCGGATCAACGAGGAGAGCTACGCGGATGTCGTCCTCTCCGACGACACCGTCCTCGCCGACGACCTCGACATCGACTCGCTCGCGATGCTCGAGCTGTGCATACGAGTCGAGGAGGTGTTCGGGGTGGCTGTGGCCGACGAAGTGGCAGCCGAGATCAAAACCGTGGGAGACCTGCGCCGGTTCCTCGACTCCGCCGAGACCGTCCGCGCCTAGCCGCAGCGGAGAGGACCGACGTGGAGCCCGACACCAGCTGGCGAAGCCATTTGCACGGCAAATGGACCTACCTGCGGCGGTCTGCCGAGACGCGATCGTCGCAGGATTACAGCCGTTTCGACATCCATCGGCTGTCCGACGGCGACCAGGTCGGGCGCATCGATTCGCGGCAGACGTTACCCCGCGTCTTCCAGATCGGCATCGAGCTGGAAGACCGGGCCCTTTCCAGTGGCGCCGGGCTGGACGCCGCCATCACTTTGGGTGCATGGCTGTTCGACTTCCGTGAGGCGTACGCGCTCGCCGTGATCACTTCTGTCGACAACAGACCGCTCGATGGCCTGTTCCGCCTGGGCGTCGCTCGCCAGACGGCGGTCTCGCCGTCGTATCTCAGCGAGGGATCGCTGTCGCGCACCGCGCGATGGGGAATGGTCACGAAAGAGGATTTCGAGCCGGCCAACATCCTCCTGTCGCGCATTCGGGATCGGTATCCCCCGCGTCTCCCCTCCCGCGTGGGGGCGAGTGAACCAGCATGACGGTCCTCGTCGTCGGCGGCGGCCGAGGCATCGGCGCGTCCCTCGTGAACGCTCTCGACCGCCGCGGAGTCGGGGGCGTGTTCACCTATCGATCGAGCGGAGCTCGCGCCACGCGCCTGGCCGCGAGATGCCGGAGCTGGCGAGCGCGGCATCTGGACCTCCTGGGCGGGCACGAGACCTCCGAGGTCCTGGCGCCCCTGGGCGGCGAGATCTCGACCGTGCTCCTGTGCGCTGCGGCGGGGCTCGAAAGCGAGCCCGATGCGACCGCAGCTCGGACCGTCAACGCCACGGCGCCCGCGAATCTGGTGCGCACCATCGCGGACGGGAACCGCGTCCCGTTCGCAGTGATCTACGTGACATCGACCGACGCCCACCACCACCTGCCGGATCGATCCGACGACGAGGAGCCCGACATGTACGACCTCACAGCGCGAACCAAACGAGAGGGAGAGTCGTTGCTGGCGGACGTCAGCGACGGATCGAGCGGATTCCGTTCGTTCACAGCGGTCGTGGCGGACCTCGTCGTTCCGTCGACCGCGCACACCATCTATCGCCGACGCGATCCGGGAGCCGTCGAGCGTCTGGTCGCGGCAGGCCGGTGGGTCGATCTCGCCACGGTCACCGATCGACTGGTCGACGCGACGCTGAGGTCAGAACGCGGCGAACGTCTGCCGCGCGTCATCCGGGTGCAGCATGACTCTTGATCTCGACGCTCCCCGAACCGCTTTCCCCGGCGCACATTCGGGACCGGGCGCATACTTCCTGCCGTCGATCGGCGAGTACCCCATCTACGACGATGCCGCCTATCAGTTCATGATGGACGACGAGCCTCGCGTGCGCGCTTTCGAGCAGGCTCTGACAGACGCCGTCACCGCGGACTCGGTCGTCGTCGAGCTGGGCTGCGGCGTGCACGCCCCGTGGGCGCGCCTCGCGGCACGGCTCGGGGCGCGCCGCGTGGTCGCCGTCGAGCAGCTGGACCACGTCCGCGAGGCTGTGATCTCCGAACTGGCGAACGACCCCCGATATGCGTCGATCGACGTCCTCTCTTACGACGACTATGTCGCATCGGGCATCCGACCCACGATCCTCGTGAGCGAGATCGTCGGCGCCATCGGCAGCTCCGAAGGTGCCGAGCAGATCGTGGGCCGAGAGGTCGCACGTATCGGCGACCCCGGAATGGTGGTGCTCCCGCAAGGCTGGATCACGAGCGTCAGCGCCTTCAGCTGGCGACGGATGCTGAGGGGCGCCGAACCCGTGTTCACGCGAGAGGCCGATCGTTACCGCCGCGCACTCGAGGAGACCGTCGGCAGCGGCGACATCCGGCTGTGCGTGGTGGGACGGCAGGTCCAGCTCGGCCTGCTGTCTCGCCCCGCTGCCGTCGAGACGGCCCGTTTCACCGGCGCCGCCTCGGACGTCGCGTCCATTCCGGCCGAGGTGGCCGTGTCACGGACGGGGACACTGGATTCGTTGCTGTTGTCGGTGGCCGTGAAGATCGGCACGCAATCGGTCGACAGTCTGAGTTCCCGGTCGAGCTGGCTGCCCGTCGTCGTCCCCCTCGGCAGCACCGAGCTACCCGTACGCCCGGGGGACGTGCTCGAGGTGCGGATGCACCGGACCCTCGAGACGAATCCGGTGTGCCCCGACTACGTCGTCGACTGGCGTCTCCGGCGCGACGGCGAAGAGGTCGCTCGCGGAGCCGCCGAGCTGCCCTGGCGACCCGACCCGCATGCCACGAGCAGCGCCCTGCACGTCAGGCTGGCGAGCAGCGACTCTTTTCTGATCGGAGACAGCCATGACCACTGAGCACACCGTCGCGGCCGACGTCGCGCTGGACTATCCGTCATGGCATATGACGATGGGCGAAATCGTCCTCGCCGCGTGCCGTCAGCACAGCCCTGACCTCCACGACGACTTCGATGTCTGGTTCGACTGCGGCCCGCTTCTCGACTGGATCTCCGTCGAGTACCCGCAGCGTCGATACAGTCCGGGTTACCGGGTCGTGCCCACCGAGCTCATGAATGCGGATGCCTGCCGCGCATTCGGGCTGCTCGCGAAAGCGGGATTCGACGGCAGCGCCTTCGCGGTGGGCGCCACCGACCCGACGCTCGTGCGCATCGCCGCCAACGCCCATGACGGCGAGCGCGATGCGCTCATCATCAGCGTTCGGCGGACCCCCGCGGGCACCTGGGACGTCACCTCCTCGGCGTTGTCGGGAGACGCGGCGTGACGACGGGACTCGCGTGGGGCCCGGTGGCAGCCGCCCTGCGCGACCTGAGCGACCTGCAGGTGTTCGGTCTGCCGCTCGATGAACCCGGCCTCCTCGATGTTTGCGCCTCGGAGGAGCGGTCGGTCTTCAGCGACGAGCGGACCGCCGCGTTGGCCGCGTTCGGACGCGCGACTCTTCAGCCCGACGCGTTGACGGTGCTCGCCCTCGAGACCGGGCCCTCCTTCGTCAACGCGCTCCTCGGTCTGTCCGAAGCGGCGTCAGGTCGCGTCCCCATGCTGGTCGTCGTCGAGGCGGCTGCTCCCGAGCGGCGAGGGTGGGGCACGTTCCAGGACCTGCCGGTCGAGGAGATCTGCCGCGCCCTGGGGATGCCGACACGGACGATCCAGCAGTCCGACGACCTCGTAGCCGAGATCAGCGCGGCCGCGCGGAGCACGTTCCGCCACCGGTCGCCCACGGTCGTGGTGGTGCGCTCCCGCACGGGGTCGGAATGGGAGCGTGGCAACGGCACCACTCGCGAATGGTCGCGCACGCCGGGCCCACCGATTCGACAGACGCGCGAGTCGGTTACCGCGGCTCAGGCGATCGACGAGCTCCGCGACGCCGCGGCACGACGCGCCCGGATCGCGGTGATCGTCGGTGGGGGCGCGAAGCGAGCGCATGCCGGCGCCGGGGATCTCGATGCCTTCGTGACTCGGCTCGACGCGTCAGCGCTGGTGACCGCTTCGGGCCGCGGTGCGGTCGACGAGTCGGGGGCGCGCTTCGTCGGCCTCGCCGGGCTGTACGCGACGCCGGAAGGCCTCGATGCGCTCGCGTCGGCGGATGTCGTCGTGTCACTCGGGTCAGCGCTCGAGGAGACCGTGCGCGAGAGGTGGGCGCCGAAGCCGGGCGCCACGCTCATCGTGGTCGACGAATCCGAGGTCAGGTGCCCGGCCCACGATGGCCGACGGCTCGACGTCATGTCCGACGCCACGGCGTTCCTGGCTCTCGCCCGCGACGCCTTCACGGGCGTTCCGGTTCCGCCCCGGATCCCGAGCGCCCCTCAGACCAGACGGCAGGGCGCATCCGAGATGGTCGCGACGTGGGCTCAGATCGAGGCCATCGTGGTCGACGGGAGTTTCGACGTCGTCTGCATCGAGAACGGCCTCACCGACATGTGGGGCTACGACCCGCGCTTCCTCACGATCCCCCCGTCGACGTCTCTCGTCGTGGCGGCGGAGCAGGCGGCCATGGGCGCCGCGCTCTGCGGCTCGCTCGGCGCGGAGCGCTCGCAGCAGACGCTCGTGATCTGCGGCGACGCCACCCTTCGCATGCATCTGGCCGCTGTATCGGACGCGGTGGAGCACCGCCGGTCGGTCGCCTTCGTCGTGTCGAGCAATTCCGGGATGGGCTGGCCGTCCCTGTCGAGAACCGACCCCGATCTCACGACGTTCGCATGGAACCGACGTCTGCCCGCCGTGCTGTCGTCGCTCGGCGTCAACGTGAGCACGCCCGCGGAACTCCGCGCACAGAAGCACCTCACGGAACCCGCGGCGACGTTCTTCGACGTCCATCCGGTGGCGCCGCCCTGGGAGTCATGACGCTCCGGTGCCGATGTCGACCCAGCCGAGATTCGCCACGGCGTTCACCGCGAGCAGGAATCCCACGATGCCGATGATCCAGGCTGTGGTGGCTTGAGCGTTGCGCGTCAGCCACCGGTCGAGCCGCGTGAGCGGCCCCTCGAGTGCGTCATGCGCCACCAGGCGCCCGACCATGAGGATGAGGGCCGGCAGGATCATGACGACGCAGTATCCCGCGATCGTCGCGATCGAAAGGGCCGGACCGACGTCTGCGGCGGCGACGATGCCGATCGCGGCGAGATAGGGAACCATCGTGGCGAGTTCGAGCGCTACAGCCACGATCGCCAGGCTCACCAGCCCGAGCGTGGCACCGCGGGAGGGCTCCTCGTCCATGATCCGCTTCCGCCAGTTCAGGATTCTTCCGCCACCGGCCGCCGCCCGCTCGGCCGCGCGGGCACGTGCCTTCTTCGTGTCCATCAGCCAGCTCACCCCGATCAGCACGATGCCGAGGACGAGCACGGCGACCAGGAAGCCAGGCGAATCCCAGAGGTCCCGGGTACGCGCGACGATCGCGGAGAGGCCGAGGTAGAGGAGAACGCCCACCACGAGGTAGGCGGCAGCCACGGTCGCCAGGTAGCCGACGACGCGGCCGGAGCGCAGCCTCCCCGGAGCCGTGAGAAGCCAGACGGGAATCAGCAGGGTGCCGAAGCTCGTCGAGTCGACGAGCGCAAGGACGACGAGGGTTCCGAGGGTGCCGAAGTCCATCAGGACGGCCCGAGCTGGAGCCGGCGTTCGCACACCGCGGTCGACGCGCCTCCCTCGGCACGGTGCGACGCAACCTCTTCGCCGTCGACGAGGATGCGACATTCGATCCACGTGGCACCCGGCCCTGCGTCGACCTCGATCCGACTTCCGCGGAACGGGAATGCGACATCCGTCGGCACGGTGAACTCGTGCTCGAACGGAAGCTCGACCGAGTCTTCGGCGAAGCTCTGGCTGTCACGCGGCGCGTCGACGGTGACCGAGATCTCGCCGGTCTGCGGCGCGTCGCTCGTCACCACGGCGGTCACGATGATGTCGGCACCGGCGCCGTCAGAACCACTGCCCCCGGCAGGCGGGTCAGGCGTCGCCGGCCCCGTGGCCGTGAGTCCCTCGACGGTGTCGTTGATCACTCCGCATCCGGACGCACCCGTTATCAGCCCACCGACGATGGCAACGGCCAGGATCGTCTTCCGGAGTGCTCTCATCGCATCGCTCCCTGCGTCGGTCGGCGTCACCTGGATTACTAAGGCGTTCACCCATGTTAGTTACGGCATGAACAGAAATCCATCTCACCCTGGCGCCAGGTTGGCGCCTTAAATAAGCTGACCGCATGGCTTACTCGAATCGATCAGCCGCCATCTCGGAGGCGATCGGCGCGAGTCTGGATGACCTGCTCGGCCCCGCTTCCGAGCGCTACCTCGCGAGCCGGTTCCGACGCGTGGCCCGGGCATTCGTCGGCTCTGCGACGCGGTCCAGCGATCGGCAGATCGCTGTCGAAGGCCACGCCGCCCTGAAGTATCCCGGCACGTGGACCGTGAAGACGGGGAAATCGCCCGCGCCGCATTTCAGTTCCATCGATGCGATCGTTCTCACCGCGGCGCTGTGCTCCCACCCCGCAGGCATCGATGATCGCTCGTCGCCCGTCTCGGCGCGCTTACGCAACATCAGTCTCCGTGCGGGAACGACGGCGGACGTCGAGCTCGAGAGCATTCCGGTCTCGGGCACTCTCGATGCACAGGCATCCACCGCAGGTTTCGAAGCACGTCTCACCCTGGGCGGTATGCGCACGGTCGCTCAGCTGGATCATCCGCCCGCCCTGGCTCACGCGACCCCGCCTGACGGAAGCGCCCTCTCCGTCGAGCTCGCCGCCGACTGCACGACGGAGAACGCGTGGAACTCCCGGCTGACACGCATCGAGGTGGGGCGCTCGGTCGAGTTCCAGCACGAGATCGCCGCTGCAGACCACCCCCCCTCCCGACGGGTCGTCACTGTGCTCGATCTGCTGCGTCTCTCCGCGCAGCAGGCACAGGCCCTGATCTACTGCAGCGACGGACTGGACCGGGCGTCCGCCAACTCGATCTGGATGCGAAGCGCATCATTCGATGCCGGAGAGCGACGACAGCTGCGCGGACCGTTGCTGCTGGAGGTCGGCATCGCCCGGACGCAACGGATCGACCGCGGATCGGTGCGATGGAACGTGTTCGACGTCGTCGCGCGAGGAACCGGAGGCCTCCAGGCTTCAGCCTCGCTCGCTTACTCCCGCTGAGCGGAGTCGACGCGGAAAGCCGTCTCGACGATGTGAACGGCACCATCGCGATCGGCGGCACGCACCATCGCGTCAACGGCGAGAAGCCACATGTCGCGGAGACCGGTGAGCAGGTCGTCACGAGCACTCGTCGCCTGCGACATGAGCTGCACTCCCGTGAAGAAGCCGATCAGCGACTTCGCCAGCGCCTCGGGAGACAGCCCGCTCGTGAGCTCCCCCCGTTCCAGCGCAGGCGCCAGCATCGCACTCGTCATCTCCACCCAGTTGAGGTAGAAGTTGCCGGCCGGCGCACCGAGGGCGCCTTCTTCCATCGCCAACCGGATGCCGGCACGCACGACGGCATCGTCACGCAGCTGGTCCGCCATGGCGCGCGACACCGAAACCAATCGCTCGAAGACGCCGGGTGACGAGTCAGCGGCATCCGTCAGAAGCGGCAAAGACCGGGCGTGCTGCTCGTTGATCACCGCGAGCGCGATCTGCTCCTTCGATTTGAAGTGGAAGTACATCGAGCCCTGGGAGATCCCCGATTCCTCGACGATCATCGAGAGGCTGGCTTTGCCGTATCCCTCCCGATCGAACACCCTTGCGGCACCCTCGACCACCGCGCGCTGGGTTTCCTGCGAGCGGCTCTGCTGCGGCGTCCGCCGTACAGCCGTCGGGGTCTCGCGGTTTGCTTCATCCTTGCGCACGAGAGCCCATTATTCCCTGGCCGGTGCGGGGCTGGTGCTCACGCGTTCAGCGCGCCGATCGCCCGTGCTGGAGGTACCACGAAAGCGCGGCATCGGTCAGGTGCCCGTTGCGGCTTCCCGCATCGGGCACGAGAGCGCCGAGACGCTCGGACGACAGGAAGTAGTCGTGAGCGAACTGCGCGATCTTTCGTGCCGGGATGCCGCGCGCTTCCAGCACAGCGGCGGCATCGGCGGCGCTCAGCGACCGCGAGGGAAGCCTCCCCCACTCGGCGAGGATCGGCGAGAGGAGATCTCTCACGGCGACCGGTCGGTCGGGCACGACATGCACCACGCCGCCCGTTCCACCATCCAGGCGATGCCCCATCGCAGCGACTGCCGCCCGGGCGACCAGGTTGGCAGACGCCACGGACAAGCGCGCGGCGCCGTCCTCGATCCACGCGCCCAGCGCGATGTGAGCGGCGAGCAGTCGCAGAAGGAAGTGCGCGTCGCCCGCCCCGGTGATGAACAGGGGACGCAGCACCGTCGCGCCGCCGGCGGACGCGATCGCGTCGCCGCGCGCTCGCGTCACGCTGAGCTCGGACTCCGGGTGGATCGGATACTGCCCCTCGGTGCCGCCTGAGACCGCCAGTCCCCCGTAAATCCCCGCCGTGCTGACGTGCACGAGAGGGATGCCGAGCGACGTCGTCGCCTCAACGATATGCGCCACGCCGTCGACGTTCACGCGGCGCTGCTCCCGTTCGTCATCGCCCACGTGACTCGCTGCATTGACCACGGCGACCGATCCCGAGATCGCCTCGCGCAGCGGCCGCACGCCGTCGGTGATATCGACGCGCCGCATCCGATCGGAACGCTCCCCGCCTCGGCCTCGGCTGAGGATGAGCGGCGCGAATCCCGACCGCGCGAGCTCCTCCGTCACGTGGCGGCCGATGAATCCCGACCCGCCGATAACAGCCACCGACGATGCCATACGATCCCCCCCCCCGATCTCTCCCGATCGAACCCGCGGATTCGCGAGCAGTGTCGACTTCGCCCCTCAGCCGGCTCCCCAACGATCAATCGGGAGGTCGGAGATCGAGCGCGTCGACGTCGATGACCTGTTTGGTCATCGCGTAAATGAGCACTTGCACGCGATCGCGCACTCCCCATTTGGTCATGATGCGACCGAGGTGAGCCTTGACGGTGGGTTCGGCAAGATGCAGCTGACGTGCGATCTCGGAATTCGACCGCCCTTGAGCGAGCGCTTTCACGATCGACAGCTCACGCGCCGTGAGCGGCGACGGCACCGGCGCGCCACCGACTGCGACAGGGTCGGCGCGGACGGAGCGGATGAGGTCGCGCGTGACGCGCGGTGACATCACCGAACGACCGGCATGCACCTCGCGGATCGCGGCCAGGATGTCGTCCGGGTCGGTGTCTTTCACGAGATACCCGGACGCCCCCGCGCGCAGGGCCGGCACGACGTGCCGCTCGGTCGAGAACGTCGTGACGGCGAGCACGCGCACATCCGGGAACGCCGTCGTGATCTGACGCGTGGCTTCGATCCCCGACAGTTTGGGCATCTGCAGATCCATCAGTACGACGTCGGGCCGGAGTTCCCCCGTCGCAGCGACCGCGCCCTCACCGTCGACCGCTTCGCCGACGACGCTCATGTCATCGCTGGTTTCAACGAAAACGCGGAGAGCATGACGGACGAGCGCTTCGTCATCGGCAATCAACACCCGCGTGGCCCCCACGCCGTAATCCTAAGGAGCATCTCGACAATCGGGTTAATACCTAAGTATGTGAATTCCGATACCTCGGGCCGCAGTGCATCGGCATGCACGTCCGACATCCTCCTCCGAGGACCCTCGTTAGGAGAATCGATGTTCACGGAACTCTTCATGTTCACCGGGGAGATGCGACCGGCGGGACCGATCATGCGGGAGCTGTGCCGCCTGCTCGGAATCTGCAAGTGACCCGAGCACCCTTCCGGGCATGATGGGAGGGTGACGGAGCGCCAGAGGAGACTGCGGCACAGGCACGCGCCGGCCCACGTGGGCGCGGACACGCGTGGGTTCACCGCCCTGCCTTCCTGGGGACGCATCGCCCTGCTCCTCGTGCTGGCCATGATGCTCGTCGTCGACGTCGTCCTGGTCATCACCGATCCGAGCGTCGCCTGGCGTGGTCTGATGTTCGGGTTGCCCGCGATGCTCGCCACGGCACTGTTCATCTGGTGGCCCGCGGCAGCAGCGACCAGCCTCCTGCTCATCGCGCTCGTGCAGATCACCGCGGGCCAGGACGGCAGCGATGTCCTCTACCTCGCCGGCGTTGCCGGCCTCGTGGTCTACACGAGCCCGCTGTGGTTCGTGGCGATCTACGTCGTCGCGACGCTGAGCCTCACGATCCTGGCGAGCACCGTCCTCGGGATCTTCGCGAACACGGCGCTGCCTGCGCTGGCACTCGTGGTCGCGATCTCCGCCTCCATCGGCTGGGCGCTGCGTGCGGCGCACGGGCGCGAGCTGCGCCTGGCGGGTGACGTCGCCGCTCTGGCGCAGGCACGCTCGGCGGCGATCGAAGCTGAGAGAGATCGCATTGCAGACGAGTTGCACGACATCATCGCGCACGACATCACGCTCGTCTCGATGCACGCGAGGGTCCTCGAGCGCGTCGACGACGAAGCCCTGCGCGACCAGTCCGTTCGCGCGATCCGCGCCGGCGCAGACCAGGCGCTCGCCGACATCCGCAGGATGCTGAGGATCGTGCGCGACGATGACGGCTCTCTCACCGGGCCTGTCGACGAACAGCCGGCGAGCATCGACTCGGCACTCGACGAGGCCCGCGATGCGCTCGTGCAGCTGGGAGCGACGATCAGCGTGCGATCCACCGAAGGCTCGGTGTCGTCGACGATCGAGCAGACCCTCGTTCACCTGATACGCGAGGGGACCACGAACATCGCCAAACACGCGCCCGAGAACACCTCGGTGAGGATCACTCTCGAGATCCTCGGCGACGATGTCCGGCTCGAGATGGCGAACACCACCGGTCCCGCGCCGATGACGAACGGCATCCCATCGTCCGGTTACGGACTCGACCGTCTGCGCGAGCGCGTCGCCGTGTCCGGGGGTGACTTCACGTCTGGCCCGACCGACGACGGATGGACGCTCATCGCACGTCTACCCGCTCGGTGACCGTCGACGCCGGCGTCCCGCCCGGCCGTGCCCCGGGCAGAGCCGAGCGGAACACCGCGAACGCCAGTCCGAGGTACAGGACCGCGGCCACGATCACTGTGCCGGCGATCGTCACCCACGATCGGCACGCGACGTGATCATCGCCGTAGCCGAGAACACTCGACACCGCGATCAAGAGCGGGGCAGCGCTGAGGAGCAGCCCCGCGATCGCCCGCCCGATCGGCGCTTCCGAGAACGCTCGCGCGCCCACGCCGGCGAGCGATGAGCACACGAAGAAGGCCGCCAGGGGAACCATGTAGGCGATGCCCCACCCCACGTGGCCGAATTGGATGGACACGCCCAGGATCACCGCGGGCGCTGCCACGACCAGGTCAAAGAACGCGTTCAGCAGCACACCGGCGAGGCCCGTCCTGACCACGGACACATCGGCCAGAAGCAGATGCTGGTGATCCAGATCCGCCGCGGCGAGCTGAGATGCCGCCGACACGCAGGGAAGGAGCACCGCGATGACCACCCCGACGGTCACCGGCACGACTCCCCCGGAGAGCATGCACAGTGACACCACCGCGATCAGCACGACCGCGGTGGCCGGGTACTGCCACCGGCGGCGACGAATCTGAGCGAGGTGACTCACCAGAACCGCCGGAATCGGGCGGGACGGCCATCGGTCCCACGACCTCATCCCGACCGCATATCCCCTACTCTGCAGGGCAGACGATGGTCCACCCGAAAGAGCCTTCGACAGCTGATTCGCGAGGATGCTCTCTTGGACCGCCGGTTCGACGAACACCCGCGGCTTCGCGGCGAGCACCGACACCGCGATCGCCGCGAGAACGATGAACCCCGCGCTCACCGTGAGATCCGCCGATTCCGGAGACACGACCGCGGCGATCGGCTGGGCAACCGCTGCCAGTGCCCATGCGAACGGGCCGTCGTCGGGCACGAGACCGGCGTATGCCGCGGCGTTCAGGACTCCCCACAGGATCGCCCACGCACTCGCAACACCGACGAGCGCGGCTCGACCATGCTTCGAGACCCGGTGCCCGAGAGCGTGCGCCGACAACGACACCGAACGGATGAGGAGGAGGATGCTCGTGAGCGCCACACCCGAGACCAGGCCCAGCTGAGGTGGCTCGCCGCGCAGGACGAGGGCGATCGCGCTAGCCGCCGATGCCCCGATGAATCCCATAGCCGCTGTTCCGAGCGCGTGGGTCAGCAGCACGAGGACCGGACCGTCGCGGCTCGCCAGAACCCACGACACGTCTCCGGGGCGCAGCCGCAGCGGTGAGCCGCGCTGCGCCGTCAATACGACGAGCGGCAAGATCAGGCCCAGGCCGAGACCCGCCAAGCGCACCCCGGGAGTCTGGTCTCCTCCAGAGATGTCGTCACCCTGGCTGACGAGGATCCACAGGTAGCCGACCACGCCGACCGCCGAGAGCACCAGAGCGAGCGGATTGAGGAGGAGCACGCGCAGGTCACGGATCCGCATACGTGCATAGGCGGTGACGAGCGCGACGGCGGCGGTCGTCGCGGAACGGCGCGCAGCGCTAGGCGGAGCCACGGCTCATCGTCCCCACGACGCGGAGGTAGGCGTCCTCGAGCGACTCTCCGGACTCGCCCTCGGCCGGCCTCACTCTCATGTCGTGGACGAGGCGACCGGCGTACAGCATCAGCGCCCGATCGGCGATCTTCTCCAGATCGCCGAGCCCGTGCATGGAGATGAGAACCGTGCATCCTTGCTCAGACAATCGGCGAACTTCGTCGCGCAGCTCGCGGGACGAGACGGGATCCAGACCGTTGAACGGTTCGTCGAGAAGGAGGATTCGTGATCCTTTCGTGAGCGCGAGGATCAGCGCCAGCTTCCGTCGCATGCCCTGCGACAGTTCGTGCGGGAGTGAGTCGCGCTTGTCGGCGAGGTCGTATCTCTCGAGCAGCGCCGCGCGTGCTTGCGCGGTCGTCGTGACACGGTTCAGACCTTCGACCAGACGCACGTGTTCGATGACGCTGAGCCCGGGATAGAGGTCGGGGTCTTCCGGCATCAGGCTCAGCGCGCGTCGCGCCTCGGGACTGCCCGCGGCGTGACCGTCGACGAGCGCGCTTCCCGAGCTGAGCTCGTACAGCCCGGCGAGACTGCGCATGAGCGTGGTCTTGCCGGCACCGTTCGGCCCCATCAGTCCGACGACCTGCCCGACGGGGACATCGAAGGTGACGCCGTCGAGGATCCGCGACGCGTCGATCGTCTTCGTCACGCCCCGCAGCGTGAGGGCGGTCCGTGACCGGGTCGGATCAGTCATCATCGGCCCCCAGCCAGCCGGCGAGATCAAGACCCGACGCCGACACGAATTCGGAAAGATCGACCAGCTCCCCCCGCCGGTGCATCGAACGGAGGACCGCACGGACGTCCGGGTCTCCTCCCGCGGCGGCTCGTTCGATCTCACGTTGAAGCGTCGGTTCGCAGGCGGGGCGGCGACGCAGTCCGATGCGCTCGGCGAGGCCGCGGCGCTCATCCCCCGACCCCCACCCCCGCAGGTCGCCGTACTCGCGCACGCGACCGGCCACCGGATGCTCGGCAGCGCTCTCCGATGCGAGCGCGAACGCGACGTGCTCGGCACTCACCGGCGATTTCTCCGTCGCCGCGACTCGTCCCGCGGTGGTCATCGTCGAACGGAAACGCGCTATCGATTCCACGTGCCCTCTCCTCTGCTCGTTGCCTGTGCCTGATCCGGTTGCCGCCGCTTCACGACGAGCCGGATGAGGCTCTCCATCGGCCCCTGTTTTCCGGCACGATCCATAGCGATCGACAGGAGCGCGAACACGATCGTCAGCACCACTCCGATGGCGACCGCTCCGCTCGCCGAGACGCGGCCGTAGTAGCCGAATCCGTACGCCGCGACGGCGCAGATGATGCTCGTGAAGATGTAGATCGACAACGGGTATCGCCCCATCGCGGCCACGGCTCGAACCAGCGGGGACGCAGACAGACGCGTCTCCCGCATGAGGATCAACACGTACATCGCGACCGCGAGAACGGGAGGCGCGATGACCTGGCACCATGTCGAGAGCGCACTCAGCACGCCGGTGTCATGGGGCAGCAGAATCTGAACCCCGAGCTGATAGAGGTAGGCCGCACCCGCGACCACCACCGCGATCACGAGGACGGAGCGCGCCCGCCCAGTCTTCAGCACTGTCGATCCCGCAGCCCGGAGGCGCGAGATCCCGATGCCGATCAACAGAAGCCCGACGAGCTGCGGCAGTCCGACCGGGGCGAAGTCCTGCATGTAGACGAGCCAATCCGTCAGCCGCTGCTGCAGAATCGCCCCCGCATCGTGCGAACCGTAGGCGCTCGCCGCATCCGCCTGCAGACCGCGATAGGCGTCTGAGACGGCGGACATCGCGTTGGTGGCACCGTCGCCGCGGGTTCCGATGCGCGCCAGCAGATCGGAGACGACGAGCACGAGAGGGAACATCGTGATGCTCGCTCCGATCGCTATCTGAGCGATCGGTTGGCGGAACCGGAAGTACAACGCGATCACACCGGCGATGAAGTAGTAGAGGAGGATGTCACCCCACCAGACCAACAATCCGTGGAGCAGTCCGACCACCCCGATCGCGCCGAGCCGGATGATCGCGTATCGGAACTCTCGCCGCCCGGCCCCCGCCCGGGCGAGACCATGCCCCATCGCGAGAACGAACATCCCCATGCCTGTCATGGTGGGGACGCTGAGGAACAGCATGATCGCGGCGTCGTCCACGGGGACACCCGTGAACGGGCTCGCGCCCACGACCTGTTCGTACCGGATCGGAGTCAGGATCAGCGGAACGTTGGTGAGCAGGAGCAGGATGATGCCGACGCCGCGCAACAGATCCGGACCGAGCAGTCGCGCTGGCGCGAGCTCCTCCCTCGTTCGAGATTCAGTCGTCACGGCTCGCCTCCTCGGCGCGCGTCGCGAGCTGCGCGACGAGCTTGTTCAGACCGTGCCGGCTGACCCCCGCCTGCGCTCGGCCGCTCAGGTCTCGCGCCGCCCCGGGCTCTTCGGGAGGGAACGCGAACCCGTCGGCCGCCAACTGGTCGAGAACGCGTTGCACGGCGGGTCGGGATCGCATCTCGTCGTTCAGAACGGGGAGCAGGCCGACCGGGCCGCCGAAGTTCGCCAGGGTCAGCGTGAGGAGGTTGCTCGTCGAAGCGACGGCAAGGCTGCTCAGGGTGTTCAGCGTGGCGGGAGCGACCAGCGCAATATCGCTGTCGGCAGCGAGAGAGCGATGACGTGGGACCCCGCCCGTGGGCTCGTCGACCTCGACGTAGACCGGGCAGTTCATCACCGAACCGGTCAAAGCGGGCGACATGAGACGCGCGGCCGACGGCGTCATCACGACGGCGCAGCCGGCAGCGGCTGCGCGCATCCGCGCGAGTTCGGGCAGCAGCGAGATGAGGGCAGAAGAGGCGCACATCCCGATGAGGAGCCGCGGCAGCCTAGGCGGCATCCGACACCTCCGGGAGCAGCCGGTAAGGCGCGGCCGCGTCGATCCCCGCGGCGGTGAACTCGCGTTCGATGGCCGCAGCCAACGACGGGCCCGAGCCTGGAGGCGTGCGGAGTGCGCGCGCCACGCAGGCTGCGCGCACCTGGCCGGCGCTGTCGCGCGCCGGACCCTCGATCCACGAGACGCCGGAGTCGTCGATCTTGGCGAACAGAGAGTGCTGCGGCGACGTGGTGAAGTGCCGCGCGATCGCACCTCCCCCCAGCGCGTCGAGCACGGGCTCGAGGTCGCCCCGCGGAAGGTAGATGGTGAAGGCGTCGGGCCGGGGGTACTCCTCTTTCACGCTGAGCGCTTTGATGACGTAGCGGGTGGTGATCGCGCCGATTGCCGCGGCGAGCATGCGGCCGGCGTCGGGCGCAGCATCCCGGGCGACGGGTGCATAGACACGGACTCCCTGATCCGGCGGTTCGGACGGCGACAGCAGACCCGCGAATGCCGGCGACAACCGGTCACGGACGGCAGGCAGAGAAAGGACCCCCTCCGCGACGACGTCGCACGCGTCGACCCGCACGCGCAGACCCGCCTTCTCGAAGACCGACGCGCCTGCGCCACCCTGCGTGACGGGCCGCCATCCTTCCTCGTGTCGCATCACGCTGCCGAAGATCTCTGCAGCTGAGAAGGCGGAGCGGGACGAGGGCGCTCCGCCCGAGGTCGGGCTCCGTCGCAGGTGGAGCACCTCGTAGAGCTCACGGGTCAGAGCCGAATCGTCGGTCATCGTGAGGCTGTCGGCGGTGCGCTCGACTTCAGACACGATCGCGTCGATCATGCGACCCCGCTCCTCGCGCGGAACCAGGCGTACGAAGCGTCGAGCCCCCAGGGCCGCAGGAGCACGGAGGGATTCTTGACGAACGCGCACCCCATGACGGAGAAGGATCGCCCGACACGCGTCTCACCGTGGAGGTGGTGAGCGAGCGCGCCGGCGCGGTGCAGCAGATGCACGCCGACGAAGGCTGCCGTCCGCGAGAGGAAGTCCTCGGGGTCGGGAGTTTCGCCGTGAAGGGCGCGGACTGTCGCCCGATATCCCGCGATAACCGCCCGGGCGCGGTCATGCAGTCGGCCGGCGACATCCGGAATGTAGTGAGACATCTTCTCGTCGGTTTCGGGCGGAGAGTCGATGACCAGGTACTCGATCATCGACCCCAGCAGAGAACCCAGGTCGAACAGCGGATCACCCACGCGAGACAGTTCGAAATCGACGAATCGGACGTCGGACGTGGAGTCGACGAGGATGTTGTCGAGCCGTGCGTCACCGTGGATGAGCGATGTCTGTCGCGCATCCGTGAGGTCGGTCAGACGCGCCGTGACGGCAGAGTCGGCCTGAACCGTGCGAACGACCTGAAGCTGCCCTGGAGTCGACGTGATCAGATCGTCGGGACGAAGAGGCTCATCATCGGGAACCAGATCGGCGAACGGGCCGAGCAACCGTGACGCCCACTCCGGCAGCCGTCGCGTGCCGGCGTGGAGGCGGGCGAGCTGAGCCCCGAGCGGAGCCCATGCTCCCGGCGACTCCCCCAGCGAGTCCCACGCCGCACGCGCTGTCGGGTGCGGCAGGAACTCTGTGACGAGGATGTCGCTGCGACGATCGTGGAGGATGCAGCGAGGCCCGATGTCGGCGATATCCGATTCGCCCAGCAGCTGATAGACGAGCCCCTCGGTGAGAAGCGCGCCGTCGCCGACCGGCGTCCGCTTCTTCCCGCGTTTGAGAAGCAGTTCGCGCCCGTCCCGAGTTCGGGCGCGAACCACTTCGTTCCGCTCGTCCTGCAGAGATGTGACCGTGGCGTCCGAGATGCCGAGGGATGCCAGGTAACGCACCCAATCGAAGTCGGACTGCTCGGTCATGGGTCTCCTCAGACTCGCGCGTGCTCGGGACGTACGCGCCGCGAGATGTCGGCGCGAACGGTGGGGGGATCCGTCAGCACTTGAGCAGCCACGTCGCGCACTTGAGCACGACCGTGGTGCGGATGACGATGCCGCCCATCTCGGGTGCGATGTACTCGTCGCCGAGCATGTCGCTGATGTGAGCCTCGAAGGCGTCGACGTCCTCGATGAGCGCTCGACCGTGTTCTGCCACGGCGACGTCGGCCGCTCGGCGAATGAAGTCGAGGTAGTCGCGCTCCTCCGGCGTCAGCGAGTTGCGGAACTCGTGGAACTTGGACGTGAATTCAGCCAACCGGCTGCTTTCCGGGTCGCACAGCACCTGGAGCTCGGCGTCGAGATCGACGGTGTCAAGAATGAGTGACATCTTTCCTCCTGTGTGAACACACGCAACGAGTTGTTACGTGACGCAAAGCTAGCGCCGACGAATTCGGCCCCGTTAGAGACCTTCGTAGCGGTTTTGCGGCCCGCGCCCGGTGATGGACAGCCGGACGGCTCCCTACCTGACGAAGCGTGTGAGAGACACCAGGTGGATCACGCGGTGATCGCGTCGACGATCTTCGCGTCGCCCTTGTTCACCGCATTCACAACGGCGTCGTAGTCGCCCTTCGCGATCGCCTTGTTGACGCGCTTGGTAGCCCTCACGAGGGCCTTCTCGACACGGTCGAGGAAGACGTCGTCGACGACGGCGACGATCGCCGACGAGCCCGCGGGTAGCCACTCCTCGACGTCGACACCCAGCGACTTCTCTTCGTGCCTCTTGATGATCTCGCCGACGCCTGCACCGATCCCGAGCCCGGCAACGCCGGTCAGCAGAAGCACCGGCGGGGCGAAGAGCCCGACGACCAGGCCGACGACGGCGCCCACGGCCGTCCCGTAGGCCACGATCCGTCCGCCGTGCTGCTTGACGTGCACATTGCCGTCTGCGTCGCGTGTCAGGACGATGGCAGCCACAACGTTGAGGTCGTCCATCGACTTGATGAATGAGAAGTCCTCGTGAGCTGAACCTTCGTCATCGTACGTGGCGACGAGCAATTCTAGATTTCGGTCAGTCATAGCCGTTTCCTTTCGACTCCGGGGTGGAGTGTGAGTGCAAGCACTCTGCGACACCCGACGTCGGGGTTACAGAGCAGTAGGTCCCGTCGCAGCCGCCGTGTGTGGTCTCGTCATGATGTTCGGGCTCAGCGTGGGGCGACCCTGCGGCTCATCCACCCCGTCGACGGTCAGATGCTCCTCAATCGAGAGCAGCTCGCCATGAACGCGACCGCGGGGTGGAAACTGGTCGTGCACGGCCCGGGCGCTGCTGGCGACGCTCGCGCCTGGGGGCTCCCCGCTTGCCCGACCAGGCGTGGCTCGTCCAAACGGAAGGCCTCGTCGGCCAGGGTGTGGACGTCGCTGACACTGCGGGTGGTGAAAGAGGCCGTCGCGCCGCGCTCCCGCTCCGCGCGCAGGATTCCGGTGACACGCCCGACGCTGCCGTCGCCGCATATCAGGGAACGAACATACTCGCTTCGCGAGCGAGGGTGCATCCAACGAGTACGACCGCGATCGCCACCAGAGCAACACCTAAGACACCGGCCACCTGCAGTCCGCGTCGCCGGCGGGCCAGCAGGGCGGCGACGAATGCGACCAGGATGCACAAAGCGCCGAAGAGGCGCAGCCCTACCGAAACGGCTACGGCTAGGTGGGCCTCGTCATCCCGCACCGCGAGGAGTCCGTTGAACACGTCTAAGCCCGCAAGAACAACGGCCCCCGACGCGATCGCTGAAGGCGCCGCAGGGTGAATCTCGAATTTCATCAGATGCACCTTTCGTCGCGCTCCAAGGTGCCACAGATCATGAGTGAGGCCTCACCTGTTGTTTGACCAGGCGCTGCTCCTCCACACGGAAGACCTCGTCGGCCAGGGTGTGAACGTCACGGTCGCTGTGGCTGGTGAAGAGGATCGTCGAGCCGCGCTCCCGCTCCGCGTGCAGGATGTCGGTGACACGCTCGACACTGCTCTTGTCGAGGGCGTTGAAAGGCTCATCCAACAGCAGAACCTCCGGCTGCTCCATCAGGGCCTGAGCGAGCGACAGCTTCTGCTTCATCCCGAGCGAGTAGTTGCGCACCTTCTGCTTCGCATCGGGATCGAGCCCGACACGCATCATCGTGGCTCTGACGTCCTCCGCGGTGATCTGACGGCGGATCCGAGCGAGTTCGAGAAGATTCTGCAGCCCGGTGCGACCCGGGATGTAGGCGGGCCCATCGATCGCGATACCGAATCGCTCAGGGAACGTGCGGCGCGCAGACAGCAGTGACGGATCGATCCAGATGCTGCCGGAATCGGGCGTGACGAATCCGCAGATCACCTTCAGAAGCACCGACTTGCCCGACCCGTTGGGCCCGGTGAGCGCCACCGTGGCTCCGCGACGCAAGTTGAGGGTCGCGCCCCGGTAGAGGTCGATACCTCCGAGGGTCACGCTGACATCGCGTACCTCTACGACGTTGTTCATCTGATGAGAACCTTCCCGGGCGACGAAGATGAAAGCGGAGCCGTCTTGGGTCCGCGTCGGGTGGCGATGAGCACCGCGGCGCACGTAACCGCGGAGAGGAGCAGGGCGTTCGCGATGGTCGCCACCCACCCGCCGTCGAAGAGGACCGCGCTGCTGGCGCGTTGCGTCAGCCACACCGCGGAGGCGGGAATCGGAATGGCTGCGAGTGCGGTCACGACGCCGACGACCACGAGGCCGCTGACCTGCTTGTTCGAGATGAGCACGGCGCACGCGACACACGCGACGTAGAACGTGATCTGGATCGCCTGCATGACGCTGGCCTGGAAGAGCAGCAGCATGACACTCGGCTCCCCCACGATCGTCCGCCCGCCGGCGACGAAGTACGCGGCGACGGCGGCAGTGAGGACCACCGCAGAGTACGTCAGAGCCTGACCGAACTCTCGCGAAACGATCGTGATGAGCTGGCTGCGGCGACTCCCGTACCGCAACGCCGTCACCAGCCCCCAGGGCCCCGCGAGCTGCGCCATCCGGAACTGAGCGGCGAAGGCATAGCCAACGACGAGGATCACCGCGACGAGCATCTGCAGCATGGTTCCGGTAGCACCGAAGTACATCGCGGTGAGAAACCCCACGAGGTCGGTGTCGCGCGCGCCGAAGGCCCCCGCGGCCAAGAGCGCCACGAGGGCTCCGGCCGCGCTCGGCAATACCCAGTCGGGAGCGCTGATGGAGGCCTGACGTGCGCCCCGGTCGAGCAGAGCCGCCGCGATGATCAGGCCGATGACGGCGACCGCGTAGGCGAGCACGACGTCGCCGATCATCGTCGGCTGCGCTGCCAGGGCCGGGACGAGCGTATACGCGCGGAAGTCCGCAAGGCCCCCGAGCGGCAGGAACCCGGTCGCGGATGCTGCCGCCCACAACCACGCCGCGATGCTGAGTGCGACAGCCACGGCGTGGAGGCTCAGCAGGGCCAGCATCTCGACGATCATCCTCGTCAACACGAGGAAAAGGCCGAGCAGCGCGACCTGCGCACCGATCGCCGCCCCGAGCGGCATCCCGACGTCGTCGATGCGCGCAATGAGAGTCGAATCCCGGTCGAGCTGTCCGCCCAAGTCGACGGCGACCGCCGCCGCCGCTCCGGTGATGACGGCCAGGAGGGGCGGCATCATCGCCCGGAGCGCCCGCCAGCAGATGCGCCGCAGGTGGCTCGAATAGCTGCCGGCACGGATGAGGCGAAGGAACGTGGCTGTGCGCCGTGAGTCAAGGGGGCCGTAGGCCAACCACAGCGGGGTCACGACGAAGGCGAGGAACGTGGGGCTCGTCAGCGTGCTCAGGACCCCGAGTGCCAGTTCTTCGTGAAGCCCTGCCGAGCTCGCTGGCCGCTCGAGGACGCAGTACCCGAACGAGGCAGCGGCGACAGCTGCCCACAGGGCGATCCGCCAGCGATTCACGCAAGCTGACCGTTCGTCGGCGCGCGATACAGCACGAGAGCGGCGAAGACGAGCGTGACTGCTGCTAGGACGAGCATGGGGGCCGCAGCGATGAGCGGCGCCGAGGCTTCGAGCCCAAAGGGGAAGAGCGAGTACAACAGGCCGAAACGGGGCAACCCGATGAGCGCTGCGCCGACCGTTGAGCCCAGATAGATGAGGAACGGGAGGCCGAGGGCGAGGATTCGATTCGGCAGCGTGACCAGGAAGCAGCAGCACAGAACGGCGAATGCGGCTGAGCTCAGCGAGACCCAGGCGGCGTACCCGAAACCGAAGGCGAGCTCGCCGTATTCGAGCAGGAAGCTGTAACTCGACCGCTCCAGGCTCTCCGCGGCGGCTTGCGCTGCGGTCATGTTGTATCCCTCCGGGTCGATACCCGGGTCACCGACCATCGGCCACACGGAGAAGGCGACCACGAATGCGGCGAAGACGTACAGGAAGAAGATGAGCGCCGATATCCCGGCCGCGCGCACCATGTGGCGGAGAACGAATTCGCGAGCGCTCATCCGGTTGCGGGTGTTCGCGACGAATCGCTCCGTGAGCCGCGCATATAGCCGCAGGCAGGTCAGCAGAGCGACGACCAGCGGCAGAATCAGGCTCACGGGCGCGAGCATCATGATCGCGAAGACGTCCGACCTGTCGCGGAACGAGCCGCCGGATGCCGCGTTCACGCCGACGACGATCGGGGCCAGCACCACCACAACGGCGACTATCGGGGCGATGAGGTCGCCGCGGCCGTCAGAGCCTGCGAGGATCGATCGCTTCATTCTCCCCTGATCTCTCTTCGAACCGACATAAAGCTGAGCGCGCATTTCAGATGCAGGGAGCGGCCCTGGCCGCGACTCGCCCGTTACTCGCAGAATTCGTCGTCTCCATCTTTCGAACGTATCAACACCCGCCGGCCCATGATCAGGCCCATGGCACCCATACTCCGCCAACATTGGCAAGCTGAAGTCAACCGACGCTCGCGAATAGTCTGAGGAGCATGAGTTGGAGGGTGCGTCACAAGAGTTCGGCCTATCGCGTTCGCGACTCGGAGCGCGTTACCGTCGAGCATTTCGGGCCGCCGCATCGCGGTTCTCCGATGCTCGAGTGGGGCTCGGTCACGAAGACCGCCACCGCTCAGATCGCGCAGCAGCTGGACCGCGCAGAGATCGTCGACCTCTCGGCTCCGGTAAGCGAGTACCTGCCAGAAACCGGTCTACCCCGCAACGTCGATGTGCGCTCGTTGGTGACCCACACCTCGGGCCTCGCCAGGCTTCCCTCACGGATGATCGAGACGATCGCCGAAGCCCGCGACCCCTATGCGAAGTACACGACGGAGTACTTCGATTCCGAGGTGTTGCCGAATATCTCAACGCAACACAGCGGGCACGTCGGCGTCGTCGCGTACTCGAACCTTGGCTACGCGGTGCTGACGCGTGTGCTCGAGGTCACGACAGGTCTCGACTGGTGGACGCTCGCGAAGGAATACGTCTTCGACCCGCTCGACATCACGGCCGTGTCGACGTCCCCCGAGCCGGAACGTGTGCCCGTTCTGCGCACCTGGACGGGGCGCATTCGCGAGCAGTGGCACGATCCCGGGCCATTCGTCGGGGCCGGCGGCTTGCATGGAACTTTCGATGCGCTCGAGCTGTACGCCACTTCCATCACGCGGCAGACGCCCGGAGAGAACCCGCTGGGCTGGATGGACGATTCATCGTTGTGGTGGCATAACGGCCATAACCGAGACCATGGGTCATTCGTCGGCGTCACGCACGATGGAGCGCGAGTCATCACTGTGCACACCCTGGGATACAACGCGGGACGTGCCGACCGGATCGCCGCACGGTTGGAGCGGCACCCCCTGGAGTGCTCTGCATGGCGCCGCTAGGAGAGCTCATACCACGGGAGAACCCATTCAGGCGCTGCCGTAACCGGGAATGACGGCGGTCCTTCACCTTCCCGGATCGACAGTTCCAGGACGCGCTCGCTCGATCGCGTTCGTGAGATAGGACAGCCTCGATGCGAGCGCGTACTTTCGATCCGCAGGCAGCGATGCTGGTTCGCGGAGCGCCACGGCGAGGTCGGTCGGCTTGGCATGGATCAGTAACGCAATATTCTCCAGAGTGAGATGAAACTGAGCCGTCAGCCCTTCCAGGGTCGCCCGCAGTCGTTCGTCATCATCGATCTCTAAACCCTGACCAATTTGCGCCGCGAGAACCGCCAGCCGAGTCACCTCATCCGAGGAGAGCGACTGGGGTTTCACTGTGACACCGACGGCACCTGCCTCAGCCCCGGTGAAGAAGGATCGGAGCTTCGCGGTTGGGATCTCGGTGATGGCCTCGAGGCTCTCCTCAGAAAGGCGCCCATCATCGACAGCGCGCTTGAGCTGCTCAGCAGGATTGAACATCTGGGTAGTCATGATCGACTCCTTCGCTTGTCAAGGGCCGAGCCGCTGTGGCAGGAACGGTGGCAGTCGCCCCGATCACAGCGGCCCAGATATCGTTAACCCGTGTACGTGTAGAGCGTGTAATTCGGCACGACGGTAGCAACTGGGACGCCTACGAGGAAGGCCGTCCCGGTTAGTACACCAGAATACCGATGGCCACGGAGCCGGCTAGTCGGCACCGAGCCGGAGAATCCGGAAACGAGAGTCGTCCCACCCGAGAGTCCGTGGCTCACGTCCGTGACGTTGAAGGTACCGGTGAAGGACGTGGCCGGAACCGACATCGCGATGCTGTAGTGGAAGCTCCCGCCCGAACCGGTCACTGTCAGCGTGCCTGCGTCGCCGGGGTACACCACCTTCGGCGTCACCTGTCCCGGCACAGCCGCCGATGGGATTCTCTGCATTGCGAAGGTCACGCTCTCGCCCTCATGGAGCGTGTGCACTTCTCCCCCCAGTTCGAGTAGGTATTCGGCCGGAACGATGCGTTCGCTCGCGCTCGCAACAGGCGCCGTCATACCCAGGGAGAAGAACCCGATCAGCATGGCCAGGAGCACGCCGAGCGGGCGCATCCTACGTACCCTCTTCTGATCGACACCCGCGACGTCAGAACTCTCCGGAGGCTCGGTTACTGTGAACTCGTGCGTTGCCGTGATCATGGCCACTTCCTTCATTTGGATGAATCGTTCGCACCGGACACGGAACGCGGCCGGTGTCTCGGTAACGTTTGCCTGCCATGAGATTCCTGACAGCAGCGATCGCGACGAGCCGCACCGGCACCTCTTGAGTTGACGCAGAGTCGGATGTCATGATGCGAGTTGTCGGCGACCTGTTCATCGCAACGGCCCAGGTAGTTACTGACCGGAGACGAACCGCCGTCTGTGGGGAGGTCACGTGCCGAAACTGTTCACTGCTCTGTACGCAGATAGAGCCAGGTCAATTGAGCGCTACATCCTGTCACGCATCAACGACGTCGATCTAGCACAGGACCTGACTGCCGAGACCTTCGCTATCGCGTGGCAAAAGTACTCCACCGGGACTCGCATCACGAGCGGGTGGCTATTTCAAACTGCACGGAATCTCATCGGAAACGAGTATCAACGACGGAGTCGCGTCAAGGAGCGGACACGACAACTGGTGGCCGAAGAACTGACCAGGGCTCGGAACCCCATGAGCGAACTGGCGACCGTCGAGCTGCAGGACGCGGTCGCGAAACTTAGGCCTGCTTATGCGCTGGCACTCGAGCTCACCTACTGGTGTGGGCTGCCCGCTGCCGAGGCGGCAGAGGTGCTCGGGTGCACGACGAGCTCCTACTGGCAGCGCCTGGCACGGGCTCGTGCAGCCCTTCGGGCCGAACTCAGCGACCCCGCGATCGTCACCCGCCAAACAGGTGCCCGCACCTCGCCCGGACGCCCCGGGCGTTAGCTGGTGATGCGAAGCGCGAGAGGGGGTGAGCGGAGCCAGTAGGGAACACGCGCCGCTCGCCCCGATAACCTCGAGTCACCAACCAGGCGTGGCGAACGGAGCAAGGATGGCGAACGAGGACGATTCGCGCGACGAGATCGAGCTCGTCATCGACGGAGATGGTCTGGCGGTCATCGGCGACGCGCTGGCGGTCGAGCGTTTCCTCTCAACGGCGGGTGTTGCCTCCCGCGAACTGAATCTGTCGCACGCTGTCGGTGGAGCTCTCAACATCGGTTCGGCCGCCGCGAAGGGTGGAGCCGAGCTCACTGCCAACGCCGGTCGCTGGGTGAAGCTCACCGAGGATTCGGCCAAGGCCCTGAAACTCGGCAACGCCATGAGGGGCTCATCGGACGGCGTCAGCCGCGCCATCGTGACCACGAGCAAGGGCAAGATCACAAACATCCTTGAGTTCGTGAAGCCCGGAACGGTCGGCTCTATGCTCACGAACCCGGCGATGCTGGCCGGCGCAGCAGGCATCATGGCACAGCTCGCCATGCAGCAGACCATGCAGGAGATCACGGACTACCTTTCCGCGATCGACGAGAAGGTCGACGACGTCCTGCGGGCGCAGAAAGACAGCGCACTCGCCCGCATGATCGGCGTCGGGCTCGTCATCGACGATGCCATGCTGAAGCGCCATCACGTCGGTCGTGTGTCGGAAGTGACGTGGTCGAATCTCCACGGCGCGGCGCAGGCCATCGCAGAGACGCAGGCTTACGCGCTTCGCCGCGTCGACGCCCTGGCCGAGAAGATTGAAAAGAAATCGCGCATCGGCGACATCGCGAAGGTCGCGAGGGATGCAGAAGGAGAGATCGAGGAGTGGCTGGCCGTGCTGGCTCGCTGCTTCCAGCTCCAGGACGGCCTGGCTGTGCTGGAGCTCGACCGAGTCCTCGACTCCAGCCCGGACGATCTCGACCGTCACCGCGAGGCGATCCAGGCCGGCCGCGCCAAGCGTCGTGACCTGATCGCGAAGAGCACCGAACGCCTCCTCGCACGCATAGACGCTGCAGCGGCGACAGCGAACAGCAAAGTGCTGTTCCACCCGCTCAAGCCCGGCGAAGTAGTGCGCTCCAGTAACGAGGTCGCCGAAGACGTGCTGGTCTTTCACGAGACACTCGGCATCTCCGACAGCCGCCTGAACCTAGAGAAGAAGCGCTGGGCCGTCGCCGCTAGGGAGGCACGGGATGCCACTGTCGACACGGGAACAGCCCGCGCACGGGCGGTTGGGAGGATGGGCGCTCAAGGAGCCGAAGCGGTCGCATCCTTCAGCGTCGATGCGGCTCACACAGCAAAAGACACGGCGGGGAAAATCGCGAGCACCATCGCGTCGAGGTTGCGGCCTCGCCACGGCGACAAGCTCGCGGACTCTGAGGGGCCATGAAGCTCCTCGATGACGGCTCCTTCCGATCAGCTGGTGAGGTCGGGCCGCTCGTACCGAACGAGTTCGGCGTCTACGCCATCCGGCTTCGCGGCGGCGCGACTCTCGCCGAGCCGTTTTTCTCCGTTCGCGATGGTCGCGACCTGATCTATATCGGACAAGCGGAAAAGCAGACGCTCCGGAAACGACTACTCGGGAACGAACTGCGAGCACGCGGTAACGGAACCTTCTTCCGTAGCATCGGCGCGGTGCTCGGATACCGGCCCCCGTTCGGCTCACTCGCCGGTCGAGCCCGAATGCAGAACTACCGCTTCGCCCCCACCGACCGGAACGCCATCGTCAACTGGATCGACGCGAACCTCGAGGTGAGCTGGGCCGTCCTGCCGCAGTCCGAAGTGCAGGAGGCGGAGGTCGCCTTGATCCGAGAGAACACGCCATTACTGAACCTGCAGCACAATCCACGAGCGCGCTCTGAACTCGCGTTGCTTCGAGCCAACTGCCGCGCCATTGCCGCCGGATTGTCCACTTCTGCGTCGTGATTCCTTCGTCGGCGAGCGTCTCGTCAGTGTCACGGCTGTAAACAGGAGCGTCGCACTTCGGCAGCGACCGGAGCAAGTGGATCGAGCGGCTGGGCCAGGGGCGACCAACCCCCCGGACACGACGAAGCCTCGACGAGAATTGGCTTCTCATCGAGGCTTCCGACCGTCGGGATGACAGGATTTGAACCTGCGACCCCTTGAACCCCAGGCGCCTAGACGACGCTGGCGAAACCAAAAACCGCGCGCTTCTGGCGCTCGCCAAATGCAGCGCACGTCGCGAGATGCATGGTTTGCATGATCCTGGTCCCCTTTTGGTCCCCCTCCCGCGCGGCCCGCGGAGAGCCGTTGGCAGGCACCATACATCGATTGCTACGCGTTCGACGGCCCCTCGACTGAACGGCCGCGTAACCGGGTAAAAAGGGGTGTATCCGGGAGGCGCCAGCAGCGACCAGCCACCTGGGGCGGGACGAGACACAAAATCGATCCTGCTGTTCCGGCACCCCCCAGACCGGGCTCACCCCGTGTGACGTCCCCACCAAAAACGACTGGATGTGATTCAAGCAGAGGTTCTACCGGATGACGACTGCATGATGGTCCGAGGCGACAACACGTCCACCTTGCAGGATGTACACCTCAACGAAGTGGTTCCCTGCGTAGCTGGTGGATTCGCGATGTTCCACACCCTGCGTGCCGTCACCTTCGAGGAGTTGCCCCCGGAGCTGCCCAACTCTCTCTGCCTCTTCTCCCTTGTTGCGCACCTTCCAGATGACATCAAACTGTCCAGGAACATCAGTCACTACTCGGAAGAGGAGATCTCGGTTCTTCTCGACTCGACCGTCGACGCGGAGCGAGCGCGCCACGCGTCCAGAGTCCCGAAGTACGAAAGCATCGATCCGCGCGCTATGGCCGCCAGCATACGCGTAGTGCTCGTGAATGAACTCCTCTTCTGGAGCTCGAAGAACGAGAGCCTTCCGCTGCCCGCTGTGCCCAAGCGACTTCGCCAGTCTTACGTTCTCTTCAGCAACAAAAGTGTCTCCGAAGAGTTTGCGCCAACGGCTTGCGCTCGTGGCTTCGTCGTCCTCGACAAGCGCTTCTCTCGCCCACTCGGCGTAGCGCTGTACCTGCACGCGGAAGTTTGCGTACTTCTCCTGGGCCCACCGATGGTTGAAGTAGGTCCCAAGACAGCTCGGGTCTTCGAGGACAGGCATCTGCTCGTGCCAGCGCAGCCAAGAGGCCAGGTCTTCGAGAAGGGCGACCAGCGTTGAACCGACTGAGGCGTACCGAGCCTCGGTGTCGAAGGCTTGGACTCGTCCACCGAGAAGTGTTGTGAGGATCACCGAGGGGCAGTCGAAGGTGTTCTTGTAGTCCCGGATGTATTTCAGAAGGCGGATGACTCGACGGAGGTTTCCGTTCGTGATGTCATCCTTTTCCTTCATCCATGACGTGAACCCCGCGGGGTTGGTGTCCTCAAACTTGTTCTCTTTGTAGTTGACGATGACTTGAGATCCGTCATCGCGCACGATGTAGGGCACCACATCAACATGACAATCATTTGCGTAATCGATTCGGACGCACCGATTCTTTCTCTGAAGCATCGACTTATAGGTCGCGTTCCGCTTGAAGGCGGCTCGCACCTCTCGCAGGTACTCTTTCGGGTTCTGTGACCACTCAGAAACTTCCTCGATGTGTAGAAGAAAGTCGGCGTCGAACTCGTCTAGCGCTCCGACGGGCGTGATGATTGTCTCGTGGGCCCATGATCCCTGCGGGATGTGGTCTTGGTAGCGAGTACCAATCACCGCGTCTTTCTTCAGAGCATCCACGATGGCAATCACTCGACCGTCGAGCTGCTTCAGTTTCCACTGCTTGAGGTTCACCGTGTTCTGAAGAAAGGCGGTGAAATAGTTCTCGAGTTCCATGCGACCTCCGTTGTTTCTTAGTGCACCGTGAGCGCGATTACGTAGCCTTGTGCTCTCGTTCGTTGATAGATGACTAATTCCGGTTGGGCGTCGCGCATGTGGAGTCGCCCCATCTGGATCGCCGCTGGCGCCGGAACAGCTGCGACCACGTGAACGCGAGAGACTGTCGGGAACTCTTTTTCTACGAAGGAAAGAGCGCGTTGCCAGCCGTCCGAAAACCGGTCGAGTGCGGCCCTGGTGTCGATCACGCTGGGGCCGGGCGTTTCAGTTGCAAGACTGAGCACTACACGGGGCAAGCCGCGAACCTGCGGAGGGATCTCGTCGAGCTTGACGTGCGCGGTTACGTTCACGGTCAAGAGAATCTCGTCGAACGTTTGCGTGGCTGAGTCGTTGTTGGTTACGGACACGCCATACGCCGGCGAGTTCGCCGCGTCAGTGGCCCAGGCCCATGCTCGCGCGTCGTCGAATCTCGCACGGCGGAAGAGGACAGTTTCGCTCTTGTCGTCGAGGCGGGAGCCAAGGTGTACGAGCAGAGGGATCGGGGCGAGCGCGAACACCGCTGCCACCTCGACGTCGCTGGCCTCGATCGCGGCCAGCAGCGAATCTACGGCCCGATCGATGCGCTGAATGCCCCTCGTCCACGACCAGTCTGCGTCTTCAGGATCGTCCAGCACGACTTCGTACATACCCGTACGAGTGGCCTCGCCGAAGCCCGTCAGATGGAGCGGGTGGAGCGCTTCCGCAATCTGTCTAGGAGAAGGCGGAGCGAGAGTTCCTCGTATCTTCCCGGTGACTTTGAGGACGGCAGCCGGTCGAAGGGTCGCAAAGTCAGTAACTTCGCGGACACGGCGCTCGTGCGTGATCTTGGCATCGCGGAGATACTCAGCCGTGAAGAAGCCGACCATTTCAGGATCATCGATCCGTCGATGGCATTCGTGGCAGAGCAAAAGGATGTTCTCTTCGGCCGAGCGTTCTCGCAACGACAAAGCTGACTTCCCTCTCGGCGACTTGGCGCCATCAGTGGCTCCGACGTTGTGGGCGAGTTCTGCAACGGAGCGGGAGTGAAAGAAGCTTCTAGTGTCAAGGAGGTAAGCGGCACAGAGTACGCAACGGCCTGCAGAACGAGCCCATACCCGGTTCTGAACCGACGGCAGTATCGCGATTCGTTGTATCTGTGAACTAGGCACCCGACGACACTGCCTTCCGTCCGAAACGTCGCAGGCTATCCCTCGTATTGAGCGCCCTTTGGCTGCGTACACGGTCCGCAGAGCGCCTGCATGCCGAGACCATCGCGGCTCTGTCGACACTCATGTCCTCCAAGCGGGGCGGCGGCTTCCGCTGCAACGCCGGAGCTGTGCGCTTCTCCCACCCGTCAGACAATAAGAAACTGAGCGGTCTCATGATTGCCCATACAAGCACCGCCGTGACGCGGTCTGAGTCGTCGAAGACTACGCAGAGCTGCCATCGCCTCGTGCCCGTGCCCGTGCCCGTGCCCGTGCCCGTGTCGGTGTCCTTGTCCTTGTCCTTGTCCTTGTCCTTGTCCTTGTCCTTGTCCTTATCCTCATCCTTGTCCTTGAAAAGGGACTCGCGCGTGCCGACCATAGCTTCGGTCACCTTGTCGAGCGTCGAGGCGACATCGAAACCGACTGATTCCGAAAGCTCATCCGAGATGGTCTTGGCAACATTGGACTCCACTCCAGCCTTGCGGACCGCGGCACGTAGCTCCACAACGGACTGGGCCTTGTTGGTGGGCATGTAGCGTCGCAGATAGCAGCGGACGTGGGCACTCAGCGCCCAGAGCAGACGGACCATGGCGTTTCCTCTCGTGGCATCGTCAGCTGACGAGACGGTGCGTAGAGAGTGACCCGACGGCCTGTTGGCGAGGGACGCCGTATCGAGGATGAATCTGCGTCCCTTCCGACGTTGGGCTCTCCGGCGACACAAGTAAGAGGCCGCGTGCTGTCTCATCCGCGAGTGTCCTGTGTCGCGGGACGGAAGTGATGCCGTGGGCCGGCTGGTGCGTGTGGCAGGGAGATGAGGTGGGTTCCTGAGACTAGTGCCTCTACCTGCTGGAGGTGCAGACCGATCATGTTGACGAGTGTGGCGGCGACGGCAGCGAGGTCTGCGGCCGAGCCGTGGAACGTGGGTACGGAGCATCCTCGGGTGGGGATCAGTTCGTCGCCTTCGGCTGCTTCCTTCCAGAGTGCGTGGTACAGCTCCAGCGCGCCATCGGCCAGCACCAAGCGGCCTGTTTGGTCGTCGAGCTCGGACGGCGTACAGGTGTCACGGGGCGCGCAGATGTTGGCGATACCGAGCGTTCCCGTCCTGGCGTCGGTGGCGACCTGGGCGATCAGTGCCGTGCGGTCTTCGCCTGCGAGGCTGTCTAGGTAGGTGGTGATGCTGTGGCTGACGGTGGCGTCGATGATGAGGTCCGCGGCGAGGGAGACGGCTGGGTCAGGGACGCTTCCTTCTGCGACGGTGACGGTCAGGTCATCGCGGATCGCGCGGAGGCGTGTGGCGAGGGCGTCGGCTTTCGTCTGGCCGATGTCGGCTTCGGTGTAGTTCTGTCGCACTAGGAGCCCGCCTGTGATGGTGCCGGGGTCGCAGACAGCGATGGTGCTGGCCCCGGCGCGTGCGATGAACTCGGCGAGCCATGAGCCGAGGCCGCCACACCCCCAGATGTGAACGGTCTTTCCTCGGAAGCCGTTGACGGGCCGGTCGTCGTCGCGCCGGGTCGTGACCTCTTGCCGTTCGTCGGACATGTTGCACCATTCGATGGGGATGTCGGCGTTGATGATTCCGGGGTCGAGGTTGACCGCGGTGCCGTGCTTCTTGGCGAGGCGCCGGAGCGCGTCGGCGGTAGTTGCGGGGAGGCGTCCGCCGAGAAGATGGTGCGGTCCGCCTGCGGGGTGCGGCACGGCGAGCACGAAGTACTGCTCGGTGCCGTCAGAGTTTCGTAGCGCGCTAGCGAGGAGCGATGTGAGGAACGCGGGCGACTGCGGTGAGACCCGTGGTGACCGTCCTTCGGCGCGGTCAAGGTGCGGGTCGTCCAGGAGCGTCAGGAACAGCGCGAAGGTGGATGCCGCACCGAACGGGAGGTCGCTCGCAAGGGCAAAGACGGGCGTGCGGTGTCCGTCGTGGTCGGTCGAGTAGGTGAGGTCGTAGCGGTGCGGTGAGCGTGTAATCAGCCGAGCGATCTGACGCTGCTTCGACGGGCCGGGTTCGCGGACGACGATGGTGGGCGTGGCGTCGGCGTGGTGAAGCACTCCTCCGACAGCGTGGTACATCGCGGTCGAGGGATCGAACACTCCGGCGGAGGCATCGGTGAGCCAGTCCCACAGTCGGCTGAGGAACCCGGCCATTCCGGCGGATGGGCGCCACTCTCGTGAGGGATCGAGGTAGATGCAGAGCCGCTGCCCTTGGAGGACGTGCGGGAAACCGAGGAAGCGTGTGTGATCAACCTCGGCGCTCGGCGGCGAGAACAGAGCGGGGCGAATCTTGACGATGAGCTCCTCATCGTCTCCAAGTTCCAGCCCGCCGGGGCGGTGAGGGATGTCGACGGTGTGGAGCCGGAGTCGGAGGATGGCGTTGCCGTCAGAGTCGAGCCGAGGCTGCTGGACTATCCGGACGTCGCGGGGGTGCCCCCTGTCGAGTGACCTCAGCTCGTCAACGAGATGCTTCTGCCAGGCCGACAGCGTGGCCCGGTTGCGGCGGCTCATCCCGCGCGGCCAGACCGCCCCACGGTGGAAGGGGCCGCGGGAGCTGCTGCCGGGAACTTCGCGCTGCTGGACGAGGTGGCCGGAGCCTTGAAGCCGTCACCGAAGATGCCCTGCCACAGCTCGATGCTGCGCTCCTTGTTCTCCTCCTCGTACGCCTCTTCGATTTCGGCGGCGTGGACATGAATGCGGTCCCGGAAGTAGCTGTAGGTGGACTGCTCCCACCGATGGTCGAAGGTGACACCGGACCCGGACGGGTCTGGAATGGGGGGCTTGGTCGGGCGTGCCTGGAGCCAGGCGTCGAGGTCCTTAACGAGGTGCAGGAGAGTCGCGGGGACGTCGCTGTAGTAGCCAGGATCGAGCAGCGTGCGCAGCTCGGTGACCTGCTCGCCGAGCAGTGTCGTCAGGAGGATCGACCGTGTGCCTGTGAAGGAGTTCTTGTGGTCGCGCAGGTACTTCATCAGCCGGATGACCTTGCGGAGGTTGCCCTTAGCGAGCGCGTCCTTGCTCTTCATCCAGTCTGTGAAACCCTGGGGGTCGGTCAGTTCCCAGGCGTTGTCGTCGCGGTTGACGATGACTTCGCGACCATCGGCGAGGTTGAGGTGCGGCACGATGTCGAGGTGCATGGAGTTCGCGTAGACGACTCGGACGCAGCGGCACTTGCGTGAGTGCGGCATGTCGCCGTAGATGCTGTGGCGATGCAGTGCCGCGTAGACCTCTTCGATGTACTTCTCGGGGTCGTCGGCCCAGTCCGGGTTCTCGCTCATGTCGAGCATGAAGTCGGCGTCGAACTCGTTGCTGCCCACCGGGTTGATGATGGTCTTGTGCGCCCATGAGCCCTGGGGCGTCTTGCCGAGGATGAGGTGCCCGATCTGCTCGTCGGCCTTCAACGCCTTATAGACCGCCTCGACGCGAGTGTCGAGCGAGTCGAGCTTCACCTGGCCGAGGTTGACGGTGTCCTTGAGCAGGACGTTGAAGTAGTCAGTGAGCTTCATCGGGAGACCTCCGTGGTCGACATGCTGGTCGGGTCGCCGCGGTGTCGGTCTCCGATCAACGGTGTGTAGTCGGCCGCGCGATGATCTGCGAATCGCGCGGTGTAGATAGGGCTGAGCTCGCGGCTCACGGACGCGGCGAGGCCGGCGACGTCGCTCGGGTCTGCCGAGTCAAGTGCGTACAGTCCGCCCGGCACGAGAGCGTCGAACCTGGTGTACGCGGCCTTGCCGATCAGATGCTCAGCAATGCCCTGTCCGCCACGGCTGCCGGCGGTGAGGATCAGTGGCGCGATCGGCTTCGCCCAGTTGAGCAGCCCGCCGCGGTCGAGGCGCTTAGGGTGGTTCGTGAGCTGGTCGATGGTGCCCACGTTGAGCACCCTGATCGAGGCGAGCGGTACGTCGAGCATGCTCACGGCCTCGGCGATCGCGACGACAGAGGGGTTATTCGCCCACACGCCGCCGTCGATGAGGCGGTGTCCATCGACCCGCGCGGCAGGAAAGTAGAGCGGTGCCGCCGAGGTCGCCATCGCGATGTCCACCATCGGGATGCGCCAGTCCCGGGCGAGCCGTCTGTGGTGCGGCGTCTTGAAGATGTGCACGGAGCCACGTTGCACGTCCCACGCCGGGATGACCAACCGTTTCGTGCTGTCTCCCAGCAGCCTTTCGCCGAGCACCTTGGTTAGGGCAGTGTGCAGCGCGTCGCTGTCGTAGATGGGTGCAGTGAGTTGACGAGGACGCCGCCACAGTCGCCGACGCGCGGCCGGGAAGACCGCCTCGACCAGTTCCTCGTAGTGCCCCACGATCTCGCTCGGGGTGAGACGGGCGCCCAGCGCGAGTGCGACAATTCCACCCGCCGATGAGCCAGCGATCAAGTCGAAGGAGTCCTGGATGCTGACGTCGAGGTCCTGTTCCAGCCGCGCTAGGACGTGAGCCGTGAACAGTGCCTTGGCTCCCCCGCCATCGAGGGCGAGAATCTGGAAACGATCTACGGATGGGGTGCTTGGCTCGATCATCGTGGATGGATGGCCCTGCGGCCCGGGCATGGAGGCCTGACCAGCCGGCATCTCGCCTCCGGGATCGGTCGAACTTGCAGGAACTACACCCATGTAACTATTCTACGCCGCCGCACCGACATTCCCCCGGGCTCAGACGCTCGGTGACATCGGCAGACCGGCGAGCAGCTTCCTCCGCCCACGACCGGCTCGCCAAGGGAGACAAGTTCGTCGCGGAGGGTACACCCGCGAGTACGACCGCACCACGCCGGAAGGCGAGGCGGTCAAGGCGGAAGAGTTCGTGGCGAAGAAGCTCGGCCATGACCTCGCCCGCACCCGCTACGAGGTCGACCGCGCCCGCCGCCAGCCCGCCGTCGCGCAGGAGGCCCCGGGCCAGGCGATTGATGCCGGGGCGCGCCGCGCCGCACCGGCGCTCGGACTCTGACCGGCGGTGACAGCGATGAACGAGAATGACACCGCCGCCGAGACCGACGAGCCGGACCTGGACGAGGAGTCCGAGGAGTTCGACGGGCCGCTGATCCCGGAGCCTCCGCACCCGATCACTGGAACCTCCTGACCAGCGAGGAAGCGGAGGCCGAGTGGCTGGAGCTGAACCGCTGGGACGATTGGCTGCGCCGCACCTACGGGCTGCCTGCTTCGGTGGTTCCGCCGTTCTGGCACCGTCATCCGGAGCTGCTGTGGGAGCTGAGCGCGCTGCACCTGCATTGGCTGTCCGCCTACGACCCGGAGCAGAACGGCTCCGCTCCACTGGGCTGGCATCGCGACTTCGCCGACGCCCGTCAGCGGCTCCGTGACTGGGTCGCAGCTTCCGGAACCCGTCTCGACCGAGACCGCCCCACCCGGCAAATCACATGGCCCGGGGAGGACCCGGCAGGCCCAGTCGAGGACACAATCATCGCTCACCGCGATCAGGACTTCGTGCAGTTCGTCCTCGACGATGTCGCCGCGCGCCGCCAGGCCGAGGACGAGTTCTATGCCGGGCTCGACCCGAACACCGGAGAAGTCGCGTGAGTGATACCGGCGGCACGATCGTGGTCTCGCCTCTCATGGACAGTCGCGAGATCGCCGCCTAACTCAAGGTGTCCGAGTCGACTTTGTCGAGGTGGCGTTCCGCCGGTCAGGGGCCGCCGTTCCTGCGGCTGGGCGGGATCGCCCGATACCGCGTCGAGGCGGTCGACGCCTGGCTGGCAGGCCTGGAGCACGGCGATGCCCCGGAAGGCTGAGCCACTCCCGCAAGCACAGCCGAAACCGGTGCCTCCGGTCGGCGTGAAGATTTCCACCGATCTGGAGCGTCGTTCCTACGGCATCCGCGCCCGTGCCCGCTGGACGGACCCGATCAGCAAACGCCGCATCATCCGCTCCGAGATCGTCGCCGATGAGGCTGCGGCGCACGAGTTCCTCGACTCGCTGCGGCGGTCATCGGCCTAGGGCATGGACGTGTCCATGACGCTCACCGAGTTCGTCACCAGGATCGGCGACCGACGGGCGCGCGGCCTCGACCCGACCTCAACCGGGGAGACCTACGGGTACGGGCTCAAGCTCCGCGTGCTGCCTGCTCTCGGGCACTTGCCCGTCACGCAGATCACCGCCGGGATCATCGACCGCACCATCGATGCCTGGGAGAAACGGCACGGGGCCTCGACGATTAAGAACTCCATCGCCCCACTCGTGCGAGTCCTCGACGAAGCAGTACGCGACGGGCTCATCCCGATCAACCCCGCGAAGAACCGCGCTAAGCGCAGCCTGAACCGCAATGCCTTCCGTCTCCAGCCTGCGGAGGGTGCTTCCCCGCGCGCGCATGCGATCCCCGACATCGGAACGCTGACGAAGCTCGCTGAAGCTTGCGGGAAGATTCACCAGTCGTACTCCGACTTCGTCATGCTCGCCGCCCTCCTCGCGGCGCGTTCATCCGAGGTCTCGGGCCTCCAAGCCGGTGACGTCCGGTTCGACAAGAGCATCGTGGTGATCGCCCGGCAGACCTACCCCGGCAAAGGCGGGCTCATCACGAAACAGACCAAAGGCCGGAGCGAACGCCGCGTGCCGATCCTCGACCCACTCCGACCGGTTCTTGAGCGGCTCGCGGAGGGAAAGGAGCCCGATGACCGGCTGCTGGTCGGCCCGAAGGGCGGCGCTCTCACGACCGCGACCGTGCGGGAGGCGACGAACTGGGACCAGATCGTCAGCGATCTCGGCCTGCCCGACCTCACCCGACACGGCCTCCGGCACACCGGCGCGACGTGGATGGCCGACGCAGGCATCCCGCTCCACATCCTCCAGGGCATCCTCGTCCACGCCTCCGTCGAGACCACCCGCGGATACCTGCACCCCGACGACCGCCACCTAGCCTCCGCCGCGGAGCAGGCCAACCCCTTCCTTGCCCGATCCTCCAAGGCAAGCAGACCGAGCCGGCGCGAGGCGTCGAGGTCGCTGTGACGGGTAGCCAGAAGCCACGATCAGATGCTCTGGTCCCCTTATCCACAGGCGACGACTTCCAGAGAGCCAGCTACGCCCTCGGCCGTCCGCGGGCTGGCGCCGATGCCTTGGCGAGGGGACCAGAGGGGGGACCAAACGAAAACCCGTCGCCAGACATGACGAAGCCCTGATGAAAATCACTTCTCATCAGGGCTTCAGACCGTCGGGATGACAGGATTTGAACCTGCGACCCCTTGACCCCCAGTCAAGTGCGCTACCAAGCTGCGCCACATCCCGGTCCGCTGTCCGCACGCGGACAACTCCCCTATCCTAACGGGTCCCGAGCCCGCTCGCGAACCGGCGCACCCGGGCGCGTTGCGCTTGCATCTGCGACGACCGATCGTTGCCCGGTGTCCGGGGCGGGCAGTACCGTCTGGCCATGAGCGAGACGACGATCGTGCCGGTGACGCCCGGCAGCTTCAGCGATGCCCAGCACGCGATGAGCGGCGGCGGCGACGGACACGAGTGTCAGTGCCAGTGGTGGACGATGACAAATGCCGACTTCCAGCGCACCGATATCGACGGCCGCGCCGCAGCCTTCCGCAGCGAAGTGGATGCCGCGCCCTCCCCCGGCCTCATCGCTTACGTCGACGGCGACGCCGCCGGCTGGGTCCGTGTCGGTCCGCGTACACGCCAGATTCGGTTGAGCAAGACACGCGCCTACGCAGGCGCGACCGAGGAGCCCTGGGACGACGCGGATGTCTGGGCCGTGAGCTGCTTCGCGGTGCGGAAGGAGCATCGCGGCTCGGGCCTCAACGCGGCACTCCTCGACGCCGCGATCGCCTTCGCCCGCGAGAACGGCGCACGGGTGGTCGAGGCGTACCCCGTCGACCCGGATGCGGGGCGCAAGGTCACCTCGAACGAGCTGTACCACGGTGCTCTCTCCACGTTCCTCAGCGCGGGGTTCCGCGAGGTCGCCCGCCCGAAGCCGCATGTCGCCGTCGTCTCGCTCGACCTCGCCGATGCGAACAAGACCGATGCCGGCGAGCACCCGTGACGCTTCGGCGAGAATGGAACGCATGACCGCATCCGATGCGCCCGTCCGTGTGGACTCGTGGCTGTGGGCGGTCCGCATCTACAAGACCCGGTCAGCGGCGACCACCGCCTGCCGCGCCGGTCACGTCCGGATCAACGGCGAGAGAGTCAAGGCGTCGCAGTCGGTGAAGCCCGGCGATGAGCTGCGGGTGCGGATCGCGGGCTTCGACCGCATCCTCGTCGTCAGACAGACGCTCACCAAGCGCGTCGGCGCGCCCGTCGCGGCGACCGCCCTGGAAGACCGCACTCCCCCGCGCGAGCCGATGGCGATGCTCGCCGTCCGTGATCGCGGCGCCGGCCGACCGACGAAACGCGAACGCCGGAAGATCGACCGGCTACGCGGAGTCGACTGAACCTTCACCTCGAGTACGCGACCACGGGTCGCCGAAGACCGAAGCCCCGCGATACTCACCGCACGACACGTCGCCGCACCACCTGCACGACGACGCACAGCACGAGCGTCGCCACTCCCCAGATCGCACACGCGGGCGGCAGCACTCGGTATGCGAGGTGCTGCGCGGTCCACTCCGCGGTCAGCGGGCCATAGGCGGCGAGACCCATCAGCCACGCGACGACGAGCACGAACGGTAGCGATGCCCACCAGACGACTCGCACCGCACCGGGCAGCACCCGGCGCACCGAAGACAGCGACCGCTTCCGCAGCCAGAACGCGCCCGCCGCCGCGAGCCCGAGCAGGCCCAGCGCGCTCGATGCGTACTGCAACCACCGGTAGCCGTGGAACGGTCCCCAGCGCTCGGCCAGCGCGGGGATGAGCTCCACGCCCCAGCGCCCCTCGTGGGTGAAGGCATCCCAGGCGATGTGACTCAGCACGCCCAGCGCCAGCGACACCACGACCAGCAGAACGTTGACCGCGACCGACCGGGTCCGCCCCGATGCGGGCCGCACGGTTCGCAGCGCGTCGCCGCCCGTGGCGTCCCACGCCGATGGCAGCCTTCCCGCAAGCCAGTCGGGTGCGAGCTCACACACCGCGGGCCGCAGCAGCAGCCACCACGCGAGCAGCAGCACACCCGCGATCACCACCGTCAGCCACGGATACGCATGCGTCTGCGCGTAGCTGATGCCGATCCCGCGGGCGAACAACGGCAAATCGGGCGCCATCGCCCCGACAGCCACGGCCGCCGGCACGAGCGGTGTGCGGACGACTGCCAGCGCGACGACGGCGTGGCTCGGGGTGAACGGCATCCGCTCGGGTCAGTCGTCGATGAAGACGCCCGCGAGCGTCTTCTTGCCTCGCCGCAGCACGGCCACGCCACCCGGCAGGTCTCCGACCACGACAGCCGACTCGTCGTCGACCTTCGCACCGTTGATCGAGACGCCGCCCTGCGCGATCGCCCGGCGGGCTTCCGACAGGCTGCCGACGAGCCCGGTGTCGACGAGCAGCTGCACGACCGAGGCGCCCGCCGACGCGGTGGCGTTGGGCAGCTCCTGCAGAGCCGAGCGCAGCGTGGCGGCGTCGAGAGCGGTCAGGTCGCCCTGGCCGAACAAGGCGTCGGATGCCGCGATGACCTTCGCCGTCGCATCCACGCCGTGCACCGTCGCGGTGACCTCGAACGCCAGACGCTTCTGCGCCGCGCGGCGGAACGGCTCGTCGGCGACGAGACGCTCGTACTCGGCGATCTCGGCGCTGCTGAGGAACGTGAACACCTTCAGGCGCTCGACGACGTCGGCATCCGCGGTCGAGAGCCAGAACTGGTAGAACGCGTACGGGCTCGTGAGCTCCGCGTCGATCCAGATCGCGTTGCCCTCGCTCTTGCCGAACTTCGTGCCGTCGCTGTTGGTGATCAGCGGCGTGCCGAACGCGTGCACCGAGGTGCCCTCGACGCGATGGATCAGGTCGGTGCCGCTCGTGAGGTTGCCCCACTGGTCCGATCCGCCCGTCTGCAGCGTGCAGCCGTACTGGCGGTAGAGCTCGAGGAAGTCGAGCCCCTGCAGGATCTGGTAGCTGAACTCGGTGTAACTGATGCCGGCATCGGAGTTCAGGCGCGCGGCTACGGCATCCTTCTTCAGCATCGTGCCGACGCGGTAGTGCTTGCCGATCTCGCGCAGGAAGTCGATCGCCGACATCGGCGCCGTCCAGTCGAGGTTATTCACCATGCGGGCGGCGTTCTCGCCCTCGAAGCTGAGGTACTTCTCGATCTGACCGCGCAGGCGGTCGACCCACTCGGCGACGGTCTCACGCGAGTTGAGCGTGCGCTCGGCGGTCGGACGGGGGTCGCCGATGAGGCCGGTCGAGCCGCCGACGAGACCGAGGGGCTTGTGACCGGCCAGCTGCAGGCGGCGAAGGGTCAGCAGCTGCACGAGGTGACCGAGGTGCAGGGATGCCGCCGTCGGGTCGAAGCCGCAGTAATACGTGATGGGGTCTCCGCCGAGCGCCTCTCGCAGCGCTTCCTGGTCGGTGGACACATGCACGAGACCGCGCCACACCAGCTCGTCCCACACGTTCTCGAACGCGGGATCGAGCGCCACGGGGGCGGTCGTCAGGGCTTCATCAGACACGCGCTTCAGGCTATCAGCGGCGCACCCGCCGACACGGCCCGACCGGCGGTCCGGCCCCAGCCTTCGCCGTTCCGTCATCAGGCTGGCGGGCGCCTCGGGCGACGTCGAGGCCCCAGCCCGGCGGCTGAGCCTGATGACGGCACGGGAATCAGCACGCCGAGGAAACGTCATACAGACCGACCACGTGCCCTCGCAGCCGCGCATGGGGACCCAGCGCGCGGCGTCGCCGTTCCGTCATCAGGCTGGCGGGCGCCTCGGGCGACGTCGAGGCCCCAGCCCGGCGGCTGAGCTTGATGACGGCACACGAAACAGTCCTCCGAAGCCACAAGACCGGCGGCGTGCTGAGCGCCTCACCGGACGACGCTCAGGCGGCCGTGCCCCACCAGATGAGGAAAGCCGCACCGAGCGCGACGACCCAGCTGACCAGGCTTCCGACGAGGAAGTACTCGGCGCGGTCTCCCCCGTCGTGGTCGCGCGAGATCTCGGGGAAGCGGACGATGCCCTTCGCCGCGAGCACGGCGGCGAGAAGCGTGAACGCTCCAGTGAGGGTGAGCGCGAAGACGAGCACGCGCTCAAGGGGGCCGATGATGCGCCCGCCCTTCAGCTCGTTCGCCGCTTCGGCGGCCACGACCCCGCCGCGGAGCGACGCACGCACGATGACATTGCCCGATTCGACGAGGAACACCAGCGCACCCGCGAGCGCGATGGCGAGGTCGAGGCTCACGACGCCGAGGGGCGAGTCGATCGGCCAGATCCGCTCGAGAGGGCCCTGGCCGTCGCGCACCCCGATGAGCGCGACCGCCACGGCCACGACGACGGCCAGGAGCGCCGCGGGCCACAGGCCCCAGCGGGTGGGCTCGCGCGTCGAGGTGACCGCTGCCCATCCGGCCGCGACGGCGATCGCTGCGAACCACCACGCTGCTGCCCCGGCCCATGCCGCGAGCGGCAGGAGTGCTGCCCCGAGGACGACCAGGACGATCCCAAGCCTCGCACCCGACAGCCTCTTGCGGGCGAGATCGAGCCCGCCGACCGCCAGCAGCATGAGCCCCGCGCCGATCATGACGAACGCTCCGTCAGAGCTGCGTACCCGGCGACGATCGCGGGGGCCCCCGAGGATGCGAGCAGCTGCGAGACCGCCGATTGCGTGATGCCCTCCTCCTTCGCGAGCGCACCCTGCGTGCGGCCGAGGCAGCGACCGTAGGTCAGCCGTCGAGCGCGCTCCGACATCGCCCCGACGATCTCGTCGCGTGAGAGCAGGTAGGCGTTGGCGAAGCGGATGCGGTCGGCCATGGCGACATCCTCGTCCTCCCCTCCGACAATGCGGGTGCGGGCGCGCGGAACCGCGCGGTCCTGCATCGCGTGCACCTGCTCGATCGCCGCGCGCGCACGCCACCACCCCGGGCCGTCGGAGATGTCCGAGCTCTCCGAGACGACCGAGCCGACGTCGCCGACGCCGAGCCCGAACCGCAGCGACGTCTCGTCGGGCAGGGCGAGCTGGAGAAGCAGAAGCCAGGCCAGCGCGTCGTCGAGGTCGTCGAAGACCGCCTGGAACTCATCGGCGAACGTGGCGCGCATGGGCGCCACGGCGACGGGTAGAGAATGGTCGACCTCGGCCATGGCCGCCTCGATCCGCGCCTGTGTGCGACTGCGGTCTTCGAGCAGACGCGATCCGACGATGTCTGCGATGACGGCGATGGACATAGCGATCAGGCTAGCACTTATATTCTTGGAATATAAGTGTTGAGCTGATGAACCCGATATATCAGCTCTGGGCTGATATCAGAGCTGCCACACACGCACAGCCTGCTGGGCGCGAGCGATCAATGCCGCGCGCTGCTCGTCGACCCGCACCGGTGCGGTACCGCCGACACCGTCGCGGCTGGCGACCGACCCCTCGGGTGAGAGGACACCTCGGACCTCGGGAGAGAGGTGCTCCGAGACCGAGACGAGGTCGTCGTCGGATGCCTCGTGCAGCTCGATCCCGCGCTCTTCGCAGAGCCGCACGAGCGAACCCGAGATCTCATGCGCCTCGCGGAAAGGAACACCACGCTTCACAAGCCATTCGGCGACATCGGTCGCGAGCGAGAAGCCCTGCGGCGCCAACTCGGCCATACGGACGAGATCGAACCGAAGCGTCGCGATCATGCCGGCGAACGCGGGGAGGACGACCTCGAGCGTCTCGATCGAGTCGAAGACAGGCTCTTTGTCCTCCTGCAGATCACGGTTGTACGCCAGCGGCAGCGCCTTGAGGGTGGCGAGCAGACCCGACAGGTTGCCGATCACGCGCCCCGCCTTGCCGCGGGCGAGCTCGGCGATGTCGGGATTCTTCTTCTGCGGCATGATGCTCGACCCGGTCGAATAGCCGTCGTCGAGGGTCACGAAGCCGAACTCGCGGGTGTTCCAGATGATGATGTCTTCCGCGAACCGCGAGATGTCGACGCCGATCATCGCGGCGATGAACGCGAACTCGGCCACAACGTCGCGCGACGACGTGCCGTCGATCGAGTTGTCGGCGGGACGCTCGAGACCGAGTTCCGTCGCCACGAGCTGAGGGTCGAGACCGAGAGTGGCCCCGGCGAGCGCTCCCCCGCCGTACGGCGAGACCCGAGCGCGGGCCGACCAGTCGCGCAGGCGCTCGAGGTCGCGCAGCAGCGGCCACGCGTGGGCCTGCAGGTGATGGGCGAGCAGCACCGGCTGCGCGTGCTGCAGGTGGGTGCGGCCGGGCATGATGGCGCGCGAGTGCGCCTCGGCTTGGCCGACGATGGCGTCGATCACCCGCAGGATGTCGCGGGCGATGACCTCGGCGTGATCGAGCAGGTACAGGCGCACCAGAGTGGCGATCTGGTCGTTGCGGCTGCGGCCGGCGCGCAACTTGCCGCCGAGCTCCGGTCCGACGGTCGCGATGAGAGCGGCTTCGAGCGCGCCGTGCACGTCTTCGTCTCCGGGAGCGGGCTGCAGCGAGCCGTCGCGCACGGCCGCGAGCACCGAGTCGAGCCCCGCGTGCATGCGGCTCTCTTCGTCGGGCGTGAGGTAACCGGCGGCGGCGAGCGCCTTCGCGTGAGCGTGCGATCCGGCGATGTCATAGCCGGCCAGAGCCCAGTCGAAGTGGGTCGATCGGCTCAGGCGGGCCAACTCGGGCGCCGGGCCCGAGGCGAAGCGGGCTCCCCAGAGAGCCCCGGAGTTCGTGCCGCCTGACGTGTCTTCGCTCATCGCTCCAGCCTATCGGGGCGGCATCGCCGCGCCCGGCGCCGCCGAGTGCCCGCGGACGGTCAGCCGCGCGAGTGCGTCGATGCCGGCTTCGAGCGGGCCACGCCCGACGACGAGGGCCCACACGGTGCATCCGAGGATGATGCCGAGGGTCATCGGCCAGAACGGGTCGAGCGCCCGGTAGGCGTCGAGTTCGAACACGCCGGGCTCGGCGGCGGGACGGGTGAGGGCCCACACCACGATCTGCGCCGAGTACGCGGTCAGGGGCATCGAGCCCACCGCGCGCAGCGGCAGAGCGGCCCAGGTGATCGGCGTCCGGCACACGAGCACGCACACGCCGATGACGAGCAGCGCGAAGCCGCCGGATCCGATCACCTCGAACAGCCCGGAGGAATGGGCCTCGCCCGTCCACGGCGTCTCACCGAAGACCTCCGAGCGCCCCCAGACGATGTCGAGAGCGGCCCCGACCGCCGTCAGGGCGAGCCCGGCGAGGGCGACGAGCCACGGGGTCGCGCGCGAGCGCAGGTCGAGGCGCGCCACGCCCATACCAGCCAGGACGAACGCCATCCAGGTGAGGAAGGGGTAGTGCCAACCGAGGGCGTTCGATAGATCGACCCCGGCGGGCGTCGACCAGAACGCCAGGCCGTCGATCGCCGCCTGCGGGAACGGCGCGACGAGCCCCACGACCCCGGCCGCGATGAGCAGCGTACGCGCCCGCAGCGGCAGGACCGCGGCGGCGATCACGAACAGCAGCGCGTAGGCGGGGAGGATGACGTACACCGGCACCGCGAGGAACAGCAGCAGCACGCCGATCACCCAGATCGCCCCGGCCCGCACGAGCAGGCGCAGACGAGTCGTCTCGAGTCGTGGGCCGCGCAGCGGCACCGGGCCGCCGCTGATGAGCCCGATCGACACGCCCGCGAGGGTGGCGAACAGGATGGACGAGCGACCGTGGACGATCCCCTCGTACGAGGAGGGGATCGTCCAATCGAAGTCGGGGATCGCGAGCAGGTGTGCTGCCAGCATCCCGATCACGGCGAGGTCGCGAGCGAGGTCGATGCCGTCGATGCGCGACGGCGCGAACAGCGGGCGGCGCCGCAGCATCTCGCTCATCCCCGACACCGAACGCTCCTCACCGCCTCGTGGTCACTGCTGACGCAGCAGCCAGACCAGCAGCGCCTTCTGCGCGTGGAGGCGGTTCTCTGCTTCGTCCCAGACGACGCTGTCCGATCCGTCGATGACGTCGGCGTCGACCTCGTACCCGCGATCGGCGGGCAGGCAGTGCATGAAGATCGCGCCGTCGGCAGCGGCATCCATCGTCTGCTGCGTCACCTTGTACGCGCCCAGATCGCGGATGCGTGCGATCTTCTCCTCTTCCTTGCCCATCGAGACCCAGGTGTCGGTCACGATGACGTCGGCACCGGATGCCGTCTCGAGCGGGTCGACCAGGATCGTGACCGAGCCGCCCGTCTGGGCCGCGATGCGCTGCGCGTCTGCCACGACGTCCTCACGGGGACCGTAACCCTCCGGAGACGCGACGCGGACGTGCATCCCCGCGGTCACGCCGGCGAGCACGTACGAGTGACCCATGTTCGACTGACCGTCGCCGAAGAACGACAGCGTGAGCCCGGCGAGGTCACCCTTGTGCTCGCGAATCGTCAGCAAGTCGGCGAGCAGCTGGCAGGGGTGGAAATCGTCGCTCAGCGCGTTGACGACCGGAACGCGGGTGCCGCGGGCCATCTCCTCGAGCCCGGCCTGCGCGTACGTGCGCCAGACGATCGCGGCGACCTGCCGCTCGAGCACCCGTGCGGTGTCGGACGGGGTCTCCTTGCCGCCGAGCTGGCTGCTGGCGGTCGAGATGATCAGCGGCGAACCGCCCAGGTCGGCGATGCCGACAGCGAACGAGACGCGCGTGCGCGTCGACGACTTGTCGAAGATGACCGCGACGGTCTGCGGGCCCTCGAGGGGCTTCAGCTTCCAGCGGTCCTTCTTCAGCGACAGGGCGAGGTCGAGCACCTCGGCCTGCTCGGCCGGGCTCAGGTCGTCGTCGCGAAGCAGATGGCGGGTCATGCGGATTCCTCCGTGGTCGTGTTCTCGAGAAGCAGGGCCGACTCGACGGTGCGCAGCGCGGCGGTGAAAAGCTCGGCGAACTCGTCGATCTCGACGTCGCCGATGGTGAGCGGCGGGGCGATCCGCACCGTGCGGTCGTTGGCCGCGTTGACGATCAGCCCGTGCTCCTGCGCCGCGGCCACGACGGCGCCGGCGACCGGATGCCGCAGCCCGACGCCCAGCAGCAGGCCCTGTCCGCGCACGCCGTCGATGAGCGGCGAGTCGATCGACTCGAGAACCTGCCGCACGCGCGCGCCGTGGGTGGCGGCGGCATCGACGAGTCCGGCGTTCTCGATCTCGCCGAGAACGGCCGAGGCGACGGCGGTGCCCAGCGGGTTGCCGCCGAACGTCGAACCGTGGGTGCCCGGGTAGAACAGCTCGCTCGCGCTCGCGAACGTGATGAGCGCGCCGATCGGGAAGCCGCCGCCGATGCCTTTGGCGACCGTGATCGCGTCGGGCTCGATGCCGGCGTGCTGGAACGCGAACCACGCGCCGGTGCGCCCGGCGCCGGTCTGGATCTCGTCGATGATCAGCAGCGCGCCGTGGCGCTTCGTGATCTCTCGCGCCGCCACGAGATAGCCCTCGGGCAGCGGGATGACGCCCGCTTCGCCCTTGATGGGCTCGACGAACAGCGCCGCGACGCGATCGTCGATCGCGGCCTCGAGGGCCTCGATCGTCGAGTCGATGCTCTCGACGCCGGGAACCATCGGCTCGAACGGCTGCTGCATCTGCGGCTTGCCGGTCAGGGCGAGGGTGCCCATCGTGCGCCCGTGGAAGGCATCCTTCAGCGCGAGGATACGGGGGCGCTCGGCTCCTCCGTGCAGACGTGCGAGCTTGAACGCCGCCTCATTGGCCTCGGCGCCGGAGTTGCCGAAGTACACGCGTCCGGCGTCACCGGTGCCCGCGAGACGCTTGAGCTTCGCCGCGAGGTCGAGCTGCGGCGGCGTCGCGAAGTAGTTCGACACGTGCGAGAGGGTGGCCGCCTGGCGCGAGACCGCCTCGACGAACACGGGGTGGGCGTGCCCGAGCGAGTTGACGGCGATGCCCGCGAGGAAGTCGAGGTATCGCTTGCCGTCGGCATCCCAGACGTATGCCCCCTCGCCGCGTTCGAGCAGCGCCAGGCGCGCACCCGCGCTGCGCACGAGGTCACGATCGACGTCGTCCGCCCATGTGGGCGCCGTCTGCTGGATCGTCGGGTTCGTCATCCCGCCACCACCTCCGTACCGATTCCTTGTGCTGTGAAGACCTCGACCAGCACCGAGTGGGGCTGGCGTCCGTCGATGATGGCCGCCGTGTCCACTCCCCCGTCGACCGCGTCGAGGCAGGCCTGCATCTTCGGGATCATCCCCGACTCGAGCTTCGGCAGCATCGCGCGGAGGTCCGTCGACGTCAGATGCGACACGAGCGAGTCGCGGTTGGGCCAGTCGGCGTAGAGGCCGGGCACGTCGGTGAGGACGACGAGCTTCGTGGCACCGAGAGCCGTCGCGAGGGCCGCGGCCGCGGCATCCGCGTTGACATTGAGCGACTGACCCGGATTGTCGAGGTCGGGGGCGATCGAGGAGATGACCGGGATGCGTCCCGCGTCGAGCTGATCGTGGACCGGCTGCGGATCGACCTCGACGACATCGCCGACGTGGCCGAGGTCATGCTCGGTGCCGTCGATCACGACACCGCGGCGGCGGCCGCCGAACAGCCCGGCATCCTCACCCGACAGGCCCGTCGCGAACGGACCGTACGCGTTGATACGGGCGACGAGCTGCGGATTGATCTGCCCCGTGAGCACCATGCGGACGACGTCGATCGCCTCGGTGCTCGTGACCCGGTAGCCGCCCTTGAACTCGCTCTCGATCGAGAGCCGGTCGAGCATCTTGGAGATCTGCGGGCCGCCGCCGTGCACGACGACGGGCTTGACACCCACGAAGCGCAGATAGGCGATGTCCTGGGCGAAGGACTCCTGCAACTCCTCGGAGACCATCGCGTTGCCGCCGTACTTGATGACGATGATCTGGTCGCGGAAGCGCTGCAGCCACGGCAGCGACTCGATGAGGACGCCCGCCTTGGCTGCCGCCTCTTCGGGGGTCGTGTACTGGAGGTCGATGTCGTTCATGAGGAGTAAGCGCTGTTCTCGTGGACGTAGTCGTGCGTCAGGTCGTTCGTGAGGATCGTCGCCGTCGCATCGCCCGACTTCAGGTCGATGAGGATGTGCGTCGCGCGAGGCGTCAGGTCGACCTCCTCACGCGGGCGGTCGGGCCCACCGGCCGTGCAGACCCGCACCCCGTTGAACGACACGTCGACGTCGTACGGGTCGAACGCGGCATCCGTCGTGCCGATCGCCGCGAGCACGCGGCCCCAGTTGGGGTCGTTGCCGAAGATCGCGGCCTTGAACAGGTTGTTGCGGGCTACGGAGCGTCCGACGACGACAGCATCCTCTTCGGATGCCGCCCCGACGACCTCGATCGAGATGTCGTGGCTCGCGCCTTCGGCGTCGCCCTGCAACTGCTCGGCGAGGTCGGCGCAGAGCTCGGCGAGCGCGTCGGCGAAGTCCGCGGCATCCGGAGTCACTCCCGACGCGCCGCTGACCATCAGCGTCACCTGGTCGTTGGTCGACATGCATCCGTCGGAGTCGAGCCGGTCGAAGCTCGTGCGCGTCGCGGACCGGAGCGCCGCGTCGGCCTGCGCCGAATCGAGGACGGCGTCGGTGGTGATGACGACGAGCATCGTCGCGAGGCCCGGAGCGAGCATCCCCGCGCCCTTCGCCATACCGCCGATCGTCCAGCCACCCCGGGAGACGACGGCGCGCTTGGGGCGCGAGTCGGTGGTCATGATCGCGAGCGAGGCGGCCTCGCCGCCGTCGGCGCTGAGCGAGCCGATCGCAGCGGTGGTGCCGTCGAGCACCTTGGCTCGGAACACCTCATCGCCGGTGCCGATGAGTCCGGTCGAGCAGACGAGCACATCGCCCGAGCTCACATCGAGCAGCTCGCCCGCCTTCTCGGCGGTCTGATGCGTCGTCTGGAAGCCGAAGCTGCCGGTGAAGCAGTTCGCTCCCCCCGAGTTGAGGACGACGGCCTCGACCACACCATCGGCGATCGCCTGCTGCGACCAGATGATCGGGTTCGCCTTGGCGCGGTTCGAGGTGAAGACCGCGGCGCCGACCTTGAGCGGGCCGCGGTTGACGACGACGGCGACGTCGGGCTTTCCGGTGGACTTCAGACCCGCGGCGACGCCGGCGGCTTCGAAACCCTGGGGGGCGGTGACGCTCACGGGGCGACTCCGTTCACGCTCAGGCCCGTGGTCTCGGCGAAACCGAGGGCGATGTTCATCGACTGGATGGCGGCACCCGCGGTGCCTTTGGCGAGGTTGTCCACCGCGGTCACAACGACCACCCGGCCGGCAGCACGGTCGATCGCGAGGCCCATGAGGGCGGTGTTCGCGCCGGTGACGTCGGCGGTGCGGGGGAACGACCCTTCGGGCAGCAGCTGCACGAAGGTCTCGTCGGCGTAGGCGCTCTCCCACGCCTCGCGGATCTGCGCGTCGCTGACGCCGTCTGCGATCGGGGCGGTCGAGGTGGCGAGGATGCCGCGCGACATCGGCACGAGGACCGGAGTGAACGAGATGCGGATGTCACCCGCCGCACCCGCGCCGCGCAGCGCCTGCCGGATCTCGGGGATGTGGCGGTGCGTCCCGCCGATCGCGTACGGGTTGGCCGATCCGAGGATCTCGGCGGCGAGGAGGTTCGTCTTCAGGCTCTTGCCCGCGCCCGAGGGGCCGACGGCCAGCACGCTCACGATGTCGCCCGGGTCGATTACGCCGGCCGCGACCCCGGGGGCGAGGCTCAGCGCGACGGTCGACGCGTTGCAACCGGGGGCCGCGATGCGCGAGGCCCCGATGAGCTTCTCCCGCTGCTTGCCGCCGCCGGTCAGAAGCTCGGGCACGCCGTAGGTCCAGGGTTCGTGGAACTCGCCGCCGTAGAAGGCATCCCAGTCGTCGGACGAGGTCAGCCGGTGGTCGGCACCCGCGTCGATGACGAGGGCGGTGTCGGCGAGCGCGTCGGTGTACTGCCCGGACTGTCCGTGCGGGAGGGCCAGGAACACGATGTCGTGCCCGGCCAGGACCTCGGGCGTCGAGGGCTGGAGCGTGAGATGGCGCAGCGACCGCAGATGCGGCTGGTGGTCGATGAGGGGCTGACCGGCGTTGGAGTGCGCGGTGACCGTGCGGATCTCGACCTCGGGGTGAGCGGCGAGCAGGCGCAGGATCTCGCCTCCCGCGTATCCGGATGCGCCGGAGACGGCGACGGAGAGGGGCATGACTTCCACCTTATTGTCTGGGATGACGTCGCCTCTGCGGCGACGGGGACCGGCGGCGGCGACACCACGCGCTCGACCGCGGATGCGGGAGCGTGCAGGGTCGCCTAGCGTCGGCGGTCGCCCAGACGTCGGCGCGCGCGAAGCACCGTGACGGTGCGCTGCGAAGCCGAAGACATGCGCCGACAGTAGCGCTCGCTCGCGGCATCCGCCAAATCCCCTGCGGGCGACGCGCGTGGCGTGGGGCGCAGTTGCGCCTGTCGAGCGCGGTTCGAACTGCGCCTATCCCGCCGAAGTGCGCCCGATGCGGCGAGGCGACGGGAACGGGAACGGGATGCCGAGTTGACGGCGCCAAGTTTGCAATGCAAAGTGGTTTGCATGGAGCACGATTCGATGGATGACGAGCAGCAGGCCGACCCGGCGGCGATGCTCGCCCTCATGCAGGACCAGCGCCGGCGCACCGCGCACTGGGTCAACCGCAACTACGCGGTGATGCTCATCACCTGGGCGGCGGCGTGGATCATCGGGTTCGGAGCTATCTGGAGCGCGGCGAGCGGCGGTGGGAATCCGTGGTTCCGCATCCCGACGACGCCCGCGTGGATCGTCTTCGGCGTGGTGCTCGTGGCGGGCATCGTCGTGTCCGGTGTGGCCGGCATCCGCTCGGGTATCGGCGTGCGCGGACCGTCGCGCCTGGCCGGAGCCATGTACGGCTGGGCGTGGTCGCTGTCGATGTTCGGCGCCGGACTCCTGGTCGGTGCGGTGCAGCGCACGGGCGCGGATGCCGCGGTGATGGCGGTGCTCTCCCCCGCGATCTTCGTCCTGCTGGTCGGCGTGCTCTACCTCGCCGGGGGTGCGCTCTGGCGCTCGCCCGTCCAGTACGCGCTCGGTGTCGTCATGATCGCCACCGCGATCGTCGCGTCGTACGCGGGCTCCCCCACCAACTACCTCGTCTACGCGACGGTCGGGCCGTTCGCGATGCTCGTCGTCGCGACCCTGATGCTTCGCGGCGTCATCCCGGCAGAAGGCAGCCGATGACCGAGCTCGACCCGGTGATCCACGCCCCCGCCCGTCTGCGCATCGTGACGGCGCTGAACGAGGCTCTCGCCGACGGCGACGAAGTGACCTTTCCCGTGCTGCAGAAACTGCTCGGGATGACCGCGGGCAATCTCACCACGCACCTCGCGAAGCTCGAGGCTGCCGGATACGTCGAGACCGCGAAGGCCTTCGCGGGCCGGAAGCCCGTGACCTACGTTGCGCTGACGCCCGCCGGGCGTGCCGCGTTCCGCACCTATCGCACCCACCTGCTCGATCTCCTCGGAGGAGGATCATGACCGCCCTCATCAGCACCCGCGACCTCGTGAAGCGTTTCGGCGACGTGACCGCGCTGGCCGGGGTGACCCTCGACATCCACGCCGGCGAATGCGTCGGCCTGCTGGGCCCGAACGGCGCCGGCAAGACGACGCTGCTCTCGCTCGTCGAGGGCCTGCGAACGCCGACGAGCGGCGAAGTGCGCCTGTTCGGCGGCGACCCGCGCGCCGCGTCATCCCGCGTGCGGCTCGGCTCGACGCCCCAGGCGACGGCCCTGCCCGACGCCTTGCGCGTGGGCGAGGTCCTCGACTTCGTCGCGGCGCACTTCCCTCATCCCTCGCCCCGCAGCCGCATCGTCGACGAGTTCGATCTCGGCCCACTGCTGCGCCAGCAGTGCGGCGCACTGTCGGGCGGCCAACAGCGCCGGGTCGCCGTTGCGCTGGCATTCGTCGGCGATCCCGACCTCGTGCTGCTCGACGAGCCCACGACCGGTCTCGACGTCGACGCCCGACGAGCCCTCTGGGATGCCGTCCGCGCCCGGCACGCCGCCGGATGCGCCGTGGTCGTCACGAGCCACCACCTCGAAGAGATCGAGCAGCTCGCCCAGCGTGTCGTCGTCATCGACGACGGCGTCGTGCGCACCGACGACACGCTCGCGGCTGTCGTGTCGAGCGTCTCGCGTCGCCGCGTCACCCTGCGCGGTGTCTCGGCAGACGACATCCGGCGCCTCGACCCCGAGGCATCCGTCACCGTCTCTCACGGCACCGCGTTGGACGACACGGCCTCTGGCGGCACCGTCACCGCCGTCGTCGCCGACTCCGACGCTCTCGTCCGCTCGCTCGTCACCGCCGGTCTCCCCTTCGCCGACCTCACGGTGCGCGGGGCGACCCTCGAAGAGGCGTTCCTCACCCTGACCTCCACGTCCGCACACACCGACAAGGCCGCCTGATGTCCACGCTCTCGCTCACTCTCACCGCGACCAAGTACAACCTCGTCGAGACCGCACGGGTTCCGATCGCCGTCATCGGGTCGGTCGTCTTCCCCACCCTCGCGTTCTGCCTCTTCGTGCTGCCGCAGGGGGCGGTTGTGGCCGACAGCACCGTCGCGACAGCCGCTGTCTGTTCGATGGTGGTGTTCGCCTTCATGTCGTCGGGGCTGTTCTCCGTCGGCATCGAACTCGCCGAGCAGCGCTCGAAGCCGTGGACGCCGTACCTGCGTACGCTCCCCGGAAGCCCGCTCGCCCGCATCGGCGCCCTCATCCTCGCGACCCTCGCGATCGCGACCGTCGCGATGCTGCCGCTGCTCGTCGTCGGCGGGATCTTCACGAGCGCGCGCCCCGAACCGCTTCGGTTGCTCGCGGCCATCGTGCTCGTGATCGCGACGGCGCTGCCGCCGATGCTCATCGGCGCGATCATCGGTCTCACGACAGGCCCGAAGGCGGCCATCGCCGTCACGCAGGTCGCGCTGTTCCTGCTGGCTTTCGGCGGTGGCCTGTTCCTGCCCCCGCAGCTGTTCCCCGCGTGGCTCGACACCGCATCGTCGGCTCTGCCGATCCGTCAGGCGCGAGAGATCGTGGTCGGCGTCGCGACGGGGTCCGAGGTGCCGCTGTGGGCGGTGCTCGGCGTCATCGCGTGGACGGTCGCGCTGGGAGCCCTCGTCGTGTGGCTGTACCGACGCGACGAGGGCCGCCGCTACCGCTGATCGCGAGCGGCCCCCGGCAGGATCCCGCGTAGATCAGGTGGGGAACGACTTGATGCGCACGAGCAGGTCGGGGCCCGTCCGCTCGAGTGTCCGCCCGCCGACGAGGACGCCGACGATCGCGACCACGGCACCGAAGACGACACCGACGGCCAGCGCGATCCAGCCCCACATCGCATCTCCCGTGACGGCGTTCACGATCGCGGGAACGATAGCCGGCAGCGACAGCGCGATCACCGCGGCCCATACGACGAACACCAGCAAGCCGACGATGGAGTTCTGGCCCGGCGTGCTCTTGAACGGGCTGTCACCGGGCGCGGGCACGGGCGTGACGATGAGCGCCGACGACACAGCGCACGCGCCGTATCCGGCCAGCAGCACGCCGAGCGCCGCGCCGAGGACGGCGGGCAGGTGCGCCGCGTCGCCCGCGACCACGGCCGTCGCGACCGCGATGACGAGGATGAGCGGGATGCCGACGCACGCGGCCCCGAGCAGACGCCCGAGGCGGTCGGCGCGGCCCGAGATGCCCGTGGCGAGGGTCGTGCCGAATGCCGTCCCGTCGAACGAGACGTCGGCGTAGCCGACCGCCGCCATCACGAGCGCGGCCAGGACGGGCGAGATCAGGAACATGAACCCGTCCGTTCCGCCCGTGAAGGCGAACAGCACCGGGAACAGCGGGATGACGATGAGCTGACGGAGGTAGCGCGGGTCGCGCAGCCATCCCGAGAGCGACCGCGCCCACGTCGCACCGACACCACCGGTCGGCATGACGCCGAACAGGCCGAGCTTTCCGGCCGCGACCGCGCGGGTCGCGCGCTGACGCGGCGACGACACGGCGGTCTCGATGACGCGGTCCCACACGATCCACAGCACGACGAGGGTTGCGATGGCGATCGCCGTGCTCGCGAGAGCGGGCAGCCATTGCCCCGCCGCGACGCTGGGGGCGACCGACCAGGCGGCACCGAGCGGGGTCCAGGCGAGGATGCCGGCCGCCTGCTGGATACGCGTCCAGAGATCACCGCCCGCCTGGTCGAGCAGCGCCGCGACGCCCGTCAGGATGGGGCCGGTCATGATGAGCACGACGAGCACGACGGTGCCGATGATCTCGCGCGATCGGCGACCGCCCATGCCACCCGACAGCTCGCCCATCAGACGCGACGCCAGCACGCAGGTCAGCACGCCGAGCAGGACGGTGGGAACCGCGACGACCGCAGCGACCGGCCAGCGCACCCAGACGATGAGCGTCGCGAGGGCGGCGACGGTGGTGACGATCCCAGGGATGCCGGTGAGCCCGGTGCCCGCGAGAGCGAGCATGACTTGGCGGCGCGTCAGCGGGAACGGCGCGAGGCGCACGGCGTCGACGGTGCTGTCGAGCCCCGCGATGATGATCGGACCGACGAGCCAGCCGAGGATCAGCGCCGAGCCGCCGAGGACGGAGACCACGGTCGCCACTTCGAGGTTCTGGAAGATCGACAGCGCGATGAGCGCCGTGACCAGACCGCCGAGGATACCGAGCCCCCACAGCGACCCGAGGATGAAGCCGACCAGCTGCCAGGGCCGCCGAGCGAGCGTGTTCCCGAGAACGCGATAACGCAGCTTCAGGACTGTCGCAACCACTGCGGTCCCTCCGACTGGTGGCGTCCGCCCACGAGCGAGACGAAACGGTCCTGCAGGCTCTCACCGGCGCGCACCTCGTCGATGGTGCCCGCGGCCAGCACCCGGCCGGCGGCGATGACGGCGACGTGGTCGCACATGCGCTGGACGAGATCCATGGAGTGGCTCGAGACGATCACCGAGCCGCCCGAGGTCGTGTAGCTGCGCAGGACGTCCTCGATGTTCGCGGCAGACACCGGGTCGACCGACTCGAACGGCTCGTCGAGCACCAGCAGACGCGGGGCGTGCACGAGGGCGCAGGCGAGCGCGACCTTCTTGGTCATACCGGCGGAGTAGTCGGCGACGATGGTCCCGGCCGCGGCGCGCAGGTCCATGAGGTCGAGCAGGTCCGACACGCGCGGCGCGATCTCGGGGCGCGGCAGCCCGAACATCATCGCGGTGTAGGTGATGAGCTGTTCTCCCGTGAGGCGGTCGAAGAGCCGCACACCGTCGGCGAGGTTGCCGATCGTGCGCTTCGCGGCCACCGGGTCGCGCCATACGTCGATGCCGTGGACGCGGGCGGTGCCGGCATCCGGGCGCAGCAGGCCCGTGGCCATCGAGAGGCTCGTGGTCTTGCCCGCGCCGTTCGGACCGACGAGGCCGTAGAACGACCCGCTCGGAACGACGAGGTCGATGCCGTCGACGGCGACCTTCTCGCCGAACCTCTTGACCAGGCCGTGCAGCTCGAGGGCGGGGGCGGCATCAGCCGCCGGGGACGATGGGGTGACGCTGGCTGGGATCTCGCTCACGGCCCCGACACTATCGGGAAGCGGGCGGCGGTGTCAGAAGCGGATGCCAGAGTGAAGGGATGCTGCGCACTCTGGCTGTATCGGGATACCGTTCGCTCCGCGATGTCGTGGTGCCGCTCGGCGACCTCACCGTCGTCACCGGCCCCAACGGTTCGGGCAAGTCGAACCTCTACCGCGCCTTGCGCCTGCTGGCCGCGGCCGCGCAGGGCGACATCGTCGGGGCGCTCGCCCGGGAGGGCGGTCTGCCGTCGGTGCTATGGGCGGGACCCGAGAACGGCGGCGGCCAGGGAACCGTGCGACGCGGGCCGATCGCGGTTCAGCTCGGCTACGCGTCCGACGAGCTGGGGTACCTCATCGATCTCGGTATCCCTCAGGGCGATCAGACCAGTCCGTTCGCCCGCGACCCCGAGATCAAGCGCGAACAGGTCTTCGCCGGCACCGTCGCCAAGCCATCGACGCTGCTCATCGATCGCACCCGGCAGCTGACGCGGGTGCGAGAGCACTCGTGGACCATGCTCGACCAGCAGCTGGCACCGTACGAGAGCATCGTCACCGACCTCGCCGAGGGCGACACCGCCCCCGAGCTGTTGACGCTTCGGCGCGGGATGACCGCCTGGCGCTTCTACGACCACTTCCGGGTCGACCTCGGCGCGCCCGCACGCCAGCCGCAGGTGGGCACCCGCAGCCACACCCTCGCGCACGACGGCGCGAACCTCGCCGCCACCTGGGCGACGATCGTCGATGCCGGGCACGGCCCAGCGCTCGCCCGAGCGGTCGACGATGCCTTTCCGGGCAGCCGCGTGCGCGTCGTGACCTCCGACGGTCTGTTCCGGCTGACGATCGAACAACCCGGGCTGCTGCGGCCTCTCGACGCGGCCGAGCTCTCGGACGGCACGCTGCGGTACCTGCTGCTCTGCGCCGCGCTGCTGCCTGCGCGCCCGGCCCCGCTGCTCGTACTCAACGAGCCCGAGGCGAGCCTGCATCCCTCGCTCCTGGGTCCGCTGGCATCGCTGGTACGCACGGCATCCGAACGCACTCAGGTCATCACCGTCTCGCATGCCGATGCCCTCGTCGACGCTCTGCCCGAGCCGGCGCGCGTCGAGTTGCAGCGCTCCGACGCCGAGACGATCGTGCGCGGTCAGGGCCTTCTCGACGTTCCGGCGTGGAACTGGGGCTCGCGCTGAGCCGGGCACGCGTCAGGCGCAGTTCCGAACGTGAGGCGCGCGTGAACCCGCGCTCGACGTTCGGAACTGCGCCCGATACGCAGCGTCAGTCGCGGATGACGGCACCGAAGCGCTCGGCAGCGACGGCGACTCCCGCGAGCTTGGCCTCGCTCGCCTCCGCCGCCGTCAGGGTGCGGTCGTCGGCGCGGAAACGCAGTGCGAACGTCAGGCTCTTCGAGCCCTCCGGCACGCCTGCCCCGCGGTAGTCGTCGACGAGACGGAGCGACTCGAGCAAGACACCCGCGCCCTCGGACAGCGCCGAGGCGAGCGCCCCTGCGGTCACGTCGGCCGGCACGACGAGCGAGACGTCCTGCGTCGCCGCCGGGTAACCCGACAACGAGGCGACGACGACCCGCTCACCGGCGCCGGCGAGGATCGCATCGAGGTCGACCTCGGCGACGAGCACGCGGCCCGACAGATCGGCTGCGGCCGAGACCTCGGGATGCAGTTCCCCGGCGTACCCGACCTCGATACCGCCCACGGTGAGCGCGGCGGCGCGACCCGGATGCAGCGCGGCACGCCGGGTCTGGGAGATCTCGATGTCGACCCCGGCTGCCGAGGCGATCGCGGCGACGGCGGCGAACACGTCGCTCAGGTCGGCCGCGATCGCAACATGGCCCGGCGTCTTCGGTGCGACGTTCCCGGCGACGAGAACCGCGACGTGACGCGGCTGCGGCGGGATCGACGCGTGGAGCTCGGCGAGGGTCGCGTCATCGGGGCGGGCGGCGAGCGGCGGAACCGTCGCGGTGCCGTACTGCACTCCCGGCTCGGGCAGGAAGACGGCGCCGACCTCGAAGAGCGCGAGATCGGTCAGCCCGCGCGAGACGTTGCGGTGCGCGACCTGGAGCAGTCCCGGCACGAGCGAGCGGCGCAGGTAGGGCGCCTGCCCGTCGAGCGGGTTCGCGATCTTGATCGACGGCAGCTCTTCGCCCGAGGCGGAGCCATGCAGGTCGTTGCTGTCTTGCGTCGTGAACGGGAACGACGGGGTCTCGACGAAGCCCGCGGCCGCGAGCGCGTTCGAGACGCGACGACGACCCTTCTGCGCATCCGTCAGACCACGGCCGGAGGGAGCGGTCGGCAGCACCGACGGCACCCGGTCGAGCCCGTGGATCCGGGCGACCTCTTCGGCGAGAGTCCACTTGTCGGTGAGATCGGGACGCCACGACGGCGGGATGACCTCGTAACCGGCATCCGTCTCCGATACTTCTGCGCCGATCGTCTCGAGCGCGGAGACGACCTCGTGATCGGTGTAGTCGACGCCGATGAGCCCCGCGACGAAGCCGCGCGGCAGGTCGATCGCCTCGAGGAAGACCTCGCTGAACAGTGCACCGCCGACAGGCTCGAGCGTGCCCCCGGCGAGCTCGACCATGAGGTCGGCGACGCGGCGCGCGGCGACGAAGGGCAGCAGCGGGTCCACGCCTCGCTCGAAGCGACGCGACGCCTCGCTCGGCAGCTTGTGCCGACGCGCAGTGCGGGCGATCGTGACGGTGTCGAAGATCGCGGCCTCGATGAGCACGTTCCGCGTCGCGTCGGTCATCTCGGTCGTGCCACCGCCCATGACGCCGGCGAGGCCGATCGGGCCCGACTCGTCGGTGATGAGGAGGTCTTCACCGTCGAGGGTGCGCTCCTTGCCGTCGAGCGTCGTGAGCTTCTCCCCCGGCGTCGCACGACGCACGGTGATGCCGCCGGTCAGCTTGTCGAGGTCGTAGCCGTGGATCGGGTTGCCCAGCTCGACCATCACGTAGTTCGTGATGTCGATGAGGATGCCCAGCGAGCGGATGCCGGCGAGCGAGAGGCGCGCGACCATCCATGGCGGCGTCGGACGCGAGGGGTCGACACCCGAGACGACACGCACCGCGAACTCGCTCGCACCGACCCGGTCGCGAATCGGCGCCTGATCGTCGACGGCGACGTCGAAGCCCGTCGCCGGATGCTCGAGCTCCTCGAAGTCACGCACGCCCGGGTCGCGGAAGGCTGCACCGGTGGCGTGGGAGTACTCGCGCGCGATGCCGCGCACCGACAGCGCGTAGCCGCGGTCGGGAGTGACGTTGACGTCGATCGCGGCGTCGTCGAGGCCGAGCAGCGCGATCGCGTCGGCGCCGACCGGCGCATCCTCATCGCTGTCGAGACCCAGCTCGGTCAGGCGCAGGATGCCCGAGTGCTCGTCACCGAGCCCCAGCTCCTTGGCCGAGGCGATCATGCCGTCGGAGACATGACCGTACGTCTTGCGTGCCGCGATCGGGAACGGTCCCGGCAGCACGGCGCCGGGGAGCGTCACGACGACCTTGTCGCCCTCGAAGAAGTTCGAGGCGCCGCAGACGATGCCGCGGATACCCCCGTTGGCCTCGCCGACGTCGACCTGGCACCAGCGGATCGTCTTGCCGTTGGACTGCGGCTCGGGTTCGAACGAGACCACCCGTCCCACGACGATCGGACCCGTCAGGTCGAAGCCGTGGACGTCCTCCTCCTCGAAGCCGACCGACACCAGTGCCGCGAGAATGTCTTCCGGTGCGGCATCCGCCGGCACCTCGACGTACTCACGCAGCCACGAGAGCGGAACGCGCATCAGACCACCATCCCGAACTGCTCGCTGAAGCGCACATCGCCCTCGGCCATGTCGCGCATGTCCTTCACGTCGGAGCGGAACATCAGCGTCCGCTCGATGCCCATGCCGAAGGCGAACCCGGAGTACACCTCGGGGTCGATGCCCGCGGCGCGGAGCACGTTGGGGTTCACCATGCCGCAGCCGCCCCATTCGATCCAGCGAGCACCGCCGGCGAAGGTCGGGTGCCATAGGTCGAGCTCGGCGCTCGGCTCGGTGAACGGGAAGTAGTTGGTGCGGAACCGCGTCTTCGCCTCGGGGCCGAACAGCTCACGTGCCGCGTGGTCGAGGGTGCCCTTGAGGTGCGCCATCGTGATGCCCTTGTCGACGACGAGTCCCTCGAACTGCGTGAACACCGGCAGGTGGGTCGCGTCGTACTCGTCGGTGCGGAACACCCGGCCGGGCGACAGCACGTAGATCGGGATGTCGCGCTCGAGCATCGACCGCATCTGCACGGGGCTCGTCTGCGTGCGCATAACGAGGTGCCGCGCGACGGGGTCGACGAAGAACGTGTCCTGCATCTGGCGCGCAGGGTGGTCGACGTCGAAGTTCAGCGAGTCGAAGTTGAACCACTCGTGCTCGAGCTCCGGCCCCTCGGCGATTTCCCAGCCCATCCCGACGAAGAGGTCTGCGACCTCTTCTTGCAGGAGCGAGATGGGATGCCGCGCACCGACGCGTCCGCGCGGGGCGATGGCGGTGACGTCGAGGGCTTCCGCCTCGAGCTTCGCGGCCGTCTCGGCAGCGGCGAGCTCGTCCTCGCGGGCGGCGAGCGCCTGGTTGACACGGCCTCGGGCCTGGCCCACGAGCTTGCCGAACTCGGCCTTCTTCTCGTTGGGCACCGACCGCAGCTGCGCGTTGAGGCGCGCGAGCGGCGACCCCTCGGCGGTGTGGGCGTTGCGGGCTGACTTCAGCTCGGCGGTCGAGGCAGCGTCGGCGAAGGCGGCGAGGGCCGCATCCACCGCCGCGGCGACCGCGTCAGGGGTGATCTCGGGTGCGTCGGACACGGGAGTCGAGTCTACCGGCGACGGGCCCCTCCGCTTTCGCGTGAGGGGCCCGTCGTGGTTGTGCTGGCTGCGTCAGGCGCTGCCCGAGCTGTTGGAGTCGTACTTGCCGATCCCCTTCTGCATCGCGATGAGCTCGGTGTCCGTCGTCGGAGGCACCGGGTGGTGCAGTGGGTCGACTGCCGATGCTCCGCCGCCCGCGGTGCCCGCACTCCGCGGCGACCGCGACATGCGCTTCTCGAGGAAGCTCGCGAACCACGACAGCAGCAGGCACATGACGATGTAGATCGCACCGATGACGATGCCCGCCTGCAGGATCGGGCGCCCCGGCTGCGAGGTCAGCTGCTTGGCGTAGTACAGCAGCTCGGGGTAGGTGATGATGAAGCCGAGCGCGGTGTCCTTCAAGGTCACGACGAGCTGCGCGATGATGACGGGCAGCATGGCCCGAACCGCCTGCGGCAACAGGATGAGACGCATGACGCCGCTCTTGCGGAGACCGATCGCGTAACCGGCCTCCTTCTGCCCGCGAGGCAGCGACTCGATGCCGGCACGCAGAGCCTCGGCCAGCACCGACCCGTTGTACGCCACGAGGGCGATGACGACGGCCCAGTACGGCTCCATGCGGATGCCGAGCGTCGGCAGGCCGTAGTACATCAGCATCATGAAGATCAGCACCGGCACGGCCCGGAACGCCTCGATGACGACACCGAAGGGAATGCGCACCCAAGCGTGGTCCGAGAGGCGACCGATGGCGAGCACGAAGCCGAGAGCCAGCGCACCGACGGCCGCGAGTCCGAAGGCGGCGAGAGTGTTGCCGAGCGCCTTCACGATGCCGAGCCAGACGTTGCTGAAGGTGAAGATGTACCACTTGTCGGCGGAGAACTGACCGCTCACCGCGAAGCGGAAGACGATGAAGCCGATCGCCGCGGCGACCAGGAGGATCGTGACGACACCGAGGATGCGGTTGCGCAGGATCGCGCGGGGCCCCGGGACGTCGTACAGGACGGAAGTCATCGCGCGATCCTCCACTTGTTCTCGAGTCGTCGCTGCACGGCGCTGAGCACCAGCACCAGAGCGACGAAGACGACGGCGACCCAGAGCAGGACCGTCAGGGCGTTCTCGCCCCGCTCACTCAGGTTGGAGCGGATGGCACCGAGCTCGACGACGGAGAATCCGGCGGCGACGGTGGTGTTCTTCAGCAGCGCGATGAAGACGCTCATCATCGGCGGCACGACCGACCGGAACGCCTGCGGCATCACGACGAGAGTCATGACCTGCCCGAACGTCAGGCCGATCGCCCGGGCCGCCTCCGCCTGACCGACCGGCACCGTGTTGATGCCGGCGCGAATGACCTCCGCGACGTAGGTCGCGGTGTAGATTCCGAGCGCCCAGATGCCGAGCACCGTGAAGCCGGGGTTCGGCAGGTCGAGCTGCGGGTAGCCGAACGCGAAGAAGAAGAAGACGAGCGTCAGCGGGGTGTTGCGGATGGTGTTGACGTAGACCGTGCCGAAGGCGCGCGCCATCGGGATCGGCGATACCCGCATCGCGCCGATCAGGGTGCCGAGGACCAGGGCGATCGCTCCGCCGGCGAAGAACAGCAACAGCGTGTTGCGGATCGCCTCGCCCCAGAGGTCGAGGTTGTCGGTGATGACGCCCACATCGTCTCCTTGGGTGGTGCGGGGCGGGGACGCGTGCGCCCCCGCCCCGTGGTCATGGTGTCAGTGCGACTCAGTACGCGTCGACCGCGGGCTGCTCGACCGTGATGCCGGACTGACCGAGGTTCTTGTCGAAGATGCCCTGCCACACGTCGCCGCCGTCGGTCAGCAGCTCGTTGATGTGCGCGCGGAACGCGTCGTCGCCCTTGCGCAGGCCGACGCCGTACTTCTCCTCGCTGAAGGGCTCGCCGACGACCTTGATCTCGTCGGGGTACTGCGCCGCGTAGCCGATCAGGATCGCCTGGTCGGTCGTGACGGCGTCGACGGTGCCGTTGATGAGCGCGTCGACGCATGCGGAGTACAGGTCGAACTCCTCGGTCGGAACCTCGGGGTAGTTCGCCTTGATGTTCTGGATCGGCGTCGAACCGGTCGCCGAGCACACGCGTGTGTTCTCGTTCAGGTCGTCCTCGCTCGCGATGTCGCTGTCGGCGGCGACGAGCAGGCCCTGGCCCGTGATGAAGTACGGGCCGGCGAAGTCGATCTGCTGCTTGCGCGAGTCGGTGATCGAGTAGGTGCCGACGTAGTAGTCGACGTCGCCGTTGACGATGGCCTGCTCACGGTTGGCCGATGCGATCGCCTTGAACTCGATCTTGTCCTCGTCGTAGCCGAGGGACGCCGCGATCCAGCGGGCGATGTCGACGTCGAAGCCGCTGCGCTCACCCGTCGTCGCGTCGAGGAAGCCGAGACCGGGCTGGTCCTCCTTGACGCCGACGATCACCTTGTCGCGGGACTGGATGGCGTCGAACGTCGGGCTGCCCTCGAGCGAGACGTCGGAGGCGACCTCCCACAGGGCCTCGTTGCTGTCGCCGCCGTCACCGGTGGCGGCGCCGCCGGGCGAGGTGGGCGAGCCGCTGTTGCAGCCGGTCAGAGCGATCGCAGCGATGGCGACACCGGCGAAGGCGCCGGTGATTCGTGTCTTGCGCATGTGGTCCTCCTGGTTGGGGCATCCGCGCCCGGTGCAGAGCGCGGAAGTCGGTGGTCTCAGTGGGTGATGAGCTTGGAGAGGAAGTCCTTCGCACGGTCGCTCTTGGGCGACGTGAAGAACTGCTCGGGAACGGCCTCTTCGACGATCTGACCGTCGGCCATGAACACGACCCGGTCGGCCGCCTTGCGGGCGAAGCCCATCTCGTGCGTGACGACGATCATCGTCATCCCGTCCTGCGCGAGGCCGACCATGACGTCGAGGACCTCGTTGATCATCTCGGGGTCGAGCGCGCTGGTGGGCTCGTCGAAGAGCATGACCTTCGGCTTCATCGCGAGCGCACGCGCGATCGCGACGCGCTGCTGCTGACCGCCCGACAGCTGCGCCGGCAGCTTGTCGGCCTGGTGGCCGACGCCGACGCGGTCGAGCAGTTCGCGGGCGAGCTTCTCGGCCTCGGCCTTCTTCATGCCCTTGACCTTGATCGGCCCGAGCGTGACGTTCTCGAGGATCGTCAGGTGGGCGAAGAGGTTGAACGACTGGAAGACCATCCCGACGTCGGCGCGGAGCGCGGCCAGAGCCTTGCCCTCGGACGGCAGCTTCTCACCGTCGATAGTGATCGTGCCTTCACTGATGGTCTCGAGACGGTTGATCGTGCGGCAGAGGGTCGACTTGCCCGAGCCCGACGGACCGATGACCACGACGACCTCGCCGCGGTTGACGGTGAGGTCGATGTTCTTCAGAGCCTGGAACGAGCCGTAGTGCTTCTGCACGCCCTCGATCACCACGAGCGGGTCGCCGCGGCGCACCGAGATGTTCGACGTCGGGGGCGCCGGGTTTTCGGGAGTCGTCATAAGAGTTCACACTAAGAGCACTCCCCCGCCCGAGGTGGCCGCGAACCCGTCGAGTCACCGATCTGTAACAAAATCGGAATACACGGCGCGCCCATCCGCATCCATCGAGTCGCCATGAACTGCGGATGCCGCGCGGGCCGGACCCACACTTTCCGGCGACTCGACCGGTGGAAGACGGGGTCAGCCGGCGCGCTGGGCGAACGCGGTCTCGTACAGGCAGACGCTCGCGGCGGTGGCGAGGTTGAGCGACTCGGCGGCGCCGTAGATAGGCAGGCGCAGGGCGAGGTCGGCCCGGGCCAGGGCCTCGTCGGCCAGTCCGCGCGCCTCGTTCCCGAACAGCCACGCGGTCGGATCGGCGAGGGTCACGCGGTGCTCGAGGAACTCCTCGCCCTTCACATCGGCGGCCACGACCCGCAGTCCGGCAGCATGGGCCTGTTCGACGGCGGCGTCGAGCTCGACACCGAGCGCGATCGGAAGGTGGAACAGCGACCCTGTGGTCGAGCGCACCACCTTGGGGTTGTAGGGGTCGACGGTGCGACCCGTCAGCACGACGGCATCCGCGCCCGCCGCATCCGCCGCCCGGATGATCGTGCCGAGGTTGCCGGGGTCTCGCACCTCTTCGCAGATCGCAACGAGTCGGGGCCGTGTGGCGAAGATGTCGTCGAGCGACGACGGCGACTGACGCGCGACGGCCACGATGCCCTGCGGGGTGACCGTGTCGGCCATTGCCTCGAGCACGGCCTCGCTCGCCGAGACGACGGCGACGCCGGCCCGCTCCGCGCTCGCGGCCAGCTCGGGATGCCGCTCGATCGCGCTCGGCGTCGCGAAGATCTCGACGAGCGTGTCGGCTCGGTAGGCCAAGGCCTCGCGCGCGGCCTGAGGGCCCTCGAGCAGGAAGAGACCGGTCTCCTGACGCGCACTGCGCTTGGTCAGTTTGGCGACGGCGCGCACGCGGGGCGACCGGGGGTTCTCGAGCACGTTTTCAGCATACGGCGAAGGGGCGCCCTCCTCTCGGAGGACGCCCCTTCGTGCGGTGCGTGGAACGCGAAGACCCGATCAGGCCTTGGGCGCGTTGACGTCGGCGGGCAGAGCGCCCTTGGCCGTCGCCACGAGCGACGCGAAGACGGCGGGCTCGTTCACGGCGAGCTCGGCGAGCATACGACGGTCGACCTGCACACCCGCGAGGCCGAGGCCCTGGATGAAGCGGTTGTAGGTGATGCCGTTCTGACGGGCAGCGGCGTTGATGCGCTGGATCCACAGACGACGGAAGTCGCCCTTGCGCTTGCGACGGTCACGGTACGCGTAGACGAGCGAGTGGGTGACCTGCTCCTTCGCCTTGCGGTACAGGCGCGAACGCTGTCCGCGGTAACCGGACGCGCGCTCGAGGATGACGCGACGCTTCTTGTGGGCGTTTACGGCCCGCTTGACTCTAGCCATTTCGTTTGTTTCCTATTCGTGCGCAGCAGCGCTCAGATGCCGAGGAGCTTCTTGGCGACCTTTGCGTCGCCGGGAGCCAGGATCTTGTCGGCCGACAGACGGCGCGTGCGCTTGGTGGGCTTGCCTTCGAAGTTGTGGCGGAGGTTCGCCTGCTGCTTCTTGATCTTTCCGCTGCCGGTGACCTTGAAGCGCTTCTTGGCACCCGAGTGGGTCTTCTGCTTCGGCATGTCTCTTCCTTCGTTGTGTATCCCGCGAGGCGGGAGTCTGGGGGCTACTCCGCCGAGGCGGGAGCGGCGTCTTCGGTCTCGGGCGCGTCACCGGAGCGGGCCTGACGTGCTGCCTCCTTGTTGGCGGCACGCTGGGCGTTCTGCTCGGTCTTCACCTCGGACTTGTTCTTGTGCGGCGCGATGACCATCACCATGTTGCGGCCGTCGATCGTCGGGTTCGACTCGACGGTGCCGAGCTCGGCGACGTCCTCGGCGAACTTGCGGAGCAGGCGCACACCCTGCTCGGGACGCGACTGCTCGCGACCGCGGAACAGGATCATCGCCTTCACCTTGTCGCCCGCCTGGAGGAAGCCCTCGGCGCGCTTGAGCTTGGTGATGTAGTCGTGCGCCTCGATCTTCAGACGGAACCGGACCTCCTTGAGGACCGTGTTGGCCTGATTGCGACGCGTTTCCTTGGCCTTCTGAGCCGCTTCGTACTTGAACTTGCCGTAGTCCATGATCTTGACCACGGGCGGCTTCGAGTTCGGGGCGACCTCGACGAGGTCGAGCTCGGCCTCCTGCGCCAGACGCAGGGCGACCTCGATACGGACGACGCCGACCTGCTCTCCAGCGGGGCCGACGAGGCGAACCTCGGGGACGCGGATGCGGTCGTTGGTGCGGGGATCGCTGATGTGCGGAACTCCTGTTCGTGCGGTGGTGGCCACCGGGAAGCGAGGACGCCACCCGGGCGGAAGAGCATCGCATCCACCCCGCACGACGCACGTGCGTCGGCATTCGTGTTCCGCACCCTGGCTACTCCGGCCGCGGTGAAACGGACGGAGCGGAGTGCATGACCCGGTAGCCTGGAACGGCAAGCGCGGGTGGGATGTGATCCTCTTTCGATCCGGAGTAGAACACTCCGGTGCCCGCACAGTCTAGCAGAGAGCGACACGTGGACACGAACCCCGCCGACAACATCACTTTCACCGACGACGAGGCTCGTCGCCAGCGGTGGGAGGAGCAGGAGCGCGCCGCCTCGGCAGCCACCCGCGACATCGCCGACGTTCCCGCCGTCGAGGTCATCACGACCGCCGCCGTGCATCTCATGAGCGCAGCCGCGGTCAAGGTCGGACTCGCCGACGACCCCGCCACGCAGCTCGACCTCGACGAGGCGCGGAAGCTCATCAATGCCCTCGCCGGCCTCATCACCGCCGGTGCCCCCGAGATCAGCGACATGCACGCACGGTCGCTGCGTGACGGCCTGCGCTCGCTGCAGCTCGCCTTCCGCGAGGCATCCACGATCCCCGACCCGATCGGCAAGGGCCCCGGCGAGAAGTTCACCGGCCCCGTCAACTGAGGCCGCTTCGGGCTCGGTCACCCCGGGCCCGGAACCTCCGTCAGGAGGCTCGGACGAGCTTGACGGTCAGCGAGTCGACGAGCACCGCGATGCGGTCGTCGGCGGCCCATCGCGACGCCAGTCGCGACAGCACGGCGTCGAGTTCGGCGGCATCCAGTCCGTCGATGAGATGAAGCCGGACGATCAGCTCGGGGCCGCGCATCCGTGCGTCGGGATCCCCCGCCGCGACCGACAGGTCGAGCACCGCGAGCTCGCCCCCGATGCTCGCCTGAAGAGCGGTGAAGACCTCGGGCGAGGTGGGAGCCGGCTCCCAGGCCAAGCCCTGCCCGATCGCCCAGACGGCAGGTCGCCGCAGCACGAACTCCGTCTCGGAGCCCGGATCGATCACGATCAGATCGGTGTCGTCGGACGCCGCGGCCATCGCCGTGCGCACACCGTCGGCCGGGACCGGTCGGGCAACGGCATCCCACCGCCCCAGCGCCGCGACCGAGGTGAACACCGGCAGCACCCGACGACCATCGGGGGCGGCGACCGTGACGATCGACAGCTCCTGCGTCTTGTCGACGCGCAATCCCGCGGGCCCGACTCCGTCGTCGCCCTTCTCGGGGACGAGCGGGATCAGCAGGCGCGCAGCGCGATACGCCTCGACGACCGCGACCGCATCGCCCGTGCCGGCGCGGAACGCCTCGAGGGCGGCGAGCAGAGCGGGATCGGCGGAGCCGTCGTCACCGGCGTGCGGGTTCGACTCGAAGCTGCGCCCCTCCCAGGGGACCCCAGCCGAATCGGCCGCATGGCCGCAGCCGTCGTCAGTCTCCGGCGACATCCAGCGCCTCGGCCAGCGTGAAAGCGCCAGCATAGAGAGCCTTGCCGACGATCGCGCCCTCGACCCCGAGCGGCACGAGCTCGCGCAGCGCGGCGATGTCGTCGAGGCTCGAGATGCCGCCCGATGCGACGACCGGCTTCGGCGTGCGGGAGGTGATCTCGCGCAGCAGCTCGATGTTCGGCCCCTGCAGCGTGCCGTCCTTCGTCACATCGGTGACGACGTAGCGGCTGCAGCCGGCGTCCTCGAGCCGCTCGAGAACGTCCCACAGGTCGCCGCCGTCGCGCGTCCAGCCGCGCGCGGCGAGCGTCGTGCCGCGGACGTCGAGTCCGACCGCGATCGCGTCGCCGTAGCGTCCGATGACGTCGGCGGCCCACTCCGGGTTCTCGAGCGCGGCGGTGCCGAGGTTGATGCGCGTCGCCCCGCTCTCGAGCGCGGCCTCGAGCGTCGCGTCGTCGCGGATGCCGCCCGACAGCTCGATCTGCACGCCCTTGACCTGCTTGATGACCTTGCGGAGCACGGAGGTGTTGTTGCCTCGGCCGAAGGCTGCGTCGAGATCGACGAGATGGATCCACTGCGCGCCCTGCTTGGCCCAGGCGAGGGCGGCATCGACGGGATCGCCGTAGGTCGTCTCGCTGCCGGCCTCACCCTGGGTGAGGCGCACGGCCTTCCCGTCGGCGACGTCGACGGCGGGCAGGAGGATCAGTTCGGGGGTGGACGCGAAGTCGTTCATCACATTCCAGAGGTGTCGGGATGCGCGCTCGTCCATGCGAACGCACCAGAGGGAGACTAGTGGCGCGGCAGGGCGCCGATCCAATTGGCGAGGAGTCGGATGCCGGCTGCGCCCGACTTCTCGGGGTGGAACTGCGTGGCCGAGAGCGGCCCGTTCTCGACCGCCGCGAGGAACGGTCTGCCGTAGTCGCACCACGTCAGCACGGGCTCGGCGAACGGCTTCATGACTTCGAGCGTCCAGTCCTGTGCGCCATACGAGTGGACGAAGTAGAACCGTTCGTCCTCCAGTCCGTCGAACAGAGTCGACCCCGCCCCTGCTCGCACGGTGTTCCAGCCCATGTGGGGCAGCACGGGTGCCTGCAGCTCGGTGACGGTGCCCGGCCACTGCCCGAGGCCCGGGGTGTCGTCACCGCGCTCGACGCCGTTGCCGAACATGATCTGCATCCCGACGCAGATACCCAGGACCGGACGACCGCCGGCCAGACGGCGCTCGATGATCTCGTCACCGCGGCTCGATCGGAGGGCCGACATGACGGCGCTGAACGCACCGACTCCCGGCACCAGGAGCCCGTCGGCGTCGCGGATCAGGCCGCGATCCGACGTCAGGCGGGCGTCGGCACCTGCGGCCGACAGAGCCTTCACCGCCGAGTGGACGTTGCCCGACCCGTAGTCGAGCACAGCGACGAGCGGCGCCCTCCCGGTCGCGTCGGCCCCGGTCGCGTCGCCCTCGGTCATAGGGCGCCCTTCGTGCTGGGGATGCCGTGTACGAGCGGATCGAGCGCCTTGGCCTGTCGGAACGCGCGCGCGAACGCCTTGTACTCCGCCTCCGCGATGTGGTGGGGGTCGCGCCCGCCCAGCACCGTGACGTGCATCGTCAGGCCGGCGTTGAACGCGATGGCCTCGAACGTGTGCCGCACGAGCGACCCGGTGAAGTGTCCGCCGATGAGGTGGTATTCGTAGCCCTCGGGCTCGCCCGTGTGGACGAGATAGGGGCGCCCCGAGATGTCGACGACGGCCTGCGCGAGCGCTTCGTCGAGCGGAACGAGCGCGTCACCGTAGCGGGAGATGCCCGACTTGTCGCCCAGGGCGGAACGCAGCGCCTGCCCCAGCACGATCGCGACGTCCTCGACCGTGTGGTGCGCGTCGATGTGCGTGTCGCCCGTCGCGCGCACGGTGAGGTCGGTGAGCGAGTGCTTCGCGAACGCCGTCAGCAGGTGGTCGAAGAACGGCACGGTCGTCTCGATCGTGCTGCTCCCGGTGCCGTCGAGGTCGAGCTCGAGCTCGACGCTCGACTCGCTCGTGGCGCGACGGATGCTGGCCGTTCGGGGGCTGGTCATGCCTCCGAGTCTATCGAGGCCAGTGCCTCGAGGAAGGCGGTCGTCTCGTCTTCCGTACCGGCGCTGACACGCAGACTGCGCGGGATGCCCACGTCGCGCACGAGGATGCCGCGGTCGTACAGCGCCTGCCACGTGCGCTGCGGATCGTCGACGCCGTCGAACAGGACGAAGTTCGTCCAGCTCTCGTAGGCGCGGTAGCCGAGTGCGTCGAGCGTCGCCGACATCCGGTCTCGCTGCGCGACGATCTCGTCGACCATGCGCAGCATCGTCGACGAGTGCGACAGCGCAGCGGTCGCCGCCGCCTGCGTCAGACCGCTCAGGTGGTACGGCAGGCGCACGAGACGCAGGGCGTCGATCAGCGTGGCGTCGGCCGCGAGGTAGCCCACGCGCGCGCCGGCGAACGCGAACGCCTTGCTCATCGTGCGCGACACGACGAGCCGTTCGCGACCTCCGAGAAGCGTCAGAGCGGAAGAGCTCTCGCGCGGCGCGAACTCCTGGTAGGCCTCGTCGACGATCACGATGCCGTCGGTCGCGTCGTAGACAGCCTCGATGACGTCGAGACCGAGAGGTGTGCCGGTCGGGTTGTTCGGGGCGCAGAGGAAGACGACGTCGGGCCGCAGATCGGCGACCTGCGCTGCGGCGGAAGCGGCGTCGAGCGTGAAGTCGGGCGCACGCGTCCCCGCGACGTACTGCGCGCCGGTCGCGCGCGTCAGCAGCGGGTACATCGAGTAGGTGGGGCCGAAGCCCATCGCGGTGCGGCCCGGTCCGCCGAAGGCCTGGAGCAGGTGCTGCAGCACCTCGTTCGATCCGTTCGCAGCCCAGATCCGATCCGCCGTGAGACCGTGGCCCAGGTACTCGGCGAAGGACTCGCGCAGGTGGGTGAACTCTCGATCGGGATAGCGGTTGACATCTCGCAGGGCACGGGCGACGGCATCCAGGATGTCGTCGGCGACCTCTTCGGGAACCGGATGCGTGTTCTCGTTGACGTTCAGCGCGACCGGGAGCGGCGCCTGAGGGGCACCGTACGGGGTGAGGCCTCTCAGATCGTCTCTGAGGGGCAGATCATCCAGACTCGGGCTCATCCCACCCATGCTAGGCCGCAGCGCGTCGTCGAGTGACCGAACTCGGCGGACTCACCGCGCGCAGCAGCTCGTCAGCTGGCGCCCGTGTACTCGAGCGGGATGGCCAGCGTCTGGCCGGCCTCGAGCTGACCCGAGCCGAGCGCGTTGAGTCGGACGATCGCGTCGACGACGTCGCGGGGGTCGGCCGCGGGGGCGACCTCTTCGGCGATCGACCAGAGGGACTCCCCCGACATCACGGTGACGGTCGTGAACGAGCCCGCGGGCGCCCCTGCGTCGTTCGAGGCGAGCGCGCCACCGCCGGAGAGTGCGACCGCAGTGATGGCGACGACCGCCGGGAGGGCGGCGATCGTCGCAACGACGCGGCGTCCGCGGCGCGTCATACGCAGGCGGGTACGGGGGGCCGGTGCGAAGCGGGCATCGATCGTGGTCATGACATCTCCTCGGGAGCGGTAGGAAGATTCGCCCTCGCCTCTCGGCCGGGAGAGACGGGTGCGAACTTCGGTTCCGAACGTATCTTCGATATTGTGTGGTGTCAACCACCCACCGAAATCGGAGACCGATCGAAGAGACACGCGGAGCGTTCCGTGATGTCGCCGTCGTATCGGGCTACCTTTTCGACAGCGAGAGCCCACCACGAACCTCCGACATCGGGTCGGGGACGGGGCGTGACGACAGGAGACCGGCGGTATGAGCGAGAAGCCGCAGACGCGACGACGCAAGAATCTGAGCGACAAGCAGCTCGCGATCCTCGAGGTGATCCAGCACGCGATCGCCCGCAACGGCTATCCGCCGAGCATGCGCGAGATCGGCGACGCGGTCGGCCTCAAGTCGCTCTCGAGCGTCACCCACCAGCTGAACCAGCTCGAGCTCAGCGGCTACCTCCGCCGCGACCCCGGCAAGACCCGGGCGATGGAGGTCCTGATCGACCTCCCCGGCACGGCCGGTGAGAACCCGGCCGATGCGGCGCCCGCTCTCGGCGACGCCGCCCTGGTCCCTCTCGTGGGCCGGATCGCGGCCGGGGTCCCGATCACCGCCGACCAGCAGGTCGAGGAGATCTTCCCGCTGCCACGCCAGCTCGTCGGCAAGGGAGAGCTCTTCATGCTCAAGGTCGTCGGCGACTCGATGATCGATGCGGCCATCTGCGACGGCGACTGGGTCGTCGTGCGCGCACAGGCGACAGCCGACAACGGAGAGATCGTCGCCGCGATGCTCGACGGCGAGGCGACCGTGAAGACACTCCGTCAGCGCGACGGTCACACCTGGCTCCTCCCCCGCAACTCCGCCTTCGAGCCGATCCTCGGCGACGACGCGACGCTCCTCGGCAAGGTGGTCGCCGTCCTCCGCGCCGTCTGACCCGCGCGCCGCCGCGCACCTCCCGTCATCTCGCCGCGGGGTGCCGCGGCTCGCGTAGCGTGGCGGTATGTCGCAGCAACTGCCCTACGGTTCCTGGCCTTCTCCCCTGACCGCATCGTGGGCGAGCTCGTCGTCACTGCGCCTCGACGGCGCCGGCTTCGTCGGCGATGAGGTCTGGTGGGGCGAGTCGCTGCCCGACGAGGGCGGCCGCGTCGCCGTCGTGCGCCGCCGAGGCGACGGCGAGGTCGAGGTCGTCCTTCCCGCCCCCTGGAACGCCCGGTCACGCGTCCACGAGTACGGCGGAGGTGCGTGGGCGGTCTCCGATGACGGCGATCTGTTCTTCGTCGACAAGTCCGACCAGCGCATCCGTCGCCTCCGCCCCGGCGGCGAGCCCGAGGCGCTCACCCCCGACGAGAGCGGCACGCACTACGGCGGGCTTCGCTGGCAGCGCGGCGTCCTGCTCGCGGTGCGCGAACGCGAACGCTCAGAGGGCACTCCCGAACGCCACATCGTGCGCATCGACGGCGCTACGGGCGCCCACGCTTCGGGCGTGACCGAGCTCGCGGGCGGCAGCGACTTCGTCGCCCAGCCCGCCCTCTCACCCGATGGCTCGCACCTCGCCTGGGTGGCCTGGGACCACCCGGACATGCCCTGGGACCGCACCCGCATCCGCGTCGTCGACCTCCGCGCCCCGCACCGGGTCCGTGACGTCGCCGGTGGCAGCACGGCCGCGCTTCAGCCGGAATGGACCCCCGATGGCCAGCTCGTCGTCGTCGACGAGCCGACCGGGCGCTGGAACCTCTACCGCGTCGACCCCGACGCCGACGCGAACCCGGCCCCGATCTCCCCCGCCGACGCTGACACAGGCGGCGGGCTGTGGGTGCTGGGAACCCGCTGGTACGCGCCGCTCGATGACGGCCGCGTCGTCGCCGTCCGCACGCACGGATCGGATCAGCTCGTCGTCATCGACCGCGACGGTGGCGCCGTCCCGCTCCCGGTACCCGCCACAGCGCGGCTGCAGATCGAGGATGTCGCGGGCAGCAGCGCCCTCGTCAGCGGCACGATGCCGGGCGCGACGGGGCTGTGGATCGTCGATCTGGACAGCGGCGAGGCGACCGCGGTGCGCGGCGGCGCTCCCGATGTCGATGCGGCATGGATTCCGCACGCCCGTCAGCTGACGACCGAAGGCCCGCACGGCCCCGTGCACGCCTTCGCCTACCCGCCGACCAATCCCGACGTCGAAGCGCCGACCGATGAGCTGCCACCGTACCTCGTGTGGGTACACGGCGGTCCGACCTCGCATGTGGGCGGTACGGCGGACAGCAAGGTGGCCTACTTCACCAGTCGCGGCATCGGCGTGCTCGACGTCAACTACGGCGGCTCGACGGGCTACGGCCGCTCGTACCGCGAACGACTGAAGGGCCAGTGGGGCGTCGTGGACGTCGACGATGTCGCGACCGCTGCCCGAGGGCTCGCCGCCGACGGACTCGCCGACCCGTCACGTCTCGCGATCGAGGGCGGCTCCGCGGGCGGCTGGACCGTGCTCGCGGCGCTGGTCGGAACCGACGTGTTCGGTGCCGGCGTCTCGCGGTACGGCGTCGGCGACGCACGCGCCTTGGCGGCTGAGACGCATGACTTCGAGGCGCGCTACCTCGACGGGCTCATCGGCCCGCTGCCCGAAGCGGAGCAGGTCTACATCGAGCGGTCGCCCCTGAGCCGGCCGGAACGGTTCCGGGTGCCGCTGCTGCTTCTGCAGGGCGACGAGGACGCCGTCGTGCCCCCGGCGCAGGCGGAAGCCATCCGCGACGCTCTCGTCGCACAGGAAGTGCCCCATGCCTACGTGTTGTACGCGGGCGAGGGCCACGGGTTCCGGCGCACGGAGACGATCGTGCACGCGCTCGAAAGCGAGCTGGCATTCCTCGGCCAGGTCTTCGGCTTCGACACCCCGGGGGTCGCGCCGGTCGAACTCGACTGAGCCCTCGACCCGGTGCCCCGAGCCCTGAACATGGCGGGCTGATACACCCGAGCGGCAACTCAGACGGCGTAGGGTGCGAGCTCGGCGGCGAGGCGCTCGGACACGTGAGCATGCACGGCGGTGCCGTCCTCCTCGTGCGAGGTCGCGACGATGTGACCGCTCTCGTGCACAGCCGAGATCAGATCGCCCCGGTCGTACGGCACGAGCGCACGCACCTCTACCGCGGGCAGCGGAAGCGCGTCCTCGATCGCCGCGCGGAGGTCGTCGATCCCCTCGCCGGTCCGCGACGACACGAAATGAGCCGTCGGCTCGAGCCCGCGCAGCAGCAGCCGCGCGTCATCGTCGACCAGGTCGGCCTTGTTGAACACGACGAGCTCGCGCGTCGCACGCGCACCCACGTCGCCCATCACGTCGCGGACGGTCGCGAGCTGCGCCGCCGGGTCGGGGTGCGACCCGTCGACGACGTGCACGATGACGTCGGCGCCCGACACCTCTTCGAGCGTCGACCGGAAGGCTTCGACGAGCTGGTGCGGCAGATTGCGCACGAATCCGACGGTGTCGGTGAGCGTGTACACGCGCCCGTCAGCGGCCTCGGCCCGGCGCACGGTCGCGTCGAGCGTCGCGAACAGCGCGTTCTCGACGAGGACTCCCGCGCTCGTCAGCCGGTTGAGCAGACTCGACTTGCCGGCGTTGGTGTATCCGGCGATCGCCACGGAGGGGATCGTGTTTCGCCGACGCTCGGCGCGCTTCGCCTCGCGAGACGGCGCGAACTCGCGGATCTGCCTGCGCAGCTGCGCCATGCGCGTCCGGATGCGGCGGCGGTCGAGCTCGATCTTCGTCTCACCCGGACCACGCGAGCCCATGCCCGCGCCGCCTGCGCCGACCTGTCCACCGGCCTGACGGCTCATCGACTCACCCCACCCGCGCAGGCGCGGGAGCAGGTACTCGAGTTGCGCGAGCTCGACCTGAGCCTTGCCCTCGCGGCTCTTCGCGTGCTGGCTGAAGATGTCGAGGATGACGGTCGTGCGGTCGATGACCTTGACCTTGGCGACATCCTCGAGCGCACGCCGTTGGCTCGGAGCGAGCTCGGTGTCGGCGATCACGGTGTCGGCGCCGACCGCGGCGACGAGATCGCGCAGTTCGGCCGCCTTGCCGCGTCCGATGTAGGTGGCGGGATCGGGATGCGGCCGCCGCTGCAGCACACCGTCGAGGACGACCGCGCCGGCGGTCTCGGCCAGCGCGGCGAGCTCGCGCAACGAGTTCTCGGCGTCCTCGTGCGACCCCTGCGGGTACACGCCGACGAGCACGACGTTCTCGAGTCGCAGCTGCCGGTATTCGACCTCGGTGACGTCCTCGAGCTCGGTGGACAGTCCCGGGACGCGGCGCAGCGCGGCGCGCTCCTCGCGATCCCACTGGTCGCCGTCGGTGTCTCCGTATGAGACGGTCGCCGCATCCTGCAGCGCCTGCGCGCCGCCGAACACGCGCATCGACGAGCGCGTCTCGGCGCTCGCGAGCACTCGATCGACCGGATCCACCGCGATGTCGTCGTCGCCGTCGGGGGTGGTGATTTGCGTCATAACTCTCTTCCCGGGATGCCCGTGCCCGGGCATCCGTGAATTCTAGTCTCCCGCCGGATTGCCCGGCTCCGATACGCTCGGATGCATGGGGAGCGATCACTACTTCAGCGCGTCCCCGTCCAGCGAACAGAACCTCCGCCGCATCCGCGTGACCCTCGCGGGTCGTGCCGTCGAGGTCACGACCGCGGGCGGGGTGTTCAGCCCTGACCACGTCGACTCGGGCACGGGGGTTCTTCTGGCCAATACTCCGCCGGCACCGCCCGGTGGGGATTTCCTCGACCTCGGCTGCGGCTGGGGGCCGATCTCGCTGTCGCTGGCTCTGGAGTCGCCTCACGCCACGGTCTGGGCCGTCGATGTCAACGAACGTGCTCTCGACCTGGTGCGACGCAACGCCGCTGATCTGGGACTCACCAATATCAACGCTGTGCTGCCCGACGATGTTCCCGACGACGTCGTGTTCCGGACCATCCGATCGAATCCGCCGATCCGCGTCGGCAAGAACGAGCTGCACGGGATGCTCCAGCGCTGGATCCCCCGCCTGGTCGAGCGCAGCGACGCCTGGCTCGTCGTGCAGCGCAACCTCGGATCCGATTCGCTGCAGCGCTGGCTCGCCGCGACCTTCGACGACGGGTACACCGTCTCGCGCGCCGCGACCGGCCGCGGCTTCCGCGTGCTGAAGGTGCGTCGCCACGGCACACCCCCGACGGGGGCCATCGAACTGCCCTGACGCGCGCGACGACCGATCATCCGGGCCCGCTCAGTCGGCGAGGGTGACCTGCCCCGAGAACACCAGCGTCGCGGGCCCGGAGAGAAGCACGTGCTCGCCGTCGTCCTGACGCACGACGCGCACGCCGAGCGTGCCGCCCGGGACGTCGACCGTCCACCGATCGGGTGCCGCCGAGCCTGCCCAGAAACGGACGGCGAGTGCGGATGCCGCGACCCCCGTGCCGCACGAGAGGGTCTCCCCCACTCCGCGTTCGTAGACCCGCATGCGGATAGCGCCGACACCGTTCTGTACGAGCGGCTCGGCCGGGACGACGAACTCGACGTTCGCGCCGGCGGCCGGATGCGGGTCGAGGGTGGGCTGCGACGTCAGGTCGAGCCCGTCGAGCTCTGCCTCGCCCGCGAGAGCGACCACGACATGCGGGTTGCCCACGTCGATCGCCTGCCCGGGTCGGGCGACGCCGAGTCCACGCGCGCGCACCAGGATGTCGCCCTCCTCGGCGCGCCAGAGACCGAGGTCGACCTCGAAGCCGTTCTCGGCGCGGGTGATCGTCTTGACGCCGGCGCGCGTGCCGATGCGGAGTCCGGCCTCGATCGACGCGAGGCCCGCGTCGGCGAGGTAGCGTGCGAAGACGCGCGTTCCGTTGCCGCACATCTCGGCCAGTGACCCGTCGGCGTTGCGATAGTCCATGAACCACGCAGCGCCGGAGGCCGCGGCATCCGCCCCCTCGGCGATCGCGGCCGAGCGGACGACCCGCAGCAGGCCGTCGGCGCCGATGCCGACGTGGCGGTCGCACAGTGCCGCGACCTGCGCATCGCTGAGCTCGAGCTCGCCGTCGGGGTCGGCCAGGATCACGAAATCGTTGCCGGTGCCGTGGCCCTTGGTGAACGCGAGAGTCGCCATGTGCCCAGCTTAGGCGGGGCCGCCCGGGCCATCGACGACGAGGCGTTTGCCGGTCGACCACACGGTGAACGGCTCGTAGCCGAGCTCGTGGTAGAAGCCGCGCACCGCTTCGTTCTCGGGCCGCACCATGAGCTGCACCTTGGGGCATCCCATGGCCTCGAGAAGGCGCTCGGCCTCCGCGACGAGCAGGCGTCCGACGCCCTGCCCCCGGTGCGAGGGCGCCGAGGCGAGGTAGTACAACCAGCCTCGGTGGCCGTCATAACCGGCCATCACGGTGCCGACGATGACATGCGCGGTCCCGTCGACAGGCTCGTCGACGGCCACGAGGAACAGTTCGGGCTGAACCGTCAGCTTGCGCCTGATGTCGGCACGCGGATCGTTCCAGGGGCGGGTGAGGCCGACCTCATGCCACAGCTGGACGACGGCATCCTCATCGTCGGGAGCGAATGCGCGCATCGTGATAATCACGGGTGTCATCCTCTCGCATCGATGACGGGCCCACCCGCCACGGCGGAGTCGACGAGCGCGCCCGCATCCGTCGTGCGAGGGTCGACCCAGCGGACATCGTCGTACCGCTTGAACCACGACACCTGGCGGCGCGCGTAACGCCGCGTGAGGGCCTGCGTCTCGGCGATCGCCTCCTCCTCGCTCGTGTCGCCGCGCAGCTGCGCGAGCGCTTGCGCGTAGCCGATGGCGCGACCGGCGGTGGCACCGCGCTCGAGACCCTGCTGCCGCAGGACGGCGACCTCGTCGACCAGGCCGGCCGCCCACATCCGCTCGACGCGCGCATCGAGGAGCGGCACGAGCTCGTCGCGGGGCACCGCGGTGCCGATGATCCGGGTCCGCGGCGACCAATGCTCGGGCGCCTCGGGCAGGGCTCCGCCATGGGTTCGCCCGCCCTGCGCGAGCACCTCGAGCGCGCGCACGATGCGGCGGCCGTTCCGCGCGTCGATCCGCTCGGCTGCTGCCGGGTCGGCGGCACGCAGCCGCGCGAACAGGTGCCCGGCACCGTGGCGCTCGAGCTCGTCCTCGAGGCTCGCGCGCAGGCGTTCGTCGCGCGGCGGGAAGCGGAAGTCGAACAGCACACTCGAGGCGTACAGTCCCGAGCCGCCGACGAGGATCGCGTCGGCGCCGCGACCACGGATCTCCTCGATCGTCCGGCGCGCGACCTCCTGGTACCACGCGACGGCGGCTTCCTGCGTCACCTCCAGCGCGTCGAAAAGATGGTGCGGGATGCCGCGGCGTTCGGTCTCGGGGATCTTCGCGGTGCCGATGTCCATGCCGCGGTACAGCTGCATAGCGTCGACGTTGACGATCTCGGCCGACCGGCCACGTGCGACGAGTGCTTCGGCGAGGTCGAGCGAGAGACCGGTCTTGCCGGTGCCCGTCGCCCCGAGAACGGCCCAGAGGATCGGCGCTCCGTCAGCCGGGGCGGAGTCCGGGGCCGGCGCCGCGGTCACACCCCGACGCGCAGAGACGGCAGACCCAGCGACACCGCGCGCGGGCCGGCATCCGTCGATGCCGGAGCCGGTACCCCGCACGACTCGGCGAGCGAACGGTCCCAGGCGTCGCCTGCTCGCGTGCGTCGGATGCGCAGCGGCGATCCGTCCGTGCTGTCGGCCAGCAGGTGGAACGGGGCCGCGTGCGTCACCGTCACGGTGACGACGTCTCCCGGTCGCGGCGTCTCGGAGCCGCTGGGCAGCTCGAAGTGCACCAGGCGGTTGTCCTCTGCGCGGCCGGTGAGACGGTGCGTCTCGGCGGCCTTCTTGCCCTCCGCGGAAGACACCAGCACGCGGACCTCGCGGCCGACCTGCTTCTGGTTCTCCTCCAGCGCGATCCGGTCCTGCAACGCGACGAGCCGCTCGTACCGCTCCTGCACGACCGCCTTCGGCACCTGGTCGGGCATCGTCGCGGCGGGCGTCCCCTCGCGGATGGAGTACTGGAAGGTGAAGGCGCTCGCGAAGCGCGACTGCTCGACCACCCGCAGCGTGTCTTCGAAGTCGGCTTCGGTCTCGCCGGGGAACCCGACGATGATGTCGGTCGAGATCGCCGCGTGCGGAATGCGCTCACGCACACGGTCGAGGATGCCGAGGAACTTCGAGCTGCGATACGACCGGCGCATCGCTTTCAGGATCCTGTCGGAGCCCGACTGCAGGGGCATGTGCAGCTGCGGCATGACGGCGGGCGTCTCGGCCATCGCGTCGATGACGTCGTCGGTGAACGCCGCCGGGTGCGGGCTCGTGAAGCGGATGCGCTCGAGCCCCGGGATCTCACCCGCCGCGCGCAGGAGCTTGCCGAACGCCTGACGGTCGCCGAACTCGACGCCGTAGCTGTTGACGTTCTGCCCCAGCAGGGTGACCTCGATCGCCCCGTCGTCGACCAGCAGGCGGATCTCGTTCAGGATGTCGCCGGGACGGCGATCCTTCTCCTTGCCGCGCAGGTGGGGAACGATGCAGAACGTGCACGTGTTGTTGCAGCCGACCGAGATCGACACCCAACCGCTGTAGACCGAGTCCCGCTTCGTCGGCAAGGTGGAGGGGAAGGTCTCGAGCGCCTCGAGGATCTCGAGCTCGGCCTCGCCGTTGTGACGTGCTCGCTCGAGCAATCCCGGAAGGGCGCCCATGTTGTGGGTGCCGAAGACGACGTCGACCCACGGAGCCTTCTGTTGCACGGCGGTCTGGTCCATCTGCGCGAGGCAGCCGCCGACCGCGATCTGCATGCCCTCGCGCTTGTCCTTGACCGACTTCAGATGGCCCAGGGTGCCGTAGAGCTTGCCGGCGGCGTTGTCGCGCACCGCGCACGTGTTGATGACGATGACGTCGGCATCGGTGCCGGGATCGGCGGGGAGATACCCCGCGCTCTCGAGCGATCCGGAGAGCCGCTCGGAATCGTGGACGTTCATCTGGCAGCCGAAGGTACGCACCTCGTACGTACGCGCGCGGCCATCGGCGGTGCGCGCGGCGAGTGACGGCGCGATGAGGGTGGGTGCGCTCGAGGGAGTCGACATGATTCCCTCATTCTACGATCGCGCTCGTGGGGTCGACCCGCGCCGGTCGACCCCACGAGTGGTCACACGTGCGACGTCAGGGTGCCGTGACCGGACCGGCGCTCGCCGTGGCGAAGGTGGCCGCCGCCAGACCGCCGAGGCCGTCCGCGAGTCCGAGCCGGAGCGCCGCGACACGGTACTCGGCCGTCGCGTCGACCGACGCCGCGATGAAGGTCGCGTCCGGCGGGGCGTTGGGCTGATCGGGCTGCACGTTGACCATGAGCGACACGACCGACGGCAGCGCGTCGACCACCCCTCCGAGCGCCGAGATCACTGCGGTCACCGCCGTCGCGAGCGTGCCGCCGAGCGTCGTGAGCGCCGCGGTGATCGTGGTCGTCAGCGTGTTCGCCAGCGTCGAGACGAGACCCGAGCTGAGCCCTCCGACTGTGTTCAGCAGCTGCGTCACGGTGGGCAGGCCCAGCGCGCTGAGCAGGGTGTTGATCGGCCCGACCAAGCCCGCCGCCTCCGCGTCGATCGTCAGCACCGCCGTCCCGTCGAGCAGCGATCCGAGCGGGCCGACGAAGCCGACGTCGGCGGTCAGGACGTTGAGCCCCGGCAGGATACCGATCCCCGGCGCGGCCACGACGGCTTCGAGCGCCACGGTGACCGTTGCCTCACGGAGCTCGGTGGTGAGCGCGGCGACGATCTGCGACGTCCAGTTGTCGAGCAGCACGCCGGCGCGATCCACGATCGGGTTCAGCACCGCAGCGTTGAGGACGACCTCCGTGTTCGGTGCGGCGTCATTGAGCGAGGGAAGAAGAGCGTCGAGATCGACGTCGATCGTGCCCGCCTGCAGGTCGATCGTGACCACGCCGTCGGTGAGCGGTGTGTTCAAGAGCGTGGACACCGATCCGAGGAGGTCGAGTCCCGTGATCGAGACGTTCCCGCCAACCGTCGTGGTGAGGACGCCGGGGATTCCCGCGTCGATTCCGGCTCCGATGGTCGAGCCGATGAGCCCGCCCGGCCCGGTCAGCTGCCCGACCACACCGGCGAGCGTGTTCACCGCGGTGGTCGTGGTGCCCACGAGGCTCTGCACGACGGGCGCGTCCAGCTGCAGGCCGAGACCTGCGATGCCGTAGTCGCGCATGACGGCGCTCGCAGGTGCTGTCTCTCCCCAGAGCTCGTCGCGCAGCAGCGCGCACCCGTCGATCTGCGAGCTGGCCGCGACCGCACCGATCTCGAGGTTCGCGTCGGCGATGCCGGTGACCGCCGGAAGGATGCCGCTGAGCCCGACCCGCGCCCGCGCGGGCAGCGATGCCGGCGGCGTCGTGTCCGACACGAGCACGGCGCCGGAGTCGTTGACGAGTCCCGACGCGCCCGCGACGGAGCCGTCGGTCGCGACGTTCGCGTACTGGTTGACGGCTCCGAGGGCCGCTCCCGGCAGTCCGACGGTGAAGCCGGTCAGATCCACGTTGATGGCGCTGAGAGCCGTGACGTCGAACGGGTTGGCGTAGACGTAGGAGTCGGGCGGGGCGGATCCGAGGTCGATCGCATCGCTCGGCGACACGGCGACGTCGCCCGCGCCATCGAGGGCGAGGGCCATCTGCTCGAGCTCGGCGATCGGGTCGAGGTCGAGTCCAAGCAGGGAACCGCTCAGGAACCGGCCGGATGCGACGGAGGCGAAGCCCGTGCCGTCGGTGCAGTCGAGCGTCGACGTGCCGACCTCGCCGTGCACCCACTCCGAGCTGTTCCACGCCGCTGTCGTCGCGGTGACGGTCATCGGCACCCCCACGATGGCCACCGCGGCGATGGCAACCGCGGATCGGGTTCGAGTCTTCATGCGCGGGCCTCCCGGCGGTGCAGGCGCAGGGCGAGGCCTGCGGCGAGGAATCCTCCGGCGAGCGCCAGGACGGCGGCCAGAGCGGACAGGTCGCCACCGGTTGCCGGCAGCCCCGGCATCCCGGTTCCCGGAGGCGCAGGCACCGGCGGTTGCACCACCGGTGGCACGGTGTCATCGATCGCCACCGCGGTGAGGGCGAGATCGGTGTCGCCGGTGCGCCCCATGAGGGTGGTGTCGGCGCGCGCCTCGGGGCTGTCCTCGACCCCGAGGGTGACGAGGAGGCTGACCGGCGCGTCCGCGGCGAGGGCGGGCAGGTTGAAGCTCGGGCTCGAGAACCGGTAGTCGTCGGCCGGCGTCGCCACCGTCAGCGGCTGTGCACCGGATGCGCAGACGGGCGCGTCGGGCAGGCCCGTCCATTCCTCGGCGCATGACTGCACGGTGACCCGAAGGCCGCGCGGGTGTGTGACGAGGTCGCCGTCCTTGCGCAATTCGAGAGCGAGGGTCGCGCTCGACGCATCCTCGAGCCGGGCCTGCACCTGCCACGCCCGGGTGTCGCCGGGGCTCAGATCGCGGAACTCCGCGGGATAGGGGTCGGCGGCGAGCACGAGGCGTCCCGGGGTGCCCGTCTCGGGCACCTCCACGAGCGCCGCGTTGGCGACGCCGGCCAACAGCACGGTACCGGTCACCAGGAGCGCGACGGAGCCCGCGGCAGCCGTGACGACGGCGGCGCGATGACCGTGCGACGATGCACGTTTCATGAGTGGTTCTCCTTGTTCAGGTCTCGTCGACATCGACATCGACATCGGCGTCGGCGTCGGCGCGCGTCGGAGTTGGCCAGAGCGCCCAGGCGATCGCGAGCGCGATCAGGATGCTGGCCGCGATCATCACGATCGGTGTCTGCGCCCACAGGACGACGGACCCGAGCACGGGCACCGCCACGAGCACGCGCGGTGCCTGATCGACAAGATACGTCTGACTGTCGGCGAAGCCGTTGTCGTCGCCTCGGAGCGTCAGTTCGCGTTCCTCCGGGGCAGCCGCCACCTCGTCGATGGCGACGATGCGGTGGGTCACCGGCTGCCCGGTGTCGGGGCGTGGGACCGTCACGACATCACCGACGCGCAGCTCGGCCGCGGGCGTCAGCTGCGATACCGCGGCCGTTCCGACCGGCATGGTCGGCGACATCGACCCCGTTACGAACACGACGATCGAGAGACCCCAGATCCACGCGGCCAGGAGCCAGGCGATCGTGGCGATGCCGACCACGCCGACCAGCGTGATCACGACATCGCGCAGCCGGTCGAGCCGGGAGGAACCGACGGGCACGGTTCCTCCCGGCTCTGCCGGATCGCCGCCGTCCCGTGCCGCGTGAGCGTCGTGGGTGATGGCGTGCGTCGACATGGGGTCAGGACTCCGCCTGGAACTCCCAAGCGGGGGCGACGGTCAAGCCCATGTAGTCGTCGATCGTCGTTCCCGGGGCGAGCGTCAGCGGGTCGGGAAGCGAGATCTCGAAGCAGTACACCTGCGTGCTGCCGGCGTCGGCCGTCAGCGACTGGCTGGCACTACCGCCGGTCGTCGCGAGCGGCCCGTCAGCGATGAGCGTTGCCGTTGCGCCCGCCGCGAAGGCCGTCGCATCACAGGTGAAGGCGGCCGCATCGGTCGCGACGCGCACGTTCAACGCATCGAAGAGCAGACCCGCGGTGTCGTTCGCCGTGATCCCCGCGGCCGGCACGGCCGCCTGCAGCTCGACATCGCCTGCGACCGAGTCGGGCGCCGTGCGGAGCGCGACAGCGGCGTACACGGTGTCGCCTGGGGCGAGATCGAGGGCGTCGGGGCCGAACACGATCTCTCCCCCGGGGTTCGCGGGCTCGTTCACCCAGTCGGCTGCCGTGGTGAAGGGCGCGACGGTGTTCTGCTCGACCGAGAAGGTCGATGTGCCTACTCCGGGCCCACCAGCACCATTGCCGCCGAAGACCCATTCGGTGTCGGTCCAGGCTGCGAGCGTCGCCGTGACGCCCAGCCCCAACGCCGCCCCGCCGGCGGCGATCGCGAAGACCTTGCGGCGGGTCGTCCCCCGTGTGGTCGCAGTGTTCATGTTCGGAGTCCCCTCGTGTCGACCGGCCTCGTGTCGGCCGGTTCCGGTGTGGTTCGAGGCGACGCTAAGGGGGCGTGACAGCCCGGCGACAGCTGTTCCCCGCCGCCCCGGTGGTGAAATGCGTAGCGAGCCCGCGTGCACCGCCGTCCGGCCACGGGGGCGCCAGGAGGAATCAGTAGACGCTCAGTGCAACCTCAGTAGTCCGAATGCTGTCTACCGATGGCCCGGTTCGGATCGTCTGGGTAGGTTGTGACCGAAAGCCATGTCTCGCTGGGGAGAGGAGCTGGGGTTCATGACTCAGTGGGAGCACTCGGAACGGTCGCCACGGACGTATCACGAGAATGATGAGGTCGTCGGGGACGGGCGCGATCCGAATGCCGTCGCCGACGCGCTCCTCGGCGGCCGGTCGATCGTCATGGGCGGGCCGCTCGGATCGGGGAAGAGCTTTCTGCGCGCACGCGTCGTGAACGTTCTCCGGCAGCGGGGATCCGATCCGATCATGGTTCGGGCGTCGGCCGTGCTGCGCCACACGTACGCGAACGTCTTCGAGGCGGCATCCGACGCGCGCGCCCGGGCCCTTCTCCGCGATGACCCCGTCCCCGCGTCGACGATCATCGTGGTCGATGACGCGCAGGAGCTCGACGCCGCATCCCTCGCCGTTCTTTTCCGCGCCGTTCATTCGGGGCGGGCGACCGCCCTGATCGCGGTGACCGAGCCCCGACTGCCCACGAGCAGTCGCGACGGCGTGGTCGATGTCATCCATGACCTGTGGCTCACCGGCAACGCCGACCGGATCGAGCTCCCGCGCCTCTCTCCGCGCGACGCGGATCGACTCCTGACTCTGTTCGCACCGCATGAGCCGTTCGACAGCGTGACGCGCGCGGCGCTCCTGTGGTCGGCCGACGGCTCGCGGCTTTTGCTGCGCGCGCTCGTCGACGCCGGCCTCGCCGCGCTGACCGAGGGCCGGGATCCGATCGTCGCCATCGCCGACGGCGCCTCGCACGGTGCCCTCGCCGCCGTGCTCCACGCTCACGTGCGCGACCTCGACGACGAGCAATTGCGCGCTCTCGTCCTCATCGATCGAGCCCCGGGCATCACCCGCGCCGACGCGACCCGGCTCGTACCCGTCGCCGTGGTCCACGAACTGCGGGCCGCGGGGCTGGTGTACGACGACGGCAGCACGAGCCACCACCTGACCGCGAACCGGGTGCTGGCGCGGGCCGCAGAGCGGGCGCTGGGAAGAGAACGATCCGAGGCGGTCATCTCCGACGCGCTCGAACGTCTCCTCCGCGACGAAGGTCGCTGGTGGAGCACACCGCTCGCGCGCCTCCTCGCAGACCAGTGGATGCGCACCGTCACCCGTCCCGCCGATCTCGACGGCGTCGCGCCGGAGTTCATCGAGCGGGTGGTGCTCGATGCGGCACGTGTGGCCAACGACACCGGCGACGCATCGGATGCCGCTGCGTACGCCGCCTGGATGAGGACCGACGTCGCCGTTCCCGCGATCGTGCTCGAACAACGCTTCGCCACGGAGAGACTCGGAGCGCGAACCACGGATGAGTCGCTGCTCGACCTCGCCGTGAACGAGCGTCGGAGGGCGCGCACACTCGTCACGTTCCCCTCGGTGGACGACACGGCGACGGCGCCCGATCTCGGGAGTGCTGGGGCCCCCGACGCCCTCGCCAAGTCGCGTCAGGCCGTCTCCGACCTGCGACTGCGAGACGCCGTGGTGCTGACGGAGCACGTGCGCCGCGATCCGGCAACGTCGTTCCTACGCGACCGCATCGATGTCGAACTGCTGGCCGGCATGGCCCGCGCCTACCTCGGCGAGACCACCGCGATGCGCGAGGCTCTGAACCGTGCGATGCGCATGTTCACCTCTGGTGCGAGCTTCGACGACGCACTCGACCGCATCGCGGCCAGGTCATACGATCTCGCCTGTCGGACGGTAGCCGGGACGGACGACGCCGAGGCCGTCGATCGTTTGGCCTTCGAGCGCGACATGGCGGTGCGAGCAGGCGGGTCAGCGCTCGCTGCCGCCTCGCTCGCCGCGGTGCTGGTGGAGATCAGACGTGGGCGGGTGCTCGCGGCCCGGCGCGAGCTGCACGCCGCAGCGGCGCGCGCTCCGTACCGGGGCGGTGAGTCGCTCTCGATGATCGAGCTCGAGACCGCCTGCGGTTTGGCCGTGTTCGGGTACCCGCTCGAGGCGCAGGAGACCCTCGCTGCCGTCGAGATGCCCGCCGCCGCGAGCCGGATGCTGCAGCATTCCTTCGCCTCCACGTCGTCGGTCGTGGCAGCTGCGAACGGGAATATCGACGAAGCCCGCTCCCACGCCGCCGATGCGTGGACGCTCAGCAGCATGACGGATGCCGTCATGCTTCAGATCCGCGACGCGCATCGTCTCGCCGTCCTCCGCCACTCCCTCGCGGAGCAGGTGCTCGCAGAGATGCGGCCCGTCGTCGAACGCATCGAGGCGCCGACCGCTGATGCTCTCCTTCGCGATGCCGAGTCTGCTGCAGCCGGGGCAAACGAGGTCGGGCCACCGCCGGAGAGGATGCTTCAGCGCCTCCGCGCGGCTTTGTCGGTCCGCAACGACATCGACGAGCCCGGCGAGGCCCCGACCTCCCTCCCCACGAGATCTCTGACCGCGCGCGAGCGCGAAATCGCGCAGCTCGTCGAAGAGGGTCTGTCGAACCGACGGATCGCGGAGGCCCTGTTCGTGTCCGTGCGCACGGTCGAATCGCACATCTATCAGGCGCGCGCCAAGGTCGGAGCGGCATCACGAAGCGAGCTGGGCGCGGCCGTAGCCCGCGAGATCCGAGCACTCAGAGGAGAACGGGCCGCCGCCACCACGCAGATGAACGCGCGAGGCTGACGGGCGGGCGCTCAGTCCTCGTCGCCGGCCAGCGCCTGACGGGCGGCATCAAGCGCCACTGCTCCTCGGAAGCCACGTCGCGCGAGCTGCCCGTGCAGTCGCCGCAAGGCGACGTCATGATCGAGGCCGGACATTCCACGGGCTCGCTGGCGTGCGAACTCGAGCGCCCGCTCGGCCTCGTCGTCAGGTAACGACGCCAGAGCGATGTCGATCACCTCGCGGTCGAGCCCTCGCCGGACGAGGGTCTGCGCCACCGCCGTCGCGCCCTGCGCCTTGCGACCGAGAGCTCCGTCGAGTAGCTGCTCGGCCAAGCGGGAGTCGTCGAGGTAGCCGTTGTCGAGGAAGGCGGCGATCACGTCCTCAGCCTCGCTCTCGTCGAGTTCGGCCCCGCGCAGAACGTCACGAGCCTCTCGGATCGACAGTGACCTGCCGCGCAGCCGCTTGAGCAGCGCGCGCTCGGCGCGCGCGCGTCGCTCCGACTCGTCGGTCGGCCCCTCGGGAGCCCTATCGCGAGGAGTCGTTCGCCGCGTCGGAGACCCGCCCGACGCAGCGTCTCGAGGTTCTGTCGTCCACGTTGTATGCCATCGCGAGCTGCCGTCCGCTGCTCTCCCGCTGTCAGGACGGGGTTCGGGGACGGCGACATCCGCTGTACCGAAGAGGGGGATGATGGGGGCGAGGCGGTCGGCGTCGCCCCCATCATGATCCGAACCGATCACGCCGGGCGGCGGGCCGCGAGGTCGTCTGCTGCGGCCGGAGCCGGGGCAGCGGGCTGACCGATATCGAGCTTCTGCTTGATCTTGTTCTCGATGTCGACGGCGACGTCGGCGTTCTTGAGCAGGAAGTTGCGCGCGTTCTCCTTGCCCTGCCCGAGCTGCTCGCCGTCGTAGGTGTACCAGGCACCCGACTTCTTGACGATGCCGTGCTCGACGCCGAAGTCGATGAGGCTTCCCTCGCGCGAGATTCCTACCCCGTAGAGGATGTCGAACTCGGCTTGCTTGAAGGGCGGCGCCATCTTGTTCTTGACGACCTTCACGCGCGTGCGGTTACCGACAGCCTCGGTTCCGTCCTTGAGGGTCTCGATGCGGCGGATGTCGAGGCGGACCGATGCGTAGAACTTCAGCGCCTTACCGCCCGCCGTCGTCTCGGGCGAGCCGAAGAAGACACCGATCTTCTCGCGCAGCTGGTTGATGAAAATGGCGGTCGTCTTGGTCTGGTTCAGACCACCCGTGAGCTTTCGAAGGGCCTGCGACATGAGACGCGCCTGCAGGCCGACGTGCGAGTCGCCCATCTCGCCCTTGATCTCGGCCTCGGGAACGAGCGCGGCGACGGAGTCGATGACCACGAGGTCGATCGCGCCGGAGCGGATCAGCATGTCGGCGATCTCGAGCGCCTGCTCACCCGTGTCGGGCTGGGAGACCAGGAGCGCGTCGATGTCGACGCCGAGCTTCTGCGCGTAAGACGGGTCGAGCGCGTGCTCGGCGTCGATGAACGCGGCGATACCACCCGCGCGCTGCGCGTTCGCGATGGCGTGGAGGGTCAGCGTCGTCTTACCCGACGACTCCGGACCGTAGATCTCGATGATTCGGCCACGCGGGAGCCCTCCGATGCCGAGCGCCACGTCGAGGGCGATGGACCCCGTGGGAATGACCTCGACCGGTGCGCGTTCGTCGGAGCCCAGGCGCATGACCGAGCCCTTCCCGAACTGACGGTCGATCTGGGCGAGGGCCGATTCGAGGGCCTTCTCACGGTCAGCGGGTGATGGCATGGCGTGCTCCTTATGCTCGCGTTTCCGACGCCTGTAGGCTGTCGCGCTCTCGACTCGGTGCCGGGATGCTGCGACAAGGCATGGTGTGTCTCTCGACGCTGCCCACGGTACGGAGGGCCTCCGACATTCATCGACGGCCGACCCGCATCCGGGGAACCTCGCCGGGAGGAACCACCTGTGCAGGACACTACGCTCGTTTCGAACGGATATTCGACGACACGCCGCAGAATCTCCGCGGACGTCGAACACGCGCCGGCTGCGACCACGGCGCCGCCCCCTCAGCGTTCGCGCGGGTCCAATCGACCGACGCCGTAGCGTCGGGACTCGGGCACGTCGGCCTCGAGGCACAGCGCCAGCCAGACCGCTCGGGGCGGTTCGCCGGCGTCGAGCGCCTGACGCGCCGTGCGATCGCCGAGCGGCCCGAGAGCGAGATCGTCGATCAGCGCCGGGCCGCGTCGGCCGAACTCCGCCTCGACGGCGCGGTCGAACTCACTGCGACGCATCGATGCGAGCGGTGATCAGTGCAGCGAGAGCTCGGGCGCGATGAGGTCGCCGTCGAGACCCGCGATGTCGTCGGGGACGACATCCGACAGCACCGGAAGCCCCTCGAGAACCGAGATGCGGTCGCCCACCTCGCGCATGATGCTCGAGATCGGGACGTCGAGCGCCTCGGCCACGGAAGCGAGGATCTCGCTCGAGGCCTCCTTCTGGCCGCGCTCGACCTCGCTGAGGTAGCCGAGCGCCACGCTCGCGCGGCTGGCGACCTGTCGGAGGGTGCGGCCCTTCTGCAGGCGGAGGTCACGCAGAACGTCGCCGATCTCCTGTCGAACCAAGATCATCTCGGACCCCCTCCTTCGTCGTGGTGCTCGCTCGTCCCGGGTGGACAACGGTATCTCATCAGCACGCCACCCTAGCTCGCTCCCGCTGTGGGTCGCATGAGAGTTGACACGCGCTGATCACGATGACAAGAACGACGTCGGTGCCATGCGTATTCCGTCACAGCGCATCGAGCGCCAACCGGATCGCGCGGGCCGAGGCCTCGGCTCGGATCTGCGCCCGATCGCCCTCGAGCTGCAGGCTCTCGATGCGCACGCCGAGCGCGGTCGCGACGGCGATATGCACGGTTCCGACGGGCTGACCGTCGGGCGAGCCGGGGCCGGCGATGCCGGTCGTCGCGATGCCGACGTCCGCAGCTGCAGCCCCGGGCCCCAGGGCGACCCGGGCGCCTTCGGCCATCTGGCGGGCGACGCGCGGGTGCACCGCGCCGTGAGCATCCAGAAGTGCGCCGTCGACGTGGAGCAGTCGTTGCTTCAGTTCCGTCGCATAGGCGACCACTCCCCCGCGCACGACGGCCGAAGCCCCGGAGACGGCGACGAGCTCGGCGACAACGAGTCCGCCCGTCAGCGACTCGGCGACCGCGAGGGTCCATCCGAGCTCGCCGAGCCGCTCGATGAGGCGCTCCGCGTCGGTGCGCCGACCGGTCGACACGAGCGTCGCCTCGACCTCGTCCGGGAGGTCGTGTACGTGCTCGCGAGCCGTCATGATCCCGCTCCGCGCCGTCTGGCTCCGCGGACCGCGGTGATGACGTAGTCGATGCCGCTGGCGACGGTGAGTACGACGGCAATCCACATCGCGATCGTGTTGACCACGTGGATCCAGTCACCCACGAGCGTCCACAGCGGGAGCAGGGCCAGCGAAAGCGCTACGGCCTGCGCGACGGTCTTGAGCTTGCCCATCCACGCCGCTGCCACGACGTGGTCGCCCGCGACGAGGAGGCGATGGACCGTGATCCCCAGTTCGCGCACGAGGACGACGATCGTGACGGCCCACGGCAGTTCTCCGAGCAGTGACAAGCCGACGAAGGCCAGGCCCGTGAGCACCTTGTCGGCGATCGGATCGAGCAGCTTTCCGAGGTCGGTGACGATGCGGTACTTGCGAGCGAGGTATCCGTCGATGCCGTCCGTCGCGATCGCGACGATGAAGAGCACACCGGCCCACCAGCGCAGGGCGCCGTCGGAACCGCCGTCGACGAGCAGCAGCCAGAGGAAGACGGGTGCGCACAGAATGCGCACGATCGTGATCGCGTTGGGCAGTTGCCTGGGGACCGTCACGGAGCGAGCCTATCCGTCAGTCGCGCCCGGTGAGACCCCACGCGTCTTCCGACGCGTCGTCGCCGTCGACGACCTCCAGCCCTTCGAACTGGGCTTCGACGGGGTCGACGGCAGCGGCCGCCGGAGCTGCCGGTGCGGGCGGGTCTTCTCCCCGCAGCCGTGCGAGGACGGCCGGGAGCTGGTCGGGGGTGACGAGGACGTCGCGCGCCTTGGACCCTTCGGACGGGCCGACGATCTCGCGCGACTCCAGGAGGTCCATGAGGCGGCCGGCCTTGGCGAACCCGACGCGCAGCTTGCGCTGCAGCATCGAGGTCGAACCGAACTGCGTCGAGACGATCTGCTCGGCGGCGGCGAGCAGAAGCTCGAGGTCGTCGCCGATGTCGGCGTCGATCTCCTTCTTCTCGGCGACCGCCGCCACATCGGAGCGGTACTCCGGCTGCGCCTGCCCCTTGACGTGGGCGACGACCTTCTCGATCTCGGACTCGGCGACCCATGCACCCTGCACGCGAATGGCCTTGGACGTCCCCATCGGCAGGAAGAGCGCATCGCCCTGACCGATCAGGCGGTCGGCGCCCGGCTGATCCAGGATGACTCGGGAGTCGGTGACGCTCGTGACGGCGAACGCCAGCCGCGACGGGACGTTCGCCTTGATGAGACCGGTCACGACGTCGACCGACGGTCGCTGGGTCGCGAGCACGAGGTGGATGCCGCTCGCTCGCGCGAGCTGGGTGATGCGGACGATCGAGTCCTCGACGTCACGGGGAGCGACCATCATGAGGTCGGCGAGCTCGTCGACGACCACCAGCAGGTACGGGTACGGCTTCAGCACGCGCTCGCTGCCGGCCGGGAGCTGGATCTCGCCCGCGACCACGGCCTTGTTGAAGTCGTCGATGTGACGGAAGCCGAACGACGCGAGATCGTCGTAACGCATGTCCATCTCTTTCACGACCCACTGCAGCGCCTCGGCCGCCTTCTTGGGGTTCGTGATGATGGGCGTGATGAGGTGCGGCACACCGGCGTAGCTCGTGAGCTCGACGCGTTTCGGGTCGATGAGCACCATGCGGACGTCGGTGGGCTTCGCCCGCATCAGCAGGCTCGTGATCATCGAGTTCACGAAGCTCGACTTGCCCGACCCCGTCGATCCGGCCACGAGAAGGTGGGGCATCTTGGCGAGATTGGCGACGACGAAACCGCCGCCGACATCCTTGCCGACGCCGATGGTCATCGGGTGGGTCGACGAGGTCGCCGCGTTGGAGCGAAGCACGTCGCCGAGCGTGACGATCTCGCGGTCGGTGTTCGGGATCTCGACACCGATGGCGCTCTTCCCGGGGATGGGGGCGAGGATGCGCACCTCGTTGGAGGCGACGGCGTAGGCGATGTTGTTCGTCAGCGCCGTGATCTTCTCGACCTTGGTGCCGGGCCCGACCTCGATCTCGTACTGCGTCACTGTCGGACCGCGCGAGAATCCGGTCACCTTGGCATCGATCGAGAACTGCTCGAAGACGCCCGTGATGGCTCGGACGATCGCATCGTTGGCTTCTGACCGCGTCTTCGCCGGGGTGCCGGCGCCGAGGGCTGCCACCGCGGGCAGCCGGTACGGCGTAGCCGGGGGCTGCCCGTGGAAGTCGCCGCCGAGGCCCGTGAGCCCGGGCAGCTCTTCGATCTCGCCGGTGTCGTGGTCGTCGCGCACCGCGGTGTCGGCCGGCCGCCCGGAACGCGCGGCCGTGGCCGCCCGCTCGATGACGGAGGGGTCGATGATCTCGGTCGGCGCGTCGGGAAGCGGCGGCGGCGTGGCCACAGCCTGCTCGAATCCACCGGCGACGGAGCCGGCGACCGAAGGCCCGAGAAGCTCGGTGAGGTCTTGCGATGCGCTGCCGTCGTCGGGATCCTCTTCGCGACCGCTCTTGTTGCGACGCCACCACGGCAACGCGTCCTCGCCCTCGTCGGCATCCTCGTCAGCCGACGGTGCCGCCTTCTTGCCCTTCTTCGGCGAGAACGCCACCGTGGGGGCCTCGCCGTCGGGATCTGCGACGGGGCGTTCCGCCCCGAACATCCAGGCGTACAGGTCGCCGAGGCGGCTGCCGATACGGTTCGGCGGGGTCTTGGTGAGGATGAGGATGCTGAGGACCGTGACGAGACCCAAGACGGCCGCAGCCCCGTAGACGGTGAGGATGGTCAGCGGTTCACCCACCGCCCAGCCGAACAGCCCGCCGGACGCGCTCAGCTCGAGCGCGCCGGCCTTCGGCTCGGGGCGCGCGCCGAGAACGTGGCAGAACCCCGCCACCGAGAGGATGAACAGCCCGAACCCGATGCCGATGCGACCGTTGTCGTTGACCGACGCGGGATGCCGGAACAGCCATCCCGCGAGGAACAGCAGCAGGACCGGCATGATGAACGCCTCACGACCGATGAGGAAGCCGACCGTGTACGCGCTGACGAGCGTTCCGGCCTCGGTTCCGATCATGAACCACTCGACGGCCGCCCCCGCGATCGCGAGGAGGACGAGCAGGAACGGCAGCCCGTCGCGGCGCTGATCCTTCTCGAGCGTCTCGGGCCCGAACGCGCGGAACATGCCGCCGGTGGCGTGGGCGAGGCCCATCCATGCGCGCGCGATCACCGGAGGCCGCTCGGACTCATCGACATACCGCTTGGGTGTCGGTTCGCTCTTGCGGGCGCGCGAGGTCGACGTCTTCGCCGGTGCGCGGCGTCCGGAGGGCGCGTTCGTGCTCCTGGCCATTCCTCCACGGTACGCGGGGGTTCCCCCATTACCGCGGAACGACGCGGGTCAGGCCTCGATGACGACCGGGACGATCATGGGGCGCCGGCGCAGCGACTGGTTCACCCAGCGGCCGATCGTGCGACGGACGACCTGCGACAGCGCGTGGTTGTCGCGCGTCCCCGACTGCACGGCCTCTGCGAGAGCCGCCGCGATCTTCGGCTTGACGCCCTCGAAGACCTTGTCGTCCTCCGCGACACCGCGCGCGTGGATGTCGGGGCCGCTCACGACTCGTCCCGTCTTGCCGTCGACGACGACGATGACCGAGATGAACCCTTCTTCACCCAGGATCCGGCGGTCCTTCAGGTCGGCGTCGGTGATCTCGCCCACGGTCGAGCCGTCGACGTACACGAAGCCGATGTCGAGCTGGCCCACGACCTCCGCGACGCCGTCCTTGAGGTCGACGACGGTGCCGTTCTCCGCCAGGATCGTGCGGTCCTCCGGAACACCGGTGTCCTGCGCGAGCTTGGCGTTGGCCATCAGGTGGCGGTACTCACCGTGAACGGGCAGCACGTTGCGGGGCTTGAGGATGTTGTAGCAGTACAGCAGCTCGCCCGCCGCGGCGTGGCCCGACACGTGCACCTTCGCGTTGCCCTTGTGCACGACGTTCGCGCCGAGCTTGGTCAGCCCGTCGATGACGCGGTAGATCGCGTTCTCGTTACCGGGGATCTGACTCGAGGCCAGGATGACGGTGTCACCGGGACCGGGCTCGATCGCATGCTCGAGGTTGGCCATGCGCGAGAGCACGGCCATCGGCTCGCCCTGCGAGCCCGTGGACATGTAGACGATGCGATCGTCGGGCAGGTCCTTGGCCTTCTTGTAGTCGATGAGCACACCGTCGGGGACGTTCAGGTACCCGAGGTTCTCGGCGATCGTCATGTTGCGCACCATGCTGCGGCCGAGGAAGGCGACGCGGCGACCGTTCGCGGCCGCGGCATCCACGACCTGCTGCACGCGGTGCACGTGGCTGGAGAAGCTCGCGACGATGACGCGGCGCGGCGACTTGCTGATGACCTGGTCGAGCACGGGGCCGATCCCGCGCTCGGTCGGCGTGAAGCCGGGGACATCCGCGTTCGTGGAATCGACGAGGAAGAGGTCGACGCCCTCTTCGCCCAGTCGGGCGAACGCGCGGAGATCGGTGATGCGGCCGTCGAGCGGCAGCTGGTCCATCTTGAAATCGCCGGTGGCGAGCACGAGTCCCGCGGGGGTGCGGACGGCGACCGCGAGCGCGTCGGGGATCGAGTGGTTCACCGCGATGAACTCGAGATCGAACGGGCCGACCTGCTCTTCTTGTCCCTCGGCGACGGTGAGGGTGTAAGGACGGATGCGGTGCTCCTTGAGCTTCGCCTCGATGAGGGCGAGCGTCAGGCCCGAGCCGATGAGGGGGATGTCGCCCTTGAGCTTGAGCAGGTAGGGAACCGCTCCGATGTGGTCTTCGTGACCGTGCGTCAACACGACGCCGACGATGTCGTCGAGGCGGTGCTTGATCGGCTCGAAGTCGGGCAGGATCAGGTCGACACCGGGCTGGTGCTCCTCGGGGAAGAGCACACCGCAGTCGACCACGAGGAGCTTGCCCTCGTACTCGAAGACGGTCATGTTGCGACCGACCTCGCCGAGGCCGCCGAGCGGGTAGACCCGCAGCGTTCCGGGTTCGAGAGCGGGCGGGCTGAAGACGTTCGTGGGCATTGGCACGCTTCCTCGGGACGCCGGTGTATGCGGCATCCTCATCGTTTTCGTCTAGCGGGTCGTCCCGTGCACCTTGGGCAGCGCACCGCCGGCGGCGGCATTACGGTCGGGACGGAAGTTGGAGAAGTCGGCGCCGGGAACGCCCGAGACGAGGGCGAGCTCGTCCTCGATGATGGCGGCCTCCCACTCTTCGGGGCCGACGAGGGGCAGACGCACGCGCGGGCTCGAGATGCGTCCCAGGCCATGCAGGATGTACTTCGCACTGACGGTGCCCGGCACGTGGGTCATGACCGCGCGGACGAGTGGCTCGAGGCTCTTGTGCGCCTCGGTCGCGGCCGTGAGGTCGCCTCGATTCACCGCGTCGACGATCGTGCGGTACGGAGTCGCGGTGATGTTCGCCGTCACGCCGATGAGGCCACTGGCACCGATCGACAGGTGCGGCAGCACGTTGGCGTCGTCGCCGGAGAAGTACATGAGGTCGGTCTGGTTGAGCACGCGGCTGACTTCGCTGAAGTCACCCTTCGCGTCCTTCACCGCCAGGATGTTCGGATGCTTCGCGAGGCGGAGGATCGTCTCGTACTTGATCGGAACACCGGTGCGGCCCGGGATGTCGTAGAGGATGACGGGCAGGTCGGTCGCGTCGGCGACGAGGCGGAAGTGCGTCAGGATGCCGGCCTGGGTGGGCTTGTTGTAGTACGGCGTGACGATCATGATGCCGTCGGCCCCGGCCTTCTCGCTGGCCTTGTAGAGCTCGATCGCGTGCGCGGTCTCGTTCGAGCCGCCGCCGGTGATGATCTTCGCGCGGCCGGCCGAAACCGACTTGCCGACCTCGACGAGGCGGAGCTTCTCGGGGTCGGTGAGCGTGCTCGTCTCCCCCGTCGTCCCGGTGACGACGATGCCGTCGGCACCAGCGGTGATGACGTCGTCGATGTGCTTCTCGACGGCGGGCCAGTCGACTTCACCGTCGGCGGTCATCGGGGTGACCAGCGCGACGAGGACCTGTCCGAAGGGATTGCCCGAGTGCGTCATGGTCTCAGGGTATCGGTTCCGCCTCTGCGACGCGGCGACGGGCCGACGCCCGGTCGCCGATACGTTCCCATGTCGGGCGGCACTGATGGCGGCGCGGCGCGGCGCCCGGCGCCCGGCGCTCTAGGGTGGCGGCATGGCTTGGACGACCCGGAGCACCCGCACGACGTACGAGAACCGTTGGATCTCGGTCCGCGAAGACGAGGTGACCGGGCCGGCGGGCGACGGCATCTACGGCGTCGTCGAGATGCGGCATCCGGCGGTCTTCATCGTGGCCGTCGACGAGCACGACCGGGTCTGCTTCGTCGAGGTCGACCGCTATACGACCGGACGTTCGCTCGAGGTCCCGGCGGGCGGGAGCGACGGCGAGGACCCGCTCGTCGCCGCGAAGCGGGAACTCCTCGAGGAGACGGGCCTCACGGCCGACCTATGGCAGCCCATCGGCCGGATGAACGCCCTCAACGGCATCGCCGTGGCGCCCGAGCACGTCTATCTCGCGCGCGGGCTGCGGCCGGCGGAGGACGCCGCCTCGTCTCAGCTCGAGGAGGGCATCGAACGGGTCGTGTGGCTTCCCTTCGCCGACGCGCTGCGTCACGTCGCCGACGGCAGGATCGACGACGGTGAGACCGTCGCCGCGCTCGCCTATGCGGGCGTCATCCTGGGCCGATTCGTCTGAGCCCGACCGGAGGGCGCCGCAGCCCGGCGCGTCAGGGAGCGACGCGCCCGTTCGCGTTGAACGCCGCGTGGGTGAGCGGCATGAGCTCGCGCCAGACGGTCTCCATCTTCTCGGCGCACATCTCGATCTCGCGCTGCGGGAACGACGGGAAGTGCGTTCCCTCGACCTTGGTGCGCAGCGACAGGAAGTTCATCAGCGAACGCGCGTTGACGGTGACGTACATCGACGAGTAGATGTTCAGGGGCAGCACGATGCGGGCGACCTCACGCGCGACGCCGGCCTCGAGCATGCGCCGGTAGGCCTCGTACGCCTGGATCGAAGCCTGCCGCGTGGTCTCGTCGACCACGGCGAACTGCTCGTCGGTGCCGGGCAGGAACTCGTACGCGCCGGGCTTGCCGACCTGGTTCAGGTTGCGCTCACGACCGGGGACGTAGAACACCGGGCGCAGCTCGCGGTAGCGACCCGACTCCTCGTTGTAGGAGGCCATGCGGTGACGCATGAACTCGCGGAAGACGAAGATCGGCGCCTGCACGTAGAAGGTCATCGAGTTGTGCTCGAAGGGCGAGCCGTGGCGGTCGCGCATGAGGTAGTTGATCAGGCCGCGGTCGCGGCCGGATGCCTCGGTGCCGGCGGCGGCGGCATCCAGGGTCTGCTCCCCCTGGGTCGACACGCGGGCCGCGAACAGCACGTCCGAGTCGGCGGCGCTCGAGCGGACGAGCTCGACCGTCACATCGCTGCGGAACTCGATCTCGGGACTGGTCGGGGTCTGCTCGGCGTCGCTCACAGCTTCAGATTACCCCCGGCGCCCGAGTGCTCCCGGCCTGCCGCGAAGGTCTACTGTGGGCTGTTGTGGAACTCTTGGCGGTGGCGATCGTCCTGGCGGGCCTGTTAGCGGTAACAGGTGCGATCGGGGTCATCCTGCGCTGGCGCGCCTCACGCCCGTATCCGATCCCCCGTTTCGATGTCGTCGATCCGCGTCGGCTCGGCGCGGAGCCCGACGCGCTCGGCCGCACGGCGACCCTCCTCCAGTTCAGCACCGAGACCTGCCACCGCTGCCCGGCCGTGCACCGCACCCTCGCGGAGATGGCGCGCGACAGCGACGACATCGTCCACCTCGACGTCGATGTGACCGACCGCCCCGACATCGCGCGTCGCTTCCAGATCTCCCAGACGCCGACGACGCTCGTGCTGGATGGGCGAGGCGTCGTGCGCACGCGCTTCGGCGGCGTGCCGCGACGCGATGTCGTGCAGCTCGAGATCCTACGGCTGCGCTCCTCGTCCGCCTCGGTCTGAACAGACCGCCGGAACCTGTCAAGACGTTCCGACCGGCGCCCCGCCGACCTAGGCTCGACGCAAGCGCACCCCGCGCCGTCTCGAAGCGGCACCCGCTGCCGCCCGGTGAAGAGGAGAGTCATGAGCGTCACGAGCGAAGCAACCACCAGCTGGAAGGGCAGCCTGACCGAGGGATCGGGCCAGATCGCCCTTGAGAGCTCGAACCAGGGACCGTTCGAGGTCAATTGGAAGGCTCGGAGCGAAGGCTCCAGCGCCGTGACCACTCCCGAGGAGCTGATCGCCGCCGCCCACTCCTCGTGCTTCTCGATGGCCCTTTCCCACGCCCTCGCCGAGAACGGAACGCCGCCCGAGTCGGTCGAGACCACCGCATCGGTCACCTTCATCCCGGGCACCGGCATCACGGGTTCGCACCTGAACGTCAATGCCGTCGTCCCGGGCCTGTCGGCCGAGGACTTCGACCGGCTGGCCCAGGAGGCGAAGAGCGGATGCCCCGTCTCGGCAGCCCTCGCCGGCATCGAGATCACCCTCGAGGCCACGCTTGGCTGATCAGGCCCCCGGGGGCCGTGTCGTCGTCGCGGGCGCGTCCGGGCTGATCGGGCGCGCCCTCGTCGACTCGCTGCGCGACGATGGCGTCGCGGTCACCCGGCTGGTCCGCCGCTCCCCCGTCGCCGCCGACGAGGTCCAGTGGTTCCCGGGCGAGCGCCCGCTCGACCCGGGTGTCCTCGACGGCGCGCGGGCCGTAGTGGGGCTGAACGGTGCGAGCATCGGCCGATTCCCGTGGACGCGCTCGTACAAGCACGAGCTCGTGTGGTCGCGACTGCTCCCGACGGAGACCCTCGCCACCGCGGTACGCGCCCTCGGCTCGGATGCCCCCGCCTTCCTGTCGTCGTCAGCCGTCGGCTATTACCCGACCCGGCCCGGCGTGCGCATGACCGAGACAGCGGCTCGGGGCGACTCCTTCCTCGCCGATCTGTGCGGCGAGTGGGAGGCGGCGGCGCTGACCGCTCGTGAGCGGGCACGGGTGGTCCTCCTGCGGACGGCGCCGGTCGTGCATCCCGAAGGTGTGCTGAAGCCGCTCATGCTGCTGACGCGGGCGGGCCTGTCCGGACCGATCGGTCGGGGCACGCAGGTGTGGCCCTGGATCTCACTCGTCGACGAGGTCGCCGCCATCCGACACCTCATCGACGCAGACGTGGCCGGCCCGGTCAATCTCACGGGGCCGACGCGCGCGACGGCGAACGACCTCGGTTTCGCCCTGGCCATGCGGATGAACCGCCCCTACCTGGTCCGCGCTCCCGAGTGGGGGCTGCGGCTCGTGCTGGGACGCGATGCCACCGAGGCGCTCCTGACCAACGACACCGACGTGGCGCCGGCGGTGCTGCAGAAGTCGGGCTTCGTGTTCACGCACGAGCGCGTCGAGGACGCGATCCGAGCGGTCGTCCCGCCCCGCTGAATCAGCCGCGTCGCCCAGCGCGCTCCAGCGATATCGCGGTACGCACCGCCTGGCGTGCGCGCCGTCGATCGCCGGCACCGTCGTAGGCGAGGCCCAGTCGGAACCAGGCGCGCCAGTCGTCGGGCGCCTCTTCGACGGCTTCGCGGTATCGCGGGAACAGCGCGTCCGCCTCAGCACGGTCGGGACGGCCGCTGGGCGACAGGTCGACGCTCTCTTCCGGCAGAGCCGACTCTTCTTCGAGGCGCCGGGCGAGTCGCGACGCGCTCGCACCGAACGTCAGCTCACGCCAGAGCGCCCAGGAAGCGATGATCGGGAGGACGATCAGCGCGATACCCATCGCGACGCCCACGGGTTCCCCCGTCATGACGAGCAGGACTGCCCGCTGCGCGACGAAGACGATGTACAGCGCCAGCAGCGCTGCCATGATCAGTGTCAGGATGCGGGTGCTCATGCTCTGGTGACGCGCGCGACCTGACCGGGGACGTCGCCCTCGTCTCCCGGCGCTCCGGTCGTCGAGCGCGACGGCGGACGGATGCCGATGTCGATGAAGCTGTCGAGACCGACCGTGATCCCCCGGGCGTCTCGGGCCGCGTCGAGGGCGATGCGGATGCCGGGTTCGTACGCACGTGCAGGATCGACCGTGTCGTGCACGATCGACAGGGCCTCGCCCGGTCCGGAGAGAATCGTCTCCTGACGGGCGACGACGCCGGGCCGACGAAGCGAATGGATCGGGACGCTGGCGACCTTCTGGCCGCGCGCGCGCTGATCCGCGTGCGGCGACTCGACCGGCCCGACCCCGGCGCGGGCGGCGGCGATCAGCTCGGCGGTGCGGACCGCGGTGCCACTCGGCGAGTCGACCTTCGTCTCGCGGTGGGCCTCGATGATCTCGATCGACGGGAAGAGCGCGGCGGCCGCCGCAGCCAGCGCGCTGCCGACGACCGAGCCGAGCGAGAAGTTGGGGATGAAGACGACTCCGACCCCGGCGGCGTCGACCACCGGCCGAACCTGGGCGATGCGCTCCTGCGACCAGCCCGACGTCCCGACGAGCACGTTGATACCGCGTTCGACGGCCGCCCGGACGACGTCGGTCGAGACGGCGGGCGTCGACGCGTCGACGACGAGGTCGGCGCCGTCGAGCTCGTCGAGACTGCTGCGGCTCGTCAGGACCGCCGAGATCTCGAAGCCGTCGGACGCCTCGATGACGTCTCGGATGATGCCGCCGAGCTTTCCGGTGCCGCCCACGAGGGCCACGCGCGTGGTCATGGCGACCAGCCTACGCGGGCGCGAACTGCATGAACGTGTCCCAGGCGAGCTTGACCACCAGGACCGACAGGACGACGAGGAACACGATCCGAACGAACCCGCTGCCGTTCTTCGTCGCCATACGCGCGCCGATGAACCCGCCGGTCATATTCGCCACGGCCATGACGACCGCCAGCAGCAACAGGATCTCACCGTGGACGCCGTAGACGAGGAGCGCGGCCAGGTTCGTCGTGAGGTTCGCGATCTTCGCGTTGACGCTCGCCTGCAGAAAGCCGTAGCCCAGCACGGCGACGAGCAGGATGACGAAGAATGAGCCGGTGCCCGGACCGAGGATGCCGTCGTAGAACCCGACCACGACGCCGATGACCGCTGAGCGCCAGATGATCGCGCCACGCGATTCGTGGCGCGGCTCGTGGTGCAGGCCCATCTTGGGTTTGAGCAGCGTGTAGATCGCGACCGCGACGACGGCCACGAGGACGATCGGGGTGAGGAGTTCCCGGGGAACGTAGCGCGAGAGTGCGGCGCCCGCCGCCGACCCTCCGAAAGCTCCCCCGACGAGCGGCACGAGCAGCACGAGTTGCACGCGGATCCGCCGCAGGTAGACCCAGCTCGCCGACAACGTGCCCGCGAAAGACGACAGCTTGTTCGTCCCGAGGATGAAGGGGGTCGCGACATCCTTCGGCACGCCGATGACGAGGGCGGGAAGCTGGATCAGCCCTCCCCCGCCGACGACCGCGTCGACCCAGCCTGCCACCCCGGCCGCGACGATCAGGAAGATCAACGCCGAGACGGAGACCGGAAGCCAGTCGGCGAGCAGAGGACCATCGAGCACCGATCGATTCTCCGGTTCAGTGCCCGCCGCGTCCAATCGGCAGCGCGTGAGCGGGCCGCGAGCACGGATCAGCCGCGCATGTCGCTGAAGAACGCGGTCTTCGCACGTGTGTAGTCGTCGTAGTCCGATTTGCCCGCGTTGGCGGCCGACAGCGCGCGCTTCAGTTCCTGATAACGTGCGCGGAGCACGGGATCGGCGCGGAGCGCGTCGCGGAATCGCACCGTCTCGAGCGCCCAGGGCGAATCGGCGCGCCGCACGTGCAGGATGACCGCGGCGCCGCTCGCGACGTACAGCCGCTTCTCCCAGACCTCGTCGGCGACGTCGCCGGAGCCACGCGGGATGTCACGGCTCACGCCCGGCGAATCGGGTCGGGAACCCCACTCGCGACGGAAGCCCGCGGGTCTCAGCCGAGCCCCCAGCTCGTCTTCGTCGGGCAGCGGCAGGATGCTGACCTGCAGGTCGATGATCGGCTTGGCGTCGAGTCCCGGCACCGCCGTCGAGCCGATGTGGTGGAAGCCGGCGGCATCCGCTCCCGGCAGCCCGGCGAGGGCCTCGCGGATACGGTCGATGTACTTGCGGGCGTCAGCCGCCCACGAGGGGTCGTGGGGCGCGAGCCGCGCGGGATTGCCGGGCCGTTCTGCCGCCGCTCAGACCGGAAGGATGTCGGGAAGTCCGGTGCGCAGTTCGACGGGCAGGTGCGAGAGGTCGTTGTGCGAGACCATGGTCCAGGGGCGACCGGGACGCTGCGCGAGGACCGTCAGTCCGCAATGAGCCTGGTTGATGGTCAGCCACCGCCAGTCGGGCGCCTGAAGCACCTCGCGGACGAACCACGCGATGACGAAGTTGTGCGTGATCAGCAGCTCGTGACTGTCGGGCTTGCGAGCGAGGAACTCACCGACGGCATCCGCCATCTGGGCCGCACCGGCCTCGGTCTCGGCCTCGGTGTACGAGCCGAAGAACGGTTCGTAGACGGCGGGTGTGTCGGGCGTCATCCCGGTGGGCACGCAGTCGAACAGCAGCGATGACGCCTGCGGTGAGAGCGAGGGCAGGCGCTTGGCCACGGCCCGCGCCGTCTCTTGCGCACGTTCGAGCGGCGAGTGCCAGACGGCGTCGAGCGGCACGCCGGAGATGCGATCGGCCAGCAGTTCGGCTTGGCGGCGGCCACGGGGAGACAGCGGACCATCTTCGAGACCGTGCTCGGCGTCCTGATGCTCTCCGTGGCGCACGAGGTAGAGATACTGCGTCACAGAAGCTCGATTCGAAACGATGAACAGGGCGCCATCCACCATACGTCACCCCTCTGACAGAGGCTCCAGCCCATCCCGGATCGGCTTACTCCACCGCGCGCGCGATCTCTGCCAGGTGCGAACGACCGAGCCGCGCCCCGACGCCCTGGACGAGCTGATCGACGTGCACCGGACGGCTCGCGTTGATGATCGGCGCCGTGACGACGCGTTGCGCGAGAAGCCAGGAGACCGCGATCGCGGCAGTCGAGACCGACAGCTCCTCCGAGATGCGGTCGAGCGCCTTCAGGGTCCGCGCGCCGCGACGGTTCATCCACGCGGCGAGCTGCGAGCCGCGCACCGATGACGACAGGCCGGCCCGATCGCGGTGACGACCCGTGAGGTAGCCGTGCTCGAGCGCCTGCGACGGCGTGACGGCGAGTCCTTGAGCCCCCGCGATGAGGCGCAGATCGCCGTCGAAATCGGATCGATGCAGCAGGTTGTACGGAACGTCCACCGCCGCGAAACGCGGATACCCCGCCGACGACAGGATGCGCGCTTCGACGAGCTGCATGGCGGAGTAGCCGGCTGCCCCCAGCGCACCGACCTTCCCGCTGTCGACGAGCCATTCCGCGGTCGCGAGCGTGTCTTCGAGCGCCGTGATGCTGTCGGTGGCGGCATCCAGGTAGAGCAGATCGATGCGATCGATGCCGAGACGGCCGAGCGATGCCTCGACGGAGCGCACGAGATTGACCGAGCCGAGGCCCGGGTTGTCGGGGTTGCCGCCGACACGCACCGTGACGACGATCTCGTCGCGGTTGCCCCGGCTCGAGAGCCACCGTCCGATGATGTGCTCGCTTCGACCCGAGGCGTAGCCGTCCGACGTGTGCAGGGCATTGCCGCCCCGCTGAGCATAAGCGTCGAGGACGGCGTGACTCGCTGCGAGGTCGATCGTCCAGCCGAACTCGGAACCGCCGAGGATGAGGGGGAAGATCTGCAGTCCGGTGTCGCCGAGACCGACCCGGATGTCGGACCCCAGCGGCTTGCCGTGGACCGGGATCGGGCTGGAGGGATGCACGTGGGGTACGGCGGGCGCACCTCCAGGTGCGACCTGAGCCACCCGTTCCCCCGACATCACACACCTCCGGTCGGCACCGAGGAAATGCGGGGCGCGGCTCCCCGGCGCGCTCTTCGAGAGTAGGACACCGGGCGACGGTGGGCGCGCATTGCCGCGAACGGGCCGTGAATTCCCCATAACTGTTTCATCACGGTGTGCGCCGCGAACAGCGGATGCCCGCCCCCGAGACGGGGACGGGCATCCGGGCGATCAGTCGATTCAGCCTTCGGCGGGAGCCTCGGGGCCCTCGCTCGCAGCGGCCGAGCCGTCCTGATCGGCGGTCTCCTCGAGAACGGGCTCGAGGGAGAGCTTGCCGCGGTCGTCGATCTTCGTGATGCGCACGAGGATCTTCTGGCCGACACCGAGGACATCCTCGACGTTCTCGACGCGCTTGCCACCGGCGAGCTTGCGGACCTCGCTGACGTGCAGCAGTCCGTCCTTGCCGGGCAGGAGCGATATGAACGCGCCGAACGTCGCGATCTTCACGACGGTTCCGAGGAACTGCTCGCCGACCTCCGGGTTGGTGGGGTTGGCGATCGCGTTCACGCGGGCACGAGCAGCCTCGGCCGAGGGGCCGTCGGTCGCGCCGATGTAGACGGTGCCGTCCTCTTCGATCGAGATGTCGGCGCCCGTCTCGTCCTGGATCGAGTTGATCGTCTTGCCCTTGGGGCCGATCAGCTCGCCGATCTTGTCGACCGGGATCTGGACGCTGATGACGCGCGGAGCGGTCGGTGCCATCTCGTCGGGGCTGTCGATGGCGGCGTTCAGGACACCGAGGATCGTCAGACGAGCCTCCTTGGCCTGGGTCAGCGCTGCCGAGAGCACCGACGACGGGATGCCGTCGAGCTTCGTGTCGAGCTGGATCGCCGTGACGAACTCGCTCGTGCCGGCGACCTTGAAGTCCATGTCGCCGAGCGCGTCCTCGGCGCCCAGGATGTCGGTCAGCGCCGCGTAGCGGGTCTCACCGTCGACCTGGTCGGACACGAGGCCCATCGCGATACCGGCGACCGGGGCGCGCAGGGGCACACCGGCGTTCAGCAGCGACAGGGTCGAGGCGCACACCGAGCCCATCGAGGTCGAGCCGTTCGACCCGAGGGCCTCGGAGACCTGACGGATCGCGTACGGGAACTCCTCGCGGCTCGGCAGCACCGGCACGAGGGCGCGCTCGGCGAGGAAGCCGTGCCCGATCTCGCGACGCTTCGGGCTGCCGACGCGACCGGTCTCACCGGTCGAGTAGGGCGGGAAGTTGTAGTGGTGCAGGTAGCGCTTGCTCGTCGTGGGCGAGAGCGAGTCGATCTGCTGCTCCATCTTCAGCATGTTCAGCGTGGTGACGCCCAGGATCTGGGTCTCGCCGCGCTGGAAGATCGCGGAGCCGTGGACGCGCGGGATGACCTGCACCTCGGCGTCGAGCGGACGGATGTCGGCCAGACCGCGACCGTCGATACGCACACCCTCGCTGAGGATGCGGCCGCGGACGATCTTCTTCGTGACCGACTTGTACGCGGCGGAGAACTCCGCGAGCGCGGACGCGGGCAGCTGCTCAGCCTCGACGGCGGCGGCGACCTCGCCCTTGACACGGTCCTTGATCGCGTCGTCGGCGCTCTGGCGCTCCTGCTTGTCGGCGATCTGGTAGACGCTCGTCAGCTCGCCGTACGCACGCTCGGCCACGAAGTCGTAGACCTCGGGAGCGTAGGGCGGGAAGACGGGGTAGACACCCGGCTCACGCGATGCCGACGCGGCCATCGACGCCTGCGCGTCGACGAGCTGCTTGATGAAGGGCTTCGCGGCCTCGAGGCCCTGCGCGACGACCTCTTCGCTCGGCTTGACGGCGCCACCCTTGATGAGGTTCCAGCTGCCCTCGGTCGCCTCGGCCTCGACCATCATGATGGCCACTTCGCCGTCGGGGAGCACCCGGCCGGCGACGGTGAGGTCGAAGACCGCCTCTTCGACGACCTTCTGGTTCGGGAAGACGACCCACTGGTCCTCGTGCTCGCCGTGACCGGGGACGAGCGCCAGGCGCACGCCGGCGATCGGGCCGGAGAACGGCAGACCCGAGATCTGGGTCGAGGCGGAGGCCGCGTTGATCGCGAGCGCGTCGTAGTACTCGCCGGGCGCGATCGAGAGGACCGTGATGACGATCTGGACCTCGTTGCGCAGGCCGTCGACGAACGACGGGCGCAGCGGACGGTCGATCAGACGGCAGACGAGGATCGCCTCGGTCGAGGGGCGGCCCTCGCGGCGGAAGAACGAGCCGGGGATCTTGCCGGCGGCGTACGAGCGCTCTTCGACGTCGACGGTGAGCGGGAAGAAGTCGAAGCCTTCGCGCGGGTGCTTTCCGGCGCTGGTGGCCGAGAGGAGCATCGTCTCCTCGTCGAGGTAGGCGGCAACGGCGCCCTGCGCCTGCTGTGCCAGGCGTCCGGTCTCGAACCGGACGGTGCGGGTGCCGAAGCGGCCGTTGTCGAGGACGGCTTCGGCTGCGGTGATTTCTGGACCTTCCAAGAGGTCCCTCCTTCTTTGTTTAGACTCGCACGCGCGTTTCGCGCACGAGATCGTGCGAAGGAGCGGGGCAGATATGGGCGCGCGGACGAAACCGCGAGAACCGCCTGCGCTGGTCACCAGTCGAAGATCACCATCTCCTCGATCGGGATTCGATCGGGATGGGAACCCACCACAGGGGACCAGCTTCCTGCCGGATCCGCTCCATGAGCTCAGTGTTGAATTGAGCGGGTGCCGGACGGCAACCTGCCCCAGCCTACCAGCGACACTCTCGCCTGCGTATCGTGGCCGTATGAGCGAAGCAGACAAGCCCGCAAGCGCGGCATCCGACGATGTGAAGCGCAAGTTCCGCGAGGCGCTCGAGAAGAAGAACGCACAGCACCGCACCGGAGAGGCTCACCTCGACGGCGACTCGTCGGTGCACGCGTCGCACGGTGCGATGACGAAGCGCGAGTTCCGCCGCAAGAGCGGCTGACCCGACCCGGATGCTGCGGCATCCTCCCCCCTCTCAACCCCCGGCGAGCCGACGCGAACGGCTGCTCGCCGGGGGTTGAGACAACGATTCGCGTCGGGTCGCCGCGCGCGGCCCGGCCGAACGTCGGCAACCGTCAGCGCGTCGCGCCCTCGCGGCGGAGGCGAGCGCGCTCCTCCTTCGCCGCCGCTTCCTCGAGCGCCGCGTCACCGAGACCCTGCGTGCTCACGGCGCCGGTGTCGTCCGACATCCCGTCGTGTCCGTGACCGGTGAGCATCGCCTCGTCGAACGGACGCTCGCCGCTCAGCACGGCGCGGGCCTGGTCACGGTCGAACTCGCGCGTCCAGGTTCCGATGAGGATCGTCGCGACCGCGTTGCCCGTGAAGTTCGTCAGCGCGCGACCCTCCGACATGAAGCGGTCGATGCCGACGATGACACCGACGCCGTTGACGAGGTCGGGACGGTAGGCCTGCAGACCGCCGGCGAGGGTCGCGAGGCCCGCACCGGTGACTCCGGCGGCGCCCTTCGACGCGATGATCATGAAGACCAGCAGGCCGATCTGCTCGGGGATCGACATCGGGGCGCCCATGCCCGCGGCGATGAACAGCGAGGCCATCGTGAGGTAGATGGCGGTCCCGTCGAGGTTGAACGAGTATCCGGTGGGAACCGTGATGCCCACGACCGGCTTCGAGACGCCGACATGCTCCATCTTGGCGATCAGTCGGGGCAGCGCGGATTCGCTCGACGACGTGCCGACGATCAGGAGGTACTCGCGGGCGAGGTACTTCATCAGGCTGAAGATGTTGATCCGCGCGACGGCGTAGAGCAGCGTGCCGAGCACCGCCACGATGAAGACGATGCACGTGATGTAGAACGCGATCATCAGCACGCCGAGGCTCACGATGGCGGCGACGCCCGTCTTGCCGACCACCGCGGCGATCGCGCCGAAGGCCCCGATCGGGGCGAGCCACAGGATCATGCCGAGGATGCGGAAGACCAGCGTCTGCAGGTTCTTCACGGCGCTCATGATCGGCGCGCCCTTCTCGCCGAGCCCCTGGAGCGCGAAACCCACCAGCAGGGCGATGAACAGCACCTGCAGCACGCTCTCGCCCGTGAACGCCGAGAAGAACGTGGTCGGGATGATGCCGAGCAGGAAGTCGGTCGTCGACTTCGCCTCACCCGCAGCCCCGGCATCGTAGGTCGCGCCCTGCATGTTGAGCCCCTCACCCGGGTGGATGATGTTGCCCACGATGAGCCCGATCGCCAGCGCGAAGGTCGACATCACCATGAAGTAGAGCAGGGCGAGGCCGCCGATGCGCCCGACGGTCGCAGCCTTCGCGATCGAGCCGACCCCCACGACGATCGTGCAGAAGATGATCGGCGCGATCATCATCTTGATGAGGTTGACGAACCCCTTGCCGAGCGGCTCGAGACCGATGGCGAAGGTAGGCCATACGAGACCGACGACCGCGCCCAGCACGACCGCCAGGATGACCGAGACATAGAGCCACGTGTGCTTGTCCCAGGCCTGCTTGCCTTTGCGGGCGTTGTATCCCGGGAGGCGGAAAGATGATGTGAGAGCCATGGTCTCCTCCAGCTGAACAGTCGTTGTCCGATGCCGACGTCTCTGTCGGGTGCGGTCCCAGCGTCGGACGGTTCCGCTCGCACGCCGATTTGTGGTCGTATTGGTCGCGGCCCGCGACGCGGGCGCACCCGCCGACGACGACGAGAGCGAGAGCGACATGAGAACGCGCACCCGCAGCGCCGCCTCGCTCGTGTTCGTGGCAGTCGCGGTCGCCGTCGCCGTGCTCACCCTGGCGATCGCCGGCATCCTCATCGCCGACGGGCAGCGCTCCGCGCGCGCCGAAGCCGAGCGCGTCACGCAGGCTGTGGCCCAGACCGTCGCCGACTCGACCCAGGTCGCCGATCTCCTCGCCGCCGACGACCGTGACCTCGCGTCAGCCGAGCTGCAACCCCAGGTCGAACAGGTGATCGTCGATGCCCGTGTCGACTTCGTCACGATCATGGACCCGAGCGGCATCCGGATCACCCACCGGGACGCGGCGCGGATCGGCGAGCGCTACCTCGGCTCGATCCCGGCCGCGGCGCACGCGCTCACGGAGGAGTTCACCGGAACCCTCGGCCCGTCGATACGCACGATCGTTCCCGTGGAGAGCGACGGCCAGGTCGTCGGGTGGGTCTCGGTCGGCGTGACGATCGGCAGCATCGCGGCGACTCTGACGCCACGCCTCCTCGTCGTCGTCGGCATCGCCGTGGCCCTTCTCGCCGCCGGGCTCGTGGGTGCGGTCGTCGCGCGCCGGGCCACCCGGCAGGTCACCGGAGACCTGCCCGCCGGCGCCATCCGTGACGCGGTCTCGTCGTTCGAATCGCTCCGCACGCTCGGCGAGGCGCTGCGTGCGCAGACGCACGAGCACGGCAACCGCATGCACACCGCGATCGCCCTGCTCGAGCTGGGCCGGACCCCCGAGGCCATCGAGATCCTCGCCGAGACCTCGCGGCAGAGCCAGGTCCTCGTCGACGAGGTCGCCGCGCGGCGGGACGGCGACCCGACGGTCGGCGCCCTGCTGCTCGGCAAAGCTTCGCAGGCGAAGGAGCGCGGCATCCGCTGGCGCTCCCGCATCGCGCCCGACGCGCCGCGATCGGTGCTCTCGCCCGTCGACGCGGTCTCGGTCGTGGGTAACCTCATCGACAATGCGCTCGACGCCGCCGCCGGCGGTCCCGAGCCGCGCTGGGTGGAGATCAGGATGACGCGTACCGCGGAGGACGAGCTCGAGATCGCCGTCTCGGACTCGGGCACCGGCGTGCCGACAGACCTGCGGCGACGCATCTTCGAGCACGGCTTCTCGACGAAGCCCGCCGGCACCGAGGGGCGCGGTGTGGGTCTCGCTCTCGTCGCGGCGATCGTCGACGATGCGGGCGGCATGGTCGCCCTCGACCACGATCCGACGACGTTCCGGGTGGTTCTGCCGAGGAGGGGCGCATGATCGGCGTCCTGCTCGTCGACGACGAAGCGCTCACCCTCGACCTGCACCGCCACTACGTCGAGCGTCTCGAGGGCTTCCGGGTCGTGGCCGAATGCAGCGGCGCGCGGGCCGCGTTGCGGGCGCTCCTCGAAAGCCCCACCGCGCCCGAGATCGACCTCGTGCTGCTCGACATGACGATGCCCGACGGATCAGGACTCGACGTCCTCCGTCATCTGCGGGCACGCGCGCGCGACGTCGACGTCATCGCGATCACCTCGGTGCGCGACGCCGATGTGGTCCGGCAGGTCGTCGGCCTCGGCGCGGTGCAGTACCTCGTGAAGCCCTTCACCTTCGCCGACTTCCAGGAGCGGATGTCGCAGTACGCGCGTTTCCGGGCCCGGGCCAGCGAGACCACGGGGGCGGCCACCCAGGCCGAGATCGATGCGCTGCTCGGAGCGCTGCGACCCGTCACCGCGCCCATCCCGAAGGGCCTGGCTCCCGAGACGCTCGACCGTGTGTCGCATCGGCTCCGCGAAGCCGGGGCGCTGTCGGCCCGCGAGGCGGCGGAGTCGCTCGGGATGTCGCGCGTCGCGGCGCGCCGGTACCTCGAACATCTCGCCGACGCCGGCAGGGCCGAGCGCGCGCAGCGCTACGGCGCGCCCGGCCGCCCGGAAGCGGAGTACCGCTGGCGCGCCTGACCCCGCGCGCCACCGGCATCCGCTGAGAACGCACCGTCGCCCCGAGGACGTACCGAAGGGGGTGCGATCTCGCGGCGACGGTGCGTTCTCGGCGGGCGCAGCGCGGGGGGCGAGGGCTAATGGGGCTGGGAGGAGTGGTGGGGGGCGGTGGGGCCGATGCGGACGTAGGCGGGGAGCTTGGGCGACACGCCATCGCCGGCGGTGCGACCGCGCAGCCGCCGCCACACCCACGGGAGCGCGTCGCGACGCAGCCAGGTTCCCGACACGACGGGGTCGTCGTCGAGATGGAAGGCCTCGTCGAGACCGGCGAGCGCCTCGGCGTGCGGCACCCCGAGCGCTTCCGCCGCGCGATAGGCGACGATCCGGTGTCCGCGCGACCGCAGATGCACCTTGTCGTCGGCCCACAGGTCGAGGCGGGCGAGTTCGGGTACCGCCTCCAGATCGACCAGGATCGCGCCGGTGCTCGCGGCGACCGCGCGCAACCGGGCGTTGTAGGCCGCGAAGCGGCGCGCGAACATGCCCGCTGCGGCCCTTCCCGGCAGGAAGACGGTCGCGAGCAGCACGTCGGCGCCGGATTCGCGCAGTCGGCGGACCGCGATCTCGACCTCATCGGCGACGCTCGCGACGTCGACGCGCGCCTGTACGAGGTCGTTGGCTCCGATGAGCACCGACACCAGGTCGGGTCGGAGCGCCAGGCACGCGGGCACCTGCTCGTCGACGAGGTGACGCACGCGCCTACTGCGGACGGCGAGGTTCGCATACTGGAAGGCTCCCGTTCCGCCGCTGCCCCGCGGCGCGGCGGCGGCGAGGAGCTGGGCGAGACGATCCGCCCACCCCCGGTGCATCCCCGCCGGCATGCGCGACGTGTCGCAGAGCCCCTCCGTGATCGAGTCGCCCAGCGCGACGTAGCGCCGCCAGAGCGGCGGCCCCTCGCCCGCGGCGGGCAGCTCGGCACGCGGCCACACCCGGGCCCGCCGGACGCGGTCGATCGCGTGCAGCTCCGCCGCGCGCTCATAGTGGCCGATCAGGGCATCACCGAGGCTCTCCCAGGTCCGCCCGGCGACGGCGTCTCGGGCCGCAGCACCGAAGGCTCGCCGCTTCGCCGCATCCCCCGCAAGGTCAGCGACCCGACTGCGGAGGTCGTCCGCGTCTCCGGGCCGGTACAGCCACCCGTCGACGCTGCTGCGGACGAGGTCGAGGGGTCCGCCGCGCCCGGTCGCGACGACCGGCACCCCGCTCGCCTGCGCCTCCTGGATGGTCTGACCGAACGTCTCGCTCTCACCGGGATGCACGAACACGTCGAAGCTCGCCATCGCCGTCGCGAGCGCGTCGCCCTGCAGGTGACCGAGGAAGACGGCATCCGGCAGGAGGTTCTCCAGACTCGTCCGCGAGGGCCCGTCGCCCACGATGACCAGTCGAACGCCGGGCAGCGAGCTGAGCGCCGCCAGATCTTCGATCTGTTTCTCGGGGGCGAGCCGCCCGACATATCCGACGACGACGTCGCCGTCAGCCGTTTCCGGAACGACACGCCCACGCCAGGCCTCGTCGCGGCGGTGGGGCGCGAAGCGGATGCCGTCGACCCCGCGGCCCCAGATCGCGACGCGATCGACACCGAGGTCCTGCAGTTGCCGCCGTGCCGCGTCGGCGGGAGCGAGCGTCAGCGTCGCGCGACGATGCAGCCGCCTCACGTGCGCCGCCGTGAGCGCCGTGGCGTGGGGAACGCCGTACCGCTCGGTGTACGCGATGACGTCGGTCTGGTAGACGGCGACGCTCGGCAGACCGAGCCCCTCGGCCGCGAGCAGCCCTTGCCACCCGAGGAGGAACGGCGAAGCGAGATGCACGACATCGGGCCGGAACGCTCGCAGCGCCCGTGCGACCGAGGCCACGGGCGGCGCCGCCACCCGCACCGCGGGGTACCGGGGCATCGGAATCGAACGCACCGTCCGCCCCGGCACGGCGAGCGGATGCCGCCGCCCCGCACCCGGCGCGACGACGAAGGCCTCGTGCCCGCGGTGCTCGAGGTGCTCGAGCACCCGCAGCACGGAACCGGTGACCCCGTTCATGTGGGGCAGGAACGACTCGGTGACCACCGCGACTCTCACGAGACCAGGGTGGCTCCGGTCGCGCACCCCCGCGCGGCGAAGCAGCCGGTATCGCCCACTGTTCACGCGATCCTCGGCGGTCGGTCACCTCGCGGACGCCTGTCCGTCGCCGTTCCCGCACCGTTCATCCCCGACTGATAGGGATACCGCGTGCCCGCCGACCTGCTGACAACGATCGCCGACGGGCCGTGGCTGCTCGTCGGGGTCTTCGCGCTCGTCCTGCTCGATTCCGTGCTGGTCGTCGTACCCGGTGAGATCGCGGTGACGGCGGCTGGTGCGCTCGCAGCCGCCACCGGCGACCCGCCGCTGCTCGGCGTCGTCGCAGTCGCCGCGTCCGCCGCGTTCTGCGGAGACGCCCTCTGCTACGCGGTGGGCCGCCGCATCGGACTGCGCCGTTGGCGGTGGATGCGGCATAGACGAGTGGCGGAGGCGTTCGCGTGGGCGGGGTCACGACTGTCGCGCGGCACCGCGACAGTCGTCTTCACCGCCCGCTTCATCCCGTTCGCGCGCCTCGCGGTCAACCTCACCGCGGGAGCCACGCGGGTGCCGTCCGGCCGTTTCCTCCCGGTGGCCGCGATCGCGGCCACCGCCTGGGCGGCCTACCAGAGCATCATCGGCGCCGCGATCGGCGCGCTGCTGCCCGACGCGCCGATCGTCGCGGTCGTCGTATCCGTCGCAGCGGCGCTCGCGCTGGGCGCCGCGATCGATGTGATCGCGGCCGCCCTCACGCGGCGCCGCGAGCGGGTCACTCCCCCGCGAGACCGCCGAGCAGGTGACCGAACGACTTGCCCTCGCCGAGGTACGAGGCGGGGTCGAACGGATCCGCGTCCGTGACGGGCGTGCGTGCCACGACGGCGGCGGCGAGCTCACGTGCCCCGCGCTCGACCCGGGCGCTCAGCGGAGCGACCTCGTCGGCCTTGCTCCCCCAGTCGCTCGACGCGGCGAAGACACCTGTCGACACGGGTGCTGCGTGCAGATACGCGAACAGCGGCCGGATGGCGTAGTCGATTGCGAGCGAGTGCCGAGCCGTGCCCGCGTTCGCCCCGATCAGCACGGGCTTCCCCGTGAGCGAGTCGGGGTCGAGCACGTCGATGAACGACTTGAACAGCCCGGAGTAGCTCGTCGAGAAGATCGGTGTCACGGCGATGAGCGCGTCGGCCGAGACGACCGAGTTGATCGCCGACTCGAGCGCGGGCGGGGCGAAGCCCGTCAGCAGGTTGTTGGTGATGTCGTGCGCGAGATCGCGCAGCTCGATGACGTCGGCCGTCGCGGTGATGTCGGATGCCGCGAGCTCCGCGATCGTCGCCGTCGCCAAACGGTCGGCCAGCATCCGCGTCGACGACGGGTTCGACAGCCCCGCCGACACGACGGCGATCCGCCGCGCGCTCATCGTGCCGCCGCCACACCGAAGGCCGAACCTGCGGGCGCCGGAGCATCCTGGTAGGGCGAGGGGCCGCTGAGGTTGTCACCGCGGTTGGCGCGAGGACGCGCCTCACGGGCGGGGCCGTCGCCGTAGACCTCGCGCACGCGCGCGGCGTGCGTCGGCGCGTCGGGGACGTCGGCTCCACGACCCTGAGCGAGCTCCTTGCGCAGCACCGGGACGACCTCGCCGCCGAGGATGTCGAGCTGCTCGAGCACGGTCTTCAGCGGAAGACCCGCGTGGTCGATGAGGAAGAGCTGGCGCTGGTAGTCGCCGAACGTCTCGCGCATCGCCGCGTACCGGTCGATGACCTGCTGCGGTGACCCGACGGTAAGCGGCGTCATCTCGCTGAAGTCCTCGAGCGAAGGACCGTGGCCGTAGACGGGGGCGTTGTCGAAGTAGGGGCGGAACTGGCGGACGGCATCCTGCGAGTTCGCACTCATGAACACCTGACCGCCGAGCCCGACGATCGCCTGTTCGGGCGTGCCGTGACCGTAGTGCGCGAAGCGCTGACGGTACAGGTCGATGAGGCGCTGGTAGTGCTCCTTGGGCCAGAAGATGTTGTTCGCGAAGAAGCCGTCGCCGTAGTAGGCGGCCTGCTCCGCGATCTCGGGGGTGCGGATCGAGCCGTGCCAGACGAACGGCGCGACGCCGTCGAGCGGGCGGGGCGTCGAGGTGAAGCCCTGCAGCGGCGTGCGGAACTTGCCCTCCCAGTCGACGACGTCCTCACGCCACAGCTTGTGCAGCAGGGCGTAGTTCTCGATCGCGAGCGGCAGGCCCTGACGGATGTCCTTGCCGAACCACGGGTAGACCGGACCGGTGTTGCCGCGTCCCATGATGAGGTCGACGCGGCCGCCCGAGAGGTGCTGCAGCATCGCGTAGTCCTCGGCGATCTTCACCGGGTCGTTCGTCGTGATCAGGGTCGTCGCCGTCGAGAGGATGAGGCGCTCGGTCTGCGCCGCGATGTAGGCGAGGGTCGTGGTGGGCGACGACGACCAGAACGGCGGGTTGTGGTGCTCGCCGATCGCATAGACGTCGAGCCCGACCTCCTCGGCGTGCTTGGCGATGGTCACGGCTGCGCGGATCTTCTCCGCTTCGCTCGGGGTGTGGCCGGTCGTGGGGTCGGCCGTGATGTCGCTCACGGAGAAGATGCCGAACTGCATCCCCGACCAGCCGGTGTTATCGCTCGTGTGCGTGTTCACGTCGGTCCGCCTTCCCGGATGCCTCGGCATCCGTTTCATGCAAATGAATATAAACCATGCAACGCGATCGCGCTCGGCCTATTCCCGCGGGATAGTGTTTCACCCACGATGACGCATCCCGCCACCGGCACGACCGGAACGCGCCCCAAACGCCGTGTGCCCTTCTGGGACAACGCCCGCTTCGCCTGCATCGTGCTGGTGGTGCTCGGGCACGCGATCCAGCGCCTGACGTACGACTCCGACATCGCGATGGCGATGTACCTCGTGATCTACGCCTTCCACATGCCCGCGTTCGCGATCATCTCGGGGTACTTCTCCAAATCCGACCCGCAGTCGCGGCGGCAGATGGCCCGCGTCATCACCGACATCATCGTGCCGTACGTGATCTTCGAGGGGCTCTGGACGCTCACGAAGTTCCTCGTGGAAGGACACGCGAACCCCAATCCGACGCAGCCCTCGTGGACGCTGTGGTTCCTGCTGGCGCTCGGCATTTTCCGCCTCGTGCTGCCCTACCTCGCACTCCTGCGCTGGCCGCTGCTGTGGGCCTTCGCGATCTCGATCATCTCGGGCTACCTCCCCAACATCGACTCGACGCTCTCACTGTCGCGGACGCTGGGGTTCCTGCCGTTCTTCGTGCTCGGCTGGTGGCTGCGAGACCGCGACGTCGTCGACCGGCTCGGCCTGCTGCGACGCACCCCCGCGACGGTCACCGCCGCCGTCGCGACGCTCGGGGTCGCGGGGTGGGTGGCGTGGGCGTTCATCGGCACGTGGCGCGACATCAACCTCGGCAAATGGATGTTCTACGACGCGAGCTACTCCGATGCGGGCAGCTCCGAGTGGTGGGCAGGAGCAGTGCGGGTCGCGCTGCTGCTGGTGGCCCTGGCCCTCACGGCATCCTTCTTCGCTCTCATCCCCCGTGGCTCGCACCGGTGGACCCGGCTCGGCCAGTACACGATGTACGTCTACCTGCTGCACTCGTTCGTGCTGTACCCCTTCCGCGAGTCGGGCGTGCTGCGAGACGCCGAGCCCACGTGGCTGTGGCTGCCGCTCGTCGTCGTCGCATCGATCCTCATCGCGCTCGGCCTCGCCACCGCTCCGGTCCGACGCGTGTTCCGCCCGCTCGTCGAGCCGCGCCCGGCCTGGCTGTTCCGCGACCCCGGACTCGCCGGACGCGAGGGGCGTCGCAACGACCCGACCGGCTCGCGCCGACCACGGGAGCCCGGCTCGGTCATCCCGCGCAACAATCGCGCGGACGCCCCGGAGGGCTCGTAGCCTCGCTGCATGAGCGAGCTCTCCCTTCCCGTTCTCGACTTCTCCCAGCTCGACGGCGACGCCGCCGACATCGCGCGGTTCCGCGACGAACTGCGGGCCGCGACGCACGACGTCGGCTTCTTCTACCTGACGGGCACCGGCATCCCGGCGGGGCTCGAGGACAGACTGCACCGCGTCGCGCGCGAGTTCTTCGCGCTGCCCGAGGCGGACAAGCTCGCTATCGAGAACGTCAACAGCCCGCACTTCCGCGGCTACACCCGCGTGGGCGGCGAGCTCACGCAGGGCCGTGTCGACTGGCGCGAGCAGATCGACATCGGTCCCGAGCGGCCCGCGGTCGACGACCCCCACGCCCCCGACTACGCGCGACTCATCGGCCCGAACCTGTGGCCTTCTGCACAGCCGGAGCTCCGCGAGGTGGCCGACGCATGGGTCGCCCACCTCTCAGAGGTCGCGCGACGCCTGCTCCGCGCCTGGGCCGAAGCGCTCGGCGCGCCCGCGAGCTACTTCGAGGACCACTTCGGCGAACCTCAGACGCTGCTGAAGATCGTCCGCTACCCCGGCAAGGACGACCCCACGCCGCAGCAGGGCGTCGGCGCGCACAAGGACTCGGGCGCCCTCACTCTGCTGTGGGTCGAGCCCGGCAAGGGCGGGTTGCAGGTCGAGCGGGACGGCGCGTGGGTCGACGCGCCGCCGGTGCCGGGAGCCTTCGTCGTCAACATCGGCGAGCTGCTCGAGTACGCGACAGACGGCTACCTCATCGCGACGAACCATCGCGTCGTCTCGCCTCGGTACCCCGAGGACCGCATCTCGGTGCCGTTCTTCTTCAATCCCGCACTCGATGCCCGGTTCCCGCTCATCGAGCTGCCCGCCGAGCTCGCCGCCCAGGCGAGAGGCGTCACGAAGGACCCCGCCAACCCCATCCACGGGGTGCACGGCGACAACGCCCTCAAGTCGCGCCTGCGGGCACACCCCGACGTCGCCGCCCGCTGGCACGGCGATCTGCTCGCCGCTGACCGCCGCTGACCGCCGCCGAGCACGCACCGTCGCCGCGACAACGCACCGACGAGAGTGCGTGCTCGCGGCGAGGGTACGTTCTCGGCCCACGACGTCGACGGCCGGTGCCGGAAATGCCGAAGGCCGCCCCACACCTGGGACGGCCTTCGCAAGAATGTTTTGCGCGATTGTGCGCGGGTCGCTCTCCTTAGCGGCGGAGACCGAGGCGCTCGATCAGCGCACGGTAGCGCTGGATGTCGAGTTCCTGCAGGTAGCCGAGCAGTCGACGGCGCTGACCGACGAGCAGGAAGAGCCCACGGCGCGAGTGGTGGTCGTGCTTGTGGGTCTTGAGGTGCTCGGTGAGGTCCTTGATGCGCTGCGACATGAGCGCGACCTGCACCTCGGGGGATCCGGTGTCACCGGGGTGCGTCGCGTACTCTTCGATGATCGCCTTCTTGACGTCTGCTTCGAGTGCCATAGATGGGATCCCCTTCCTTCTCATTGCGCGGCGCCCGTCACCCGATGTGCGAGCTCTCTTTATCCGCGGCCGATCGAACGGCAACCGCTCTACTGTACCAGTCATCTAGGCTCGTCTGATGCGCCTGCGTCGGGACCACCTCATCGATCTGCGGCCGCTGACCACCTCCCCCGCGTTCGCGCGCATGTGGGTCGGATCGACTCTCGCCGGTCTCGGCGGACAGCTGACCATCGTCGCGATCATGCTCCACATGTACGACCTGACGGCGTCGACGTTCGCCGTGGCGATGATCGCCGTCGCCGGGCTCGTCCCGATGATCATCGCCGGGCTCTACGGGGGCATGCTGGCCGATGCGTTCGACCGGCGCAGGGTCGCGATCATCGCGGCATCCGTCACCTTCGTCTCGACGGCCGTGCTGATGGTGCTGACGTGGAGCGGAAGCGAGACCGTCGCCTGGCTGTACGCCATCGCGGTGATCAACTCGGCGGCCAACTCGGTCGTCATGGCTGCACGCCAGGCCATCGTGCCGCGCCTGATCCCCCGCGAGCTGCTTCCCGCCGCGTCAGCCCTCGGTGGCATCACGATGGGGATCATGGTGTCGGTCGGCCCCGCCGCGGCGGGCCTGCTCGTGGCGTTCACCGGCTACGGCTGGACCTACACGATCGACCTCGTGCTGATGAGCGCCCTCTTCCTCGGGCTCTGGTCACTGCCCAGCATCCGTCCCGAGGGCACCGTCGTCCGTCCGGGCCTGAAATCGCTGGCCGACGGCTGGCGGTTCATCAGGCGAGCGAAGAACATCCGGCTGCAGTTCATCCTCGACATCATCGCGATGACGTTCGGCCAGCCCACCGCCCTCTTCCCCGCGATCGGCGCGGTGCTGCTCGGCGGCGGCGCGATCACGACGGGGCTCCTGACGGCCGCGATCGCAGTCGGAGCCTTCCTCTCGAGCCTGTTCTCGGGCCCGATCGCGCGCTACCCGATGCACGGCCGGGGAATCGAACGGGCCATCATCGCCTACGGGATCACGATCGCCCTGTTCGGCGCCGTCCTGCTCGCGGGATCGTTCGGAGCGCTCTCTCCGGGACGGATCGGCGAAGACTCGGCGAACGTCGCCCTCATCGCCCTCGCGGCACTCGCCCTGGCCGGCTCGGGCGCCGCCGACAACATCAGCTCGATCTATCGCAACACGATGGTGCAGGCCGCCGTCCCCGACGAGATCCGCGGCCGACTGCAGGGCCTGTTCATCGTGGTTGTCGCCGGCGGCCCGCGGCTGGGAGCGCTGTACGCCGGCACCCTGGCGACCGTGACGGCGCTGTGGTTCCCGCCCTTGCTGGGCGGCTTCGTCATCGTGGCGCTGGTGGCGTTGCTCGTGCGCCTGGCGCCGGCGTTCCGCGCCTACGACGCGACGCACCCGTCACCGTGAGCCGCGGCAGCCGCGCCCGATGACGCGACGAGGGGCGGATGCCGCAGCATCCGCCCCTCGTGGGAATCCAGCGATCAGGCCTGGATGGAGCCCTGCAGATCGAGCTCGATCGTGACGTCCTTGCCGACGAGCACACCGCCGGTCTCGAGTGCGGCGTTCCACGTGAGGCCGAACTCCTCGCGGTTGATGACGGTCTTCGCCGTCGCGCCGGCCTTGTAGTTGCCCCACGGGTCGGTGCCGAAGCCACCGAACTCGACCTCGAAGGTCACCGGCTTGGTGACGTCCTTAATGGTGAGGTCTCCGTCGACGAGGAAGTCGCCGCCTTGCTGGCGCACGCCGGTCGAGACGAAGGTGATGTTCGGGTAGTTCTCGACGTCGAAGAAGTCGGCGCTGCGGAGGTGGTTGTCGCGGCCCTCGTCCTTGGTGTTGATGGAGGCGACGTCGACCTTGGCGTTGAGCGTCAGCTCGAGGGGGTTCTCGGGTGCGACGATGGTCGCCTCGGCGACGGCGAAGGTGCCGCGCACCTTCGAGATCATCATGTGGCGGACGCTGAAGCCCACCTCGCTGTGGGAGGCGTCGAGCACCCAGGTGCCAGCCTTGTAACCGGGGATTTCGGTGGTCGTGGTCATGATCGTCCTTCGTCGTAGGTGTCCGGGAGGGGTCCGGCGTACAGGGGCGGCAACGCGACCCTCGCACAGCCTATTCCCGCGAATGTAAATTTCCGGTGGCCGAACAGCGACGGGCGGATGCCGCGTGGTGCAGCATCCGCCCGTCGAGAGGCGTCCGTCGGATCAGCCGACCGCGAGCAGGTCGATGATGAAGATCAGGGTCTTGCCACCCAGGAAATGGCCGCCGGCCGGGCCGTACGCGAGGTGCGGCGGGATCACGAGCTCGCGGCGTCCGCCGACCTTCATGCCCGGGATGCCGTCCTGCCACCCCTGGATGAGGCCGCGGAGCGGGAACTGGATGCTCTCCCCGCGGTTCCACGACGAGTCGAACTCCTCGCCGGAGGTGTACTCGACGCCGACGTAGTGGACGGTGACGGTGTCGCCGGGCTTGGCCTCGGCACCGTCGCCGACGATCAGGTCGCGAACGACGAGGTCATCGGGCGCGGGGCCCTCGGGTGCGTCGATCTCGGGCTTGGTGCGGTCGTCAGTCATGGTGTCCATCCAACCCGAGGGAGGGGGTGCACGCAACGCGGCGTGTGCTGGGCCGCACCCCTTGACGAGGCGTGGGGCCCGGAGCATCATGGAGGCAGGCCAACTCAGCGCCCGGGAGACATGCAGGCATCGCCGCAGCACCGGGCGCTGAGTCTTTTCCCGGCGATGTCATCTCGCGGTCATGTCATCGCCGCCGGGCGTCACGGTCGCAGCAGGGTCTGTCGCAGTCGCGTCGCCCGGGCGAGATGCTCGCGCTCGTCGGCGAGGGCATGGTCGTCGCGGCCGGTCAGCGCGCGCTGCCGCGCCGCTGCGAGACGTGTCGCCTCGGCGATGAAGGCGCGCATCGTCTCGGTGCGGTCGCCGGGGAGCGTCCGCGCCCAGGCCAGTGCGCGGCGTCGGCCACGTCCGGTGGCGAGGAGGTCGACCTCGACGGGCGTGAACCAGCCCGCCGCCGCGTAGTCGTGCAGCCGTTCGCGCGTGAGTCGCGCCTCCTCACGGCGGAGCAGCAGCACGCCGAGCACGAACGCGATGAACAGCGGCACCTGCAGCGTCGCGTACAGAGCGAAGAAGTCGGTGAAGGCGGCCGAGCCGTTCCAGAGCGCGTGCAAGAGGATCGCGACCGCGAGGCCGGTCGCCCAGGGGCCGAAGACCGCACCGCCCCGCGCACCGCGACGCACCGCGAGTCCGACCGCGAAGCCGGTCGCGGCCGTGAACATGACGTGGGCGAAGGGCGAGAGGATGCCGCGCAGCACGAAGGTCACCGACACCTGCGCGAGTCCGCCTGCGATGAGGCTGTCGGCGAAATAGAGGATGTTCTCGGTGAACGCGAAGCCCGCCCCGATCATGGCCCCGTAGACGACGCCGTCGACCGGGCCGTCGAAGTAGCGACGCCCGATGCGGAGCATGAGGAGGATGCCGAGCCCCTTCGCGACCTCCTCGACGATGGGCGCCTGGACGACACTCGCCATCGCCTGCGCGAGAGGGTCGCGCGTCGGGCCGGTCACGATCGTGACGAGCAGATCGACCCCGAGAGCGATGATCACGGACGCGACCGCTCCCCACCCGAGCGCGAGCCACAGCAGCCGCGGCGGCTCGGGCTCCCACCGGTCGACGATACGGACCGCCCACAGCACGCCGAGCAGCGGCAGCAGGGCGAGCACCGCGCCCACGATCGAGGCGAACCAGCCGAGGAAGGACACCAGGTAGGCGACCAGCCCGAACAGCAGCAGCACGAGGACCGCGCCGACCCAGAGCGCAGCCCACCCGCCCGGTCTCGCCCGCACCGGGACGATGGGAGGCGAGGTCGGCGCGGTCGGGATCGGACCGGGATGTCCTGGCTGCGGCTGCGAGAGAGGCGACGGGAACGACACGCCCCCACCCTAGGGGCGCCCCTGCCCGACGCGGAGCAGCTCGCGCGGCGGCCGACCCGTGAGCCGGGTAGCCTGGCAGCATGCGTTTTGCCCACGTGATGACCGCGGGGGCCGACGATCCCCGCCTCGTGCTCGTCGAAGACGACCGGGCCACGTTCGTCGGCGACCTGTTCGCCGGCGCACCCGACCGGTTGCAGCAGCTCATCGAGCTCGGCGACGACGGTCTCGCACGGGTCGCCGATGCGGCGACGCGTGCGGATATCGCGTGGCACGGCGTCGACGGCTCGACGTTCGCGTCGGCCGTCCTCGCCCCGCCCATCGTGCTCGCCGTCGGCCTGAACTACGCGGCGCACTCGAGCGAGCTGGGCCTGAAGGCCGACACCGCGCCCACCGTCTTCACGCTGTGGCCCAACTCGCTGACCGCTCACGACGCGATCACGTCGTGGCCGCGGAGCCTCAGCGAGTCCGTCGACTACGAGGCCGAGCTGGGCGTCATCATCGGGGCCGCGGCGAAGGACGTCCCCGCCGACACGGCTCTCGACCACGTCTGGGGCTACACCGTGGTCAACGACATCACCGCGCGCGACATCCAGTTCTCCGAGGCGCAGTGGTCGCGCTGCAAGTCGTTCGACGGCTTCACGCCGACGGGGCCGTACGTCGTGACGGCCGACGAGATCCCCGACCCGCAAGACCTGCACATCTGGGCTGTCGTCGACGGCCAGACGGTGCAGGATGCCTCGACGGGCCAGATGATCCGTTCGGTCGCCACGCTCGTCGCGCACCTCTCGACTGCGGCGACACTGCTGCCCGGCACGCTCATCTCGACGGGCAGCCCGGGCGGGGCGGGCTACTCGCGCGACCCGCAGATCTTCCTGCGCGACCGCTCCGTCGTCACCGTCGGCATCGACGGCATCGGCGAGCTGCGGACGCACTGCCGCATCACGGGCTGACCGCGCACCCGCAGCTTCCGCCGACCCGGAGCCCGACCTCGACGCGCACGCTTCGGCGCGCCGAGCCGTCACCCGGGTCGTTCAGCAGCAGGTGGGCGGCGATGCGCCCCATCAGTTCCATCGGCTGACGCACGGTCGTGAGCGGCGGCGACGACATCCCGGCCGCCTGGATGCCGTCGAAGCCGGCCAACCGCACGTCTCGGGGCACCGCCACGCTGCGGGCGTGCAGCACGTCGAGCGCGGCGAGCGCGATCTGATCGGTCGCACACAGGACCGCCTCGGGCAGCGAGCCGGCGCCCGCCCGGGCGCTCAGCCCCGGGAACACCGGCGCGCGCTCGAGCTCGACGGTGTCGATGACCTCGGCGCTCGCGCCCGGGTGGGAGGCGACGGCATCGAAGAAGGCGGTGCGGCGCTCGTCGGTGTCGAAGCCCGCGGGCGCATCGATCCACCCGAACGTGGAGACCCCGTGGACCTCGACGAAGTGCTCGACGAGCATCCGCTCGCCGCCCGCGTTGTCGGCGAGGACGTGGTGCGCGTCGCCCAGCGGAGAGCTCAGCACGGCGACCGGAAGCGTCGACGACACCGACCCGAGCGACGCGGTCACCGTGGGCCCGGGGAGGATCGCCAGACCGTCGACCTGCCCCGCCGTGTCCGCGATCTCGGAGGCACCCAGTCCCCCGGTGCTGAGCAGCACCGCGGTGCCCGCGCGCTTGCACTCGAGCACGAATCCTCTCTGGATCTCGTCGACGTACAGGGGGAAGGTCCGGGGTGCGCTGCGACGGACGTCCTCCTCGGCGTCCCACGAGACCAGGTCGACGTCGAGGTCGAGCTCGGCGAGGTCGGTGAGACCGGGCGGAGTCGTCGAGCCCGCCGGGTGACCCCCGGCATTCAGCCCGGTCTCGACGGGTGGCGCCGATTCGACGAGGAGGTCGAACAGATGCAGCCCGAGCACCCCCGTGCGGCCACGCGCGAGGTTCCGGGCCGAGCCGCTCGGGACGTACCCCAGCTCGCGCGCCACCCGGAGCACCATGTCGCGGGTCTCGGTGCGCACCTTGTCGGGGCGACGGAATGCGAACGACACCGTCGCGATCGACACCCCGGCACGTTCCGCGACGTCGTAGACCGTGGGCCGACCGACCACCATGACTACCTCGATTCCCCGGGGAGTCTACCGACGGACCTCACGCCGGCACGATCGACAGCCCGGTCCCCCGCGGGAAGACCGGCTCGTCGGTGTCGCCCGGAACATCGGTCCGCGAGCGGCGCACGGCCTCCATCGATCGCGGGATCTCGACCGGCAGCGTGCCGCGCGGGGGCACGGCACCGGTGAGCGCCGCGAGCACGGCGGCATCCGAACTGCCGTAGTCGGCGACGATGGCCGACGCTACCGGCACGAAAGGCGTGAGCACCGCGGGACGATCGAGTCCGACGACCAGCACGAGAGGCGCGTGCGCCGCGACACGTCCCAGTCGCGAGACCAGTCCGGGGCCGAAGTCGAGCGACCCCTGATGGAACCACTTCTCGAGGAAGAGGTCGTCACGCGGTTCGAACGGCGCTCCGATGCGGACGATCGCGACGTCGGCGTCCTCCGGCCGCTCGACTCGGTCGGCGTAGGGCGCGAGCGCGGCATCGCCGATGTTCTCGGCGTACACCTTCGGACGCGGGGCCGACGCGATCGGCAGCACGTCGCCGCGGTTCTGCAGAACGGTCAGCGACTCCGCCTGCGCGCGGGTGCCGAGGGCACGGAAATCGGCGTTCCCGACGATGCGCTCGGCCTCGTCCTCATCGACGTACGGGTCGTCGAAGAGACCGAGGCGGAACTTCACCAGAAGGATGCGGCGAGCGGAGACGTCGATGCGCTCGATGGGCACGGCGCCCGACTCGACGAGGTCGACCAGCAGATCGGTGCACTCCTCGCCGCCGAACTGGTCGACACCGGCATCCAGCAGCCGCAGCATGCGCTCGGTCGGGTCGAGCTCTTCGACACCCCACGCGCGTGCCGGCAGCACCTGGTCGCCGACGTGGTTGTCGTTGACGAGCTCCCAGTCGGTGACGACGACGCCGTCGTAGCCGAGCTCGTCCCGCAGGAGGTCGGTCACGATCTGGCGGTTGTAGGCGAAGCCGACCTCGGCGATCGGGACGCCGTTGCGTTCGAGCCCGACGGGCATGCCGTAGTACGGCATCATCCCGGCCGTTCCGCGCCGGATCGCCTCACGGAAGGGCTCGAGGTGGTAATCGAACATGCCGCCCGGGTAGACCTGCTCGCGGCCGTACGGGAAGTGCGCGTCCTCGCCGTCGAGCTGCGGCCCGCCGCCGGGGAAGTGCTTCGTCGTGCAGGCGACGCTCTCGGCGCCGAGCACCTCGCCCTGGAATCCCCGCAGATAGGCCGCGGTGATCTGCGAGACCCGTTCGGCATCGAAGCCGAACGTCTGCGCCTGACGTCCCCAGCGGGCTTCGGTGGGCAGATCGATCTGGGGGTGGAGCGCTGCCCGGATGCCGACCGCGCAGTACTCGCGACGGGCCACGTCGGCGAACTGCTCGATGACCTCCAGGTCGTCGAGCGCGGCGAGCCCGAGCGGCTCCGGCCACTGCGAGAACGGCCCCGCCGAGAACGCGACGCCGGTGTTCTCGACGAACGCGTGCCGAGGGTCCGTGCTGATCGTGACCGGGACGCCGTGCGGGGTGCGTTCGGCGAGGCGCTGCAGGTTGTTGTTCCAGCGTGCGCCCTCACGGGCGGTGCGGATCGCGTGCACGTTGAAGTGCGTCATGTTCTTGCCGACCACGACCTCGGTCGTCGGCGACTTCGAGATGGCGCCGGGAGCCTCGAGGAGTTCGCCTTCCGGGCCGATCTCGATGACGGTCTGGAACATCAGGCCGATCTTCTCGGCGGGTGACATCCGGCCGAGAAGATCGTCGGTGCGCTCCTCCGGAGTCAGACGCGGGTCCTCGTACGGGTCGAGGATGCCGTTGCCGTTGAGGTCGCGGAAGCGGGTTCCGTCGGGAGCGGTGTGGAGTTCGGGTCGCATGGGGGACTTTCGCTGTTGGGGGGACGGATGCGGCAGCGCGGCGGTCACTTCAGGCCTGTGGTGGCGACGCCGCGGATGAACCAGCGCTGCAGGAAGACGAACAGCACGATGATCGGCGCGATGACGAGCACCGACCCGGCCAGGAGCAGTCCGTAGTTCGTCGCGTTCTGACCCGTCGAGTAGAGCGAGAGCGCGACGGGGAGCGTGTACATCTCCTCGGTCTGGGCCGCCACCAACGGCCACAGGAAGTTGTTCCACGAGGCGAGGAACGTCAGGATGCCGAGGGTCGCGAGCGGGGGTCCGCACAGCGGCATCACGATGCGGGAGAAGATGCGCCACTCCCCCGCCCCGTCGAGGCGGGCGGCTTCGAGCAGCGCGTCGGGGATGCCCATGATGAACTGCCGCATGAGGAACACGCCGATGGGTGCGGTGATGAAGGGCAGGATGAGCGCCGGGTAGGTGTTGACGAGCCCGAGCGACGAGACCATCACGAACAGCGGCACGAACGTGACCACGCCCGGCACCATCAGGGTGACCATGACGAGGATGAACAGCACCTTCTTGCCCGGGAACTCCATCTTCGCCAGGGCGTAGCCCACCATCGAGCAGAACACGATGTTGCCGAGGACCGTGACGACCGCTACGACCAGGCTGTTCGTGAAGAAGTGGCCGAAGTCGAGGGGCCCGAACCACTGCGCGAAGTTCTCGCCGGTCGGGTTCTCCGGGAGCCAGGTCGGCGGGCGACGCAGGATCTCGCCCTGCGTCTTGACCGACCCCAGCACCATCCACAGGAACGGGATGAGCCAGAGGACGAGGCCGACGGTCAGGACGGTGTAGGTGATCGCGCGCGGACCGAACCGGCGGCGACGGCGTCGCGGGGCAGACGGCGGCGTGACGGTGTCCACCACGGGAGCGGGGATGGTTGTCATCGGGTCAGTCCTTCGAACGGAGCAGCCGGAACTGCAGCAGGCTCAGCAGGGCGATGGCGAGGAAGAGCACGTAGCTGGCGGCCGAGGCCAGGCCGTACTCGCCGAAGCCGAATTGCTGGAAGGTGTAGTACGCGACCGACAGGGTCGAATCCAGCGGCCCGCCCTTCGTCATGACGAACGCTTCCTCGAAGAACTGCAGGTAGCCGACGGAGATGAGCACCGCACCGAGGAGGATCGTGGGGCGCAGGAGCGGCAGGGTGACCGAGACGAGCCGCCGCCACGATGATGCACCGTCCATCGTCGCCGCTTCGTTGACGTCTTGGGGCACGGCCTGCAGGCCCGCGAGGAAGATCACCATGAGCGTGCCGACGTTGCGCCACACCGCCATCATGATCAGCGACGGCAAGGCGAAGGCGGGGTCGTTCAGCCAGTTCGGGCCGTCGATGCCGACGAGGGCGAGGGCCGAGTTGAGCAGGCCGTCGGGCTGGAGGATGTAGCGCCAGACGACCGCCACGGCCACGATGCTCGTGACCACCGGCGCGTAGAACCCGACCCGGATGAACGCGACGATGCGTCCACCGCCGCTGTTCAGGGCGAGCGCGAGCGCGAGGGCGAGCACCATCGTGACGGGGATGCCGACCACGACGAAGATCGCGGTCACACCGAGGGACGTGATGAAGCGCGGATCGCCGAAGAGTGTCGCGAACTGGTCGAGCCAGACGAAGTTCACCGCGAACGGCGAGGTGATGTCGCGCGCCGTGAAGTCGGTGAATGACATCGCGAACGAACCGACGATCGGGAACAGCATGAAGACGGCGAACACCGCGACGAAGGGCAGGCAGAACGCCCAGGCGATGAGCGCCTGACGCTTGCGCTGCCGGGCGTGCAGGCCTCCGGGGCGGGAGGCCCCGCGGCCGGAGTCGACTCCGGCCGCGGGGAGAGTGGTGGTGGACATCGAGGTCACTCGAGGCCGATCGCGTCGGCGTCGGCCTGCAGCTTCTGCAGCACGGTAGGCACGTCCGCCCCGCCGCGGCGCAGCTGCTCGAGGGCCTGATCGCCCTTCGCGGCCACCTGCACCCAGCTGGTGGTCACGGGCGGAGCCTTCGCCGTCTGCAGCTGCTCACCGAAGGTCGTCAGGCTCGCGTCATCGGCCAGGGCGGGGGCATCCCACGCCGCCTGGAGGGCGGGCAGGTCGCCCGTCTGCTCGTAGAAGGCGGCCTGGGTCTCCGGCTCGCTGAGCCAGCGGACGAGCTTCCACGCAGACTCGGCGTTCTTGCTCTGGTTGAACACGACGAGATTCGCCCCACCGCTGAAGGAGACCGACCCGGTGTCAGCGGGCAGGACGGCCGTGGCGTACTTGGAGGTGAAGTCCGCGCCGCCCAGCAGCTCGAGCTGACCGCGCAGGAACGGGCCCTCGACGACCATCGGGGTGGTGCCGGCGACGAACTCCGCCTCCGTCGCTCCGGCCGAGATGTCGGCGTTCGCGTCGGCGAGGCCCTTGTCGAAGAAGCTCTTGTAGTACTCCAGACCCTTCGTCATCTCCGGGGTGTCGAGCGTCCACGCGTCGCCGTCGGTCAACTCGGCACCGGCGGACCACGGCATCCACATCGCTCCCTGGAACGAGTCGTTGCCGCCCGGCATCCGGATGCCGTACTCGGCGCCGGCCTTCTCCTTCATGTCGGAGGCGAGCTGCTGCAGCTCGTCCCACGTCGTGGGCGCCTGCGTCCAGCCCGCCTGCTGCGCGAGGTCGGTGCGGTAGTAGAGCACACGCGTGTCGACGTACCACGGCACACCGGCGGCGCGGTCGTCGAACTCGGTCGTGCTGAGTGCTCCCGGGAAGAAGCCGTCGGTCGCGATCTCGGCCGGGACGGTCGCGAACGCGTCGCCGAAGTCGGCCATCCAGGTCGATCCGACCATGGCGACGTCGGGGGTGTTGCCGCCCGCGATCGCTGTCTGGAACTTGTTGTGCGCGGCGTCCCAGGGAATCGCCGTGACGTCGATCTTGACGTCGGGGTTCGCTTCCTGGAACTCCTCGACGAACGCGGGCAGGGCCTCACCCTCGGCGCCCATCGCCCACACGCTGATCGTGCCCGTCGCCGGACTGTCGTCGAGCGACGTGACCTCGGCGGGTCCGGCAGCCGACTCGTCCGCCCGGCCGCAGCCGGTCAGGATGAGCGACACCGCAGCCAGGGTGGCGATGCCACCTGCCACTGTCTTGAACTTCACGTCTTCCTCCTTGAATCGCGGGATCGCCGAAGCGATCAAAGCGCTTAAACGTTGCGCCGAAGATGAGTTTAAGCGCTTTGAATGCTCGGATGCAATCGCAACGGCCAGACCTGAGCCGGGCATGAGGAAACCCCCGCGGATCACATCCGCGGGGGTTTCCTCTCAGCGTGTCGGGTCAGTACCGCGTGGAAGAGCAGGACTGGGTCTGGCCCCAGACCGTCACGGTGTCGGCGCCCTCGACGACGCACGTCTGGTAGATCTCGTTCGCCACGTTGCCGAAGATCGTGAACAGGACGATCGCCACGACGACGCCGATCACCATGAGCACAGCGCTGATGATGATCGCGGCCAGAGCGAGCCCGTTCTTACGGCCGGCCTTCTTGCTCTGGACGAGGGCCACGATGCCGAGGATGAGGCCGACGAGCTGCAACCCCACAGGCACCAGGGCGAGGACGAAGGCGACGATCCCGAGCGTCTTGCCCGGCACCGGCGCGTTCGGATTCTGGTACGAAGCGTCGGCGAACGACGTCGGATATGCCGGCGGCTGATAGGCCGGAGGCTGCGGTGCGGACGGGTTGTTCGGATCGGTCATGGGGTCCCCCGGGGATTCGGAAAGCGATGAACAGCCTCGACGTTAGCGAGAGCGGGCCTCGCGGCACAAAGCCTGATCAGCCCGACACGCTCTCCTCGGCGTCGGCGAGCACGATCGGAATGGCCGCTGTGACCGCCTGCAGGCCGGAGAGGCGCGCCGGCGAGAGCTGCTTGTCGACCTCCGCGCGCGACATCAGACCGGCCTCCACGACCAGGTCGCCCACGTTGCGGTGGGTCAGCAGCGCGGTCTTGGCGAGGGCCGCCGCCGCCGCGTAGCCGATGAACGGGGTGAGCGCTGTCACGACACCGACCGACGAGCCGACCATGGCACCCAGTCGCTCACGGTTCGCGGTGATGCCGTCGATGCAGTTGACCCGCAGCGTGCGCATGGCCCGCCGCATCCAGGTGATCGACTGGAAGATCGAGTGCGCGATGATCGGCTCGAACGCGTTCAGCTGCAGCTGCCCGCCTTCGACCGCCATCGTCACCGTCAGATCGGCGCCCGCGACGGCGAACGCGACCTGGTTGACGACCTCGGGGATCACCGGGTTCACCTTGCCGGGCATGATGCTCGACCCCGCCTGCCGCGCCGGGAGGTTGATCTCGCCGAAACCTGCCTGGGGCCCGCTCGAGAGCAGGCGGAGGTCGTTGCTGATCTTCGACAGCTTGATGGCGTTGCGCTTGAGCGATGACGAGAACGACATGAACGCCCCCGTGTCGCTCGTCGACTCGACGAGGTCGACGGCGCTCGACAGGTCGAGGCCGGTGATCTCGCGCAGGTGGCGGACGACCGCGGGACGGTACTCGGGGTGCGTCGTGATGCCGGTGCCGATCGCCGTCGCACCCATGTTGATCTCGTAGAGGAGCGACGCGTTCTCGCCGAGACGCGAGTGGTCCTCCCCCAGTGTCGTGGCGAAACCGTGGAACTCCTGCCCGAGCGTCATCGGCACGGCGTCCTGGAGCTGCGTGCGCCCGACCTTGAGGACGTCGTGGAACTCGACGGCCTTCGCCAGGAACGACTCGCGCAGCAGCGCAAGCTCGTCGAGGAGCCCCTGCAGGTCGAGGGCGAGACCGACCTTGATGGCCGTCGGGTAGACGTCGTTGGTCGACTGGCTGCGGTTGGTGTGATCGATCGGCGAGAGGAAGTCGTAGTCGCCCTTGGGGCGGCCCGCGAGCTCGAGGGCGATGTTGGTGATGACCTCGTTGGCATTCATGTTCGTCGACGTGCCCGCACCGCCCTGCACCACGCCGACGACGAACTGGTCGTGGTACTCGCCGTCGATGACGAGCTGCGAAGCACGATCGATCAGGTCGGCGCGCTCGGCGTCGAGCACTCCGATCTCGCGGTTCGCGCGGGCAGAGGCCTGCTTGACCATCGCGAGCGCCCGGACGAGGTCACGATAGACGAAGATCGGCCGCTGCGAGATCGGGAAGTTCTCGAGTGCGCGCGCAGTGTGAACGCCCCAGTAGGCGTCGGCGGGGATCTCGAGCGAGCCGAGCGAATCGGTCTCGGTGCGGGTGGCGGAAGGGGACGACATCATGCACGGGTCCTTGTGGGTCTCACGGCGATGGGAGGGACGCTCCCAGCCTAGTCAGCGCTTGCGCGAAAACGCCTCGAGACGCTCCTGCGGCGACAATCGCGCCATCTCGGCAATCCACTCGGCGGAGAAGTAGTCGCCCGTCGGCGCCTCGACGACGGGCACGACGGTGTGGGTGATGACATCGTCGTAGACGTGCACGAGCTGGAACGCCTGGCCGGCGTCCATTCCGTTCACCGCCTGCGGCGGGCGCTGGAGGTTCATCGTGTAGCAGGTCGCCGACGCGACGGAGACGGGGACGCCGGCGAACGTCCCCGAGGTCGAGTAGTGCAGGTGGCCGGCGAGGATACCGCGCACGTCGGTGCCCGCGATCGCCTGAGCCAGGGCGTCCTGGTCGCGCAGCTCGAGGATGTCGAAGAAGGGCACATGACTCGGAAGCGGCGGATGATGCATCGCGAGGATCGTCCCGTGCGGCGCAGGCTCGGCGAGCGTCTCGCTCAGCCAGTCGCGCTGATCGGCGTCGATGTCGCCGTGGTGCCAGCCCGGCACCGTGGAGTCGAGGGCGATCAGGCGCAGCCCCGCAAGATCCCAGACCCCGGTCAGCGGTTCCCGTGTCGGCGCGCCGCCGAACAGTCCCACCCGCATCGCCTCGCGCTCGTCGTGGTTGCCTGCCACCCAGACGATGGGCGCATCCAGCCGCTCGGCCACCGGCTCGACCGCGTCGCGGAGGCGGCGATAGGCGTCCGGCTCACCGAGATCGGTGAGATCGCCCGTGAACACCAACGCGTCGGCACGGACGCCGGTGCGCTCGACGGCCGCGAGCGTGGCATCGAGGTTCGCCTCGACGTCGTAGCGTCCGGCGAGAGCCGCGCCGCCCGCAAGAAGATGCGTGTCGCTCAGATGGACCAGGACATGATGGGCGGGCTCGTGCTGACCGAACCGCACGGATGCCGCTCGGTCGCGGGCCCGCACCGGGCCGTCCGACGGCGTTGCTGAGCTCATGGCCACAGCCTATGCCGGGGGTCCTACCGCCCCGCCACGATGAGGATGATCCCGCCGAGGACGGCGAGTGCGCAGAAGGCGAAGGCGGCGTAAGCGGTCACGAGCGCGATCCGCTTCTGCCCCGCCGTCAGCGGGTTCTTCTTCGCCGCCTTCGCCGCCGCTTTCGCGTGCCGTCGGGCCTGCTTCTCGCTGATGACGGCGATCGCGTCGGTGAACTCCGCGGGAGTGACCACCGGCACCCGGCCCGCGCGCACCAGCATCCGAAGACCCAGGGCGTAGAACCCGACGACGAGAACCGCGCCGGTGATGGCCGCCGCGAACACCTGCACGAAGGCGAACCAGTCGATCGAGACGTTCATCGCTCGCCCTCCGTCTGCTCGGGTGCCGGACTCGCCGCTGCCGCCGCCGCGCGGGCCCGGCGCTGCCGGCGCGTGGGCGGCGGATCTGCGGGAACGTCGACGGCATGACCGGAATCGGCGACCTCGCTCATCGCGTTGCCCGCGTGCACCTCGTTCCGGCGGGACCGGAGGAACAGGGCGAGGACGATCGCGACGGCGGCGATCGCATCGATGACGATCCCCGTCGGGCCGAGCCACACGACGAGCAGGGCGGCCAGGGCCCCCACGGCGCCGGAGGCGGGGAGGGTCAGCAGCCAGCCGATCGCGATGCGGCCGACCGTGCGCCAGCGGACCGTCGAACCGCGGCGTCCGAGCCCCGAGCCGATGACCGATCCCGATGCGACCTGCGTGGTCGACAGGGCGAAGCCGAGAGCGCTCGAGGCGAGGATGGTCGACGCCGTCGACGCCTCGGCTGAGAAGCCCTGCGCGGGCTTGACGTCGGTGAGTCCCTTGCCCAGGGTGCGGATGATGCGCCATCCGCCCATGTAGGTGCCGAGCGCGATCGTGACGGCGCACGCCACGATCACCCACAGCTGGGGCTCGGCGTGCTCGGCGCTCTGCCAGCCGGCGGCGATCAACGCGAGCGTGATGACGCCCATCGTCTTCTGTGCGTCGTTGGTGCCGTGCGCGAGCGCGACGAGCGACGAGGTGAAGATCTGACCCCAGCGGAAGCCGTCACGGCCGTCGGGCTTGCCATCGTGACGACGGGTCATGGCGTAGGCGACCTTCGTGACGGTGAAGGCGATGAGGCCGGCCGTCACGGGCGCGATCAGCGCCGGGAGGATGATCTTGCTCAGCACGACGCCGAAGTCGATCGCCATGGCGCCGACTCCCACGAGTGTCGCACCGATGAGGCCGCCGAACAGCGCGTGCGACGAGCTCGACGGGAGGCCGAGCAGCCACGTCAGCATGTTCCACGTGATGGCGCCGATCAACCCCGCGAAGATCAACGGCAGCAGCGCGGTCGCTGCGAGCTGTTCCTCGTGGATGATGCCGTGCGAGACCGTCTTGGCGACCTCGGTGGACAGGAAGGCGCCGACGAGGTTCAGGCCCGCGGCCAACAGGACGGCGACTTTGGGTTTGAGAGCCCCCGTCGCGATCGGCGTCGCCATCGCGTTCGCGGTGTCGTGGAAGCCGTTGGTGAAGTCGAAGAAGAGTGCCAGTCCGATGACCAGCAGAAGAATGAGTACAGCGGTCTCCACTGTGCGCTCTCTGTGCGTGCGGGCCCGCGAACACGGGTCCTCGAGTACGGATCGGGATGCCGCGGCAGCGGCGGGCGCGAACGAAGAGTTCACCGTCTGTTCAGGGTCCGGCAACCGGACCATCGAATCCTGCCACACCATCGCCCTCACCGTGAATCCGAGCGGCCGGATCAGGCGGGCGCAGCACTAGCGTGGAACGGTGACCGATACCCCCGACATCCTCACCCCCCGCCCGTCCGACGCTCCTGAGGCCCCTGTCGCGGCCGTCCGCGAGCACCGCCGCACCCACCACGGCGATGAGTTCGTCGACCGTTACGAATGGCTGCGCACGAAGGACGACTCCGAGGTGATCGCCCACCTCGAGGCCGAGAACGCCTACACCGATGCCCGTACGGCGCACCTGGGCGGGCTCCGCGAGCGCATCTTTGAGGAGATCAAGGGGCGAACGCTCGAGACCGATCTGTCGGTTCCGAGTCGCCGGGGCCAGTGGTGGTACTACAGCCGCACCGTCGAGGGCAGCCAGTACGGCATCCATTGCCGCGCTCCCCTGGCGTCGCCCGACGACTGGACACCCCCGCAGCTCGAGCCCGGCGTCGACGTGCCCGGCGAGCAGGTGCTGCTCGACGGCAACGTCGAGGCGGAAGGCGCGGAGTTCTTCTCGCTCGGGAGCTTCGAGGTCTCGGCCGACGGGACGCTCCTGCTGTACGGCGTCGACACCGAGGGCGACGAGCGGTACACGCTGCGTCTGCGCGACATCGCCACCGGCGAGAACCTCGCCGACGAGATCAGCGGCACCTTCGCCGGGGCGTCGCTGTCTCCGGACGGACGCTTCGTCGTCTACTCCACCGTCGACGACGCATGGCGGCCGGATTCAGTCTGGCTGCACGAGATCGGCACCGACACGGCCACCGACGAGCGTCTCTTTCACGAGCCCGACGAGCGGTACTGGGTGGGAGCGGGCTTCACCCGCAGCGACCGGTATCTCGTGATCGAGGTCGGCTCCTCGATCACGAGCGAGGAGTTCCTGGTGCCGGCCGACGATCTCCGCGCGGAGCCGCGTTCGGTGTGGCCGCGCCGCGAGGGCGTCGAGTACTCGGTCTCCCACGCGATCGTGTCCGGCCAGGACGTGCTCTACATCCTGCACAACGACGACGCACTCGACTTCGAGCTCGTCCGGGTCGCTGCGGACGATCCGACGGGCCCGCGTGAGGTCGTGCTGCCTCATGAGCCCGGCCGTCGCCTGGAGGGCCTCTCGACGTTCCGCGATTGGGCGCTGCTCGGCTACCGGCGCGACGGGCTGCAGCGCCTCGGCATCTTCGACTACGGCTCGGGCTCGGTCACCGAGCTCGAGTTCGACGAGCCGCTGTACACCGTGGGGTCGGGCGGCAATCCCGAATGGGCTCCCCCCGTGCTCCGCCTCGGCTACGGGTCGTTCGTCACGCCGGGCACCGTGTACGACTACGTCGTCGCGACCGGCGAGCTGCTGCTGCGTAAGCGCCAGCCGGTGCTCGGGGGCTACGACCCCGCCGACTACGAGCAGCGCCGGGTCTGGGCGGCTGCGGACGACGGCACCCGCGTTCCGGTCTCGATCGTGTGGAAGCGCTCGTTCGGCGACCCGGGCGCGGACGACCGGTCCCGCGCGCTGCACCTGTACGGCTACGGCTCGTACGAGCACTCGATCGACCCCGCGATGTCGGTGGCGCGCCTGTCGCTCCTCGACCGGGGCGTCGTGTTCGCCGTCGCCCATGTGCGAGGCGGCGGAGAGATGGGCCGGCAGTGGTACGAGGACGGGAAGCTGCTGCACAAGCGCAACACTTTCACCGACTTCGTCGCCGTCGCGCGCCACCTCGTCGAGAGCGGCTACACCTCTCCCGAGCGCATGACCGCCGAGGGCGGATCGGCCGGCGGGCTCCTCATGGGCGCCGTCACGAACCTCGCCCCCGAGCTGTTCGCGGGAGTCCTCGCCGCGGTGCCGTTCGTCGACGCGCTCACGACGATCCTCGACCCCTCGCTGCCGCTGACGGTCATCGAGTGGGATGAATGGGGCGACCCCCTCCACGACCCCGAGGTCTACGCGTACATGAAGTCGTACTCGCCGTACGAGAACGTCCGCGAGGGCGTGGCCTACCCCCGGATCCTCGCGGTCACTTCGCTCAACGACACGCGTGTCATGTACGTCGAACCCGCGAAATGGGTCGCGCGTCTGCGCGAAGTCGGGGTGGACGCGCTTCTGAAGTGCGAGATGGTCGCCGGCCACGGCGGCGTGAGCGGGCGGTACAACTCCTGGCACGAGCGCGCGTTCGAGCTCGCTTGGCTGCTCGACGTCGTCGGCCTCGCGGACGACCCTGCCTGAGGCCGTCCGAGGGCGCCGTCAGAGCTGGCGGCGCCCTTCGAACGCGCGGCCGAGTGTGACCTCATCGGCGTACTCGAGGTCGCCGCCGACGGGGAGACCGGACGCCAGCCGCGTCACCCGGATCTCGAGGGTCGTCAGAAGGCGACTGAGATAGGTCGCGGTCGCCTCGCCCTCGAGGTTCGGGTTCGTGGCCAGGATGACCTCCTGTACGGTGCCATCGGCAAGACGCTGCATCAGCTGAGCGATACGGAGGTCGTCGGGGCCGATGCCGCCGATCGGACTGATCGCGCCGCCGAGCACGTGGTACAGACCCCGGAACTCGCGCGTGCGCTCGATGGCGGCGACGTCCTTGGCGTCTTCGACGACGCAGATGAAGGTGCCGTCACGCCGCGGGTCGCGGCAGATCGCGCAGCGGTCGTGCTCGGAGACGTTGCCGCAGACCTCGCAGAAGCGCACGCGCTCGCGCAGCTCGCCGAGCAGGTGCGAGAGCTTGGAGACGTCGAAGGTCGGGGTCTGCAGGATGTGGAACGCGATGCGCTGCGCCGACTTCGGCCCGATGCCGGGCAGGCGGCCGAACTCGTCGATCAGGTCCTGGACGATGCCGTCGTACATGGCTTAGCCGAATCTCGTGGGTGAGCTGAAGGGTTCTTCTCGGACGAAGGTGGCCCCGAGGATCTGGCGGACCACTGCCTCGCCGTAGCGCTCGATCCCGCCCCGAGCGGGTGCTGCGTTCGCGCGGCCGTTCGTCGGCGCGGGTGCCGCCGCAGCGGCGGTGCGATCGGGACCGGAGCCGACGCGGTCGGCGGCGGGCGCAACCGCAGGCCGTTCGACGGCGACCGGCCCGCGCGGCGGCAGAGGCGCGTCGTCGTCGATGGGGGGCGGCGGGTAGTCGCGGTCTTCCTCGTCGATGGGCGGCAGCGGCTCGGGGTACGGGTCGACATCGCCGTCGTGCGGGATCGTGAGCGTGCGGACCGGGGCGGCAACGGCCTCCTCGGGCTCGTCGTCCACCGCGAACTGCGGCGCCGGGTCGCCCTGCGGGATCGGCGCCACCGCCCATTCCGTCACGGGGGCGGCGTAGGAGGAGGAACCGGGCGCAGCCCCGGGAGCGGTCGGACGAGCGCCCGCCGGGGCCGAGGGGGCGCTGGCGGCGCGCTGCCCGCCCGAGGACGGCGACGATGCGGGCTCTCCAGGCTGACGCTGATCCCCGGAGGGCTGCCGTCGGGGCTCGCCACCGGGCTGCCCGCCGGGCGGCGGCGTGGGCCCGCCGGGCGCCGGTCCGCCGCCGGGATCCGAGTCGTGGCGGGCGACGTACTTGACCCGAACGCCGAGCACACCCAGGATCGCGCTGCGCAGGTCTTCGCTCGGGCCCTTTCCGGCGTTGAGCTTCTTGAACTGCAGCACGTCGGAGTGGCTCTGGAACGACAGTGTGAGCACGCCGGTCTCGGAGAACGCCACGGGCGATGCCACGGAGGCGATCATCCACGAGGTGCGGCTGATGGACTCGAGGCGCTGCAGCACCTCGGGCCAGGAGTCGCGCATCTGCGCGAGCGTGACGGTAGACGGGTCGCGTGGTTCTGCCGGGGCTGCGGCCGCGCCGCCGCCCGCGGATGTCGGGCCGGAGCTCGTGGGGGCAGCCGACGGCGTCGCAGCGGTCGGTGCGGGAGCGGGGCGGTCCGTCTGGGCGGGTGCGGCCACCGGAGCCGGGGCGGGGGCCACGGCGGGGGCCGGGGTCACGATGCGTGCCGGGGCTGCGGGAGCGGACGCGGGCGATGACACGTGCGATGCGGGAGCGGCGGCGACCGGGGCCTGGTCGGCTGCCGGGACGCTGTGCTGGGCCGCGGCGAGCACGCGCGCCACCAGCAGTTCGAGCTGCAGCCGCGGCGATGTGGCGCCCGACATCTCGTCGAGGGCGGTCACGACGAGATCGGCTGTTCGCGAGAGACGGTCGGTGCCGAAGAGCGACGCCTGCCGCGCCATCCGTTCGAGCTCTTCTGCCGACACTCCGCGCAGCACGGCCGACGCACCCTGCCCGGTCGCCGACACGATGATGAGATCCCGCAGGCGCTCGAGCAGGTCGTCGACGAACCGGCGCGGATCTTGACCCGTCTGGATGACGCGGTCGACCGCGGCGAAGGCTGCGGCAGCGTCGACGGCGCCGAACGCCCCGACGACCTCGTCGAGCAGCTCCGCGTGGGTGTAGCCGAGCAGTGCGACGGCGCGTTCGTAGGCGACCGCACCGTCGTCGGAGCCGGCGATCAGCTGGTCGAGCAGCGAGAGCGTGTCACGCGGCGACCCTCCCCCGGCCCGCACGACGAGCGGCAGCACGCCGGCCTCGACCTGCACGCCCTCCTGAGCGCAGAGCTGCTCGACGTACTCGAGCATCGCGGCGGGTGCGACCAGGCGGAACGGGTAGTGATGCGTACGCGAGCGGATCGTGCCGATGACCTTCTCGGGCTCGGTCGTCGCGAAGATGAACTTGACGTGCGCGGGAGGTTCTTCGACGAGCTTCAGCAGGGCGTTGAAGCCCTGTGCCGTGACCATGTGGGCCTCGTCGAGGATGAAGATCTTGAAGCGGTCGCGAGCCGGGGCGAAGACCGCGCGCTCGCGGAGGTCGCGGGCGTCGTCGACACCATTGTGCGAGGCGGCGTCGATCTCGACGACGTCGAGCGAGCCACCTCCGCCGCGGCTGAGCTCGACGCAGCTGTCGCACGTGCCGCACGGGGTGTCGGTGGGTCCTTGCGCGCAGTTGAGGCAGCGGGCGAGGATGCGGGCCGAGGTGGTCTTGCCGCAGCCGCGGGGACCCGAGAAGAGATACGCGTGACCGACGCGGTCGGAGCGGAGCGCCGTCATCAGGGGTTCGGTCACCTGCGACTGGCCGATCATCTCGCCGAACGCTTCGGGACGGTAGCGGCGGTAGAGGGCGGTGGTCACCCAGACAGACTACGGCGTACCGCTGACACCGGCCCTGTCGGCATCCACACGGCGGGAACAGCGCGTGCCCGTGTGCGGTTGCACGGGGCATGGAAGCCGCACACGTCGACGTCGTCGTCATCGGCGCCGGGCAGGCGGGGCTGTCGGCGGCATACCATCTGCGGCGGCGCGGGTTCGTCCCGGCCGCGCCCGGCGACATCCTCTCCCAGGCATCCGGCCGGTCGTTCGTCGTCCTCGACGCCGAGTCCGCTCCGGGCGGGGCCTGGCAGCATCGCTGGGAGTCGCTGCGGATGGAGACCGTCAACGGCATCCACGAGCTTCCCGGCTTCGCCGTGCCGCCGGCCGATCCACGCGCTCCGGCACGTGCCGTTCTGCCCGCCTACTTCGACGAGTACGAGCGCCGCTTCGACCTCCGGGTCCGCCGTCCCGTCGAGGTCCACCGCGTCGAACGCGAAGACGCCGACCCGCGCGGACGCCTGCGGGTGGTCACCGACACCGGTGTCTGGTCGACGCGATGGGTGATCAACGCGACGGGCACGTGGCGACGTCCGTTCTGGCCGCACTACCCCGGCGCCGAGACGTTCACCGGGCGGCAGTTGCACGTGCACGACTACGTCTCGGCCGGCAACTTCGCCGGGCAGCGCGTCATCATCGTCGGGGCCGGCATCTCGGCCATCCAGCTGCTCGATGAGATCTCGCGCGTCGCCGACACTCTCTGGGTGACACGCGACGAACTGCGCTGGGATGCCGGCGGCTTCGACACCGCCGCGCGCATCGCAGCGATCGCCGGAGTCGAGGAGCGCGTGCGGCGTGGCCTCCCGCCCGGCAGCGTCATCTCGGTCACCGGACTGCACTGGAACCGCTGGGCGGAGTCGGCGCAGCAGCGGGGCGTGCTCGTGCGGCATCCGATGTTCGAGCGGATCGAGCCGGGCGGTGTGCGCATGCCCGACGGCCGGTTCGAACGTGCCGACGCGATCCTGTGGGCGACGGGCTTCCGAGCCGACATCCCGCACCTGGCAACCCTGGGCCTGCGCACCGCCGCGGGCGGCATCCGGGTCGCCAACGGGCGCGCGATCGACGAGCCGCGGCTCTTCCTCATCGGTTACGGCCCGTCGCAGTCGACGGTGGGAGCCAATCGCGCCGGTCGTGACGCCGTGCGGGCGATCATGACCGACGCGACGTTCTCGGCCGCCGGACCGCGCGAGGCCGTCGCGCGGGCCTGACGCGCCCGAAGCGAGGAGCGCCCGGGCGGGTGTCAGGAGTCGGTGCGCACCTGCTCGTCGGCGAACGACTGCGCGTAGTCCTCGACGACCGGGACTTCGCCGGTGATGACGGGCACGTCGGTGGTCACCGTCGGGATGGACGTCGTGACCGTCGAGTCGGGGATCGAGGCCGACAGCAGCGACCCGTCCTCGCGCCGCGATTGCGCGAGCTGGCGCAGCGACGGACGGCCCGACAGCAACGGTCCCTGCCCCGCGAGGGGAATGCGCACCGTCTCGCCTCCCGCGACCCGCATCTCGCGGCCGCGCACCGAGAACTCGACCGCGTCTCCGGGACCCGCAGCGACCGTCATCGCGTCGGCCGTCAGCGTGATGTCCAGGCGCGTTCCCTGCCAGTGCAGCGTGTACTCCAGGGACGGCCAGTCGCGCGGCAGGCGCGGGTCGAAGCTGAGGGCGCCGTAGTGGTCGCGCATGCCGCCGAAGCCCGACACGAGAGCCGTCCACACTCCACCCGCGGAGGCGACGTGCACGCCGTCCGATGCGTTGCTGTGAAGGTCGCCGAGGTCGACGTAGATCGACTCGAGGAAGTACTCCAGAGCAAGGTCCTGGTATCCGACCTCGGCCGCGAGGATCGACTGCACGACACCCGACAGGGTCGAGTCACCGGTCGTGAGCGGGTCGTAGTACTCGAAATCGGCGAGCTTCTCCTCGTCGGTGAAGTGGTTCCCCTGGAGGAAGAGTGCGAGCACGACGTCGGCCTGCTTGAGCACCTGGTAGCGGTAGATGACGAGCGGGTGGAAGTGCAGCAGCAGCGGGCGCTGGCTGTCGGGGGTGTTCTCGAGATCCCACACCTCGCGGTCGAGGAACACCGCGTCCTGCGGATGGATGCGCAGCGACTCGCTGAACGGGATGAGCAGCGCCTCGGCCGCCCGCTCCCACCCGTCGGCCTCCGCGGGGTCGAGGTCGAGTCGCTCGATCAGTGCACGGTACGCCTCGGGCGCCTCTTCGGCCATGTCGCGCACGGTGCGCGCCGCGAAGCGCAGGTTGAAGCGTGCCATCACATTCGTGAAGAGGTTGTCGTTGACGACGGTCGTATACTCGTCGGGTCCGGTCACGCCGTGGATGTGGAACGACTCGGCGTCGCCGTCCTCACCGAATCGCCAGAACCCCAGCGTCGACCACAGCCGCGCTGTCTCGACCGCGATGTCGACCGCCTCGCGGTAGAGGAAATCGACGTCACCGGTCGCGCGCACGTACTTCGCGAGGGCGAAACTCACGTCGGCGTTGATGTGGTACTGCGCGGTGCCTGCGGCGTAGTAGGCCGATGCCTCTTCGCCGTTGATCGTGCGCCACGGGAACAGGGCGCCGGCTTCGTTGAGCTGGCGGGCGCGGCGGCGCGCGGCGGGCAGCATGAGGTAACGCATCCGGAGGGCATTGCGGGCCCACAGCGGCGTCGTGTACGCCAGGAACGGCAGCACATAGACCTCGGTGTCCCAGAAGTAGTGGCCGCTGTAGCCCGAGCCGGTGACGCCCTTGGCGGGCACACCCTGACCGTCGGCGCGAGCGGCCGCCTGCGCGAGCTGGAACAGGCACCAGCGCGTCGCCTGCTGAAGATCCTCGTGACCGCCGATGCGGACGTCGGAGCGGCGCCAGAAGTCGGCGCACCACGCCGCCTGCCGCTCGAACTGCACCTCGACGCCCTCTTCGCGGACGCGATCGAGCACACGACGGCCCCGCTCGACGAGCTCGCGCGCCGGCACCCCTCGCGACGTGTGGTAGCTCACGAGCTTGGTGACGGTGACGGGCACGCCCTGCCGCGCGTTCACCCGGAAGACGTTCTTGGCGATGTCGGGCTCGATGAGCCGACGAGAGGAGTACTCGTTCTCAGTCTCGACGAGGTGGTCGGCGACGACTGACACCGTCATGCCCGAGTTGGTGGACTTGTACGACAGGACCGACCGGCCGTCCTCGTCCTGCCAGTACTCCTGGGGCTGCAGGACGCGCTCCTCGATCTTCTCGGTCTTGCGCGGATCGAAGCCGGCCCCGCCACGGCCCGGAGCCGAGCCCCCGTAGACGTCCTCGCCGTCCTGACGGTTGACGATCTGGCTGCTCACCGAGACCGGGGCGTCGGAGTTGAGCACCGTGATCGTCAGGCGCATGATCGCCAGGTGCCTCTGCTCGAAGGAGACGAGGCGCTCGAAGTCGACCTGCACCTCCTTGCCGCTCGGGGTCACCCACAGGAGCTTGCGGGTGAGCACGCCGGTGCGCATGTCGAGCACCCGCTCGTAGTCGCGGATGTCGGCGACGTCGAGGGAGAGCGGCTCATCGTCGACGTAGACGCGCAGGACCTTCGCGTCGGGCGCGTTGATGATCGTCTGCCCCACCTCGGCGAAGCCGAAGGCCTGTTCGGCGTGACGGATCGGGAAGATCTCGTGGAACCCGTTGACGAAGGTGCCGTGCTCGTGCGCGTACCGCCCCTCGGGGTGGTTGCCGCGCAACCCGAGGTAGCCGTTGCCGACGGCGAACAGCGTCTCGGTCACGCCGATGTCCTCGACGGAGAACCTCTTCTCGACGAGGCGCCAGGGGTCGACGGGGAAGCGATCGCGATCGATCATGAGGGCCTTCCGGAGAACGGGCCCCGCCGCTGGAGGCGGGCGATGAGGGCGGGTGTTGACGTGGTCAGACGAAAGCGTCGAGATCGTCGACGACGACATGGGCTCCGAGTGCGCGGAGCGCGTCGGCGCCGGCGCCGCGATCGACGCCGACCACGAGAGCGTAGCCTGCCGCGACGGCCGACTCGACACCCGAGTGGGCGTCTTCGATCGCCACCGAACGAGCCGGGTCGACGCCGAGCATGCGCGCACCCTCGAGGAAGACGTCGGGCGCGGGCTTCGAGGGGAGGTGACGCTCCTCGGCGATGACGCCGTCCATGATGACGGGGAATCGCTCGAGCAGGCCCGCGACGGCGAGGACCTCGCGAGCGTTCTTCGAGCTCGACACGACCGCGATGGGGACCCCGGCCGCCTGGAGCTTGTCGACCAGGGCGAGCGATCCCGGATACGGCGCGATGCCCTCGGAGCGCAGGACTCGCTCGAACACGGCGTTCTTGCGGTTGCCGATGCCGCAGATGGTGTCGGCCGACGGATCGTCGCTCGGGTCGCCCCACGGCACCTCGACGTCGCGCGAGCGCAGCAGGCTCGCGACACCGTCGTAGCGCTTCTTGCCGTCGAGATGACGGAAGTAGTCGTCCGCGGTGTACTCCGGGGTGATGCCCCAGGCCGTGAACAGCTCGGTGAACATCGTCTGCCAGGCGTGCATGTGCACGTCGGCGGTCGGGGTGAGCACGCCGTCGAGGTCGAACAGCACGCCGTCGTAGGCGGTCAGGTCGGGAAGCTGAGCCGAGGTCACGGAACCAGCGTAATGAGTCGGAGCGTCACACCGTCACGGCGATGGTCTGTCGGGCGATCTCGAGCTCCTCGTTCGTCGGCACGACGAGGACCTCGACCCGCGAGGTGTCGGTGGAGATCCGTCGGATGCCGCGCCCGCGCTGTTCGTTGCGCGCGGCATCGATCTCGACCCCGGCGAACCTGAGCGTCTCGAGGGCCGCGGCCCGCACCTGGGGCGAGTTCTCACCCACGCCCGCCGTGAACGAGATGACGTCGACCCCGCCGAGCACCGCGAGGTACGCGCCGGCATAGGCGCGCAGCCGGTGCGCGTACACCTCGAACGCGAGGGTGGCGGCCTCGTCGCCGCGCGCGACGCCGTCCTCGATGTCGCGCATGTCGGACACCCCGGCGAGGCCGAGCATGCCGCTGCGCTTGTTGAGGAGGTCGTCGAGCTGCGGGATGGTCATCTCGGCGCGGCGGGCCAGGTGGAAGATGACGGCCGGGTCGATGTCACCCGAGCGGGTGCCCATGACGAGGCCCTCCAGCGGCGTCATCCCCATCGACGTGTCGACCGAGCGACCGCCGTCGATCGCCGTGACGGATGCACCGTTGCCCAGGTGGAACACGATCTGCCGCAGCTCGGCAAGGGAGCGTCCGAGGTGCGCCGCGGCCGCCTCCGAGACGAACTTGTGGGAGGTGCCGTGGAAGCCGTAGCGGCGCACACGGTGAGCCTCGGCGAGCGCCGTGTCGATCGCGTAGGTGTACGCGGCGGGCGGCATCGTCTGATGGAACGCGGTGTCGAACACCGCGACGTGCGGCAGGTCGGCGAAGGCGGCCTTCGCCGCACGGATGCCTTGCAGGGCGCCGGGGTTGTGCAGGGGCGCCAGCACCGCGAGCTCATCGATGTTGATCTCGACCAGCGGCGTGATCAGCGTGGGCTCGAAGAACCGCGCGCCGCCGTGGACGACGCGGTGGCCGACGGCGACGGGCGGATGCTGCTCCAGCGACGGGCCGTGCTCGGCGAAGGCGTCGAGCATGAGCTGGAACCCGGCGGTGTGGTCCTCGATGGGCAGCTCGCGCTCGAAGGTGGCATCAGTCGCCGTGACGGCGGGTTCACCGGCAACGGCCGGCGGGAAGAACACGGTGTGCTTGACCCGGCCCTGCTCCTGCCCGATGCGCTCGACGAGGCCCGAAGCATGAGGGATACCGGTCTCGGCGTCGATCAACTGGTACTTGAACGACGACGAGCCGCTGTTGATGACGAGCACGATGCTCATGCGGATGCCCCTCCCTGGGCCTGGATCGCCGTGATGGCGATCGTGTTGACGATGTCTTCGACGAGGGCTCCGCGGGAGAGGTCGTTGATCGGCTTGTTCAGGCCCTGCAGCACCGGACCGATCGCCACGGCTCCGGCCGAGCGCTGCACGGCCTTGTAGGTGTTGTTGCCCGTGTTCAGATCGGGGAAGACGAACACCGTCGCCTTGCCGGCGACGGACGACCCGGGCATCTTCTTCGCGGCGACGGCCGCGTCCGTGGCGGCGTCGTACTGGATGGGCCCCTCGACGAGCAGCTCGGGGGCGCGCTCGCGGACGAGGGCGGTCGCCGCCCGCACCTTGTCGACATCGGCGCCCGAACCCGACTCCCCCGTCGAGTACGACAGCATCGCCACGCGGGGCTCGATGCCGAATTGACGCGCCGTCTCGGCCGAGGAGACGGCGATGTCGGCGAGCTGCTCGCTCGTGGGGTCGGGGATGACGGCGCAGTCGCCGTAGACGAGGACACGGTCGGCGAGCGCCATCAGGAAGACGCTCGAGACGACCGAGACGCCCGGCTTGGTCTTGATGATCTCGAAGGCCGGGCGGATGGTGTGCGCGGTCGTGTGGGCTGCACCCGAGACCATGCCGTCGGCCAGTCCGAGGTGGACCATGAGCGTTCCGAAGTACGACACGTCGGTGACCGCGTCGGCGGCCTGACCGTACGTCATCCCCTTGTGCGCGCGGAGGCGCTCGTACTCGCGCGCGAACTTGTCGACGTGGACGGCGTCGAAGGGCGACAGGATCTCGGCCCCCCGCAGGTCGAGCCCCAGCTCGAGCGCGCGCGAGCGCACCTCGATCTCTTCACCCAGCAGGGTGATGTCGGCGATGCCGCGGGCCAGGACGATCGACGCCGCGTGCAGCACCCGGTCATCGTCGGCCTCGGGCAGGACGATGCGGCGGCGATCGGTGCGGGCGCGCTCGACGAGTCCGTACGCGAACATCAGCGGCGTCACGACGGTCGAGCGGGCCAGCCCCAGCGCTTCGGTGAGCTCGTTGGTGTCGATGTGCCGCTCGAAGAGGGCGGCAGCGGCCTCGTAGTGGCGACGCGAATCGGCCGCGAGGCGGCCACGGGTGCCCATGATGCGCGCCGCGGTCTCGTAGGTGTCGAGATCGGTCGCGATGATCGGCAACGTCTCGCCCACGCCGTCGATCAGCCGGTCGACGGCCTCGGGCAGCGGGAAGCCGCCGTTGATGACGATCGCGGACAGCGACGGGAAGGTTCCCGATCCGTGCGCGAGCAGCGTCGCCAGGAGCACCTCGGCGCGGTCGGAGGGGATGACCACGACCGATCGCTCGCTGAGGCGCGGCAGCACGTTGACCATCGACATCGCGCCGATGACGACGCCCAGCACCTCGCGACCGAGAAGATCGGCGTCGCCCTTCACGAGCGAGCCCTCGACGGCGGCGAGGACGGTGCTCACCGACGGTGAGACGAGGAAACGGTCCTCCGGCACAGCCCACACCGGGACGTTCTGCGGCACGGCGTCGCGCACGGCCTCGACGATCTCGTCGAGACGATCGCCATCCGCGCGGTTGGCGACGACGGCGAAGAGCTCGGCGCGGTCATCGCGCAGCTCCGAAACGGCCAGCGATGCGATCTGTCCCATCTCGTCGGGAGTGCGCGCCGGCGCGGATCCGAGCTTCTCGCCGCTGCCCTGGCCCGCGCGGCCGCCGAGGACCAACAGCACCGGCGCCCCGAGGTTCACCGCGATGCGGCCGTTGTAGCTCAGCTCGGCCGGGGAGCCGACATCCGTGTAGTCGCTGCCCATGATGACGACGGCGTCGCATTTGGCCTCGACCGACTTGTACCGCTCGACGATGCGCGAGAGAGCACCGTCGGGGTCGCGGCGCATGTCGTCGTAGGTGACGCCGATGCACTCGTCGTACGCCAGGTCGACGCCGTCATGGTCGAGCAGCATCTCGAGCACGTAGTCGCGCTCGTCCGTCGACCGCGCGATCGGCCGGAAGACACCGATGCGTGGCGCGACGCGACTGAACGCCTCGAGCACCCCGAGCGCGATGATCGACTTCGCGGAATGGCCTTCTGCGGACGTGATGTAAATGCTCTGAGCCACGGGTTCAGCCTAAGAGGGAGAGGCCTGACCACGAGCCGTGAATATCGACCACGGTCGTGGCGGCGGATGCCGCAGGCCACGACGGTGGGGAAAAAGTAAGACTCTCCGCGAACCCGGCAGAGCCCGGTTACCCTTGCTACGTTTCCGTCCTGGGGGAGTTGGCCTGGATGCCGCCTCGCGGAGAGCTGTTCCCAGTCTAACCCGGAACCTGAGTCCTCCCGACACCGGGGCCGGTTAGGCTCTCGCCAGACGGGCGCGACGCGGCGGGGCACGCGGCGCCGAGAACGAGGGGATCGCATGACCAACGACGGCACCCAGGCGGCTTTCGGCCCGGATCGGTTCGCCGCGACCACCGACGCGATCTCGGCGAGCATCGCCCGCGTCATCGACGGCAAGCCCGAGGCCGTGCGCTCGGCACTGGTGTGCCTGCTCGCCGAGGGGCACCTCCTCATCGAGGACGTGCCGGGCGTCGGGAAGACGATGCTCGCGCGTGCGCTGGCCGCGACGGTCGATGCCACCGTGCGCCGCATCCAGTTCACCCCCGACCTGCTCCCCGGCGACGTCACCGGCGTGAGCGTGTTCAATCAGGCCGACCGCGAGTTCGAGTTCAAGCAGGGGGCGATCTTCGCCCACATCGTCATCGCCGACGAGATCAACCGCTCCTCCCCCAAGACGCAGTCGGCACTGCTGGAGGCGATGGAGGAACGTCAGGTGACCGTGGACGGCCGCACCCACGGGCTTCCCGCGCCGTTCCTGGTGGTCGCGACGCAGAACCCCCTCGAGATGGAGGGCACGTACGCGCTGCCGGAGGCGCAGCGCGACCGGTTCATGATGCGCATCTCCATGGGCTATCCCGACGCTGCGTCCGAGGCCCGGATGCTGCGCGAGCGCGACACCGTCAACCCCCTCTCCTCGCTCGCGGCCGTCATCACGGCGCACGAGGTTCGGGGGCTCATCGCGTGGGCACGGAGCCTGCACGTCTCGCCCGCGGTCGAGGAGTACGCCGTCGCCATCGCCCGGGCCACCCGCGATCACCGCGACCTCCGCCTGGGCGCCAGCCCGCGCGCCACGCTGCAGCTCGTCCGCGCCGCCAAAGTGTGGGCGGCGCTCGACGGCCGCCCCTTCGTCATCCCCGACGACATCGTCGCGCTCCTGCAGCCGGTTCTGGCCCACCGCCTCATCCCGGCGCGGACGACCGGCGCATCCCGCGGCCGGAGCGGCGCCGAGGTGGTCGAGGCGGCGCTCGCCGACATCGCCGCGACGGTGCCGGTCCCGCTTCCGGTCCGCTGAGCCCGCCATGACCGGTTCTCCTGCCCAGGCCCGCCGGCGCCCGCCGCTGGGCCGCATCCTCCGGCGTGCCTGGCCGCTGACGCCCCGCGGCGTCGGTGCGGTCGTGATCGGGCTCGCCGCCGTCGTGTGCGCTCACTCGTTCGGCGTCCCGGAGCTCGTCTACGTCGGCGTGCTGCTGATCGCGAGTGTCGCGCTGGGCTGGATGTCGCTGTGGTTCGTCCACCGCTACGGCGATGTCTCGCGCTCGTTCTCCCCCGACGTGACGGCCGTCGGCAGCGAGAGCACCGTGACGGTGCATGCAACGGCTCGCGGCGGTCTCTCGGGCGCGATCGCCCGATGGACCGACGCCCTGCCGGACGGTGTCGAGGGCGACGCCTCCGGCATCCTCACCGGCGCCGCCGCCCTCGACCGCGTGCGCCTGACCTACCGCATCCGCGGTACCCGGCGCGGCATCCGCGATGTCGGTCCCTTCGCGATCGTCGTCACCGATCCCTTCGGGTTCACCCGTCGCAGCGTGCGGGTGGGCGCCGTGGAGCCGATCACCGTCGCACCGGCCACCGTGATGCTGCCGCCGCTGGCGGAGTATCCGGGCGAGGCCGGCGGCAGCCTCCACACCGCGACTCACCAGCTGGGCGAGGGGGCCGACAACCTGATCCCGCGCACCTACGCCCCGGGCGACTCGATGCGGCGGATCAACTGGCGGGCGAGCGCCCACCACGACGAGCTGATGGTGCGCCAGGAGGAGCAGGAGTCCACGCCCGAGGCCACCGTCGTGCTCGACCGGGCGGCAGTCCGGTGGGCGCCGGCCGCGTCGCTGCCGGGCGAGGACCCGACCTTCGAGGCCGCTGTGACGGCCGCCGTCTCGGCCGTCGCCCGCCTCACCCGCGAAGGCTACGACGTCACCGTCATCGACGCCGAAGGGCACCCCCTCGGTGCACCGGTGCCGGCCGGCGACACGCTCGCGGTCGAGCAGCTCGCGCTCGACCTCGCGACCCTCGTCACCGGGTCCGACGACCGGTTGGCGGGCCTCCCCCGCCTGTTCGCAGGAACCGTCGCCGGGCCGGTCGTCGTCGTGTCCGCTCGCGTGACCACGGCCGATGCCGACGCGCTGGCGCCGCTCGTGGCGCACAGCGCCCTCCCGGTTCTGCTGGCGGCCGACTCGTCCGACGAGGCCATCGCACGGGCATCCGGGGCCGGATGGCGGGCGGCCGTCCTGAGCGCCGAGGGCGACCTCACCGAGACCTGGCGCGCCGCCACCGAACGAGGGACCGCTCGTGCCGCGTTCTGACGCCCTGCGCCGGTGGCGGTCTCGCCTCCTGATGCCCTCACGCGCCGACCTGGGCCGCACCGGCGACGTCCGCCTCGCGGCAGTCCTCCTGGTGTCGATCGTCGCCGCGATCCTCCCCCTGCTGCGTGTCGTCGCCGCCGGCGCATGGCTCGCGGTCGCGGTCGCGGTGGCCGCGGCGGTGCTGCTGGTCGGCATCGGGCTGCGGCGGCTGCGCACCCCCGCCGTGGTGGTCACCCTCGCCGAACTGGTGACGGCATGCGCGCTCGTCACGGCGGTCTACTTCGCAGACACCGCGCTCCTCCGCGTCATCCCGACGCCCGGGACCTTCGCCGAGCTGCCGTCGCTCGTCGCCGGCGCGAGCGAGCAGATCATCAACGGCGTCGCGCCTCTCATCGCCGAGCGACCGTTGGCGGTCATCGCCGTGGCGGCGATCGCCGCGCTGACGGTGCTGCTCGACCACACGGTGATCACGGCGCGGATGCCCTTGCTCGCGGCCGTCGCCCTCATCGCGGTCTGGCTGATCCCGGCCCTGTCCGTGCCCGCACCCGTCGACCTCATCGCGTTCATCGTCTTCGCGGCCGCGATCCTGCTGCTCATCCGCGCCGAGACCCGCTCGCGCGAGCGAGCGCTCGCCCGGTCCGTCGCCGAGACCGCCGCCGAGGCGCGGCGAGGCGGCGACGCGGAGCCGCGCGTGCGCCCGGGGCGCGCCGGCGCCGTGCTCGCTGCGGGCCTCGCGGTGACCGCGATCGTGGCCACCGTCATCGTCGTACCGGAGCTCCCCCGGCCCGCACCGCGCGTCGGAATCGGCACCGGCCCCGCCACCACCATCAATGCCAGCCTCGAACTCGGCGACGATCTGCGTCGCCCCACCGACGTCGAGGTGCTCACGACGCGAACCAACGCGCCCAGCATGCCGTATCTGCGGGCCGCGACGCTGTCGAGCTTCGACGGCGACGTCTGGGAGCCCGACCGTGACGAGACGACGCCCCTCACCCCCGAGGCCCTCGGTCCCGTCGTCGCCGACCCCGACATGCGCGTGACGGAGTACCAGACGACCGTCAGCATCACGCAGCTCTCGTCGGCGTGGCTGCCGGTCCCCGGTCCCGCCGTGCGCGTCGACGACCTCTCGGGCGGTTGGGAGGCGATGCCCGCCAACCGCACGGTGATCGCCGCCGGCGCCGACACGCAGGGACAGGAGTACGTCGCGACGACGCATGTCGTGCGTCCGACACTCGAGCAGATCCAGGCGGCCGGCACGACGACCGAGGGGCTTCCCGACACGGTCACCCAGCTGCCCGCCGACATGCCCTCCTCGATCGCGCGGACCGCGCTCGACGTCGCATCGGGCGCGGCGAACGATTACGACCGGCTCGCCGCGCTGCAGCGCTGGTTCCGCAGCTCGGAGTTCACCTACTCGCTCGACGCTCCGGTGGCCGACGGGTTCGACGGATCGGGCGTGGACGCGATCGCGGACTTCCTCGAGGTCCGCAGCGGATACTGCGTGCACTTCGCCTCCGCATTCGCCGTGATGGCGCGCACCCTCGGCATGCCCTCCCGCATCGTGATCGGTTACCTGCCGGGCACGCTGACCGGCCGTGTGGTCGACGGCGAGAGCGTCGCGACCGTTCTGAGCTCGCAGCTGCACGCGTGGCCGGAGGTGTACTTCGCCGGCATCGGCTGGATCCCGTTCGAGCCCACCAACAGCCTCGGCACCCCCGCGACCTACACCCGCTCGGCACAGCCGCTGCCCGACGACGGCGGGCAGGACGTGCCTCCGGCACCCGCGCCGCAGCAGACCGCGACGACCGCGCCGGAGGCCGGGGAGACCCCGACGCCGACGGCGACGACCGGCGCGGGCGCCGACTCCGGCGCTTCTCCCCTGGCGGTCGTGCTGCCCTACGGCGCCGTCGTCCTCGGTTTCGCGGCACTCGTGCTCTTGCCCGCTCTCGTCGGGACGGTGCGGCGGCGCTGGCAGACGAGGGCGGCCGAACGCGGCGATGTCCTCGCGGCCTGGCGGATCGTCCGCGAGAGCGCGCGCGACGTCGGCCTCCGCGTCGACGATGCCGACAGCCCTCGCGCCCTCGGCATCCGGCTCGCGGCCGTGCCGACCGTCCCCGCCGGCCGGATCGAGGGCCTGGTCGCCGCCGTCGAGCGGACGAGCTACGGCGCCCCCGACGGTGCGCGCGATACGGCCGCGGGCCGCGCCGCGGCATCCGATGCCCTCGCCGTCCGCCGCGGGCTGCTCGCGTCGGTCTCGACGCCGCGACGCATCGGGGCCGTCCTGCTCCCCCGCGCCCTCGTCCGCGCCTGATCCCCTCCCCCTCCGCACGCCGGATGGGGCGCACTTCCCGACGTCGAGCGCAGAAGAAACTGCGCCGGATGCCGCGAAGTGCGCCCCATTCAGGTGAGCGCGAAGGTCACGCCCGGGCCGGCGCCTCCAGCTCGTCCGCGCTGTCGTCGGCGAACGGGTCACCCGAACGCTCGGCGTCGTACAGCTCCCGGTCGAGGATGCCCTCGCGCTTGGCCACGATCGTCGGCACGAGCGCCTGGCCCGCGACGTTGACGGCGGTGCGGCCCATGTCGAGGATCGGGTCGATCGCCAGCAGCAGACCGACCCCCTCGAGGGGCAGGCCCAGGGTCGTCAGGGTCAGCGTCAGCATCACCGTCGCGCCGGTCGTGCCCGCCGTCGCGGCCGACCCGACCACGGAGACGACGACGATGAGCAGGTACTGGACCGCATTGAGCTCGAGGCCGAAGAACTGCGCGACGAAGATCGCCGCGATCGCCGGGTAGATCGCGGCGCAGCCGTCCATCTTGGTCGTCGCGCCGAACGGCACGGCGAACGATGCGTACTCGCGCGGGACACCGAGGTTGCGCTCCGTCACGCGCTGCGTGAGCGGCAGCGTGCCGATCGAGGAACGCGAGACGAACGCGAGCTGCACGGCGGGCCAGACACCCGAGAAGTACTGCCGGATCGACAGGCCGTGGGTCTTCAGCAGCACGGGGTACACCACGAAGAGTACGAGGGCGAGGCCGATGTAGATCGCCACGGCGAACCAGAGCAGCGTCGTGAGCTTCTCCCAGCCGTAGGTGACGACAGCGGATCCGATCAGGCCGAGGGTGCCGATCGGGGCGATGCGGATGATCCACCAGAGCACCCGCTGGACGACCTTCAGTGCCGACTCGGTGAACGACACGAACGCCTCGGCGCGCTTGCCGAGCTTGAGGGCGGCGATGCCGATCGCGACCGAGATCACGATGATCTGGAGCACGTTGTACCCGACGCTCGAGCTCGCGGCACCCGTCTCGGGGTTGATCGAGGTCGACACCGACAGACCGAGGAAGTTCTGCGGGATGAGGCCCGTCAAGAAGCTCCACCACGAGCCGACGCTCGAGGGGACATCGGGCGTGAGCTCACCGGCGTCGACGCGTGCGCCGGGCTGGATCGTGACGCCCAGCACGATACCGATGGTCACGGCGATCAGCGCGGTGATCCCGAACCACAGCAGCGTCTGACCCGCCAGGCGCGCGGCGTTCGTGACGTTGCGCAGCTGCGTGATCGAGGCGACGATCGCGAGGAAGATCAGCGGCACGACCGCCGTGCGCAGCAGCGTGACGTAGCCGCTGCCGATGGTCGACAGCGTCGCGGCGAGCCCGTTCGGGTTGCCCTCGGCATCGGGCCCGAGCTGGCGTGCCAGCAGGCCGAGGAGGACGCCCGCGACGAGGGCGATCGTGATCTGGAAGCCGAACGAGCGGTAGAAGGGCTTCTTCCGCTTCGCGGGCGCGGCGTTCTTCGAGGTGGCAGAACTCATGGTGGTGCTCCTGAGAGGGATGACGTCGCGATGGCGACCCACCGACGCTAAACCCGAATCGGGGTCGTCGGGGCCATATGACTCTTCGTGACGGCCTCCCAATGCTCCGCGCCGTCGCATTCGGGACAGGGTGGCTCTGATGCCTGCCGGAGTCCGCAGCCGGCCGATGCGGGCCGTCGTCGCCGGCGCAGAATGAGCGCATGACCCGCGATCTCGATGACCTCCTCGCTCCGCCCACACCCACGGCGTTGCTCGCACTCGAGGCCGTGCGCCGGTGGTCGTCGCCCGCGCTCGTTGATCACGGCATCCGGTCGTGGGCCTGGGCGCGGCTGCGCGCCGAAGCGCTCGGGCTCGACCACGACGCCGAGGTCCTCTACGTCGCCGCGATGCTCCACGACCTCGGTGTCACCCCTGCCTTCGACGCCCACGAGATCGCCTTCGAATCGGCCGGCGGCGCCGCGGGGTGGCTCTTCGCGGCCGGCGCCGGGTGGCCCGTGGAACGCCGCGAACGGGTGCGCGAGATCATCGAGCGCCACATGTGGCTGAGCGTCGATCCGGCGCTCGATCCCGAGGGCCACCTGCTCGAAGTGGCGACGAGCCTCGACGTCTCAGGAGTCGCTCCCGAGCTGTGGGATGCCGGCATCCTGCGGGCGGTCACGCAGCGGCATCCCCGCCGCGACTTCTCCGCGCAGTTCGCGGGGTGCATCCACGCGCAGGCGCGCCGCAAGCCCGCCACTCCCGCAGCCCGGCTCGACGCGTCGCAGCGCATCGCCGAGGGCGGGCGCGTGTGGGACGGCATCCTGGCATGACCAAGAGCGCTACCGTGTGGCGGTCCAGTGATGGTCGCTGTTACCAGATCACCGGCGCGGCAACGTGAGTCATCCGTCGGATGAAGCATCCGGGCCGAAGACGATTGCTGCCGTTCCCGCCGTGATCGTCAGCCTGCCACCGACCCTCGACCATGCGACATCCGTGGCAAAGGCCTTCTGCATCCAGGCCTGCTCAGCCGTTCGCGTCTGGTCGCACGCTTTCAGCGTCGTGGTTGCTTCACCGGGAACGATGATGCTCCCGCGGAATGCGACGGGAATGGTGAGCGTGTTGCAGGGGGTTCCGATCACCAACACGGGCGTGCTGCTCACGTCCCCGGCTCGGAGGGTTATCGCACCCCCAGCGGCCCAGTCGATCGGCGCTCCGTCCTCGGTAGCGCTGATGGATCGGTACCCCTCGCACCCCAGGGTGTCCGCCAATTCAGCAGGACACTGCTCGGAAGTCGTCCACGAGGTCGTCGGCGACGGTTGCTGAGGCTGGCTGCACGCGGCCAACCCCAGCAATCCGACGAGGATCAGGGATATCGCACCGAAACCGCTCCGCATCGGATTCTCCTTCGCTGAACCTGTCCGTCCGGAGCGTCACGGCCGCGACGAGATCGGTGCCGAGACCCCCTGGCATGACGAAGGGCGCCACCCTCGCGGTGTGACGCCCTTCGTTCTGGCGGAAGTGACAGGATTTGAACCTGCGAGGCGAGTTACCCCGCCTACATGGATTCCAGCCATGCTCCTTAGGCCGCTCGGACACACTTCCGTCGTCGAGTTTATCAGTCCCCGGCACCCTCTCCCGCCGCCTCGCCCTCGGGGCACGGAGCTAGGCTCGTGACGTGACTGATTCCTCTCTCGTCCTGGTCGCCAACGCGGGTGACAGCAGCATCAGCGTCTTCCGGCTCGACGGCGACGCTCTCGAACGCGTCTTCGTCGCCGAGGGCCTCACCGGCACCGGCACCTTCGCGATCGACGGCGAGCGCGATCTCGTCTACGCCGGCGTCAAGGGTGCGGCCTCGGACGAGCCCGCGGCGATCGTCACGCTCTCGCTCGATCGCGGCACGGGTGAGCTCACCCCCGTCTCGCGGTTCCCGCTGCCGGACGGATCGGTCAGCTACATCGCGCTGACCCGCGGCGGCACGGCTCTGCTGGCGGCGTCGTACGGCGGCGACTACGGGTTCGTCGCTCCCATCGCCGATGGCACGATCCTCGAGCCCACCGGGCGCGTGCAGTTCGCCAAGCTCCACTCCGTGCTGCCTTCGTCCGACGGCCGGTTCGCGTATTTCGTCTCGCTCGGAGACGACCTCGTGGGGCAGTTCGCCCTCGGCGACGACCTGTCGCTGACTCCAGTCGGATCAGGCACGGCCGCGGCACCAGCCGGCAGCGGCCCCCGCCACCTCGTGCTCAACAGCGCCGAAGACGCCGTGTACGTCATGACCGAGTACTCGGGAGAGGTGCTGCACTACGCACGCGACCGTGAGGCGGGCGCTCTCGAGCTTCGTTCGCAGGCCAACGCCGTCGATCCCGCGGCCGGGCTCGCGCGCGGCGAGATCGGCGGCGACCCCGTCGCCAACCACGCTGTCTGGGGCGCTGACATCCATTTCGGTGCGGACGAGCGGTTCCTGTGGATCTCGGAGCGCTCGACCAGCACACTGGGCGCAGCTCCCGTCGCCGAAGACGGCACCGTGCACGACGTCTCGGCTTTCATCCCCACGGAGCCGCAGCCGCGTGGGTTCGTTCTCTCGCCGTCCGGAGACCGTCTGATCGCTGCGGGCGAGAAGTCACGCACGGTGTCGCTCTACGCCGTCGACGGCGCCGAGCTGACGCTGCTCGAGCAGGCCGAGACCGGCGCGGGCGCCAACTGGGTCCGCTTCGCCTGACCCGCTGCGCCGGGGCTGATGAGCCCGCAACCAGTGAGCCCCGGTACCGTGGGTGAGGTGGCCCTCTCCTCTCGCACCGCACCCCGCACGCCCCGTCCGAGCATCGAGCTCGAGGTCGTCGGAACCGAACGGCTCTCGGCGCACCTGGTGCGCGTCGTTCTCGGCGGCGACGGCTTCGCCGCGTTCCAGAACCGGCCCGAAACCGACAAGTACGTCAAGCTGAAGTTCGCCACCCCCGCTCCCGAGTCGGCGCCCGTGACCCGCACCTACACGGTCCGTCGGGTGGATGCCGTCGCCGGCACGCTGTCGATCGACTTCGTGGTCCATGGCGACGAGGGCCTCGCCGGGCCGTGGGCGGCGCGGGCACAGGTGGGCGACCGGATCGAGCTGATGGGGCCGGGCGGCGGTTACGCACCGGATGCCGCGGCCGACTGGCATCTGTTCGCGGGCGATCTCTCGGCGGTTCCGGCGATCGCCGCGGCCCTCGAAGCGCTTCCGTCGGACGCGGTCGGACACGCGTTCGTCGAGGTGGAGTCCGACGACGCGATCCTGCCGATCGAGGCTCCGGCCGGCGTCGAGATCGAGTGGATCGTCGATCCGACCCACGACCCCGACGCTCTCTCCGCCGTCGTGCGGCAGTACGACTGGCCGACGGGCGACGTGCAGGTCTTCGCGCACGGCGAGCGCGAGTCGATGAAGGCCCTGCGTCGCGTGCTCTTCGACGAGCGAGGACTCGAGCGCGGCCGCGTCTCACTGTCGGGCTACTGGGCCCGCGGTCGCAACGAGGACCGATTCCAGGCGGAGAAGCGCGAGCCCATCGGCCAGATCCTCTGAGCTCCGCTTCGCTCATTCGACCTCGTCGGAGAAGATCTCCTCGATCGTGCATCCGAACGCCCGCGCGAGCCGGAACGCGAGCGGTAGCGACGGATCGAAGCGCCCCCGTTCGATCGAGATGACGGTCTGACGCGACACCCCGAGCTCATCGGCGAGGCGCTGCTGCGACCACCCGCGGTCGTGTCGGCGCTCGGCCACCGAGTTCTCCACGGTCAGCCGCGCCGCTGCTGCGCGAGATAGCGCACCGCGACCGACGCCATGGCGATGAGCAGCACGGCTGACAGTGCGATCAGGGTCGGGATCTCGACCCGGGTGAACGCCAGGATCGCCGTGCCGAGGCCCACGATCAGAAGCGTGTCGGTGAGGGCACCGCTCGAGGCCCGCTCGAACCATCGCGCCTCGACCGACTGCTCGGGCTGCTCGGTGGTTCCCCGCAGAGTCGATCGGTCGACGAACGCCACCCAGGCGAAGCCGACGCACGCAGGCAGGGTGAGGGCCACGATCACGACGGCGCCGAGGGCCGGCTGCGTTCCCGCGCCTCCCGTCGCCACCACGACCGCGGCGAGCGCCGCCGACACGAGCACCCCCACGGGGATGGCGACCCACAGCGCGGAGAAGCGGCGACTGCCGAATCTCATGCGTCCCCAGCGGGGGCGCGTGTCGACGACCGACGGCGTGTCACTGTTCTCGACCATTATTCTCCTCGGTGTAAAGCTAGCTTTACTGTCAACTGTACTTTACACACGTTCCGTGTCTGTCGGGAATGCCGAGGCCCGTCCCCACGGTTCACCTCCGCATGACCACTGTGGGAATCATCGGAGCAGGACACATCGGAAGCGCTCTCGCGGAGGGGCTCGTCGCACGCGGCTACGACGTCGTGATCGCCAACTCACGCGGGCCCGAGACGCTCGCCGACCTCGTCGCGAGGCTCGGCGACCGCGCCCGGGCCGCGACAGCGCAAGAAGCGGCGGAGGCGGCCGACTGGGCCGTCGTCACTGTGCCGCTCAAGGCGCTCGAGGACATCCCCGCCGAACCGCTCGCCGGCAAGATCGTCCTCGACACGAACAACTACTACTGGGAGCGCGACGGCCGGATCGCCGAGCTGGAGGAGAAGCGCACCACGACATCCGAGATGGCTCAGCGCCACTTCGCCGAGTCGAAGGTCGTGAAGGCGTTCAACCACATCCCCGCCGCCGACATCAACACCGGCGGCTCCCCTGCCGGAACGCCCGACCGTCGCGCGCTCGCGACTGCGAGCGACCACCCCGAGGCCGTCGCGCACGTCACCGCGCTCTACGACGACTTCGGCTTCGACACCGTCGACATCGGTTCGCTGGCCGACAGCTGGCGCGTCGAGCGCGACCAGCCCGCCTACGTCGTGCGGCAGAACGCCGACGAGCTGCACGCCAACCTCGCCCGCGCCCAGCGCTGAGCGGAGCATCGAAACGCCCACGCGGGCCTGTTCGAGCGGATCACCATCCCATCGAACCGGGGACGCCCTTGAACGGGCCCGCGAGGTTCGACGTCACCCAGCCGCCGTAGAAGCCGCCGGGCTGAGGCACGACGGCCTCGCCGTCGACGGTGCACCGGTCCATGCCGCCCGCATAGACGGCGACGCGGCCGACGAGCTCTTCGTATCCCGGCAACGGGTCGGGGTAGCCCCACGCTGCGCGCTCGCGCACCGCCGTGCCGCGTACGACGTCGAAGTACTCGGCCGCGCCTTTGAACTCGCAGTACGAGCTGCCGACCGCAGGAACCAGCGAGCCGGGCACGAACGCCGCGGCCGGCAGGTAGTACACGGGCGGATGACTCGTCTCGAGCACCCGCACCACGTCGTCGGTGTCAACGATCGTGATGGCGGCGAAGTCGATCGTCACGCGCGCGTGAACGCGTTCGAGACGCGGCGGACGAGGGTAGTCCCAGACGGACTCCTGTCCGGGACCGACGGGGTCGGGGGTGGGGCGGCGCATGCCCGACAGGTTACGCGCGGGGAGCGACATCCCGGCTGCGAGAATGCCCACCACGGCGCGACCGCAGCGCCCGGATGCCGCGGGCGATGAGACGCCATCCGACCAGCAGGACGAGCAGCGTCAGCGTCGCGACGATCACGAACGGCAGCGCCGTCCCCTGACCCGACACCGCGCGAAGCAGCATGCCCCCGATGACCGTCACCACCCACACGACGACGCCCGTGGGGACGATCCCCGTCGGCGAGCGCCAGGCCCGTGCCACCGTCCACGCCACCACCAGTGCGGCGAGGAACGGCCACGAGGTCGTCCACAGCCCCGCGAGCACATCGGAATCATGGCTCGCCCGGCCGGTCGCCGCGAACGCCACCACGAGGACGACATCGAGCAGAAAGGCGAGAACGGACGTGCGGGTCATGTCACCATCCTCCCCCGCGAGGTCGGTGTCCGCCGCCGTCGATAGCGTGGAAGGCGTGCGACTGCTTCTTCTCTCCCTGCAGGCCGGCGCGATGCGCCCGTTCCTCGATGACGGCGCCCGACCGGGACCGATCGTCTACGTCGACGATGCTCAGGCTGCGTTCCGCGATGCGCCGTTCATCGCCGCCGAGCGCGACGCGGTGCTGGCCTGCGGCCGCGAGGTCGTCGACGCCACACTGCGCGACACCGCCCCGGCGGATGCGGCCCGCCTGCTGTCCGACGCCGGAGCCGTCTACGTCGCGGGCGGCAGCACGTTCGCTCTGCTCGAGGCCCTCCGTCTCTCCGGCAACGACGACGTCCTCGTCGACCATGTGCGCCGCGGCCTCCCCTATGTCGGGCTGAGCGCGGGATCCATCGTCGCGGCGCCCGACGTGACACCCGCCTCGCTCATGGACGATCCGGCCGATGGCCCCGCCCTCGCGACCCACGCGGGTCTCGGGTTGATCGACGTCACCGTCATCCCGCATGCCGACGGCGCCCTGCCGCCTTACCCGCCTGAGCTGATCCGCCGCACCGTCGACACCTACGGGTCGGACTTCGCCCTCCTGCTGCTGCGAGACGATCAGGCGCTGCTGGTCGACGACGGGGTCTCCACGGTGATCGCCTCGCGCTGAATCCGCGTGTCCCATGCTTCGCCCAGCATCCGGTCCTTCTTAGACTCGGAAGGCGTCCGGTGCGCCTGCTGCGGACGAGAGAACAGATCCGAGGCCCATGTCTTCTCCCGATGCGACGGCGGCGACAGCCGCGTTCCGCGCCGCCCGCGACTTCCTTCTCGACAACGCGCATTCGCCCGAGGCGGCCCACGCGGGGTTCGTCTGGCCTGACGTCGGCGACCACTTCAATTGGGCCGTCGACTGGTTCGACGCGATCGCGACCGGCAACGACCGCGTCGCGTTGCACGTCGTCGACGAGGACGGCACCGAGGTTCAGGTCACGTACGACGAGATGCGTCGGCGCTCGAACCGCGTCGCCAACTGGCTCACCGAGCAGGGCATCGGGCACGGGGATGCCGTCATGCTGATGCTCGGCAACCGCGTCGAGCTGTGGGAGGCGATGCTCGCGATCCTCAAGATCGGCGCCGTCATCCTGCCGACATCCGTCGTGCTGGGCACCGACGACCTCCTCGAACGAGTCGAGCGCGCCGACATCCGCGCCGTGCTCGCCGACCCGGTCGACGCCGCCAAGTTCGACGGGATCGCGGGTCGGTTCGAGCGCATCGTCGTGGGCGGCGAGCGCCCGGGCTGGCAGTCGTTCGCCGACACAGCGACCGCCGCTGACACCGCGCCCGGCGTCGTCGTCGCCTCGGACGACCCGGCGATCGTCTACTTCACCTCGGGAACGACGTCGCGACCCAAGATGGTCGTCCATACGCACGTGAGCTACCCGGTGGGGCATCTCTCGACGACCTACTGGATCGGCGTGCGCCCCGGCGACGTCCACATGACGATCAGCGCCCCGGGGTGGGGCAAGCACGCGTGGAGCCTGTTCTTCGCCCCGTGGATCGCCGAGGCGACGATCTTCGTGTACAACTACGCACGCTTCGACGCCGCACGCCTCGTGGAGCAGCTCGATCGCAACGGCGTCAACACCTTCTGCGCACCGCCCACGGTCTGGCGCATGCTGATCCAGGCCGATCTCGAGAAGCGTCCGCACGCGCTGCGCGAGCTTCTGTCGGCCGGCGAGCCCCTGAACCCCGAAGTGATCGACACGATCGAGCGCTGGTGGGGTCTGCAGATCCGCGACGGCTACGGCCAGACCGAGCTGACGGCGGTCATCGGCAACACCCCGGGTGTCGCGGTGAAGCCGGGTGCGATGGGTCGCCCGCTTCCGGGCAACGACATCGTGCTCATCGACCCCCTCACGGGTCGGATCGGAGACGAGGGCGAGATCTGTCTCCCCACCGCTCCGACGCGTCCGCTCAACCTCATGCCCGGCTACCTCGGCGAGCCCGAGCGCACCGCCAAGGTCGATCACGACGGGTATTACCACACGAGCGACGTCGCCGTCCGCGACGCCGACGGACAGCTCACCTTCGTCGGACGCACCGACGACGTGTTCAAAGCCAGCGATTTCAAGGTGTCGCCGTTCGAGGTCGAGTCGATCCTCTTGACCCATCCCGCCGTCGCCGAGGCGGGGGTCGTCGGGGCGCCGGATGCCGTGCGGCTCAACATCGTGAAGGCCTACGTGGCGCTCGCGGCGTCGTGGGGAGCGTCCGCCGAGACCGCGCGGGCGATCCTCGCTCACGCGCGTGAGCACATGCCGCCGTACATGCGGGTGCGCCGTGTCGAGTTCTTCGAGCTGCCGAAGACGATCTCAGGCAAGATCCGCCGGGTGGAGCTGCGCGAGCGTGAAGTCGCCGCAGCAGATGCCGGCGAGCGTCTGACGACCGAGTGGCGCGAGTCGGACTTCCCCGACCTGAAGGGCTGACGCGCGGGCCTCCTGTCGCTCAGGCGGGCCATTCGCAACCCCTGGCACACCCACAGGCGGCGGGAGAAGACTGAGACTGTCCGGACAGCCTCAGCAGAAGGAGCCCCCGTGCCGCAGAACGTCGCCGAACAGATCGTCGCCCAGCTGATCGATGCGGGGGTGAAGCGTATCTACGGCATCGTCGGCGACTCACTCAATCCGATCGTCGACGCGGTGCGACGAACCGGGGGCGCCGCGGAGGGCGGGATCGACTGGATCCACGTCCGCCACGAGGAGGCCGCCGCCTTCGCTGCGGCAGCGGACGCCGAGCTCACCGGCGAGCTGGCCGTGTGCGCAGGAAGCTGCGGTCCCGGCAACCTGCACCTGATCAACGGCCTCTTCGATGCGCAGCGATCCGGTGTGCCGGTGCTCGCGATCGCCAGCCACATCCCGAGCCTGCAGATCGGGTCGGGTTACTTCCAGGAGACGCACCCCGAACGGCTGTTCACGGAGTGCAGCGACTACTGCGAGATGGTCATGACGCCTCAGCAGTCGCCGCGCGTGGTGAACTCCGCGATCCGTCACGCGACCGCGGGGTCGTCCGTCTCGGTGATCGTGCTGCCCGGCGACCTCGCCGAGCTTCACTCGACGGGTGAGTTCCCGCCCTTCGTCGCTGCCCGGCCGGGCCGGGTCGCTCCCGATGAGCGCAGCGTCGCCGAGCTCGCCGCGGCCATCGACCAGGCCGAGAAGATCGCGATCTTCGCCGGCGAGGGAGTGCGTGACGCGCGTGACGAGGTGATCGCGTTCGCCGAGCACCTGCAGGCGCCGATGGGGCACTCGCTGCGCGGCAAGCAGTGGATCCAGTACGACAACCGCTTCGACGTCGGCATGTCGGGCCTGCTCGGCTACGGTGCCATCGACCACGCCATGCACGAGGTCGACCTCCTCCTCATGGTCGGCACCGACTTCCCCTACGAGCAGTTCCTGCCCGACGGTGCCAAGACGGTGATCGCGCAGATCGACGTCGACGCCCAGCGGCTCGGGCGTCGCGCGGGCGTGACGCATCCCGTCCACGGCGACGTGGGTCTCACCCTCGCGGCGCTGCGGTCACGAACCGCCGCCAAGACCGACGACGCGTTCCTCGAGCGCACACTGAAGCGCTATCGGAAGGCCATGAAGGACTCCGTCGCGACCTACACCGACTCCGACGCGCAGCCGATCCACCCCGAGCGCGCGATGTCGGTCATCGACCGGGTTGCGGCATCCGACGCCGTCTTCACCGCCGACACCGGTATGGGAAACGTCTGGCAGGCCCGGTACGTCACTCCCGGGCCCGAGCGGCGCCTGCTGGCATCCTGGCGCCACGGTTCGATGGCCAATGCCCTCCCCCACGCCTTCGGCGCACAGATGGCATATCCCGATCGGCAGGTCATCGCCATCGCGGGCGACGGCGGGCTCTCGATGCTCCTAGGCGAGCTGATCACCGTGGCCGCCTACGACCTGCCGCTGAACATATTCGTGTTCAACAACTCGACCCTCGGGATGGTGAAGGCCGAGATGCTGGTCGCGGGCTTCCCCGACTTCGGCGTCGACGTGCCGATGGTCGACTTCGCCGCCGTCGGGCGGGCGCTCGGGTTCCACGCGCAGCGGGTCACCGACCCCGCCGACCTCGAGGTCGCCGCATCCGCCGCCCTCGCCCACCGCGGGCCCTCGATCGTCGACATCGTGACCGACCCCGATGCGCTCTCGATGCCGGCGGCGATCACGGCGGATCAGGTCGCGGGCTTCGGCATGTCGATGGCGAAGATGGTGCTCGGCGCGAAGGACGCGGGCGGCATCGGCGCGGTGCTCGAGACCGCGAAGTCGAACATCAAGCACATCCGCAGTCTCTGACGCGCCTTGCGTCGAGTGCCCGGACGCGCGCGGCGGTCAGGCCAGGAACTCCCACGGGTCGAACGACTCGATCGGGATGACGCGGACGCGCGGCAGCGGGGCATCGAAGGCGTGGACGTCGTATTCGAGGTCGAAGAACTCGACTCCGGGTATGGCGGTGAGCTCACTGCTGCGGAATTCCGAGAAAGCCAGCACGCCGACCCGGCGGTCGGGTCCGGTCAGCGCCGCGACCTCACCGACGAAGTCGCGGTCATGGCTGACCAGGACGACGTCGTCGTCGCGCTCCTTCAGCGCGGCGAGCGTGCGCTGGATGGCGATGTCCACGACCTTCTCGTCGACGTCGCCCGACAGCGGGACCGGCTTGTAGTCGAGCGCCAGCAGCGCCTGGACGAACGACATCGGCAGGTGGTTGCTGGCGTTGAGGAAGAACAGACCGCGCGCGGGCTGCTTCCACTGATCGCCGACGAACTGCAGCAGACGGTCCCACCGGGGCCGTTCATCCGGCAACGGACGCCGTCCGAGGATCGATTGGCCGAGCGTCGCGTCGATGTTCTCGCCGTCGACGAGCAACCACGTCACGCGTTCGGTCATGAGGTCCCCTGTCTGCGAATGTCCTCCGTGAACGCTATCAAGCCGGTTCAGCCGCCGGCCGTCAGTGACACCCGCATGAGTCGGTCGTCGCCGGACGCGGCGTTGCCGCGCCCGTCGGTGTTGTTCGTGAGCAGCCAGAGGTCATCGCCAGCGACGACCGCATCGCGGATCCGCCCCAGCTCGCCTTCCCAGAGGGCGATCGGCGCGCCGGCGAGAGCACCGCCATCGACATCGATCTGCCACACGCGTTCGCCGCGCAACGCCGCCACGAAGATCGTGTTCCCGCGCGCCGCGATGCCGCTCGGGCTCGCCTCGTCGGGTGTCCAGGTGACCACCGGTACGATGAAGCGGTCATCGTCCGACTCGCCCTCGACATCGGGCCAGCCGTAGTTGCCGCCCGCCTCGATGCGGTTGAGCTCGTCGAAGCGGTCCTGTCCGAACTCGCTCGCCCACATCGTGCCGTCCTGCGTCCACGCGAGGCCCTGCACGTTGCGATGGCCGAGGGAATACACCTCCGACCCGAGAGGATTGTCGGCGACCGGCTCACCGTCGGGCGTCAGGCGCAGGATCTTGCCCGCGAGCGAAGCGGGGTCCTGCGCCGCCTCGGGCGTGCCGGCATCTCCCGTCGCCACGTAGAGCAGACCGTCCGGTCCGAACGCGATGCGGCCGCCGTTGTGGACGCGGTCGCGCGGGATGCCGTCGATCACGACCTCCGCGTCGCCGAGCCGGCGATCACCGGCGTCGCCCTCGAGCGGCATCCGCACGACGCGGTTGTCGTCGGCCGTGGTCACGTACGCGTAGAGGAGCGTCTCGCCGTCCGCCTCGTGAACGGCGATGCCCAGGAGCCCGCCCTCACCGACCGCGGCGGTGAGGTCGATCTCGCCGGCGACGCGCGACACCCCCTCTGTGTCCACCTCGAGGATCGTCCCGTCGTCGCGCTGGCTGACCAGCTGCGTCCCATCGGCGAGCACGACGACCGACCACGGCACCTCGAACTGCGTGACGACGTCGGCTGGGTCGCCGGTCGGACGCCACGGAGCCGGCGCGGCATCCGCGGGATCGGTCGACGTCTCGGAGGGGACGGGCGTCGCCTCCTGGTCGGTGGGTCGCGGGTCGGCGGCCCCGGTGCACGCCGACAGCAGCAGCGTCGACGCGAGCAGTACGGCCACGGCCGCCCGCGACCCCATCGGACGCGGAAGGATGCCGGTGCCCGTCGAGCGCTTCATCGTTCCAGGCTACGGGCCGGCGAGGATCGCGGCTGCGTCCTGCGCCCACCCGAGCGCCACGGCGGGGGCGGCGAGCGTCGTGGCGTCGTCGGCGCGTGCGAGCACCGTGATCACGACCGGCGCGCCCTCCTCCCGCTCGAGGTACCACGACCCGGCGAGCACGCCGATGGAGCTGCCGCCCTTGAAACCGACGTACGTCCACTTCTCGCCGAAATCGAGCCCGGGGTTGGCGGACAGGATGTCGCGCACGGGCGCACCCGCGTCGGTGCGGGCCCGTTCCTGCAGCGACGCGTGGGCTGCGGCCAGGTCGTCTGGAGTTGCGAACCAGTCGATGCCGTCTTGCCAGCCCGGCGTCGCCGCGGCCGCCGCCGCGAGGTCGGGGACACCCGCCGGCAGCCGCTCCAGCACCGACCGTCGCGCCTCGGCGTCGTCGGCGGCCCCGCTCCAGAGCGCACGCAGGTCGGCCTCGCCGAAGAGGAGCCAGAACAGCTCGCGTGTCGTCAACAGCGGGGTGTTCGCGTCGGGGTCGGAGTGCCCCATCGAGACCATCGCGGTTTCGACCGCCTCGCGTCCGACGGCCCGGATGAGCATGTCGGTCGCGGTGTTGTCACTGATGGCGATCATCTTGTCGGCGGCCTCCCGCACGGTCACCTTCGTGCCGTCGGGACGGTCCTGCAGCTCGCCGCTGGGGAGGCTCCGCACCGCGTCGTCGACGACCAGCTCGTCGTCCCAGGCGAGCCGTCCGGCCGCGACGGCGTCGACGACGGCGCCGAGCACCCACAGCTTGAAGATGGAGCCGATGGGTCCGGCGGCCTGGTCACCGCCCTCGTAGAGCACCTCGCCCCCGACCTCCCGGACGTGCACGCCGGCGGTGAAGGCGGCGTCGTCGATCTGCTGAGTGAGCTCGTCCCAGGACGCCGCGGGCGTGCGCTCAGGCTGCGGCGGGCTGAACAGGAGCATCTGGATGCGAGCGTCGGGGGTGACCGAGATCGACATGTCGTAGGTCACCTGAGCGGACTCGATGGTCACGCGGGCCTCGGTCTCGACGCCGTCGTACCCGACCGCCGTCCACGGGGCCGCGGCCTGCATCTGCGCGAACACCTCCTGCAGCTGCGCGGGCGGGAGCTGCTCCAGAGCGGCGGCGTCGAAGTGCGTCTCGATGTCTTCGATATCGGTGGCCGCGTCGGCGTTGATCTCGTCCATCACCCAGCGGACCTGGTCGCCGACCGGCGTGACGGGAATCTCGACCGGGGTCGCGGACGGGGCGGACGTCGCTGCGGGGGCGGGGTCCGCCGAGCAGGCGCTGAGCACCGCGGCAGTCGCAGCGGCGACGGCGACGGCTGCTGCGCTACGGCGGCGCGAGGCGGCGGACGGTCGGGGCGGAGGCGTATCGATGGGGGAACTCACCTCTCCAGCTTCTCGTCGCGACGCGGTCGCCGCCTCCCCCCACAGGTGGAGATCGCCACGTCGTCTCGGTCGGCCCCGCCGGGTAGCGTGGGCCGAGTGGACCCGATCGTCGCGACTTTCCTGATCCTCGCCGCAGCGATCATCGCGTTCCTCTCGGCGCGGGTGCCGCTCGAGGTCGTGGCCGTGGGTGTCGCGCTCGCGCTGTGGGCCACGGGGGTGCTCACCCTCCCCCAGGCGTTCGCCGGCTTCGGCGATCCCACGGTGCTGTTCATCGCGAGCCTGTTCATCGTCGCGACGGCCCTCGAGACGAGCGGCGTCACCCGGATCGTCGGTGCCGTGATCCTCGCGCGCGCCGGTACGCGGCGTGGCCGCATCCTGATCTGGGTCGGCGGGATCGTCGCGATCCTCACCGCGCTGATCAGCATCAATGGCGCCGTCGCCGCGCTCATCCCCGTCGCAGCCGTGGTCGCACGCCGATCGGGACTGCCCCCTTCGCAGCTCATGATCCCGCTGGCATACATCGCCTCATCGGCCTCTCTGCTCACGCTGACGGGAACGCCCGTGAACGTGGTGGTGTCCGAGCTCGCGGATTCCGAGGCCGGCCGCCCCTTCGGCTTCTTCGAGTTCGCACTCGTCGGGCTCCCGCTCGTCGCGGCCACGATCGCGATCGTCGTGCTGCTCGGCCCACGGCTGCTGCCGCATCACGGGCCGGAGCCCGCCCCCGACCATCACACGGAGCGCGAGGCCGAGACCCTCTCGCTGGTTCCCGAGGCCGTGCGCACCGGAGCCATCCGCACCCAGCGACCCACCCGGCTGCACCGTGGCTCGCGGCGCACGCTCGCCGTCACCGCCGTGATGGTCGCGCTGCTGGCCACCGGCGCCGTTCCGCCCGCCGTCGCCGGTCTCCTCGCCGCCGGAGCGCTCATCCTCTTCCGAGTCGTGAAGCTTCCCGACCTCTACCACGGGGTGTCGTGGACCACTCTCGTGCTCATCGCCGGCATGATCCCGCTGTCGGTGGCTTTTCTCGAGACGGGCGCCGCCGACGTCGTGGCCGACGGCATGCTCGCCGTCGTCGGGCAGGCCGACCCGCACCTGGCGCTCATCGTCGTCTGCGTCGTGGTGATCGTGCTCGGACAGTTCATCTCGAACGTCGCCACCGTGCTCATCGTCGCCCCGGTCGCGACGTCGATAGCCATCACCCTCGAGGTCAGCGCGCTGCCGTTCCTCATGGCCCTCACCGTCGCCGGAGCGTCATCGTTCCTGACCCCTGTGGCCACCCCGGTCAATCTCATGGTGATGACCCCCGGCGGTTATCGGTTCGGCGACTACTGGCGGCTGGGTCTCCCCCTGAGCGTCCTGTTCCTGCTCGCGGCCGTGTTCTACGTACCGCTCATCTGGCGATTCTGATGCCCGGGAGCACGACGTTCACGGGGGCGGGAGGGGCAGCTCCCGCTCGGTGTCCCAGGCCTGGGTCCAGCCGAGCTCGGTGAACAGGCCGTCGAGGAGCATGGCGGTGAAGCCCCAGACGAGGAACTCGGCGGCATCCTGACGCACGACGAAGCCCGGTCCCCGCCATTCGGAGCCGTCGCGTCGCAGCACCGTGACGCCTCGATTCGCCGGCGCGAGCAGGTCGGCGACGGGAGCGCGGAAGACCGCGGCGGACTCGGCCACGTCGACCACGCGCACCGGCGACGGGCGACGCCACCATGCCAGGACGGGGGTCACGAGGTGACGGGAGTACTCCAAGGGCACCGGCGGAAGGGCTCCGAGAACCTCCACGCCTTCGGTGTCGAGGCCGGTCTCCTCGCGCGCTTCGCGCAGTGCCGCGGCGACGACGTCGACGTCACCGGGATCGACCCGCCCGCCCGGCAGCGCCACCTGACCCGGGTGCGACCGGAGCGTCGTCGCGCGCGAGAGCAGCAGGACGTCGAGCTCACGCGAGAGCGCGCCCTCGGGCGCGTGAGCGCTCGGGCGGTCGTCGAGGACGCCGAACAGCACGAGCACGGCGGCGGCCCGCGTGCCGGGAGCCGCCGCCACGTCACCGGCCGGGCCCGCGCCGGACGCCGGGCGTCCGAGACGCGCGGCGAGCGCGGCGAGCTGGTCGCGCGCGCCCGTTCCCGAGGGGTCGAGGGGCATTGTTCCAGGCTACCCAGCCGTCAGTCGCGCGGGCCGAAGAACCCGGCGAAGACGACGTGCAGCAACGGCAACGCCGACAGCGCCATCAGCACTGTCCCGAACGTCTCGTCGTCGGGGCGCATGAGCACTCCTGCCACGAGCAGGCCGGCGAAGAGGATTCCCGAGACCGCTCGGCGTCCCAGTCGTTCCAGACGCGACATCCGCCGTTCGAGCCGGCCGCTGTCGAAGTCGAGGTTGCCGTCCTCGAGATGCGTGATGAGGCCGTCGAGCCGCTGCGGCAGGCGCATCGTGACGTCGGCGAGCCCCATCGCACGCCGCGCCACATCGCGCATGAGATCGCCGCGTTCCTCGCGGAGAAGCCGAGCGGCGTACGGCTCCACGGCATCCCAGAGGTTGAATGCGGGATCGATCGACGTGCAGACGCCCGAGGTGAGCGATGCCGCTCGCACGACGAGCAGGAAGTTCTCGGGCAGCTGGAACGGCAGCGCGCGTGCGAGCTCACCGAACTCCCCTGCGAAATCGCGGAACTCACGGGGATCGACTTGTTTCAGTTCAGCGAACCCCATGCCGCCGAAGCGGGCGAAGAGCTGGGTCATCGCTCGCTCGAGCTCGCGGACGTCGGCGGAGGGCAACAGTGCGCCGACCTGCGAGATCCCGGCGACGAGCCCGCGGCCGTCGCGCGCCGCCGCGGCGACGAGGACGGTTCGCAGAGCTTCTCGCGTCGAGGAAGAGATCTCGCCCATCATCCCGAAGTCGATGAACGTGAGCAGCCAGTCGGGCCGGCCCTCGCGCCGCTGATCGGGGGGCACAGGCGTCACGAAGACGTTGCCGGGATGCGGATCGGCATGGAAGAAGCCGAAGCCGAAGAACTGGTCGAACATCACCGAGGCGAACACGCCGGCCACGTCGTGGGGATCGATGCCCGCGGCCCGTAGCCCCTCGACGTCCGTGACCTTGATCGCGGTGACGTCGGCGAGGGTCAGTACGCGCGACGTCGAGCGCTCCCACGCGATCTCGGGAACGGCGACCCGGGGGTTGTCGGCGAACTTCTCGCGGAAACGCTCGGCGTTGGCCGCCTCGTGACGATAATCGATCTCTTCGAGGCTCGTGACGGCGAACTCCTCGACGAGTGCGGGCATGTCCGCGCGGCGAGAGACCAGGCGGATGCGCCGGAGCCAACGGGCGATGCGCCGGAGCGCGGCGAGATCGACGTCGACGATCGTCTGGATGCCGGGGCGCTGCACCTTCACGATGACGTCGGTGAACCCGGCATCGACGGCCTGCTCGGGCGTGAGTCGGGCACGATGGGCCTGCCCGAGGGATGCCGCGGCCACCGGCTCTTCGTCAAATGACGCGTAGGCGTCGCGCAGCGGCATCCCGAGCTCCGACTCGGCGGCCGTCCGGATCTGGTCGAAGGGCACCGGCGGCACCTCGTCCTGCAGTCCGGCCAGCTCGGTGGTGATCTCCGGGGGCAGGACGTCGAGCCGGGACGACATGAACTGCCCGACCTTGATCATGAGCCCGCCGAGCTCGACCGCGAGCATGTGGAATCGGCGCGCCAGCCGGCGCAGCCGCGCCGTACGCCCGCGTTCGGCGATCCGCTCGAGACCGAAGCGCGGCAGGACGATCTCGAACCACCACGTCTGCACCAGTGCGCGAGCGGCGAATCGCAGGATGCGGCGATAGCGCGCACGCGCGCGAGCGTCACCCGGCGCCGCGAGGGTGCCGGGTGACGCGACGCGATGCGGGTCGGCCGAGGCCACCCGCGTCAGGCCTGCGCGAGCAGGGCGTACAGCTTGCGACGCGCGTCGTCGAGGATCTCGACGGCCTGCTGAACCTGCTCGGGCGATCCGCTGCGGCCGACCTGAGCGGCGGCCTGCGCCAGCTCGACTCCTGCCTTGGGCAGCGCTGTCACCCGGCTGTGGTCGCGGCTCGTGCCTTCCCACGGGGCGGACTTCTCGCCCGCCTCGCCCGCCGCCGCGCGGCCGGCCTCGGTGAGCGAGTAGGTCTTGCGACCGTTGGACTCCTCCGCGCTCACGAGTCCCTCGTCAGCGAGCAGCTGGAGCGTCGGATAGACCGATCCGGCACTCGGCTTCCACGAACCGCCGCTGCGCTCTTCGATCTCGTGGATGATCTGGTAGCCGTGCATGGGCTGCTCGGCGAGGAGGGCGAGCACGGCGGCACGGACGTCGCCGCGTCCCACCCGGGTGTTCACCTTCTGCTCGAAGGTCGACTTCAACTGGTCGAAGGCTTCGAACACGTTGTTTCCGAGGTCGGAGACGTTGAAGCCGCCCCGACCGCCGAAGATGTTGTCACGGCTGCCGAAACCGCCGGTGGGGAATGTTCCGCTCATGCTGACCTCCCGGTCGTCGATACGTTAGCGATACCTGACGATATATCGTTATCGCTCCCGGTGACAGGGTTCGCATCGGATACCCAGCCTTCAACCCCGACGTTCGACGATCTCGTCCGCGTGGGCCGCGATCCACTCCATGAGCGGCATCATGCGCTCCATCAGCTCATCGCCGCGTTCGGTCAGCGCATACTCCACGCGAGGCGGAACCTCGGGGTAGGCGGTGCGGCTCACGATGCCGTCGGCCTCCAGCGTGCGCAACGTCGAGGCGAGCATCTTCTCGCTGATGCCCGCGACGGAGCGGCGGAGCTCACCCCATCGCGCGGTTCCGTCGGTGAGCGCGAGCAGCACGAGCACGCCCCATTTGCTCATGACGTGGTCGAGCACGACGCGCGTCGGACAGTTCTCGGTGAAGATCTGATCGGACGTCGCCCGGATCTGCGCGAAACTCACTGTCATGTGCGTAGCTTACCGAAAAGTGGGTACCCCACGGTTGGAATGCGTGACCAGCGATCGGAGGTTGTGCCCGGCAACACCCGATCGAAAGGATCACCGATGACCATCCTCATCACCGGAGCGAGCGGACAGCTCGGCCACCTCGTCGTCGAGGCCCTGCTCGCCCGCGGCGTCTCCCCCGACACCATCGTGGCCGGCGCGCGCGACCTCACGAAGCTCGCCGACCTCGCGGACCGCGGAGTGCGCACCGCCCGTGTCGACTACGACGATCCCGCCTCGCTGAACGCCGCGTTGGCAGATGTCGAGAGCGTGCTGCTCATCTCGGCATCGGAACCGGGCAAGCGGTTCGCGGGCCACAAGAACGTCATCGACGCGGCTGCGGCGGCGAACGTGTCGAAGCTCGTCTACACCAGCGCCCCGAAGGCGACGACCTTCGAGTGGGCGCTGGGCGCCGAGCACAAGGCGACCGAGGAGGCGATCGCCGCGAGCGGCGTCCCCGCCGTGATCGTGCGCAACAACTGGTACATCGAGAACTATCTGCCCGACGTCCAGCGGGCCGCCGAGAGCGGCGTCATCGCGGCATCTGTCGGCGAGGGCCTCATCGCCGCCGCTTCGCGCGCCGACTTCGCCGAGGGGGCCGCTGTCGTCCTCCTCGAGGACGGTCGCATCGGTGAGGTCTACGAGTTCGCCGGTGACACCCGCATCGATTACGACGCCGTCGCCGCCGGAGCGGCCGAGGTGCTCGGTCGCGACGTCGCGTATGTCCGCGTCTCGACGGACGACCACATCGCCGCGCTGGAAGGCGCCGGGCTGGATGCCGACACCGCCCGATTCGTCGCGGGGATCGACACCGGCATCCGCGAGGGCGTTCTCGATGTGGACGACCACACCCTCTCGCGCCTCATCGGACGACCGACGACGTCGTTCGCCGACGGGCTTCGCGCCGCACTCGCCTGAGCGCGGGATGCCGACGCCCACCGCCCCGCGAAGGACGGTGGGCGTCGGTATCCGCCCCCCTAGTTCAGCGGACGCGTCGAGGGCGGGATGACCCCGTTGGCGTAGAGCTGCTGGGCGACGTCCTGCAGCGCCGTCAGCGCCACGCGCTGCGTCGTCGGGCCGTACGAGATGCGGGCGACCCCGAGGTCTTCGTACTCCTTGGCCGTCAGCGCACCCGGCAGCCCGATCACGCTGAGCTTGCGCTCTCCGAGGCCGTCGACGAGGCGCCGGGTGATGTCGGCGTCGAGGATACCCGGAACGAAGACCAGATCGGCGCCGGCGTCGAGGTAGGCGCGACCACGCTCGATGGCGTCGGCGATCGATTCCTCGGTCGAACGGTCGCCCGCGCGCACGAAGGCGTCGGTGCGGGCGTTGAGGGCGAACGGGACACCCTCGGACTCCCCCGCCCGGACGATGGCCTCGACCGCGCGGACCGAGTCCGCGAGAGGCTGCAGGCGGTCTTCGACGTTGGCTCCGACGATGCCCACGCCGATGGCCCGGCGCGTCGTCTCACCGGGGTCGCCGAAGCCGGCGTCGAGGTCGGCCGACACCGGGACGTCGCCGGCCACCGAGACGATGCGGCCCACCATGTCGAGCACGATCTCGAGCGGGATGTCGGTGCCGTCCTCGTACCCGAACGACGCGGCGATCGAGTGACCGGCGGTGGCGATCGCGCGCGTCTCGGGCAGAGCCAGGATGGCCTCGGCCGACACCACGTCCCACACGTTCACCACCCGGAGGATCTCGGGCGCGGCATGGAGTGCGGACAGGGTCTGGGCTCGCTCAGCGGGGGTGCTCATGCCGATCACGCTAACCGCGCGCGGCGGGCACGGGGCACATGTTGCGCGATTCGACGACACGTGTCATCGGGCCGCGCCTCAGCCCTGACGCCCTTTGAACCGCGGGTTGAGCTTGTTGATGACGTATACGCGGCCACGGCGACGCACGACCTGCGCGCCGGGCTGATTCTTCAGCGACTTGATGGATGCGCGAACCTTCACGACGACCTCCTATTGAGAACTCTTATCAACAACAAGGTACGGTGGAGGACCGATCGCCACAACTCGAGCCGGAGAGAACACCGTGACCACTCATCTCGCCGTCACCGGCGTCTGCAGCGCCGAACGCCGTCGTTACGCCCGTCTGTGCGTCATCGCCGGGCGCCATCGCGCCCTCCGCGTCATCGACCTCGCCAGCGACGCCGACCCGGCCCACATCCACGCCACCGTCCACGGAATGCCCTCGCTCTGCGTGCTGGATGCCCGCCATGCGATGGACGACCTGCGCGACGAGGCACCGCTGCGTCGGACCGTCCCGCACGGAGACGGGCGAGCAGACGTCGGAGCACGGGCGCGGCTGGCGGCGCAGCTGATCGAGGCGGCGAGCGCCGTCGTGATCGTCAACTGGGAGCGGATGCCGACGGCCGACCTGTCGATCCTCATGGCACTCGCGTCACACCTGGCACCGACCGCCCGCATCCGACTCAGCCGCGGCGTCGTCGACGACCTCTCCGCACTGGGCTTCGGCACCACCCTTCCGCTGCGCGACGCGGGCGACCGCGCCGGATGGACGCGTGCTCTCAACGGCGAGCACGATCCGTTCCTGACCGATCGACGCGTTGCGACGATGCGCTACGAGCAGTTGCGCCCGTTCCACCCCGGCCGGCTCGTGCTGGCTCTCGATCTGCTCGATTCCGGCTCGTGCGGACTGGTCCTGCGATCGGTCGGGGTCTGCCGTCTCGCGACGCGGCCGAATGTTCCCGCGCGGTGGGAGCAGGCTGGTTCGGCCATGTGGATCGACCCGATCGAGGCCGGCCACGGACTCGACGACGTCGGCCAGGACATCGCGCTGACGGGCGTCGACCTGAACACCGCAGCTGTTCGGCACGTCCTGGATGCTGCCGTGCTCGACGACGCGGAGCTGTCGGCGGGTCCGACGGCCTGGCGACGGCTGTCCGACCCCCTGCCCGAATGGAACGTGGCGGTCGGGTCCGAAGACCCGACCGCTGACTGAACCGGCAGGTACGGCTCAGACCCGTTCGCGGCGATGCGCGCGCCGGCGCAGGAGGGTGAGGAGGGCCCCACCCGCCAGGAGAGCGAGGGCGATCCCGGTCGCGGTGACGGCGGTCGCGCCGTCACCGCCGGTTGCGGCGAGGTCGCGACGAGATCCGGTTCCCGCACCGACGACCGAGCCCGCGGTGTCACTCGCGCCCGCACCGTCGGCCGGAGCCCCACCCGTGCCGCCGGCACCACCGCCGCCTCCGACGCCGCCGTCCGAGCCCCCGCCCGAGCCGCTGCCGGGGTTCCCGGGCTCGGCCGCCGCCACGACCGTGAACAGCGACACCCGCGAGTTGTCGACAGCACCGAACGGATCACTCGTGCGGACGTACCACCCGCGCTCGCCCTCCTCGGCGAGCGGCCATGCGGCCGAGAGGATCGAGCCGCTCGCGACATCCGAGAACGTCGCGATCTCCGTGCCGCCGAGGACCTCCGCCGAGAAGGCGTCGGTGCCGAGGGTGCGCGTGCCCGGGTCGATGCGCAGCTGCTCGTACGTGAGCGCGAACTCCTGCTGCGAGTAGTCCCCTGCTCCCGCCGGGCCCAGGAGGCTCGGCTCGTCGGAGTTGTAGACGTCGAGTGACGGCGAGTAGGTGCGCACGAGCATCTGCCGCCCCTCGTTGTCGAAGTGCAGGAGGCGGAGGAAGCCGAGGCCGCCCTCCGGGAGGCCCTGGTAGTCGAACAACATCGAGTACACGGTGCGATCCGAGACGCCGTCGCCGTCGTCGTCGAACGCGTCCTCGCGCAGGAATGCGTCGTGGTAGTGCCCGGAGAAGACCATGCGGACGTTCGGGTTGGTCGCGACGACCTCGTCCATGACCCGCTGCGGGATCACGCCGAGCCCGCCGGTGGTGAGGATGAACTCGTGCTGCGCGATGATCGCGACGCGATCGGGGTGCTGCGCGAGCACCTCGTTCATCCACGCGATCGATTGATCGCCGGGGAGCCATCCGGTGTACAGCATGAGGAAGTCGATGCCGCCCGCCGAGATGAGGTCGTAGTGACCGCGGTTGTCCTCGAAGCTGCCGCCGTACCAGGGATTGCCGGCGTAGCGGTCCTCGCCGAAGTACGCACCGTAGTTCGAGTAGTCCTCGAGGTGGTGGCCCACATCGTGGTTGCCGGCGAGCACGCCGTAGGGCAGACCGGCCTCGTCGAGGCGGCGGTACTCGGGGTCGGCTCGCTCCCACTGCTCCATGACGTCGTAGTCGTCGATGATGTCGCCGGTGTGGAAGAGGTACTGCAGGTTGAGGTCGTCGCGCCGGTCGAGCAGGTACGAGTGGATGGCCTGCTGGTGACGATACGGCTCCCCGGGCAGGGTGTTCTCGTTGTAGTACTGCGTGTCCGACTCCCACGCCAGGGTGAAGTCGTACTCGCTGCGCGGAACATCGGCGGCGTTGTGCGGTGCGACCGGAGTCGTCCGGTCCGAGCGGTCCGCGCCCGCGAAGCCTTCGGAGTGCTGCACGAGCATCCGCACCACCCGTCCCGCGCCGTCCGAGGCGGCGAATGCGTAGTCGTCGACCGCGACGACGGCGTCGAGCGAGAACGACTCGTCGTCGGACGCGCTCACGTGGCGGTCGACCTCGTCCCATCCCGATCCGTCCGCGCGCTGCACGTAGAGGATCACGGTGGCTCCCGCGTCGGCACGACCCGACCACGTCGAGCGGACATCCGATCCGGCGTCGGCGTCGCTGACTGCGACGTCGAACGACTGGTATGGGAAGGCGCGGTCGCTCGAGATCTCCTCCGCGACCCCGTCGACGGCCGCGAGCGTGCTCAGGTCGTCCGCGGTCAGCGGCTCCGCCTCGGCGCGATCGACGGCGCGAGCGTCCTGCACGGTGCCGGACTGCACGCTGACGTCACCGTCCGACAGATCGAGCCGGCGGCCCTCGAGGAAGCTCACGTCGAGCACGTCGCCCGTCGGGTCCTCGACCTTCGCCTGCAGGGTCACCTCACCGGCGGCGACCTCCGCCCCTTCGGCCGGCGCGAGCGCGCCCGCGCTCGGCTGCTCCTGGTAGGTCGTGAAGGTCGCGGTCCACGTGCCGGTGTTGCCGACGTGGTCGGTCGCGGTGATCTCCACGCGGTGGTCCCCCGCGGCAAGGGCCACCGAGGAGGTCTCATGGGGCAGGGCGATCTCTTCGCCGTCGAGTCGGGCGACGGTGCTCGCGACACCCGAGCCCGCGTCGGTGATCGCGGCGTCGATGAGGATCGGGCCCTGGTACGACGTGCCGTCCACGATCTGAGACACCACGACGGGGGCGGTGTTGTCGACCGTCACCGTTCGCGAGAGCGCCGTCTGTCCGTCGGTGGCGGCGACGACCGCGGCGCCGTCCGCGCGCTCGGTCGTGTCCCACGAGGCCGAGAGCGCGGCGAACGCGTCGTCGGGCAGGGCGAAGCGCGCCTCGTAGAAGTCGAGCTTGCCCGTCGGGGCTCCCGTCTCGGTCACGCTGTCGCCCATACGGAGGACGGCGGCGGGGTCGTCGTAGCCGACGGGTGTGAGCGTCCGCCCGTCGGGCAGGACCAGGCGCAGGCCTCGGATCTCGAAATCGTCGTTGTTCTCGGCGAGGTCGATCTCGGGCGCCTTCTTCGTTCCCGCCCAGACGCTGACGACGAGCTCATCGCCGCGGACGACGTACTCGAGCGGAACGGGGGTGACGACCGTCTCCCATCCCTCCGTGCCGATCTCGAAGATGTTGAGGACATCGTCGCCGATGCGCACGCCGTTCTTGAAGTAGTAGTTGACGTTCGTCGTGTCGAAGACGAATCGGGGTTCGTCCTCCAGAGTGGGCTCGGTCGGCACGGCCGCCCCGTCGATCGTCAGCTCGATCGGACTGGGGTAGGTGTCGCCGGCTGCCACGACCTCGGTCGCGCCCGAGACGAACCGGCCGTCCTCGAGATTGAGCCGGACCGGATTGGCGTCGACCCCCGCTACCGGGACACGACGAGCCTCGGTGGACGTGGAGTTCGTGCCGTCGCTCGCCGTGATCGTGTACTCGTACCAGCTCTTGCCGATGAGGTCGGCGGCGTTGACTACGAACGTCACCGATCCGTCGCCCGCGTCGAGGAGGTTGATGCGCGCCGGGGCGCGATCGACGTCGTTGGCGAGTTCGAGCGTCACGGTCCGCGCCAGCACATCGTCGGTCACGGTCGCGGTGATGGCGAAGTCGGTGCCCGGCTGGATCTCGGCGGCGGTGCCGTCGACGATCATCGGCGCTTGCGTGTCCGGCGCGACGATCATGAGCCCCGCGGGAACCTGGTCTGCCTGCACGGCACCCGGTGACGCCGGGGCGAGATCGACGATCCGCTGCGTGGCGACATCCGCTCCGACGGTGTAGCGGATCCCCTGGTCGGCCACGGTGTCATCGGCGCCGTCGAGGTTGTACAACGCCGTGCTGACGTGGCGGCCGCTGTTGGTCTCGATGGCGATGCCGCGAGCGGAGCCGTTCGCCATACCCGCGGAGGAGATCTCGACGAGGCCCTCACCCGGAACGAGGCTCGAATCGAAGTGGGCGTTGAAGTCGGCGGCGGTGAGCGCGTCGTTGGCGCCGTTCTTGATCCACAGCACCAGCGTCTCCCCGCCCGGGATCACGACGTCGCCGGGCACGGCCGGCCAGACGCTCGACGAGCCCTCGACCGGGTACAGGTAGTCGATCGTGTAGTCGGAGAAGTCGATCGGGTCGCTCGAGGCGTTGTACACCTCGATGAACTCGAAGGCGTCCGAGCCCGCGACGTTCGCCGAGTCGGGCAGCAGCTCGGTGATCTGCAGCGGCGCGGTGACGACGGTCGGATCGGGCTTCGGGTCGAAGCCCGACTGGCCCCCGGGCTCCTCGCCGACGGGCGGGGTGACGGCTTCGGGAGCCACGACACCGGGGGTGGCCACGGCCGGTTCCGCGAGGATGTCGGCACCGCCGTCGACCCGCTCGGCGGGCAGGCGGAAGTGCGCGGATTCTCCGGCCGCTGCCGCGGTGCGCCCGTAGGTCGACCACCCGACCGTCTGGTCGTTCTGAAGGATGCGGATACCGCGCGGCGCACTGTTGGCCATCCCGGCCTGCCCCGTCACGCGCACCACGGTCGTGTCGGCGCCGGCCCCCCAATGCGCCCGGAAGTCGTCGACCGAGCGGGCGAAGGAATCGACGCTGCCCGCCGTGTAGCTCAGCCAGAACACCACGGTGCCGCCGGCGGGGATCACGACCGGGTCGGGCAAGGTGAGCGGCACGTCGCGAGAGCGATCGGCGCCGTCGGTGTAGGTGTACGCGAACGAGACCCCCGCGGCCGCCAGGTCGACGTCTGCGGCACCGCGGTTGTGCACCTCGAAGAACTCGTAGTCGTCGACGCCGACGTTGTCGGGGGCGATCTCGGTGACGATCAGCGGGTCGGATGCCGCGTCGGCAGCCGTGGGCGCTGCAAGCGCGGGAGCCGCCAGCGAGAGCGAGACCGCTCCCGCGGCGAGCGACGCCGTCATCGCGATGGTCAGGAAACGGGCGCGTGGGCGCTCAACGGGCATGACAAGCCACCTTCGGTGCAAGAGGGATGCCGCCGACGGTAGGGACCGCACGCGAGCGCGAGGTGAACGGCGCTGCCCCGCCAGGTGTCCGCCCGGTGACGCGCCGCGACATCTCGGTGTGCTAGTCAGGCGTGGCGTTCACCGCGTGTTCACGGATCGATGGTGCGCTGGACGCGTGTCGAACCTCGCCGCCGTGTTCGTCGTCTTCCTGCGCCTCGGGCTGACCTCCGTCGGGGGCCCTGTCGCGCACCTCGGCTACTTCCGCGACGAGTTCGTCGCGCGGCGCCGGTGGATCGGCGACCGCGTCTACGGCGAGCTCGTGGCCCTGTGCCAGTTCCTGCCGGGGCCCGCGTCGAGCCAGGTGGGGTTCGCGATCGGCCTGCGCCGTGCCGGGCTCGCGGGCGCGCTCGCGGCCTTCGCCGCGTTCACCCTGCCCTCGGCGGCGCTCATGGTGTGGGCGGCGAGCGGTATCGGGGCCGTGACCGGCCCGGTCGCGACCGGGGTGATCGACGGCCTGAAGGTGGTCGCGGTCGCCGTCGTCGCACACGCGGTCTGGGGCATGGCTCGGACCCTCGCTCCCGACCGCCCCCGCGGGACCATCGCGATCGCGGCGGCGGTCGGTACCGCCCTCGTGGGCGGGCCGTTCGCCCAGTTCGGCGCGATCGCGTTCGGCGCTCTCGCGGGGGCCCTGTGGCTCCGCGAGGATGCCGCGACACTCGACTCCGACGACGCCGCGGACGACGCCCTTCCGAGCGCGGGCACCCGCATCGGCATCGCCGCGCTCGTGGTCCTGGCCGCCCTCCTCGTCGCGAGCCCGATCGCCGCACGGGTCACGGGAGACGGCGTCATCGCCCTGTTCGACGCGTTCTTCCGCTCGGGCGCGCTCGTCTTCGGGGGCGGCCACGTCGTTCTCCCGCTTCTCGAGAGTGCGGTCGTCGGCCCCGGCTGGGTCGATGCCGAGACGTTCCTCGCCGGATACGGCGCGGCGCAGGCCCTCCCCGGACCGCTCTTCTCGTTCGCCGCCTACCTGGGCGCGCTCTCGAGCGTCGGCCCCGGGGGCGCAGCGGGAGCCGCGATCGCGCTCGTCGCGATCTTCCTGCCCGGCTTCCTCCTGCTCCTCGGGGCCTTGCCCGTGTGGGCAGTCCTCCGGCGCCGCCCCCGCGCACGAGGCCTGGTGAGCGGGGCGAGCGCGGCGGTCGTCGGCATCCTCGGCGCCGCCCTCTACGACCCGGTCTTCACGACGTCGGTGACCCGCGTCGACCAGTTCGCGCTCGCCCTCGTCTGCTTCGGTCTACTGACGCTCTGGCGCTGTCCGGCCTGGATGGTCGTGGTGCTGGGGGCCGGTGCGGGCGCGGCGACCGGAGCGCTGCTCAGCGGCTGACGAGGGAGCGGGTGGAGCGGGCGCCGCGCGGCATCCGGGCTCGTTCGGCTGCACGCTCACGACGCTCGATGGCGAGGTTGACGCCGCCGAGCACCAGGACGAGCACCGCGGCGATCGTCGGCAGGAGCATCGCGAGCCGGACGTCTCCCGCCTCCGCGATCGCGCCGGTGACGGCCGATGCGAGCGCTTGAGCCAGCGTCAGCGCCGACCCGAGCAGTGTCATCGTGGTCGCCGACCGGCCGACCGGGCTGCGGTGACCGGCGATGCTGAACAGCGTCACGAGCGTCGGGCCGACGCCGAGCCCCATCAGCAGGAGCATGACGATGACCGCGCCGAGCGAGTCCGAGGCGGCGTAGCCGCCGGCCGAGATCGCGAGGACGGCCGCGAAGACGAGCCAGCGGTGCCGCAGCGCGAAACGCGAGGGCAGCAGCACGACGGCGAGCGCGAGAGCGGCTGACCCGATGCCCATGAGGCCGTAGAGCAGCCCCGCCTCGACACCCTCGCCCGCGGTCTGCGCGAAGGCCGTGAGCGACGTCAGCGTCGCGCCGAAGAAGAGCCCCACCCCGAAGGTGCCCGCCACGAGGACGAGGATGCGAGGACGCAGCACCTGTGCGATGGGCGCCCGCTCCTCGCTCTCGCCGGGCGCCAGGGCGGCAGCAGCGATGAGACCGCTCGGGTGCAGGGCGAAGGCGGTCACGAAGACGAGGCTCAGGGCCGCGGCGATCGCGATCGGAGCCCAGGGTGCGATCGCGGCGGCGAGGATGCCGACCAGGAACGGGCCGATGACGAACGCCGTCTCGTCCGCGGCGGATTCGTACGACATGACGCGTGAGAGCGTGCGCGGGCGGTGCTCGGGGCTGAGACGGACGCGGATGATGCCCATCAGTCGACTGCGTGACATCGCCGCCGCCTGCGGCGCGCTCAGACCGATCGCCGCGGCTGCGGTCAGGATCAGCGGGTCGGGAGCCCCGGCAGTGACGACGATGGGGAACACCCCCAGCAGGAGGCCGTTGAGGATGCCGAGGGGAACCAGCACCCGGCGCTGCCCGAATCGATCGACGGCGTCTCCGATGACGGGACCGGCGATCACCACGCCGACGCCGACGGCGGCGGACGTGAGCCCGCCGAGCCCGACCGATCCCGTCGCCGAGACGACGAGGGTGAGGACACCCACGACCATCATGGCGAAGGGAAGCCGGGCGATGAACGCGATCGGGAAGAACACCCGACCGGTGTGGTGGATCAGGGAACGATCATTCGACGTCATGCATGCCTCCGAGCAGTCAGCTCGTTCTCACGTGCCGCCTTGCTCCGTCAGCAGGTAGTTGCATCGCTTCGCCCGGGCCGGCGCCGCGGACCGCTCGAGTCTACCGGCGGAACAGCTCTTCGGCGACGAGAGAGAGGTCGTGGAGGTCGGAGACCCCCGCGAGCTCGCGCGCCGAGTGCATCGAGAGGATCGGGATCCCGACGTCGACCGTGCGGATGCCCAGGCGGGTGGCGGTGATCGGGCCGATGGTCGAACCGCACGGCACGGCGTTGTTCGAGACGAACTCCTGGCTGCGCACGCCCGCCGCGTCGCACCATCCGTTCCAGGCGGCCGCTCCGACGCCGTCCGTCGCGTACCGCTGGTTCGCGTTGATCTTCAGGATCGGTCCCGATCCGAGCACCGGCAGCACGACGGGGTCGTGCTTGTGCGCATAGTTCGGGTGCACGGAGTGCCCGACGTCGCTCGAGACGCACCACGACGCCGCGAGTCCGCGCATGCGTTCCTCGCGATCGGCACCGAGACCGAACTGGATGCGTTCCACGACATCGGCGAGGAACGGGCCGGCCGCCCCCGACCGGGTCGCCGAACCGACCTCCTCGTGGTCGAAGACGGCCAGCATCGCGATATGACCGGCATCGAAGCCCGCGGCGGCGCGCTCGAGGGCGACGACGCCGGCATGAACGGAGGCGAGGTCGTCGAGGCGCCCGGATGCGAAGAAGACGTCTCCCGCGCCGAAGACGGCGCCGCGCGCGGCGTCCGCCGTCACGACGTCGTATCCGCGGATGCGGCCGGCATCCACTCCGGCCTCGCGGGCGAGCTCGCCCAGCAGGTCGGCTGACTCGGCCGAGCCGAGCCCCCACACGGGTTGCGTCTGCGTCTGCTTGTCGAGGGCGAGATGGTCGTTGGCCTCGCGATCGAGATGGATGGCGAGCTGGGGCAGACGAAGCAGCGGTCCCGTCGCGGTGAGCACCGAGGTGCCGTCATCCAGCACGAGGCGACCGGCCAGTCGCAGTTCGCGGTCGAGCCACGAGTTCAGCAGCGGCCCGCCGTAGACCTCGACACCGGCCTGCAGCCAGCCGAGGCGGCCGGTGGTGGGTCGGGGCTTGAGCTTGAACGCGGGCGAGTCGCTGTGCGCGCCGAACACCCGCACGGGTGTCACGGCGGTCGCGGATGCCGGCACGATCCACGCGAGCACGGCACCGTCGCGCACCACCACGTAGCGCCCGCCGGGCTGTTCCGGCCAGCGCTCGTCCTCCGACAGCGGGGTGAACCCGGCGGCGACGAGGCGACGAGCGACATCGGCGGCGGCGTGGAAGCTCGACGGCGACGCTGCGACGAAGTCGGCGAGGTCGTCGGCATGGGAGCGGGCGGCGGCGGTGACGGCAGACACGGTGACTCCTGGATCGTTGGGGGCCTGCATCGATCGTAGGCGCACCCGCCGCCGCATCCCGGGCTCAGCCGTTGGCATCGGTGCGCATGGGCGGGCACTCCGTGCCGGGCGCAGTGGCCAGCTCGAAGTGCCAGGGCTCGTTGCCGTAGGTCTGGCAGATGCCGAACTCCGACCCGTACGAGATCAGCCAGTACTGCGCGTCGACGGGTCCGATGTCGATGGCGTCGCCGCTGACGTGGCGCGACTGCTCGGGGGTGGCGACGTAGGCGCGGGCGGTCTCCTCCCCCACCGACGCGATGCGGGCATCGAGAAGCCACTGCTGGTACGCCGCGCTGCGCCATCCGCTCGTCACCCCGAGGTGGATGCCGTCGTCGGCGGCGCGCGCTTCCGCGGCGCGCATCGCCCCCAGCAGTTCGGGGTCGAGTCGCGAGATGGCGGGTAGATCGTCGTCCCACAGGCTGATCTGCACGCCGTCCTCGATGAACCCGTCATCGGCCGTCGGCGAGAACGCCAGGCCCGGGAGCACCGGCGGCATCGGCGGCAGCTGCAGGCCCGTCGCACCCGCGAGCGCACCGGTGACGGTCGCCCCGAGAGCCGCCGCGCCCGCGACGACGACCGCGGCGAGAGCGAGGCGACGACGACGAACACGGCGGGATGCCCGCGCTCGCGGACGCGGCGGCACGAAGGTCCCTCGCCGTGCGGACTCGATCGTCGGCAGCGCGAGCGGGCGGGGCGGAATCGAGGGGGAAGGAGTGCTCATGCCTCCAGAGCACACGAGCGGATGTTGCCACGACGTCGCCGATTCCGCATACGCCGGCGATATGCGCGCCCGCCTATCCTGAGGCCATGCGTGTGCTGATCGTCGAGGACGAGCTGTTCCTCGCCGAGGCGATCCGCGACGGACTGCGCCTCGAGGCGATCTCCGCCGACCTCGCCGCCGACGGGGAGACCGCGCTGGAACAGCTGGCGATCACCGCATACGACGTCGTCGTGCTCGACCGCGACATCCCGGGCCCGAACGGCGACGAGATCGCCCGGCTCCTCTCGCAGCGCCCCGAGGCTCCGCGCATCCTCATGCTCACGGCGGCGGACCGGCTCGACGACAAGGCCTCGGGCTTCGAGTCCGGCGCGGACGACTACCTCACCAAGCCGTTCGCGATGCGCGAGCTCGTGCTGCGGCTGCGCGCTCTGGCCAGGCGGTCGGCGAACGCCGCTCCCCCGATCCGCGAGTTCGGCGACGTCCGACTCGACCCGTTCCGACGCGAGGTCTACCGAGACGGACGCTACGTCGCCCTGACGCGGAAGCAGTTCGCCGTGCTCGAGGTGCTCCTCAGCGCCGGAGGCGGGGTCATCAGCGCCGAGACGCTGCTCGAACGCGCCTGGGACGAGAATGCCGACCCGTTCACGAACGCGGTGCGCATCACGATCTCCACGCTGCGCAAACGACTCGGCGAGCCCTGGGTCATCGAGACGGTGGCGGGCGTCGGGTACCGGATGTCGGACCCCGCACCGTGATCGCCCGCCGCCGCGGGCTCTCCCTGCGGGTCTCGCTCACCCTCAGCTACGCCGGTTTCCTGGTCGTCGCGGGCGCGGTGCTCTTCGGCGTCGGGCTCCTGGCCCTGCGGTTCGTGCCGAGCGGCGACCTGTTGAGCCAGTCCACCGGCGGCTGGGCCCCCGGACGCGGCGACCTCACCGACGTCTTCGTGAAATACGCATGGTGGGCTCTGGCCGCACTGGTGGTCGTCGGCCTGGTCGGCGGGTGGTTCCTCTCGGGATGGATGCTCGCCCCGCTCGGGCGCATCACCGACGTCGTCGGACGAGCCGATGCGGCCACGCTCCACCGCCGGATCGCCCTCCGCGGACGCCGGAACGAGCTCACCGACCTCGCCGACGCCTTCGACGACATGCTCGACCGGATCGAGCGGGCGGTCGCCGAGGAATCGCGCTTCGCGGCGAACGCGTCGCATGAGCTGCGCACTCCGCATGCCGTCATCCGGACGATCGTCGAGGTCGCCCGCGCCGATCCGGACGGGCGCGACGTCGACCTCGTTCTGAGCAGGATCGCCCAGACCAACGAACGGGCGATCGTGACGACCGAGGCGTTGCTCGAGCTCGCGCGTGCCGGCCGAGCCGGTCTGACTTTCGAGCCCGTCGACCTCGCGGAGGTCGCCCAGCGGGTCGTCGCCGACGCGCGCGAGATCGAGCTCACGGCACCGCGCCGCACATCACCGAGCATCCGGCTGGAGTCGGGCCCGGCGATCGCGCGCGGCAACGCCGCCCTTCTCGGGCAGCTCGTGTCGAATCTCGTCACGAATGCGCTCCGCCACAACCTCCCCGACGGCGGCGAGGTCGCGGTGCGCACACGGACGGCGCCGGACGGTTCGGCGCTGCTCGAGATCGTGAACACCGGACCCGACCTCGATTCGGCTCGCGTCGCGACACTGACCGAGCCGTTCGTCCGGGCGGGCGACCGCACCCGCGCGGCATCCGACCGCGGCGTCGGTCTCGGGCTGACCATCGTCTCGGCCATCGTCCGCAGCCACCGCGGCGATCTGCTCATCACCCTGCGCGACGGCGGAGGCCTGTTCGTGCGCGTGGCGCTGCCGAGCGCCTGATCGGCCTCAGGCGGTCTCGGCCCGGCTCTGGCACTCGATGCATGCCGGCGCGTACGGCACCGCTTCCAGTCGCGCCGGTGCGATCGCCCGCCCGCATCCGACGCACCGGCCGTACGAGCCCGAGCGAACGCGGTCGAGCGCCTCGGTGATCAGAGTGATCGTCGCGCGGTGCGATGCGGCGGTCTGGTAGGCCACCGGGTCGACGGAGGGAACAGCGCGGGGCTCGATGTCCTGCAGCAGCTCACGGCGCTCGGCGAGCAGCGCCTCGAGGCGCATTCGCACGTCGCTCGAGGTCGCTTCAGCGGTCTTTTCCATTTTTCTTCCGTTCTGCTTTTCAGGGTGCACCAAAAGCCCCGGTCTCGAGCCCGCAAAGGCGAGACGACGGGGCGGTGACCACCAACCATAGCCACACCGCACAAAAAAGCAAGTCACGGGAATCGGCGACCGAAAACCGATTTGACTTCCTTTTTTTCCGGGCTATGGTCGGGAGTCACACGCCAGCCACGAGGGGAAGCGAGTTCTCATGTCGACGAAAACACCACGCACACGAGGCGACAAAAAGGCGCCGCAATTGACGTTGAAGGAAAAGCGCGCAGCCAAGCGCGAGAAGCAGGATGACGGCGCGTTCCTGAAGCCGCGCAAGGGATCCGCTCGCTGACACCGCGAGCGCGCATGCGGGATCCCCCGTGGCGCATCTCGAATCGATTCGATACACTGACTGACGGCGGCGCTCCGGCGCCGCCGTTGTCGTGCCCGCATCTTCTCGAAAGCCACCGCGATGTCCCGCACCCTCACCACCGGCAGCCCCTGGCGCGTCATCCTCGCGTTCTCGGTGCCCCTTCTGATCGGCAACGTGGTGCAGCAGATGTACCACATCGTCGATGCGGTGGTGGTGGGCCGCTGGCTCGGGGTCGACGCGCTCGCGGCCGTCGGCGCGACGGGTTCGATGCTGTTCCTGCTCATCGGTTTCGCGTGGGGGCTCACCTCGGGATTCGCGATCCCCACGGCGCAGGCTTTCGGGGCCGGCGACCACGCCGCCGTGCGCCGCTCGGTCGCAGCGGGGGCCACGCTGACAGCCATCACGAGCGTCGTGCTCACCGTCGTGGCGCCGTTCCTCTCGCGACCACTGCTGCAACTCCTGCAGACGCCCCCGGAACTCCTCGACGACGCGACGGCGTTCGCCGTCGTCAGCTTCCTCGGCGCGGGGGCGACGATGTTCTTCAACTACCTCGCGGCGATCATCCGTGCGATCGGCGACTCCCGCACGCCGCTGATCTTCCTGACGGTGGCCTGCGTCTTCAACGTCGTGCTCGTGGTGGTGATGGTCGGCCCGCTCGGGTGGGGCGTCGGCGGCGCCGCCCTCGCAACGGTCGTGTCACAGGCACTGTCCGTGGGACTGTGCCTCGACTACATCCGGCGCCGTATCCCGGTTCTGCGCATGCGGCGCGCCGACTGGCGCATCACCCGAACCGACCTCGCGCTGCACCTGCGGCTCGGCCTGCCCATGGGCTTCCAGGCGTCGATCATCGCCATCGGCACCCTCGCGGTGCAGGTCCGTCTCAACGAGCTCGGCGCCGACGCCGTCGCCGCCTACACGACCGCCTCACGTGTCGACGGCCTGGCGGTGGCCCTGCTGCAGTCGCTCGGACTCGCCGTGTCGATGTTCGTCGCTCAGAACTACGGCGGTGGGCGCCCCGACCGCATTCGTCAGGGCGTCGCGCAGGCGACCTGGATGGCCGTGATCGGCGCCGTCGGGCTCGGCGTGGTGCTCATCACCTTCGGGGCGCCGCTGGTCCGGCTCTTCGTCGGCGACGGTTCGGACGGCGTCGTCTCCCTCGCCGCCCTCATGCTGATCATCAACGGGGCGACGTACACCGCGCTGGGCGTTCTGTTCGTCTTGCGCGGGGCCCTGCAGGGACTCGGCCACACCCTCGTGCCGACCGTCACCGGCATCGTCGAGCTCGTCATGCGTGCCGGGGCGGCCGTGGTGCTCGGTGCGTTCCTGGGGTTCGCGGGAGTCGCATGGAGCAACCCCCTCGCGTGGCTGGGGGCGACCGTCATCCTCGTTCCGGCCTACCTCCGAGCCCGGCGCGAGCTCGCCGACATGCCCATCGCCCGCGCCGATCACATCAGCACGGCGACGACCCCCGTGCCCGTGGTCGGGCCGGCGAGCGGCTCGATGGTCGTCGATGCCGTGGTCACCCAGCCCGTGCCTGTCATCCCCGACACGCGGCGACGACGTCGCCCGCTCGCCGCCGCACTGCGCCGCGGCCGCGGCTGACCGGAACCCGCCCCGCGGTCAGCTCACCGACGAACCCGGCCGGGATGCGCGGCGCGGTGCCCGCTTGACGGGGGCGGATGCTGCCGCCGGAGCCGATGCGGCGTCGGCGGGCGCCTCGGCCGCAGGCTCGGCAGCCGGCTCGACCGGCGCCTCGGCAGCCGGAGCCTTGCGGCTGCGCGACGCGCGCTTCGGCCGGGCGGGCGCCTCGGAGTCCGACTCGCCCGACGGAGCCTCCGGGGCGCTGGTCCGGCTGCGCGACGCGCGCTTGGGCCGTGCGGGGGCCTCGGTCTCGGTCTCGACCGGCTGAGCGGTGCCGGTCTCCGGAAGCGACACGGATGCCGCGTCGGCGCTGGGCTCGGCGGCGGCCGGAGCAGCCGTCGCCGACGGTCCGTCGTCGTCCGCCGCGGACGCGGCACCGGTGCGGGCGGTCGTCGCCCGAGGGGTCCGCGTCTTCGCAGCGCCGCTCTTCGGCGCCGTCTTGGTGGATGTCTTCCGCGCCGGCGTCTTCTTCGTCCCCGCGCTGACCGCCACCGTCTCGCCTTCGGCCGGCGAAGCATCCGCAGAGCCGGTCGCCTCGTCACGGCTCTCGCCCTCCGGCGCATCCGCATCCGCATCCGCATCCGCATCCGCGGACAGTGCCGCCGATGCCGTGGCGTTGGCGCGCGAGGCGGACGAGACCGCGTCGAGCGCGGCATCCAGAGCTGCGCCCAGAGTGAGCTGCTCGATCATCGGACGGCGTCCGCGCGCCGACGACCCGCTCGTCCCTTCGGCCGGGGCGGATTCCCGGGAGCTGTCGTCATGAGAATCCGCGCCGCCCTCCGGCACGGCCGAGGCGGCAGCCTCGGCGTCGGCTACCGCGCTCTTGGCACGCGACGACGGCTTGCGCCGCGAGCGCCCACCCGCGGACCCGGTCTCGACGTCGCCGCGACCCTTTGCAGGCGCATCCGCCGAGTCGTCCGAGGCCTTCGACCCCGACGTGCTCTTCGGGCGCAGGGACATGCCGCCCGGCTTCGACTCGATCGTGAACAGGCCCACGGCGCGGACGAGGTCCGACAGCTTCGCATAGCCCCAGTTCCGGGGGTCGAAGTCGGGCTGCTGCTTGCGCATGAGCTGACCGACGGTGCCGAGGTCGGACCAGCCGTCGTCGGCCGAGGCGGTCTCGGCGGCGCTGCGCAGGAGAGCGACGAGGCGCGCGTCGGCACGCAGCGCCGCCGCCGTCCAGCGCTCCGAGGTGGTCGATCGCGCGGCGTCCCGCTCGTCGACGACGCCGAGCACCTCGAGGTAGGTGAACTGATCGCACGCGTTGCGGAAGGCCTCGGGCGTCTTGCGCTCACCGAAGCCGTACACGGTGACACCCTCTTCGCGGATTCGGGATGCCAGACGCGTGAAGTCGCTGTCGCTCGAGACGATGCAGAACCCCTGGAACCGTCGCGTGTACAGCAGATCCATCGCATCGATGATCAGAGCACTGTCGGTCGCGTTCTTGCCGGTGGTGTTGTCGAACTGCTGCATGGGCTGGATGACGTGCTCGCTCGCGGCGTCCTTCCATCCACGGAGCTGAGATTTGGTCCAGTCGCCGTAGACGCGCTTCACCGAGGCCGTGCCGTAGGTCGCGATCTCGGCCAGCACCCCGCCGATGCGCGAGGGCGAGACGTTGTCGGCATCGACGAGGACGGCGAGGAGATCGCTCTGCTGAGGCATACCTCCAGCATGTCATTGACGAGGCTCGACAGCACTGTCAAGGCGCTCCCGCCCGTGCGCCGCCGGTCGTAGCGTGAGGTCCGATGACACTCGAATCCCGGCCCCTGCCCCACCGCCCGACCGTGTCGGTCGTGATCCCGGTGAAGGACGACGCCGTGATGCTGCGACGGTGTCTGCGCGCCCTCGCCGAACAGACCGAGCCGCCCGACGAGATCGTCGTGGTCGACAACGGCTCGCGCGACGACTCCGCCGACGTCGCCCATGCCGCCGGCGCGCGCGTCGTCGAGTGCGCGGCCACCGGCATCCCCGCGGCGGCGGCGACGGGGTACGACCACGCGACCGGCGATCTCGTCCTGCGGCTGGATGCCGACTCGCTCCCCGCCCCGACCTGGATCGCCGACCTCTGCCGCGACTTCGCACGCAGGCCCGACATCGCCGTGCTGACCGGAGGCGCCCGCTTCGTCGACGGGCCGCGGGCGCTGCGACGCCCCCTCGCCGCGACGTACCTCGGGCTGTACGCGCTCCTGGGGTTCGCCGCGCTGGGCCATCTGCCGCTGTTCGGCTCGAACCTCGCCTTCCGGCGCACCGCGTGGCGGAGCGTCAGCACCGAGGTGCACCGCGCAGACGCCGAGGTGCACGACGACTTCGACCTCGCCTTCCACCTGGGCGGGCGTCACCGGATCGCATACTCGCGCCGCGCAGACATGGGGATCTCCATGCGACCCTTCGACGATCGGCGCGCCTTCGGCACGCGCATCGCCCGGGGCTTCCACACCGTCGTCTCGCATTGGCCCGACGAGCTGCCGCACCGCCGCGTGGCTCGCCGGCTACGCCGCACGGGTCGCCACGACCTCACCCGCGCAGCGGAGGGGCGGCGATGACGCGCGCAGCGAGCGAGAGCGCCGTCGCCCATTTGTTCGGCCCGAGCGAGCTGCATCCGCACGACCTCCACGTCGCGACTTGGAACATCCGCCGGCGCATCGACGGACCGACCTGGCCGCCGAACGACCGCTGGACGGTGCGCGGTCGGCGGTTGGCCACGGTGCTCCACGCGGACCCGCCCGCTATCCTCGGCACGCAGGAAGCGATGCCCGACCAGGCCGATCTCGTCCGGGCCTCCCTCGGCACGTCGTACCGCTTCGTCGGTCACGGCCGCAACGCCGACGGCCGTGGCGAGGGCTGCCCGATCTTCTTCGACTCCGACCGTCTCGAGCTGACGGGCCATGAGCAGTCGGCCCTCTCCGAGACACCCGAGGTCGCGGGCTCGACGTCGTGGGGAAACCCGGTACCGCGGGTGGTGGTCCGCGCTGCCTTCCGTGATCGGGTCACCGGCGGCTCACTGACCGTGCTGAACACGCACCTCGACGTCTTCTCCGCCCGATCACGGCTGCGCTCGGCCTGGCAGCTGCACGACCTCGCCGCCGAGACGACGGGGGCGGTGATCGTCATGGGCGACATGAACGCCGGCCCGGGCTCCGCTCCACTGTCAGCGCTGTTCAGCAGCCGTCTCGTCGACGCGTGGCAGGCGGCGGAGGTCAGGGCGACGCCGCTCTGGGACACCTACGGCGGCTACCACCCGCCGCGCGTGCGGAAAGGGCCGATCGACTGGATCGCGGTCGATCGCTCCCTCCGCGTCACACGGGCCGCCGTCGACACGCGCACGATCGACGGCGCGGCACCGTCGGACCACCTGGGCGTCCACGTGCTCCTCCGCCTGGACGGGGGCGCGTCGTGAGCCGGCCCACCATGATCGAGAACTTCCTCCGCCCGCCTCGCACGACGAGTGCCGTCGTCGCAGACGCGGTCCGGCTGTGCGGTGTGCTCAGCATCGTGGTCGCGGCGCTGTGGTTCGAACTCACGGATGCCGGCATCCTGGCCTTCGCCCTCCCGGCTCTCGTCGCGCCGCGCTTCGTCGGCGTCCGTCCCGCATTCGACATCGTGTGCGGCGTCACGGTGCTGGTCGCGGCCTGGAGCAACGTGGTCGACCTGTATCGCAGCGTTCCGTCGTGGGACATCCCGGTGCACCTCGTGTGCACGGGCGTGCTCGCGGCGCTCGCGTACATCGCGGCGGCCCGCATCTCGATCGTGCCGCTTCCCGGCGGCGAGGGGTTCCGCCGGCGCACCGGCCTCGTCGTCACGACGGCCTTCGGGCTGGCTTTCGCCGCGCTCTGGGAGATCGTGGAGTGGGCGGGCAAGCTCTTCGTCGACTCGATCCTCGTGACCTACGACGACACGATCGGCGACATGGCCGTCGGCGGCCTCGGTGCGCTGATCGCGGGCATCTTCGTGGCACGCGTTCGCCTGAAGGCGGAGGGCACGGCCGAACGGGGGCACGACGCCGATCAGGATGCCGCGGGCGTCACGCCCTCCCGGTGAGGATGAGGTTCCAATACACCCAGGGCAGCACGCGGCGGTCGAAGAACCAGGACAACGCGCTCTCGCGGTACATGCGCCGGAAGAAGGGGATCGTCGGCATGAGCTCGCCCGAGGGCCCGAACTCGGCCCACACGACGCTCGAGCGCGACACCGTCATGGGGCACACGCCGTACCCGTCGTAACGTGCGCGGGGCTCGTCTCCCGCCAGGGCCGCGGAGAGGTTCTTCGCGAGGACCATGGTCTGCTTGCGCAGAGCTCCCCCGCTCTTCGAGTTCGTCGTGGCAGCGGCATCGCCGATCGCCCAGATGCCGGCGAAGCGGGTGTGGCGAAGGGTCGCGGGATCGACGTCGACGAACCCGTCCGCGTCGCCCTCGGCGGCGAGCCCGGATTCCCGGATCCAGTCGGGCGCCGACTGCGGCGGCACGACGTTGACGAGGTCGAACCGGATGCGTTCGATGCCGGTCGGCGACGCGATCACGACCTCGGAGGCCGCGGCATCCACCTCGATCAGCGCGCTCTCGGTCCGCAGCTCGATGCCGTAACGGTCGATCGCCCGCTGGATCTCCCGGTCGAAGGCCGGGATGCCGAACACGGTCTTCTCCGGAACCACGAGGATGACCCGGATGTCGTCCAGCACCCCGATGCGCTGCCAGTAGTCGCACGCCTGGTACATGGGCTTCTGCGATGCGCCCGCGCACGAGGCGGGACCGGCGGGCTGCGTGAAGACGACGGTGCCCCGCCGCAGATCGCGCAGGCGCAGCGACGTGCGCGCCGCGAGGTCGCCCTCGTAATGGGTGGTCACGTCGCCTGTCCCGATCGATTCAGCCAGCCCCGGCACGCTCGCCCAGTCCTTCTGCATCCCGGGGCTCAGGACGAGGTGGTCGTAACCGACCTCGTCGCCCGATGCGAGGCGGACGGTCGAGCGGTGCGGGTCGACGGAGATCACGGCATCCTGGATCCACCGGACGCCGTCGGGGATGACGCTGCGCTGCGGCCGAACCGTCTCGCTGATACGCGCCGTACCGCCGGCGACGTGCGAGAACAGCGGCTGGTACTCGTGGGTGTCCTTCGGCTCGATCAGCGCGATGTCGTCGACGCCCTGCCGCTGCAAGCGGGCTGCCGCTGATACTCCGCCGTTGCCGCCGCCGACCACGACGACCCGGTGATGCGCGGTGTGCGACCGAGTCGCTCGAGGATCGGATGCTGCCGTCGCCATGTGATCACGCTAGGCGTAACCCTCGGAACGACGAGGGTGGTTGCGTCGGGCGAGCGCGGGGTCTAGAGCGTCGCGCGCATCCCGCCGAGAACGCACCGTCGCCGCGAGCACGCACGTTGGACGGTGCGTTCTCGGCGCGGAGGTACGTTCTCGGGGGCCGGGCCGGGGCGGGCCGGGGCAGGCCGGGGCTAGAGCGTCTCGGTGATGTAGATAAGGATGAAGATGGCGAGCACGCCGACGGCGAGGATGCCCATCGCGAATGCGAGGCGGCGGTTGCGCACGGGCGCCTCGTCCGATGAGCGCGCGGCGACCACCATCATCGCCCAGCCGACGACCGCGTAGACGACGCCGACCGCGGGCAATGCCGTCTGGAGCTGGAAGGCCAGCACGAAGAGCACGATCGCCACCGCAGCCAGGACGCCCGCGGGCACGAGCCAGCGCGACGCCGCCCCCTGCCGGAAGCTCGCTTGGTTGGTCAGATCCGTGGGATCGGGCCTCGGGTGGCGGTCCGGCATCTGCTCGGGTCCGTGGGGCTCGTTGCGCTCGTCGACCATGTCGTCCTCCCGTTCGCCCCTCACGGTAGGTGTTCCCCCGCGCCCCGCCGCCCCCCTTGCGCATCCCGCGCCGAGCGCGCACCATCCACGCGAAAGCGCACGTCGCACGGTGCGTTCTCGGCGCGGCGGTGCGTTCTCGGCGCTGACACCGTCGCGTCAGCGGGCGAGGCCGACCATCTCGGCGCTGCGGTCCCAGAGCTCCCGGGCGAGGCCGGCGTCGGTCGCGTCGCGGTGAGAGCGGGCCGGGCGATCGTTCTCGTAATAGGCGCCGGGAACCCAGTCGCGGTTCGGCGTGCCGTCGGCGAGGAAGACCAGTCGTGCACCGCCCTCGTCGGTCGTCGTGAGCAGGCGCCGGGCGATCGGGTTGTGGTAGACCCAGCGGAGGGGGCCGGGCACGTTCGCGGCGAACTGGGTCGCGACGACTCCGGGGTGGAACGCAGCCGCTGCGATGCCCCGATCGCCGAAGCGGGTCTGCAGCTCGCGGGTGAAGAGGATGTCGGCGAGCTTGGCATTGCCGTATGCGATGCGCCCCGAGTATCGCTTCGCCGCGTTCAGATCGGTCACGTCGAACCGCGAGAACAGGCGCGCGGCCACGCTCGCGGTCTGGATGACGGATGCCTCACTCTCGATGAGCCGGTCCAGCAACAGGTTCGTCAGCAGGAACCCGGCGAGGTGATTGACCTGGAACGTCTGCTCGTAGCCGTCGACGGTGAGCGCACGCGGGCCGAAGATGCCGCCGGCGTTGTTGGCGAGCACGTCGATGCGCGGGTACGCCTCGAGCAGTTCGTCGGCGAGGCGCCGCACCTGTGCGAGCTCGGCGTAATCGGCGAGGTGGTAGGGCGCGTCGAACGTGCTCGCAAGAGCACGTGTCTTCTCGGGCGAGCGTCCGACCAGGACGACGCGATTCCCCTCTCGGACGAGGCGCCGCGCCGCGGCCGCGCCGATTCCATCGCTTGCTCCCGTGATGACGATCGTGCGCATGTGGGCAGTCTCGCAGGCCGCGGCCGGTCGGCGAGAGCACTGGCGCATCCGGCCCCGGTGTGTCAACGGCTTCTCCCCCGGTCCCGCCGGGCGACAGGATCGCCGCAACCGATGCACAACGGAAGGAGCCGCGATGGCTCAGGAACTGTCGAAGGGCGACCGCGTCAGCTGGGATACCTCCCAGGGGCGGACGCACGGGAAGATCGTCGAGAAGAAGAAGAAGGACTTCCAGTTCGCCGGTCAGAAGTTCACGGCATCCGCCGAGGAGCCGGCCTTCATCGTCGAATCGGAGAAGAGCGGCGACCAGGCGGCCCACAAGCGGTCGGCGCTGCGCAAGCTCCGCAGCTGAGCCGCAGCATCCGCTCGATGCGACGAGAGGCCCCTCCGCTGATCGGAGGGGCCTCTCGTCGTACCGGAGCGATCGAGGTCAGTTCTCGATGTCGCCGCGCCAGGCACCGGTCTCGGTGCCGCGCGACTCGATGAACTCCTTGAAGCGGGTCAGGTCCTTCTTCACGGCGTGGTCGTCGATGCCGATGGCGGCGCCGACCGACTCGACGAAGCCCTCGGGCGTCCAGTCGAGCTGCACCGTCACGCGCGTCTCGTCGTCGCTGAGCTTGTGGAAGGTCACGACGCCGGCATGCTCGTCCTTGCCCTCGACACTGTTCCAGGCGACCCGCTCGTCAGGGTGCTGCTCGGTGATCTTCGCGGTGAACTCGCGCTCGGCCCCGCCGATCTTCACCTTCCAGTGGGTCGTGCCGTCGTCGAGCTGGGTGACCGACTCGACGAAGCTCAGGAAGTGCGGGAACGACTCGAACTGCGTCCACTGGTTGTATGCGACGGAGACGGGCACGTCGACGTCGATGGTCTCGATGATGCGAGCCATGGGCGGCTCCTTTCGTTTCGATTGCGGGGCTGTCACCATGCTTCGCCGTCGGCGCCGCCGTGGCGACCGCCTTGCGACGTCGACGGACGGCTGGTAGGCCCGCGATCGATGTTTCAGTCGAGCCCGCGCACGGGCACGCCGAGCCATTCGGCCAGGTCGCGGATCTCCGCCTCGACCATCTCGCGCTCCTCGCTCTCCCACGGCACGAGCTCGTGCAGCGCGGCGACGACGAGATGCTCCTTCGGCTTGTCGAGGGCGGCGTCGAGAAGGCCGATGAACCGGTCGCCGCAGAGGATCGGATGCGCGAAGTAGCCGTACACACGCTGCGCTCTCGGTACGAACTGCTCGAGTTTGTAGGTGAAGTCGAACGCTTCGATCAGGCGGGGGCGGTCGAACAGCATGCCGTCGTAGGGGTTGAGGATCGCGACCCGCCCTCCCGGGTCGTCATCGACGGCCTCGAACGCCCGCGGGTCGACCCGCCACTTCCAGGTGCTCCCCTCGACGACGGCGGGCTCACCGGCCATCCCCACCCCCGACCACGACGACTTCTGCCGCGCGAGCCCCGCGCCCTGCAGCCGGCGCTCGTCGAGGAAGGCCCCGGCCTCGTCGTAGGTGAGGTCGTCGGGCTCGGCACCGCGCGCCCGCTCGGCGACATCCCACCGGCGCAGCCGACCGGCACGCCCGACGACCGCGACCTCACCGAGCCGCTCGAGCAGGTCGAGCATGCGCGGCACCTGGTTGTCGCTGTACCAGCCGCTGTCGTTTCCGGCGGGCACGGCGGCGGTGTCGGGGATATCGGCCGCCAGCAGCGGTCCGTCGGCGCGCAGCCGCGCCAGGACGTCGGCGCGGAAAGCGCTGTTGGCCTCGAGCCACGCCGCGGTGCTCTCGCGGACGGGACGCAGCCGCATCCGCACGCGCATCGCCGGAAGCATGCTCGCGGGGTGGAACGAGCCGGCGTACTCGAAGAGCTGCCGGTCGTCTTCGACGGCCTTCGTCAGCTGCCCCGGCTCGTACCCCCAGCCGATCCTCGCCCACGGGATCGCCTGCTCGCTGGGCGCGATGACGGCCGTCGGGTCGATCTTGATCGCGCCGATCTGCTCGGCCACCTCGACGACGTCGCCGGGACGGTCTGCTTCGAGCAGCTGCGCCCGAACGATGATGCGGCGGGCCTGCTCACGCGTGAGCCGGTGCGGTTCCATGCCACGACGCTACCGCCCACCCCCGACGCGGCCGAGGCACGCCTCAGAAGCGGGCGACCCACTCGGGAACGGTCACTGTGGCCGGGCCGATCACGACGTCGTCGAAGAGGCGCACGTCTTCGTGGGCCTCGAGGTTCAGCAGTGCGGTGCGTGCACCCGCTTCAGCCGCCACCGCGACGAGGGATGCCGCGGGCGTGACCGCGCCCGATGTCCCGATCACCCAGAAGTGCTCGCACAGGGCCACCGCATCGAAGATGTCGTCGAGCCCGTAGACCGCTTCTCCGAACCACACTACGTCGGGGCGGAGCGCGCGAGCCCCGCACGCCGGACAGGGCGGCCGCCCGGCGAGGTCGCCGCGCCACGGCATCCGCTCTCCGCATGTCTCGCACAGCGCCGACCCCAGCTCGCCGTGGATGTGGCTGACGCTCCGCGACCCGGCGCGCTCGTGCAGGTCGTCGATGTTCTGCGTGACGACGAGCACGTCGCCCGGGCGCCGCGCTTCGAGGTCGGCGAGGGCGAGATGTGCGGCGTTCGGCGCGGCGACGGCCGCCGCACGGCGCCGCTCGTCGTAGAACGCGTGGACGAGGGCGGGGTCTGCCCGATAGCCCGCGGGAGTCGCGACGTCCTCGATGCGGTGGTCCTCCCAGAGCCCGTCGGCGGCGCGGAAAGTGCGGATACCGGACTCGGCCGAGATCCCGGCGCCGGTCAGGACGACGATCCGCGTCACGGTCAGCGCCGCGCAGACAGGTCGGGGGCGAGAGACTCGCGCTCGTCGAACACGAAGCACTCGCCGTTCCAGTGCGCGCCGCCCTCGCGCTCGAAGTAGCCGAGGATCCCGCCCTCGAGCTGGTAGGCGTCGACCCCCTCCTCGCGCAGGACGATCGCGGCCTTCTCGCAACGGATGCCGCCCGTGCAGAAGCTGACGACCGTCTTGCCGGCGAGCTGGTCGTGGTGCGCGGCGGCGGCATCCGGGAACTGCGTGAAGCGCTCGATCCGCCAGTCGACGGCTCCCGCGAACGTGCCGTAGTCGACCTCGAACGCATTGCGGGTGTCGAGCAGCACGACCTCGCGTCCGGAGTCGTCGTGGCCCTGGTCGAGCCAGCGCCGCAGGTCGCCGGGGGTCACGCTCGGCGCACGTTCGTCCGCCGGACGGATCGTGGGGCGGTCCATGCGGATGATCTCGCGCTTGACCTTCACGAGCATCCGGCCGAACGGCTGCTCGTCGGACCAGCTCTCCTTGGCGGTCAGCGCCGCGAAGCGCGCATCGGCGCGGAGGTCGTCGAGGAACTCGCGCACCGCGCTCTCGGCCCCGGCGAGGAACAGGTTGACGCCCTCCTCGGCCAGCAGGATCGTGCCCTTCAGCCCCGCGCCCTCGGCGCGCTCGCGCAACACGTCGCGAAGCGCGGCGGGATCGGCGATGTGCGTGAAGAGGTACGCCGAGACGTTGAGAACGGATGCCACGCCTCCAGCCTACGAAACCCGCGGCCGCACGCGGATCGGGCGCAGTTCCCGGCATCCGCCGCAGAATCATCTGCGCGCGTAGCCGCGAACTGCGCCCGAAGCCGAACCCCGATCGGGGTCGTCGGTCAGTTCACCTCGGAGGGGTGCGCGCTCACGCGGCCCGAGCCGTCGCCCGGGTCGAGCGCCGAGATCGCGTCGACCTGCGCCGTCGTGAGCTCGAAGTCGAACAGCGAGGCGTTCTCGACCATGCGCTCACGGCTGACGGTCTTGGGGAACACGATGAATCCGCGCTGCAGGTGCCAGCGCAGCACGACCTGAGCCGGGCTCTTTCCGTGAGCGGCCGCCGCCTCGGCGACGGGCTCGGCGCCGAAGAGGTCGTACTTGCCCTGACCCAGGGGCCCCCACGACTCGATGCGGACACCCTTGTCGGTCGCCCAGTCGACGACATCCTTCTGCTGATACGCCGGGTGCAGCTCGATCTGGTTCACCGCGGGGAGCACGCCGGTCTCGGCGGAGATCTTCTCGAGGTGCTCGACGAGGTGGTTCGAGACGCCGATCGAGCGGGCGTGACCCGCGTCGCGCAGCTCGACGAGCTTCTGCCACGCGTTGACGTAGTTGCCGTTGGCCGGGGCCGGCCAGTGCACGAGGTACAGGTCGACGTAGTCGAGGCCGAGCTTCTCGAGGCTCTCCGACAGGGCCTTGCGGGGCTCGTCGCCGCCCTGACGGTCGTTCCACAGCTTGGTCGTGATGAACAGCTCGTCACGCGGGATGCCGCTGGCGGCGATCGCGCGGCCGACACCCTCTTCGTTGCCGTAGATCGCGGCGGTGTCGATGTGGCGGTAGCCCGCATCGAAGGCCTCGGAGACGAGCCGCTCGGTCTCGGCCGGGTCGACCTTGAAGACGCCGTAGCCGAGCTGCGGGATCTCGAAGCCGGAGTTGAGGGACACGTTCGGAACGTGGATCTGATCTGCCATGGCTCCACCCTACGAGCGCGCACCGGCCGCGTCGTCGGGATTGACGCGGGACGCCCCGAGAGGCAAGGCGCTGTTCAGCCGGCGAGCGCGTGCAGGGCGTCGCCCGTGAGGCGCTGCGTCGTCCACTCCGCCATCGGCTCGGCGCCGATCGAGCGGTAGAACGCGATCGAGGGGGCGTTCCAATCGAGAACGGTCCACTCGAGCCGCGAATAGCCGCGTTCGACGCAGACCTCGGCGAGCGACGCGATCAGCGCCTTGCCGTATCCGGTGCCCCGTTGCGACTCGTCGACGAAGAGGTCTTCGAGCCAGATGCCGTGGCGGCCCGTCCAGGTCGAGTAGGTCAGGAACCAGATCGCGATGCCCACGATCGCCCCCTCGCGCTCGACCACGTGACAGAACGCGCGGGGCTCCGCTCCGAACAGCGTCTCGCGCAGCATCTCGGCCGTGTTGTCGACGGCATCCGGCTCGCGTTCGTAGACGGCGAGGGCGTGGATGCAGGCGAGGATGCCGGTCTCGTCACCGGGCCGGGCGGCGCGCAGCACAGCGCCGCCGGGGAGGTCGCGGGGGGTCATCCCGTCAGCGTATCGAGCGTGCGGTGCGCTCCGCGCCGCCGCCGTCAGCCGACGAGGGGGCCGCCGTACCGCCAGTATCCGAGGAACGAGATGCGATCCTTCGCGATGCCGACGTCGTTCGTGAGGAACCGGCGGATGCCGGTGACAACGCCCGACTCGCCCGCGAGCCACACTCCGAACCCCGGGTCGGCGGCCGCCGCGGCGCCGTGCTCCGCGGCCCACGACCGCACGGCCGTGGCGAGGGCGTCGTCACCGGCGCGATGCTCGACGCGGGTCACGAGCGCGCGATCGGCGAGCACGTCGGAAACGAGGTCATCGGCGGGGTCGGTCGCACCGACGATCACGTGCGGCCGCGTCGCCTGCGGCAGCGCGGAGACGATGTTCCGCAGGGCGGGGAACGCCGTCTCATCGCCGACGAGGAGGAACCGGGTCGCCTCGCCCGGCGTCCAATGGATGCCGTATCCCGTCCATTCCATTCGCACGTCGGGCCCCGTGATGACGAGCGGGTCGCCGGGCCGTGCGGCCAGAGCCCACGCGGAGGCGGGGCCCACGGGCTCGTGCAGGAAGAAGTCGACGTCGATCTCTCGTTCGGCGACGCGGATCGCCGACGGCGTATAGGTGCGCAGCACGTTGCGGTCGTTCTCGTCGAGCGCCTTCCACCGGGCGTACCAGTCGGAGGGATGCGGGGTGGGCTCATCGAGCAGGCCGAACTCCGCGAGCCCGGGGTGCGGACGGCCCGGCAAGGGCAGCACGATCTTGATCCGCTGGTCGAGCCCCCACGGCGCGAAGTTCGCCAGAGCCTCGCCGCGAAGGGTGATGCGGACGAAGCCGGGGCTGAGGCGGGCCACGCCGGCGACCTCGACGACGAAGGCGCTGTACGCCCAGGGCCGCTCGGCGCTCACGCTGACTCCTCCCCCGCGCCCGCCCCGGACCGACGCGCGCGGAGCGGGACGACGAGCGGTCCGCCGGTGACGGGATCGTCGACGACCACGTTGGCGAGCCCGAAGACCTCCTGCACCCGCTCGCTCGTGATCACCTCGGGCGGCGGACCCTCGGCGAGGATGCGCCCGTCGCGCATCGCCACGATGCGACTCGCGTACCGGGCGGCGTGGTTCAGGTCGTGCAGCACGGCGACGATCGTACGGCCGCGCTCGTTGAGCTCGGCGAAGAGCTCCATCAGCTCGACCTGGTGGGCCACGTCGAGGAAGGTCGTCGGCTCGTCGAGCAGCAGCAGGCCCGTCTGCTGGGCGAGCACCATCGCGACCCAGACCCGCTGCCGCTGGCCTCCCGAGAGCGCCTCGACGGGTCGTGATGCGAGCGGCATCGTCCCCGTCGCGACAAGCGCCTCGTCGACGGCCGAGTCGTCGTCGGCCGACCACTGCCGGAAGAGGTTCTGGTGCGGATAGCGCCCGCGTCCGACCAGTTCGCGCACGGTGATGCCTTCCGGGGCGACCGCCGACTGCGGCAGCAGCCCGAGCCGTCGGGCGACCTCCTTGGCGGGCAGCTCGGAGATCGCCCGGCCGTCGAGCACGACGGTCCCGGCGCTCGGTGCGAGCAGACGTGACAGGCCGCGCAGGAGCGTCGACTTGCCGCAGGCGTTGGGACCGATGATGACCGTGAACGACCCGGGCTCGATCCGCACCGACAGATCGCGGACGATCTCGGCGCCGTCGTAGGCGAGGGTCACGGACTCGGCGGCGAGCGATGTCGCCGATGGGAACGGGTCAGGCACGGCGGCGGACCTCCAGCACGATCATGAGGACGAGGTAGGCGCCGCCGAGCGAGACGGTGACGACGCCGACGGGAAGCGGCGCGGGCAGCACGTGCTGCGCGATGAGGTCGGAGGCGATCAGCAGCACGGCGCCGACGAGCGCGGAGAGCCCGAGCGACAGGTGCGGCGTGCGCGCGATCAGGCGGCCCACCTGCGGAGCCGCCAGCGCGACGAAGGCGATCGGGCCGCCCACGGTCGTCGCGGCCGCGACCAGCACGACCCCGACCAGCAGCGCGAGAGTGCGCACGAGGTGCGGTCGTGCGCCCGTCGCCGCGGCGAGGTCGTCACCGAGCTCGAGCTGCCGCAGCCGCGGCACGAGCGCGAACGACGCGACGACCAAGGGGGCCGCGCACGCGAGCGCGCCGGCCACCGCCGGTGCCGTCACCCCGTTGAGACTTCCCGCACCCCAGGCCGACGCGAACATCGCGGTCTCGAGCTCGATCTGCAGCAGCATCCAGGTGTTGAGCGATGCGAGCATCGCCGAGACCCCGATGCCGACGACGATCAGGCGGAACCCCTGCAGCCCGCCGCGCCAGGCCAGCGCCCAGATGACGACGGCGGTGGCGAGGGCACCGATCAGCGAGCCGCCCACGAGCACCGGCCAGCTCGACGACACCAGGACGAGGGCGGCGAGCATCCCGGTGAAGGCTCCGCTCGACAGCCCCAGGATGTCGGGGCTCGCGAGCGGGTTGCGGGTGACGGTCTGGAACAGCGCGCCCGCGATCCCGAGGATCGCACCCACACCGAGCGCTCCGAGCGCACGAGGCAGCCGCCACTCGCGGACGACGGTCTCGACGAGCGCGTCGTCGCCGGCCCCCACCAGCGCCGCGACCACATCGCCGGGAGCAACCGGGAAGGTGCCGGCACCGAGTGCGACGACCAGCAGCACCGCAGCGACGACGAGGGCACCCGCTCCGACGACGACGCTGCGCAGACGCACGGGCACATGCACGGCACCGGCCTGCAGCCGCAGCATCCGCGGCCCGCCGCTCACAGGGCGCTCGCCCGACGTCGACGCGCGAGCGCGATGAGGATGGGAGCCCCGACGAACGCCGTGACGATGCCGACCGGCAGTTCAGCGGGGGCGATGAGCACCCGCCCGACGACATCCGCGGCGAGCACGACGATGGGTGCGAGCAGCGCGCTGACGACGAGGATCATCCGGTGATCGGCGCCGAACAGCCAGCGCGCGATGTGCGGCACCATGAGCCCGACGAACGAGATCGGTCCCGCGAGTGCCGTCGCAGCACCCGCGAGGAGGGTGACGGCGACGATGACGCCGATCCGGATGCCGGCGAGGTTCGCGCCCTGCGCACGAGCGACGTCGTCGCCGAGCGCGACGGCGTTGAGACCGGCGCCGAGCACGAGCGCCAGAACGACTCCGACGGCGATGAAGGGCGCGACCGGCACGATCGTGTCCCACCCGCGACCCAGCAGCGACCCCGCGTTCCAGCTGCGCATCGCGTCGAACGCTTCGGGATCACTGAGCACGATGCCCGTCGTGATGCCCGACAGCACAGCGCCGAGGGCGACGCCCGCGAGCGTGAGCCGGATCGGGCCGGCCGCCCCGCGCCCGCCCGAGCCGATCACGTACACCGCGAGGGTGACGGCGAGCGCGCCGACGAACGCGAACCACACCGCACCCGACGTCGCCCGGACACCGAGCACCGACATCCCGAGCGCGACCGCCAGTGCGGCTCCGGCGTTGACGCCGAGGATGCCGGGATCGGCGAGCGGGTTGCGGGTGAAGGCCTGCATCAACGCCCCGGCGACGCCCAGGGCGGAGCCTGCGAGGAGTCCCACGACCGTCCGCGGAACACGGAGCTCGGTCACGACGAACGTCGCCTCGGGCGACCCATCGCCGCGCAGCACCCCGATGACGGTGCCCGGCGACAGCGGATTCGCCCCGACGGCGAGGGACGCCGCGACGACGAGCACCAGGGCCAGGGCGATCGCGGCACCCGCCGCGGCGCGTCCGGCTCTCGAGCTCACCGCCCGTCGAGGAAGCGCTCGATGTCGCCGAGCACGCTCTGCGCTCCGCGCGGACCGACGCCGGCCACCCAGGTGCTCGTGTCGACGAGGGTCACCGACGGGAAGGCATCCGCGTTCTGGGTGATCGCCGCGGGCACCGCCGACGCGTCGGTCGTGTCGGAGGCCGTGACGAAGACCGCGTCGGCACGCGCGTCGAGGATGTTCTCGGGAGAGATGTCGGCCTGCAGCCCGTCGGCCCAGTCGTGCTCGGGCGTGGTGTATCCGACGCATTCGAGCAGGCTGCCCGCGAACGAGACGGGTCCGTAGAGGCTGAGCGTCGTCTCGTCGCGGGGGCGGATGACCTGCGCCGTCTTGCCGTCGAGGTCGTGGGCAGAACCGATCTCAGCGCAGCGGTCGTCGACGGCGGTGATCTGCGCGGCGACCTCGTCCTCGCGTCCGAGCGCCTCACCGATCAGCTCGGCGTTGTCGCGCCATGGGTCGGCCTGCGTCGCGATGAAGACGGTGGGTGCGATCGCGGAGAGCTGGTCGTAGAGCTTCGAATGGCGCGCCTCGGTTCCGAGGATGAGGTCGGGCTTCAGCGCGGCGATCGCCTCGAGGTCGGGCTCGGGCACCGTTCCGACGGGTTCGACGCCGTCGACGCCCAGGTAAGCCGGGATCCCGGCGACGTTGCTGGCGACCGCGGCCCCCACCGGCGTGATGCCGACGGAGACCGCGGTGTCGAGCTCGAGCGGCTCGAGGGTCACCACGCGCTGGGGCTGCTCGGGCACCTCCGTGACGCCGCGAGCGTGCTCGACGGTACGCGGGGCGGCACTGGCCTCGGGGGCGGCGTCGGCAGCGGATGGCTGCGCGGCGCAGCCGGCGACGACGAGGGCCGCGGCGGCCGAGATGGCGGCGGCGCTCAGGGCGCGCCGGACAGGACGAGACAGCATGTGGGGCCTTCCCTCGGGTCGATCTCGCGGCGGGCGCGATGAGGCAAGGCAACCCTAACAAAAACCGTCAGTCGGCTGCGAGCGCCGCTTCGATCGGGGTGTCTCCACCGGTGAACTCGATCATCCGGCCGACGGTCGCGGGCTCGGCGAGGACCGCGGCGATGACCGCCGCGACATCGCCGCGCGGCACGGACTCCTCACCCGAGCCACCCACCGTGATCTTGCCGGTCGGCTCGTCGAGCGTCAGGCCGCTGGGCGCGACGATCGTCCAGTCCAGTCCGCTCTCGCGCAGGTGCGCATCGGCCTCGGCCTTGGCCTGCGCGTAGGCGTAGAACGAGTCGTCCTCGGGCACGCCGTGATCGAGCCCGGCACCGAAGTAGGACACCATCACGTAGCGACGAACGCCGGCGGCGGCCGCCGCATCGATCGAACGGATGGCGGCGTCACGGTCGACCGCCCAGGTGCGGGCGGCATCCCCTCCCCCGGCTCCTGCAGACCAGACGATCGCATCGTTGCCGCTGAACAGGTTGGTCATCTGGTCCACGTCGAACGACTCGACGTCGGCGACGAGCGGCGTGGCGCCGGTCTCGGCGACATCCCCCTCGTGGTCGCGGTTGCGGATGACGGCGGTGACCGTCTCGCCGCGCTCGGCGAGGATCGGCTCCAGTCGCAGCGCGACCTTGCCGTGGCCTCCGATGATCAGGATGCGGGACATGGGTGTTCCTTTCGTCGGGGGTGATGGATCGAGGATGCGGCTGCGCCGGCTCGGTCGGACCGGTCGGTCAGCCGCGGAAGTCGTCGGGATCGATGTCGTCGAGGAACTCGCGGAACTCCGCCACGCGCTGCTCCGCGGCCTCGGGCGTCTCGGCTCCTTCGGGAGCCTCGCTGACCGTGTCGGGGATCCCCGCCTCGGCCAGCACGTCGTCGGCGACGAAGATCGGCGCCCCGGCACGCGAGGCGAGGGCGATCGCGTCGGAGGGCCGGGCGTCGACGACCCGCGAACCGGTGAGCGCGGTCACCGTGACCTCGGCGTAGAACGTGCCGTCGTCGATGCGGGTGACCTCCACGCGATCGACCGTGGCGTCTGTCGCGTCGAGCAGCCGGATCATGAGGTCGTGCGCGAGGGGACGCGGCGGCGACACCCCCTCGACCGCGACGAGGATGGACGTCGCCTCCTGCGAGCCGATCCACACCGGCAGGATCCGGTCCGACAGCGCATCGACGGGCTTCAGCAGGATCACGTGCTGCTGGGCGGGATCGAGTGCGACCCCGAGAACGCGGACCTGGACCATGACACCTCCCGGGGTCGGTTTCGCCCAGCCTATGCACGAGGGAATGCGAACGGGGCCGCCGACGTTGCGGCTTGACATGCAGCGTTTCGGCACTCTCTCGTTCGGTCACTACGGTCCGCTGGGCGGAGGTCGCGAGCTCACCGCCGGCGATTCGCTGCGACAGGCGATCGACCTCGCGCAGGGCATGGATGATCTCGGCGCCGTCGGCGCATACTTCCGGGTGCACCACTTCGCGCGACAGCAGGCGTCTCCGATGCCGCTGCTCGCCGCGATCGCCGCGAGGACGAAGAACATCGAGATCGGCACCGGCGTCATCGACATGCGCTACGAGAACCCGCTCTACCTCGCCGAGGAGGCGGCGGCCGTCGACCTCATCTCCGACGGACGACTCGCGCTCGGCGTGAGCCGTGGGTCACCCGAGACCGTCGTCCGCGGTTACGAGGCGTTCGGGTACACCGGCTCGGCGGATCCCCGCGGCGCCGACATCGCACGCGAGCACTTCGACACCTTCCTCCGCGCAATCGAGGGCGAGGGGCTCGCCGAGCGCGACCCGAACAGCCCCTTCGGCGGCGGCAGCGGGAAGCAGCGGGTCGAGCCCCACTCCCCCGGACTCCGCTCGCGGATCTGGTGGGGTGCCGGCAACACCGACTCCGCCGAGTGGGCGGGTCGCAGGGGGGTGAACCTGATGTCGTCCACGCTCCTCACCCAGGCCGACGGCACGCCGTTCGACATCCTCCAGGCCCAGCAGCTCGATGCCTTCCGCGCCGCGTGGCGCGAAGCCGGGCATCCGGGTGAGCCCCGCACCTCGGTCAGCCGGTCGGTCTTCCCCATCACGACCGCCGAGGACGAGCTGTACTTCGGCGGCAGCAACGAGCAGGACGGCATCGGCTACATCGACGGCATGCGCTCGACGTTCGGTAAGACGTACGCCGCGACGCCCGACGTGCTCGTCGAGCAGCTGCTGCAGGATGCCGCGGTCATGAGCGCCGACACCCTGATGCTGACGATCCCCTCGCAGCTCGGCGTCGAGTTCAACCTGCGCATCGTCGAGTCGTTCGCGAAGTATGTCGCGCCGGCGCTCGGCTGGAAGAGCGAGGCGCTGCAGCCGCGATGATCGCGGCGGAGCGTGGCTCGGGCATTCCGCTCATCGCGGTGCACGGGTTCGGCGTCGATCACCGCATCCTCCTTCCCCTGGAGGAATGGGCGGCCGACCGCCCGTGGCGACGCGTCTACCTCGATCTCCCGTGGGCGGAGGGCACGACCGATCAGGGTCTCAGTACGCCTCGAGAGGTCGCCGACGCTGTCCGCGACGAGGTCGAAGCGATCGCCGCAGGCGGCCCGTTCGCTATCGTCGGCAACTCGTTCGGCGCGATGGTCGCACGTCACGTGGCGCATGAGCTCCGGTCTCAGTGCCGCGGGCTGGCGACTCTCGCCGGCGTGTTCGAGCTCGACCACGACAAGCGGCGACTGCCCCCGCGCGAGATCGTTGTGGCGAACGAGTCCGTGCTCTCCCGAGCGGGTTCGTTCCGGGACGACTTCGCGGAGATGGCGGTGCTGCAGACCCCCGAAGCGCTGGCCGCGTTCGAGAGGTTCGTGCTGCCCGGCATCCAGGGGTCCGACGCGGATGTCCTCGACCGGATCGCCTCGTCGTACTCGGCTGGATACGCCCCCGAACGCACCGACGTCCCGTTCACAGCGCCGAGCCTGCACGTCTTCGGGCGTCAGGACCACGTCGTCGGTTTCGAGGATGGACTCGGCGTCGCCGACCACTACGTCCGGGGGACCTTCGTCGTCCTCGATGGCGCCGGCCACAACGTGCATCTGGAGCGCCCCGATGCCGTGGCCCCGCTCGTCCGCGACTGGCTCCTGCGAGTGGAACAGCACGCCCTCTGACCTCGGTCGGCCCAGCCTCGGTCGATTAGCGTGGATCGCGTGCACGATGAAGACACCCCCGACCACCCGGCATCCGACGCCGCCCGTTCGCGCGGCACCATCACGCTGGTCCGCATCGACCCGGCGGGAGCCGACCGCGAGGAACTGATCGCGTTCATGACCGGCGAGGTGTTCCCGTTCCACGTCGGCACCCGGCCGACGCGCGAGCAGGTCGAGGACGGCATCGCCGACGGTCGGTACCGCGACGACGACAACGACTCGTTCTGGATCGACCACGTCGAGCACGGTCGCATCGGCTTCTTCCGTCTCGAGGAGATCAGCGACGGCGCACCGCTGTTCGACCTGCGCCTCGCCTCGCCCTGGCGCGGACGCGGCCTCGCCAAGGAGGTCGTGAAGACGGCGGCCGACCACGTGTTCACGACGATGCCCGAGGTCGACCGCTTCGAGGGGCAGACCCGCGAAGACAACCGCGCGATGCGACGCGTCTTCGAGGCCTGCGGCTGGGTGCAAGAGGCGTACTACCGGGAGGGATGGCCCGTCGAGGGGGCGGAGCCGCTGGGGTCGGTGGCGTACAGCATCCTCCGTCGCGACTGGGAGACCGGCGAGGTTACGCCGCTGCGCTGGTCGTAGCTCGCGCCGAGAACGCAGCCTCGCGCCGAGAACGCACCGTGGGGGGTGCGTTCTCGCGAAGACGGTGCGTTCTCGCTGACCGGCCGGGCGCGGCATCCGAGAATGGACGGATGATGCAACGCCGGCGCACGACGATCGAGCGTGACGGTGTCTCGCTCGCGGTGACCGAGGCGGGCGGGTCGGGGCCCGCTGTCCTGCTGCTGCACGGGCTGGCGGGCAGCGCGCGCGAGCTCATGCCGACCGCCGAGGCACTCGCCGACCGCCACCGGGTGCTGCTGCTCGACCAGCGCGGCCACGGCTTCAGCACGCGGCGGCCCGACGACCTCTCGCGCGATGCGTTCGTAGCGGATGCCGTCGCCGTGATCGAGCGACTCGCACCCGGCGAGCGAGTGGCGCTGGTCGGGCAGTCGATGGGCGCGCACACCGCGTTCCTCGCCGCAAGCCACCGCCCCGACCTGGTCAGCCGGCTCGTGATGCTGGAGGCGCACCCGGCGGGGAGCGCCGATCCACAGGATGCCGCCGACCTCGGCGCCTTCTTCGCCTCGTGGCCGATCCCGTTCGCCGACGCTGCCGCCGCCCGGTCGTTCCTCGGCGACTCGCCGCTCACCGAGGCCTGGGTCGCCGACCTCGAGCAGACAGCGTCGGGATTGCGACCCCGCTTCGACGCCGACGTCATGCAGGCCGTGATCACCGCGGTGCACGAGCCGCGATGGGCGGAGTGGGAGAACCTCGCGGTGCCGACGACCGCCGTGTTCGCCCGCCGCGGCATGTTCTCCCCCGAGCAGCAGGCCGAACTCGGCGCCCGGCGCCCGGGCACCCGCATCCTGCCCCTCCCCGACGGCAGTCACGACGCCCACCTCGACGCGTTCGCAGCCTGGGTCCGCGCGCTGCGCGAGTCCCTCGCCTGAGGCACCCCTCCCGAGCACGCACCCTCACCGCGAACGGGCACCATACCGGGTGCGTTCTCGCCACGACGGTGCGCGCTCGCGGCACATACGGACCCGGAAGGGTACAACCACGCCGGGCGTGGGCGGAAGGTCGACGGGCTTCCGCCGGAACGGCCATAGCCTGTCGTCCGCCCCGGGTGCCCGACCGGCACCTGTTCCCGCAAAGAAAGAAGAAGCACCATGCTCTGGACGATCCTCGGCCTCATCCTCGTCGGACTGATCGCCGGCTTCATCGCGCGCGCCGTCATCCCCGGCAAGCAGAACATCGGCATCCTGATGACGATCGTGCTCGGCATCGTCGGCTCGTTCGTCGGCGGATTCCTCGGATTCCTCATCTTCAACCACAGCCCCGAGGGTGGCTTCCTGCAGCCGTCGGGCATCATCGGCTCGATCATCGGCGCCATCATCGTGCTCGGCATCTACGTCGCGTTCTCGCGCCGCGGCTCGACCCGCACGCGCTGACACACCTGCGCACGCGCATCGCGCCAACTCCTCAGATCCGGCCGGTCCCGCCTCTCGCGGGGACTCGGCACAGCACCGCGGGTCGGAATCTGAGGAGTTGGCGCGTCGTCGTCCGGCCGTCTGGACCGCACGAGCCGGAATACCGACACCGGCCCGGGCCTTGAACTCATCATGAGCACGATCGGCAACAGCGACCTCTCCGTCTTCCCCCTCGCCCTCGGCGGCAACGTCTTCGGCTGGACCGCCGACCGCGACGCGTCGTTCGCGATTCTCGACGCCTTCGTCGAGGGCGGCGGCAACTTCGTCGACACCGCCGACTCGTACAGCGCCTGGGTCCCCGGCCACACCGGCGGTGAGAGCGAGACCATCATCGGCGAGTGGCTCGCTGCACGCAGCCGCCCCGAGGTCGTCGTGGCGACCAAGGTCAGCCAGCATCCCGACTTCCGCGGCCTGTCGGCATCGAACGTTCGTGCCGCGGCCGAAGCCTCACTGAAGCGCCTGGGCGTCGACGCGATCGACCTCTACTACGCCCACTTCGACGACGCGGAGACCCCGCTCGACGAGACCGTCGGCGCGTTCGGGCAGCTCGTCGCCGACGGCCTCGTCCGCCACATCGCCGTGTCGAACTACACCGCCGAGCGCATCGAGGAGTGGCTGCGCATCGCCGACGAGACCGGCGTCGCCCGGCCCGTCGCCATCCAGCCGCACTACAACCTCGTGCACCGCAACGACGTCGAAGAGACGATCGTGCCGATCGCCGAGCGCGAGAATCTCAGCCTCGTTCCCTACTTCGCCCTCGCCAAGGGCTTCCTGACCGGCAAGTACCGGTCGACGGATGCCTCCGGGCACGACTCCCCGCGCGCCGAGGGGGCAGCCGTCTACGCGACGCCGCAGGGCCTGCAGATCATCGACACGCTCGAGCGCATCGGTTCCGCGCACGATGTCTCTATCGCATCGACGGCACTCGCCTGGCTGCGCTCGCAGCCGACGGTGGTCGCACCGATCGCGAGCGCTTCGCGCCTGGAGCAGGTGCAGGGCCTCCTCGACGGCGGACGCGTCGAGCTCACCGCCGACGAGGTCGCCGAGCTCACCCGCGTGTCGACCTGGACGCCGGAGGCCTGATCGGGGGCATCCTCGGCGGGCCTGTTCCCGCAGGCTAGGGTTCGGATCGTGGGGTGGTCGGTGCTCGGTCTGATGACGAGCATCGCCGTGCTCGCGCCGAATGCGCTGCTGATCGCCTGGCCGCCACGAGGCCCGGCGCCCGATGCTCGGGTGCCGGTGCCGCTGGCCTGGCTGGAACGCGCCGGACAGGCTCTCTGCCTCGTCGTCCCCGCCATGACCGAACCGGGCGGCATCCGACCGTGGTGGGCGCTTCCGACGGCCGTGGCGCTCGCGACGTACTACGGGCTGTGGATCCGTTTCCTCCGGGCCGGGCGATGTCAGGCGATGCTCTACGCGTCCCTGCTCCGGATACCGGTGCCGATGGCGGTGACTCCCGTCGTGGCGTTCCTGGCCGGTGCCGTCTGGCTCGACAACCCGTGGATGGCCGGCTCGGCACTCGTCTTGGCTGCCGGCCACATCCCCGTCGCGCTGGCCGCTCGCCGTTCGCTCGTCGCGTGACCCTGACCATGGCCGGACACGACACGCGACGCCCGGCTCGGAGAATCACGCGAACCTCGGAGCCCTGAGGCCGCAGGCTCCGAGGTTCGCCGTTTCCTCCGAGGTTCGCCCACCGAAGCGCTCGACCGCGCGAGCAAACCGACAAATTTCACGGTGTGGTAAGACCACAGCGTGTTTTCCGTGTTTAATGAGTCCTATGAGCACCGCGACAGTCGGATACAGCGCCATCTCGAGCTACTCCCGCGTCGAGATCCTGCACCTCATCCAGGAGCAGCCCCGCCGGACGATCCTCGAGCTGCAGGAGGCGACCGACCTGCACCCGAACACCATCCGCGAGCACCTCGCACGCCTGATCTCCGATGGCTTCATCGTGGCGGAGAAGGAACACCGCACCACCCGCGGCCGCCCCCGCGTGCTCTACAGCGCCGCCGACGGCGACGCCACCCGCAGCGCGATCCAGCGCCGCAAGGTGCGGGATGCCGCGCAGCGCGGCGACCTCATGCGCCGCGTCCTCACCCTCGACGTCCCCGACGTGCTCGAGACCCGCGCCCTGCACCAGATCGACGCCCTCGTCGAAGAGCTCGAGGACGAGGGCTTCGACCCGATCATCGACGACACCGCACTGACGGTCGATCTCACCCCGTGCGCGCACGCGACGGCGCAGGCCGACCATCGCGAAGTGCTGTGCAGCGTCCACCTCAGCCTGCTGCAGGGCGTGCTCACCGAGGCGGGCGGCCCCCTCGCCGTCGACGGCATGCGCTCCTCGTGCGACCCGTCGGTGTGCATCATCCAGCTGCTTCACGCCGCCACCACGCACGACTGATCCCGAGCACGCCGGGCGCGGGCCTGCCGTCAGCGCCGCGAGGCCGCGATCAGCATCGCCGCCGTCGAGCGCGCCAGATCGGTGTCGTGGCTCCGCTCGCGCAACCGCATCGCCAGGTCGCCGCTGACGACGAGAAGCAGTCGCTCCGCGAGCTCGCCCGCGTCGGCGCCCGCGATCGGCCGGGCGAGCTCGGTCAGTCGGGTGCGCATGCCGACGGTGTCGGCGCGGACGGCGGATGCCACCTCCGGCGGCGGATCGGCGTACTCCGCGGCCGCGCCGAGGAACGCGCACCAGCGCGATCCGCGCGGCTCGTCGCGAAACGCCGTCAGCGCGTCGAACACCGCCAGCAGTCGCCCCTCGTCGTCGTCGCTGCGCGCGATAGCGGCGTCCCATGTCTCGAGCCAGGCCCGCTGCCGGCGTTCGAGCGCTGCGGCGAGCACCGCTTCCTTGCTGGCGAATCCGCGGTAGAGCGTCGCCGCCGAGACCCCGGCACGGGCGATCACGGCGTCGATCGGGGTCGCGGCGATGCCTCGCGTGAAGAAGAGGTCCTCGGCGGCGTCGAGGATGCGTTCCTCCGTGCGCGGCCGCATTCCCATGCCAGCACTCTATGCTCGGGAGAGTGAAACGATCGTTTTCGTTTTGGCGATGGGGGCTCGTCGCCTCGGGAGTCGCGCTCATCGCGGCGACCTACGGCCTCGTCCGCCTCGCCTTCGGACTTCATCTGCCCGACATGAGCGCCGACCTCGGTGTCGACGCCGCCGCGGCCGGTCTCGTCTCGGCTGCAGGGTCGATCGTCTACGCCCTCGCCGCATGCGTCGGCTTCCTCGCCGCCGAGCGCCACCCCCGCGTGCTCGTCATCGCCGCGACCCTCACGGCGAGCGGCGGGGCCGTCGGGATCTCGGCAGCAACGGATGCCGCAGTCTTCGCCCCCGCGGCGGCGATCGCCTCTGCCGGCGCAGGGCTCGCCTCGCCCGCGCTCGTGCGACTGGTCGCACGTTCGTTCGCCGATCGCGCGTCGAGCACGCCCCAAGCCGTCGTGAACGCGGGAACCGGCCCCGGCCTGGTCATCGCCGGCGCCATCGCCCTGGCACTCACCCCCGACTGGCGGCTGTGCTGGCTGATCGCGGCGGGAGCCACAGCCGTCGCCGGGATCGCCGTCCTCGCTGCCGATCGCCCGCCGAGGGGCCCATCGGAGGACGAGCGGACGGGCCGGGCCGCGCTCGTTCCGCCGCGAGCATGGTGGGCGGCGCATCGCCCCGCGATCGCGGCATCCGTCCTCCTCGGAATCGGCGCGGCGGCGATCTGGAACTACGGCCGCACCATCCTGGTCGATGCCGGCGGAGCGCCGACGCAATCGGTGCTCGCCTGGATCGTGCTCGGATGCGGCGGCGCCGCCGTCATCGTCACGTCGCGACCTGTCGCGGGCCTGCAGCCCCGGACGCTCTGGTTGGTCGGCGCCGTCCTCATCGCCGGCGCGACCCTCGCCCTCGGCGCAGCTCCGACCCGCACGGTCCTCGCACTCGGCGCGTGCGCCGTGTTCGGGTGGGCCTACGTCACGGCCTCGGGAGCCCTCATCGGGTGGACGACCCAGATCGACGCCGGGCACGCGGCGGCCGGCACGGCCCTGCTCTTCGTGACGTTCATGGTCGGGCAGGCGGTCGGCGCCGCAGCCCTCGGCGCCCTGCTCCCCGTCGCTGGGCCGGCGATCGTCTTCGCCGCAGCCGCCGCGATCGCCGTGGCTGGAGGCGCCAGCCTGACCGCACCCGGGAGCCGCCGCGAGGTCGTCGACGCCCGACCGTGACGATCGCGACGACCCAGGGGTCGCCTTTCCCCCGGTGGTTGCCGGTCAGCCGCCGATGGCGTTCATCCCCCGAGCGGGCTGGAGGAACCCGGGATCGTCGATCGCGTGACCGGCCTTCTTGCCCGCGATGCAGTTGCGCAGCACCCGATCGATCCGCTCGGCCCGCGCCCCCGGCGACATCTCGGAGCGCAGGACCGGGAGCAGGTCGTACTCGTCGATCGAGAACAGGCAATTGCGCAGCTGGCCGTCGGCCGTCAGCCGCATCCGATCGCACGCACCGCAGAACGGCGCCGTCACCGACGCGATGACCCCGACGGTGTGCGGGCCGCCGTCGAGCCGCCACCGTTCGGCAGGCGCACCGCCCCGTCCCGGGACGGGGTCGAGGCTCCAGCGCGCCGACAGCGCCTCGAGGATCTCTTCACGAGTGACCATGCTCGACCGGTCCCAGGTGTGGCCGGCATCCAAGGGCATCTGCTCGATGAACCTCATCTGGGCGTCGTGCGCGACGGCGAAGGCCACGAGGTCGGCCAGCTCGTCGTCGTTGACGCCGCGCATCGCGACGGCGTTGATCTTCAGCGGTCGCAGCCCCGACGCCTGGGCGGCCCGCACACCGTCGAGCACATCGTCGAGTCGGTCGCGACGGGTGAGCGCACGGAAGCGTTCGCGGTCGAGGGTGTCGAGCGAGATGTTCAGGCGCGCGAGGCCCGCGGCGACGAGGTCGGGAAGCACCTCGGGCAGCCGGATGCCGTTCGTGGTCATCGCGATCTCGATCGGGCCGTCGGGCGACTCGATCGCCGCGAGTCGCCGCACGATCTCGACGAGGTCGGTGCGCAGCAGCGGCTCACCGCCGGTGAGGCGGAAGGTCGTGATACCCGCCGTGGCGGCGACCGTGGCGATCTCGACGATCTCGTCGAGGGTCAGGATGCTCTGGCGGGCGAGCCATTCGTTGCCCTGCTCGGGCATGCAGTAGGTGCACCGCAACGAGCAGCGGTCGGTCAGCGAGATGCGCAGGTCGCGGTGGACCCGGGCGAATCTGTCGACGAGCGGCTCCCCCATGGGTCGAGCGTAAGCGGCCGAAGCGCACCCGAGGGTCGCTTGTCGCGAATCGCCGCTGGCCGGTGTGGTCTGACAGCACCTTGATAAGTGGTCAGACCACGCGTAGCATTATTCCCGGCCGCCCCTGAGACCGGGGAAAACCACACTCGATACCTTCAGCCTGTCGAAACCTTCGCCTCCCGAAAGGCACCTGCCGATGGACTTCCTCGATCCGCTCCTGCTGGCCCGCTGGCAGTTCGGTCTGACGACGCTCTACCACTACCTCTTCGTGCCGCTGACCCTCGGGATGGCTCTCGTCGTGGCGATCTTCCAGTCGGTGTGGCACCGCACGGGCAACGTGAAGTGGCTGCACCTGACCCGCCTCTTCGGCAAGATCTTCCTGATCAACTTCGCCATGGGCGTCGTGACCGGAATCGTGCAGGAGTTCCAGTTCGGCATGAACTGGTCGGCATACTCCCGCTTCGTCGGTGACATCTTCGGTGCTCCGCTGGCTTTCGAGGGCCTCCTCGCCTTCTTCTTCGAGGCGACCTTCATCGGCCTGTGGATCTTCGGGTGGGACAAGCTGCCGAAGGCGCTCCACCTGTTCTCGATCTGGATGGTCGTGCTCGGCTCGACCCTCTCGGCCTACTTCATCCTCGCGGCCAACGCCTTCATGCAGAACCCCGTGGGCTACCAGATGGCCGCCGACGGCGGACGGGCGGAACTCATCGATTTCGGCGCCGTCCTCACCAACCCGATCGTGCTGGCCGCGTTCCCGCACACGATCTTCGCCGCCTGGATGTTCGCCGCCGCCGTCGTCATCGCGGTCGCGGCCTGGCACCTCTCCCGCGCACAGCACATCGAGACGATGCGCCCCGCGCTGCGGTTCGGCATGTGGGGCATGATCGTGTCGTTCATCGGCGTCGCGCTCTCGGGCGATCAGCTGAGCCTCGTGATGGTCGCGACCCAGCCGATGAAGATGGCCGCCGCCGAAGCGATGTTCAACAGCGCGTGCGGAGCAGACGCATCCTTCTCGATCTTCTCCATCGGAACCCCCGACGGCACCGAAGAGATCTGGTCGCTGCGCGTGCCGTACCTGCTGTCCTTCCTCTCGACGCACAGCTTCGACGGCTGCGTCGAAGGCCTCAACGATCTGCAGGCGCAGTACACCGAGACCTTCGGGGCCGGCGTCGACTACCGCCCCATCGTGTGGGTCACCTATTGGTCGTTCCGCTGGATGATCGGCCTCGGCGGCGTCGCCACCCTCATCTCGGTCGCGGGCCTCTGGCTGACCCGCAAGAAGGCCCAGCGCCCCGTCGCCCGCTGGATGTGGAAGGTCGCGATCTGGTCGGCTCCGCTCCCCCTCCTCGGCAGCCTCGTCGGCTGGGTGTTCACCGAGATGGGCCGCCAGCCCTGGATCGTTTTCAGCCTCATGCTCACCGAGGACGGCGTCTCACCCAACGTCCCCGGATGGACCGTGCTCATCTCGCTGATCGCCTTCACCGCGGTCTACGCCTCGCTCGCGGTCGTCGAGTTCGGGCTCATCCGCAAGGCCGCGCAGAAGGGGCCCGACCCGCTGCCCGAGCCGGGCTCGCCCGAGGCCGAAGACCCTGCGGCCTCCCACACCCAGACCACCGTCTACTGAGGAGCACCACATGGATCTCGCATACGTCTGGTTCTTCATCGTCGGAGTGCTCTTCGTCGGATACTTCGTCCTCGACGGTTTCGACTTCGGCGTCGGGATGTCGTTGCCCTTCCTCGGCAAGGACAACGTCTCGCGTCGCCAGATCATCAACACCATCGGCCCGGTCTGGGACCTCAACGAGACCTGGGTGATCGTGGCAGGCGCCTGCCTGTTCGCGGCGTTCCCGGAGTGGTACGCGACCCTCTTCAGCGGGTTCTACCTGCCGCTGCTGCTGATCCTCATCGCCCTGATCCTGCGCGGCGTCTCGTTCGAGTACCGCCACCAGCGCGACGACGCCACCTGGCGCAAGCGCTTCGACCTCATGATCGTGGTCGGCTCGGCGCTCCCCGCCTTCCTCTGGGGTGTCGCGGTCGCCAACATCGTGCAGGGTGTGCCGATCGACGCCGATAAGGAGTTCACGGGCACCCTGTTCACGCTGTTGAACCCCTACGGCTTGCTCGGCGGCGTCGTGACGCTGTTGCTGTTCTTCACCCACGGCGTGTACTTCGTCGCCCTCAAGACCGACGGCGATGTCCGCGAGCAGGCCCGACGGCTCGCGACGAAGTCGGGACTGCTGACGCTCGTCGCCGCCGCCGTCTTCCTCGCCTGGACCGTCCTGTCGGCGATGCAGGCGCAGGCGCCGCTCCTGCCGCTCGTGTTCGTCACCGCCGCCGTGGCCGCCGTCATGCTGATCGGCGCCATCCTCGCCAATGCCCGGGGCCGCGAGGGGTGGGCCTTCGCGGGAGGCGCCGGCACCGTGATGTTCGCCGTGCTGACCCTGTGGCTGTCGCTCTTCCCGAACGTGATGCCGTCCTCGACCGACCCGGCGTGGAACCTGACGATCGAGAATGCCTCGTCGACCGACTACACGCTCACGATCATGACGTGGGCGGCCGTGATCTTCCTGCCCCTCGTGCTCCTGTACCAGGGCTGGACCTACTGGGTCTTCCGCAAGCGCGTCACGCGCGCACGGATCGAAGAGGCCGAGCTCGTCACCCACTGACCGAGCGACGGGATGCCTCGGATCCGCGCGATCGCGCCGGGCCCGAGGCATCCCGGTCCCGGGGTAAGGCAGGATCGAAGGGTGAGCATGGACGACTCCGAGGCGCCCGCGCGCTCGAGCGGGCGGCCCGTCGATCCGCGGCTGCTGCGCTACGCCCGCACCTCGCGCGTCTTCTTCGTCGCGATCGGGGCGATCGGCCTCGCCCAGACCGCCGTCATCGTCGGGTTCGCCTGGCTGACCACCCAGGCGATCGTCGGGGCCATCGGCGGGATGCCGATGGGCGACCTCATGCGGATCCTCGCCGCCCTCGCCGCTGTCGTGGCCGCGCGCGCCGGGCTGCTGTGGCTGCGCGAAGCCGTCTCGGCGCGCGCCGCGGCCCGCGTCCGCAGCGAGTTGCGCGGCGGCCTCACCTCCGCCGTCGGGCGCCTCGGGCCCGGCTGGCTCGCGAGCCGCAACTCCGCTCAGCTCGCCGTCACCGCCGGCCGCGGTCTCGACGCCCTCGACGCGTACTTCGGCCGCTACCTGCCGCAGCTCGTCCTGACGGTCATCGCCACGCCGGTGCTCATCGCCGTCATCTGGTGGAGCGACTGGATCTCGGGACTCACGGTGCTGCTGACGATGCCGCTGATCCCCCTGTTCATGGTGCTGATCGGTCTGGCCACCCGGGCGGTGCAGCGCGCGCAGTGGCAGACGCTCCGTCAGCTCGCCGCCCGCTTCGCCGACACCGTCCGCGGCCTCTCGACGCTCACGGTGTTCGGCCGGCAGCACCGGGCGGCGGCCTCGATCGAGCGGGTGACCGAGAACTACCGCATCGAGACGATGCGCGTGCTGCGGGTGTCGTTCCTGTCGGGCTTCGCCCTGGAGTTCCTCGCCTCGATCTCCGTGGCGATCGTGGCGGTCTCGATCGGATTCCGGCTCATCGACGGCTCGCTCGCACTGTCGGTCGGACTCTTCGTGCTGCTGCTGGCCCCCGAGGCCTACCTTCCGCTTCGTCAGGTCGGCGTCCAGTTCCACGCCGCCGCCGAGGGGGTTGCCGCCACCGACGACGTCTTCGAGGTGCTCGACGCGGCACGCGCCCTTCCGCTGCAGGGTGCTGCGGGCGCCGCTTCGACGGATGCCGCGACGAGCGCGACGGCAGAGCACGGCGTTCTGCGCGCTCGTGGTCTCCGGGTGCGCCGCGGCGACGCTCTGCTCCCGCCGGTGTCGTTCGCGGCGACGCCCGGCACGATCACGCTCCTGTCGGGTCCGAGCGGCGCGGGCAAGTCGAGCGTGTTCGCCGCGCTGCGCGGTGTCGCCCCGTTCGAGGGCGAGCTGACCCTCGACGGTGCGCAGCTCCCGCCGCCCGCCTCGTGGCTCGCCTGGGCCGGGCAGGATCCGGGGCTCATCGCCGGCACGGTCGCCGAGAACGTCACGCTCGGCGCCTCCTCGGAGCGCGCGCCGGGTCCGGAGGGCGAGCGGGCCGTCGCCCGTGCTCTCGCGGCTGCCGGCGCCGACGGCATCGACCCGGCCCTGGAGCTCGGCGTTCGTGGCGCAGGCCTGTCCGGGGGTCAGGCGCAGCGCGTCGCCGTCGCCCGCGCTCTCTTCCGTCACGCGAGCGGCGGCGCGCCGGTCGTCGCCCTCGACGAGCCGAGCGCCGCCCTCGACGCCGAGACCGAGGCCGCACTGTGGCAGAGCCTGCGTCGCGTCGCCGACGACGGCGCGACGGTGCTGCTCATCTCGCACCGGGAGTCGGCCCGGACGATCGCCGATGTGCTGGTCGATGTGCGACCCCGATCCGAGGTGACGGCATGACCACGACGTCCGACGTGCTCCGCGGCGCGATGCCCTCGCCGCGACGGTTCTGGCGCGCCCTCGCGACGGGGTTCGCCACGGAGGCCTCCGCCGTCGCTCTCCTCGCGTGCAGCGCGTGGCTCATCGTGCGCGCGAGCGAGCAGCCCGCGGTGATGTACGTGATGGCGGCCGTCGTCGGAGTGCGTGCGTTCGCGATCTCGCGGGCCGTCTTCCGCTACCTCGAGCGCCTCACGTCGCACGACGCGGCGCTGCGTCAGCTCGCCGCGACGCGCACCGACCTCGTCCGTCGCCTCATCCCGCTCGCCCCCGACGGGCTCGGCCGCATCCGCCGCGGATCCGCGCTGTCTGCTCTCGTCGATGATGTCGACGACCTGCAGAACCTTCCGTTGCGGGTCGTGGAACCGCTCGTGGCGTCGGCCACCGTCGCCCTCGCCGCCGTGGTCTTCGTCGCAACGGTGTCGTGGCCGGCGGGCCTGACTCTGCTGGGCTGCCTCGTCATCGCGGCAGCTGCGGCCACCGGCTGGGGCTGGGTCGCGGGAGCCCGCGCGGAACGGACGATCGCGCCGCTCCGTGCCCGGCTCGCCGACGCCGTCGCCGACCACCTCGGAAGCCTCGACGTGCTGCTGGCATACGGAGCCGAGGAGCAGAGCCGTCGGCGTGTCGAAGCCGCGGACGCCGATCTCCGCCGCGCCGTCGTCCGCCGGGCCGGCGCGCAGGCCGGCAGTGCGGCGATCGTCTCGCTCGCCGCCGGCGCCGCCTCGATCCTCGCCGTCATCGTCACCGCACCGGATGTCGCCGCCCTCGGCGGTCCGTGGCTGGCGGTCGCGGTGCTCGTGCCGATGGCCGTGTTCGAGGTCTTCCAGACGGTTCCGCTCGCGGCGGCCTCGTGGCGTCAGGTCCACGCGTCTGCGGAGCGCATCGCCGAGACCGTGCCGAGCGGCATCCCCGCCGGTCTCGTCGAGAGCAGCGTCGCCCCCGCGGGTGTCGCGCCCGCCCTCGGCGACGGACTCCGCCTGCGCGACGTGTCGGTGACGTGGCCCGGAGACGATCGGCCGACGCTCGCCGGGATCGATCTGGACGTCCGTCCCGGCGAGCGCCTGCTCGTCGTCGGGTCGAGCGGGGCGGGCAAGTCGACGCTCGCGCACGCCCTGGTCCGCTTCCTCGACATCGACGGCAGCTACCGTGTCGGGGGCACCGACGTCCGCGAGCTCTCCCCCGACGACGTACGCCTGACCGTGGGACTGTGCGAACAGCAGCCGATGCTCTTCGACGAGGACATCCGCCAGAACCTGCTGTTCGCCCGCGACACCGCGACCGACGCCGAGCTGGAGGCGGTGCTCGAGCGCGTCGGTCTCGGCGGCTGGCTCCGTGAGCGCGGGGGTCTCGATGCGCGCGTCGGCGAGCACGGCGCTCTCGTCTCGGGCGGCCAGGCGCAGCGCATCGCGCTCGCACGTGCGCTGCTGCACGGCTTCCCCGTGCTGGTGCTCGACGAGCCGACGGCCGGGGTCGACCCCGCAGCATCCGACGCGCTGATGCGAGATCTGCTCTCCGCCGTCGACGCGGACCGCGCCGTCGTCCTCATCTCGCATGTGCGGGTGCCGAACTCACTCGTCGACCGCACGGTCCGCATCTCCGACGGAAGCCTGCACGCCGCCTGAGACGCGAGCCACACCCCGCGAGGTCCCAGTTGGGCCGGGAAACCTGCCGCCAAACCCGGCCCAAATGGGACCTCGGGTCGCACGACCCGGGCTCAGCGCGCGAGATCGATGCCGAAAGCCTGCGCGCCGGGCGACGAGGGCAGACGCTCGAAGCCCAGGCGGTCGTAGAAGGCGAGCGCACCGGTGTTGGCCGCGGACGCGACCAGGTGCAGCCGGGTGACCCCCGCCGCGCGGAGCTGTTCCGACACGCGGTCGATCAGCCGACGCCCCCACCCCTGTCCCTGAGCCGCGGGCAGCAGGTCGATGTGGAGGTGCGCCGGGTAGGCCTCGGCGAACGGCTCCGCGCCCGCGCGCCGGCCGTAGGCGTACCGCAGCGTGGCCGCCTGGCGCGAGGTGTCGTCGGGCGAGGGCTCGGGCCAGCGCGCGGCGAAACGGGGCCACCACTCGCGATGGAACCACTCCTCGAAGGCCTCGGTGTCGGGCGTCGCGACGACGTAGCCGATCGCCCGATCGTCCTCGTCGGCCACGACGAAGGCGAAGTCGGGATGCCGCTCGGCATAGGGCCGCGCGAAGACCGCTCCCCAGATGTCGTCGTCGTCGAAGAGTCCGGTGGCATCGGAACCGTGATCGGCTGTTCGCAGACAGATCTCGCTCAGCGCGGCGTCGTCGCCGGGCCGGACGGCACGCATGTGAGGCATATCCCCATCGTGCCACCCCGCATCGCCCGACCCGTTACCCTGCCGCCGTCTCCGGTTCCGGGCTCCCCCACGTGATCGCGGCGTTCGGCAGCGTGAGCCGGACGTGAGCGCCGGCACGAAGATCTGCGGCCAGGTCGACAGGGATGTCGACGGCGAGCGACGGATCGGCGACGAGCATACGCACACCTCCGACGGTAGGTTCGAGCCGCGCCACCCGCGCATGCCAGACGACACGCGAGCCCTCCGGCGCCGCTCCGAGCGTGGTGTGCCCCGCAGCGACGACCCCCTCGAGCCGGACGTCGCCCGGGCGGAACAGCGCCGCGACGGGGCCGGGTTCCGCACCAGGCCGAGCCACCGCCAAGGTGCCCGCCCGCCACACCGCGCCGTCGCCGCGACCGATCACGCTTCCGACGACGCGGTTGACTCCCGCGATCGCCGCGCCGAACGCCGTCGCGGGAGTTCGCAGCACGTCGCGCACGGAGCCACTCTGCGTCACGGCACCCGCCTCGAGCACGACCAGCCGATCGGCCACGACCGCTGCGTCGAGCGCATCGTGGCTGACGAGCACGGCTGTCGTCCGCGCGGCCCGCAGCTGTTCGCCGAGCATCGTGCGGAGCGAGGCGGCCGTCGCCGGGTCGAGCGCCGTGAACGGTTCATCGAGCAGGATGACGCGGGGTCGCGCCGCGAGCGCGCGGGCGAGGGCGACCCGCTGCTGCTGTCCACCGGAGAGCTCGCGGGGATGCCGTCCTCCCACCCCGGCGAGCCCGACCCGTTCGAGCCATTCGTCGGCGACGAGACGCGACCCACGAGCGGGCGCCCCGCGAGAGCGCAGCCCGAAGGCGACGTTCTCGCGTGTCGAGAGGTGCGGGAAGAGGCCGGGGTCCTGACGCAGCAGCACGATGCCACGGCGCTGCGGCGCGACACGGTGACGCGGACTGGCCACCTCGTCGCCGTCGACGCGGATCGACCCCGCATCGAGCCGCACGAGACCCGCGATCGCCTCGAGGACGGTCGACTTGCCCGCCCCGCTCGGCCCCATGACGGCGACGATCTCGCCGGGCTCCGCGACCAGCTCGGCGGCCACGGTGAGACCGGGGCGCTGCACCCGGACGCGGGCCGTGAGCCGCCCGCTCACCGAGCACCGCCCGGTCGCCAGGCGCGCACGAGCAGAAGCGCCGCGATCGCCGTGATGAGCAGGAGCAGCGACAGCGCCACCGCCGTGCCCTGCGACACCCCGGCGCCGTTGAACGCGGTGTAGATCGCCAGCGGCATCGTCTGCGTGACTCCGGGCGCGTTGCCGGCGAACAGCGCGGTGGCGCCGAACTCGCCGAGTGCGCGGGCGAAGCACAGCACGGTTCCCGCGATCAGCCCGGGGGCGGCGAGCGGCAGTGTGACCCGCCACAGGATCCGCCACCGTCCCGCGCCGAGCGCCGCGGCTGTCTGCTCGTATCCGACGCCCGTCGCCCGCAGCGCCCCCTCGAGCGCCAGGACGAGGAAGGGAAGGGCGACGAAGGTCTGTGCGATCACGACGGCGGCGGTCGTGAACGGGATACGGATGCCGGCTTCGCCGAGCACGGCGCCCAGCCAGCCGGTACGACCGAACAGGAAGAGCAGGGCGACGCCGCCCACCATCGGCGGCAGCACGAGGGGAACCGTCACCACGGCGCGAAGCACCGCCGCGCCCCGAGCGCTCGCCCGGGCGATGGTGAGGGCGAGCGGAACGCCGAGCACGATGCACGCCACCGTCGCCGTCAGCGCGGTCTGCAGCGACAGCGCGAGGGCTGCGCCGGCCTCGGGTGAGGTGACGTCGGCCCACACCGTCGCGGGGTCGAGGCGGCCCACGAGCGCGACGAGGGGAACCACGAGGAGCGCGAGGCCGACGACCGCGGGGACGAGCAGGATGCGCGGCAGATTCCCCGGCGTCCGGCGACCGGTCGCCCGCTGTCGGCCGGCTTCGGCGCCGCTCACGGGGCGCCGAAACCGAGACGGCGCAGCACCGCCTGGCCCTCGTCGGACAGCACGTAGGCGACGAACTCCGCGGCTGCGCCCGGCGACTGCGCGTCGGCGAGCACCGCGATCGGGTAGCGATTGACGACTCGCTCGGCGCCGGGAACCTCGACCGTCTCGACGTCGCCGGTGAGAGCGGCGTCCGTGACGTAGACGAGCCCCGCGTCGGCTTCCCCGCTGGCGACCTTCGTCAGCACCGCCGTCACGTTCTGCTCGTAGCTGTCGACGCTCGCCGCGACACCCGCATCGCTGAGAAGCGTCGCCGATGCCGCGCCGCACGGGACGGCGGCCGCACAGAGCACCACCGTGCGATCGGGGTCGGCGAGGTCTGCCAGACCCGTGACCGAGCCGGGGTTGCCGGACGGCACCACGAGGGTGAGCCGGTTCATCGCGAAGACCTCGGGCGAGCCGGAGACTCCGGCCGCGACGACTCTCTGCATGTTCGCCTCGTCGGCTGAGGCGAAGACGTCGGCCGGCGCCCCCTCGATCACCTGAGTCGCGAGGGTCGACGATCCGTCATAGCTGATCGGCGAGATCGTGACCGAGGGATGCCGCTGCTCGAACTGCGTGGCCAGCTCGTCGAATCCCGTCTTCAGCGACGCCGCGGCGAAGACGGTGACCTCGCCCGAGACATCGGGTTCCGCTGTGCCGGGTGCCGACTCGGGCACCCCGGGCGGGGCGTCCGTCCCGATGCCGGGGCCACCGCCCGCGGCGCATCCGGCCAGCAGCAGCACGGCTGCGGCGAGGGCCGCGATGCTCGTCGTTCGTCGTGTTCGCACGCGCACGGTTCAGTCCTTCGGAGTCTCGACGACGACCGTGGTGGCCTTGACGACCGCGACGGCGAGCGAACCGGGTTCGAGCTCGAGCTCGCGCGCCGCCTCGGCCGACATGAGCGACACGACGCGGTGCGGCCCGGACTGCACGTCGACCTGGGCCATCACGCCGTCGATCTGCACCCGTGTGACGAGGCCGACGAAGCGGTTGCGGGCGCTCGAGAGCCGATCGGACGGGTCCTCGGCGGCGGAAGCGAGCTCGACCGCGTGGGCCGCGAGGGCGTCGCCGGGAATCCGCGCCGGGCTTTCGCCCGAGACCGGGAGGATGCCCTGGTCGATCCAGCGACGCACGGTGTCGTCGCTGACGCCGAGAAGGCGGGCCGCCTCCGAGATGCGATACGTCGTCATGCGCCGAACATACCCGCGTCTGCGGAGGTCGAGGGCGGAATCCACCGCATCCACGGATGCACCGAACGCTCTCACCCCCGCCCGCCCCCGGCGCCCCCGCACGCGTCTAGCCTGAACCCATGATCCTCTCGCCCCTCGTCGCTCCCGTCGGCGTCCTGTCGGATCGCGAGCGCGAACGCACCGCGAGACACACCGTCCTCGCGGGCGTGGGCGACGAAGGTCAGCGGCGATTGACGGCGGCTCACGTCGCCGTCGTCGGTGCCGGCGGCCTCGGCTCTCCCGTCATCCTCGCCCTCGCCGCCGCGGGGGTCGGGACGATCACCGTCATCGACGACGACGTGGTCGAGTACGCCAACCTCCAGCGGCAGGTCATCCACCGCGTCGACGACGTCGGCACCCCGAAGGTCGCCTCCGCCCTCCGCGCCGCCGCAGCACTGTCACCCGAGACCCGGATCGAGCCGCGCCGCGAGCGACTGGATGCCGAGAACGCGTCACGCCTGCTGGCCGGGAGCGACCTCGTCATCGACGGCACCGACACGTTCGAGACCCGCACCGTCGTCGCCGCGGCGTGCGCGGCGCTTGGACTGCCGCTCGTCTGGGGCGTCATCCAGGAGTTCCACGCGCAGGTCACCGTCTTCTGGACGGCGCCGCCGGAAGGAGCGCCGGCGGTCGGGCTCGACGACCTCTACCCCGCCGGCAGCGCCGACGACCTGCCGACGTGCGCCGAGGTCGGTGTCCTCGGGTCGCTCTGCATGACGGTGGGCGGAATGCTCGCGACGGAGGCCATCAAGCTCATCACCGGTGTCGGCGAGCCGCTCCTGGGCCGGCTCGTGGTGGTCGACGCTCTGTCCGGGATCACACGCGAGGTGCCGCTGCGTGCCGCCTCGAGCGCACCGTCGGCGCCCCCGGCGCCTGAGCCCCGCACCCCGCAGACGCGGCCGACGACGCCCGAGATCGATCTCGATCAGCTCCGCGCCCAGCAGCGCGCCGGGGCGGTGGTCCTCGATGTCCGAGAGCCCCACGAGACGGCGACGGGGGTGCTCCCCGGCTCGGTGCTGCTCCCCCTCGGCGATCTCCTCGCCGACCCGAGCCGCGTCGACGCCGACCGGGTCGTGGTCGTGTGCGCGCACGGCATCCGGGCACGCCGCGCCGCCGACGTCCTCCGCGGCCGGGGCGTGACGGCCTCCGTCCTCGCGGGAGGCCTCGCCGGGTGGCGATCGTGAGCGGCGGGCTGCGCTCGGTCGAGGAGCAGCTCGCCGACGTCCTCGCGGCCGTGCGACCGCTGCCGACCCGCACGGCCGGGCTCGCGGACGCCGCCGGATCGGTCCTGCGCGAAGCGGCCGTCGCACGGGGAGGCATCCCCGATTTCGACAACTCCGCCATGGACGGCTTCGCGGTCCGCTTCGACGACGTCGCGACCGCGTCGGCCGAGCATCCCGTCGATCTGGCGGTCGTCGCCGACCTGCCGGCCGGCACCGCCGACGACCCGCGTCTGGGCACCGGCGAGACCGCGCGCATCATGACGGGTGCCCCCGTGCCATCCGACGCCGACACCATCGTGCCGTTCGAGGACACCGCCGGCGGCCTCGACGATTCGCTGACGACCGCGCGTGTCGTCGCCGCCCCCGCACGGCGGGGTGTGTTCGTCCGACGCGCGCACGACGACATCCGTCCGGGAGACACCGTGCTGGGCGCGGGAGCCGTGCTCGGCCCCCGGCAGCTCGCCGCCCTGGCGGCTGCCGACATCGCCCGGGTCACCGTCTCGCACGCGCCGCGCGTCGTCGTGATCTCGACCGGCAGCGAGCTCGTCGAGCCCGGCCTCCCGCGCATGCGAGGCCAGATCCCCGAGTCGAACGGCCTGTTGCTCGAAGCGCTCGCTCGTCAGGCGGGGGCCGTCGTCGTCCGCCGCGTGCACGTCGACGACGGCGGCGCCGCGTTCCGCCGCGAGATCGCGGCGGCCACGACCGGCGATGCACGGGCGGACGTCGTCATCACCTCGGGCGGGGTGAGTGCGGGCGCCTACGAGGTCGTCAAGACCGAGCTCGGCGGTGCGCTGCGCTTCTCGCGGGTGGCGATGCAGCCGGGCAAGCCGCAGGCGTTCGGTGTCCTGCCCTCGGGGACGCTCGTGTTCGGCCTTCCCGGAAACCCGGTGAGCGCGGCGGTGTCGTTCGAGGTGTTCGTACGCCCCGCCCTCCTCGCCCTGCAGGGCCGCTCCGACCTGTACCGACCGGCTCTCCGACTTCCCGCGGGCGAGTCCTGGCGTACGCCGCCGGGCCGTCGGCAGTACCTCCCCGCGGTCATCGACCGCTCCGACCCCGTGCGCTGGTCCGTGCATCCGGCGACACCCGGCGGCTCGGGGTCGCACCTCGCGGGCGCCCTCGCCCTCGCCGAGGCGTATGCGGTCGTGCCGGCGGAGACCGTCGCCGTAGAGCCCGGCGACCTCATCGACGTCGTGCTGCTGGAAGGATGAGGGCATGAGCTTCACCCACCTCGACGACGCCGGTCACGCCCGCATGGTCGACGTCACCGCGAAGCAGCCGACCGTCCGCGCGGCGACCGCTCGCGGCTTCGTCCGCTGTTCGCCCGAGGTCGTCGCCGCGCTGCGTGACGGCACCGTGCCGAAGGGCGATGTCCTCGCCGTGGCTCGCATCGCCGGCATCCAGGCCGCCAAGCGCACCCCCGAACTGCTGCCTCTCGCCCACGTGATCGGCGTGCACGGGGTCGTCGTCGACCTCGACATCACCGACGAGGGCATCGAGATCGAGGCGACGGCGCGCACCGCCGACCGGACCGGCGTCGAGATGGAGGCGCTCACCTCGGTGGCGGTCGCAGCCCTCGCCGTGGTCGACATGGTGAAAGGCATCGACAAGGCGACCTCGATCGAGCACGTTCGCATCACGGCGAAGTCCGGTGGCCGCAGCGGTGACTGGCGGCGTCCCGGCGGGGACGCCTGATGGCCCGCGTGCGCTACTTCGCCGCCGCGGCCGAGCGCGCCGGACGGAACGACGAGGACCGCTCCGAGATCACCCTCGGCGCCCTGCGCGACGCGCTGTCTCGCGAACGTCCGGGGCTGGGAGCGATCCTGCCCAAGTGCGCCGTGCTGGTCGACGGTGCGCGCGTCGCCGACGCCACCGAGATCGGCCCCGACGTCACCATCGACATCCTGCCGCCGTTCGCCGGCGGCTGAGACTGCCGGCGCTCAGCGATCAGCCGCCGATCCCCTTCCACGCGGTCGTGCCGTCGGCCTCGATCTGCTGCTTCCAGATCGGCAGCTCACGTTTGATCGCCTCGATCAGCCCACGGCACACCTCGAACGCGTCATCCCGGTGCGCCGTGCCCACCGCGATGACGACCGCCGCATCCCCCACTCCGAGGTCGCCGACGCGGTGGCTGACCGCGACCGCACCGTCACGTCCGGCGAGCGCGGTGTCCGCGATCGCACGCAGCGTCGCCTCGGCGTCGGGATGAGCCTCGTAGTGCAGCGCGGCGACCGTGCCCGCGGCATCCGGGTCGTGATCGCGCACGGTTCCGACGAAGCTCGTCACGGCCCCGACCGCGGCGGACTCGACGGCCTCGAGGTGCTGCGACACATCGAGAGGCTCGGCGGTGATGCGGGCGATGCGGATCTCGCCCATCAGTGATCGTGCCCGTCGAGCTGGGCGATGACATGCCCGGCGATGCCCGTCACCACATCCATACCGGATGCCACGGCCCGGGGCGACCCCGGCAGGTTCACGATCAGCGTCCCACCGGCCACCCCCGCACGCCCGCGCGACAGGACGGCCGTGGGGGTCTCGACGACCCCGCGTCGGCGCAGCTCTTCGGCCACGCCCGGCAGCTCGCGTTCGATGACCTCGCCGGTGGCTTCGGGCGTCTCGTCGCGCGGCGCCACACCTGTGCCGCCCGTCGTGACGATGAGGCGCGCACCCGCGGCGATCGCGGCGCGCAGAGCCTCCGCGACCGAGGCGACGCCATCGGCGACGACCGTCGGGTCGCCGCACTCCCACCCCGCGCCGCGCAGGGCCTCGACGGCGACGGGACCCGCCGTGTCCGGGCGTTCACCGTGCGCTGATCGGTCGGACACGGTGATGACGGTGGCGAAGCGGCTCATGACCCCACCCTAGGAGTGCCCGCATCTGATGAGGCGGAGTCGTCGTCGGCGTGCGCGCTCTCGACCGCGATCCGCCCCTCCTCCACCTTCCCCTCGGCCATCTCGGTGATGCGCGTGGCCATCGCCGTGAAGATCAGTCCGTGGAACGGCAGCACGCCGAGCCAGTACAGTCGCCCCGCCAGCCCGCGGGGGAAGAAGATCGCGCGCTGCTCGTACCGGGCACCCCCCTCGCGCGGGGCGACCTTGAGCTCGAGCCAGGCCTCGCCGGGCACGCGCATCTCCGCACGCAGACGCAGCAGGCGCCCGTCCTCGACAGCCTCCACCCGCCAGAAGTCGATCGCATCCCCCACCCGCACCTTGCCCCGGCTTCGGCGGCCACGTGCGAGACCGATGCCGCCGACCAGGCGGTCCATCCAGCCGCGGATCTCCCACAGCGCGCGAGCGGAGTACCAGCCATTCGTCCCACCGATTCCGGCGATGACCTCCCACAGCCGCTCGGGCGATGCGCTGGTCTCGGCGGACCGCTCGTCCGTGAATACCGTCCGGCCCGCCCACTCGGGGTCGCTCGGCAGAGGGTCGCTCGGCGCACCGAGCACATCGGCGTCCTGCCAGCTCGTCTCGACCTCGTCGGCGTCCATGCGGTGGAGCGCCAGTCGCACACTCGTCCGATACGACGTGAGGCCGTCCTCGGGCTGCGGGATGATCGCGTCGATGTCGTGATCGTCCATGACGCACTCGTTCTGGAGCGACGCGATCAGCGGACGCGCGATGGCGCGCGGCACCGGCGTCACCAGGTTGACCCAGTGCGAGGCCAGCCCCGGCGTCAGCACCGGCAGGGCTGCGATCGCCCGCTGGCGCAGGCCCGCCTCGAGGGCGTACCCGTTCATCATCTGCCCGTAGCGCAGGACATCGGGCCCGCCGATGTCGACGGCACGGTTCAGGTCGGGATCGACGCGAGCCGCGCCGAGGAGGTAGTGCAGGACGTCGCGGACCGCGATCGGCTGGATGCGGTTTCGCACCCACTTCGGCGCCGGCATGTACGGCAGGACGTCGGTGAGGTGACGCACCATCTCGAACGATGCCGACCCCGAGCCGATGACGACACCTGCCTGCAGCACGAGCGTGGGCACCCCCGACGCCAGCAGGATCTCGCCGACCTCCACGCGCGACCGCAGGTGCGGCGACAGCTCGGCGTCGGAGGGGTGCAGTCCGCCCAGGTAGACGATGCGCTTCACGGATGCCGCCGCGGCGGCCTCGGCGACGGTGCGGGCCGCCCGCTCGTCGGCTTCCTCGAATCCGGCACCCGCTCCCATCGAATGGATGAGGTAGTACACGACATCCACGTCGTCGACGGCTTCGGCGACGGCCTCCGCGTCGTCGGCCGAGCCTCCGACGATCTCGACGGCGTCTCCCCACGGAAAGCTCGCGACGCGTTCGGGGGTGCGTGCCAGCACGCGCACACGGTATCCGGCCGCGACGAGGCGCGGCACCAAGCGCCCGCCGATGTAGCCGGTGGCGCCGAGGACGAGGGCTCGGGGGGCGGATCCGTCCGATCGAGGCTGCGCTCGCAGCTCGGGCTCGTGTCCGGTGGGTGCGGTCAGCTCGGTCATGATCAGACGGTAGGCGCCGCCGAGCATCGACCGACATGACTTGACACGCCTCGGTCGATCGGTCGGTGATGACACCAGCGGCGCCCCGCGCGCACGATAGGCGAGCGCCCGCCCGATCGCAACGTCGGACCGCGAGCTTGCGTGGGCCCCCTGCCGCGGGGCTACGCTCCCGTGAGCGAAGGACAGTCGTCTGGCGACCCGAGCCCGGCGGCGCTGCCGGAGGAGAACCGAATATGTCACGCACGCGCACGAAGCGGCCTGCCCGCCGACGTCTCGAGGTCGATGACGTCATCGTCGTCGAACGCAAGAAGGTCCGCACCGCGATCTCGGGGACCGTGGTCGGGAACTTCATGGAGTGGTTCGACTTCGGCATCTACGGCTACCTCGCCGTGACCCTGACCGTCGTGTTCGCCGAGGACATCCCCGACCCCTGGGGGCTTCTCGTGACGCTGCTCGGATTCGCCGTCTCGTTCCTCGTGCGGCCCCTCGGTGGCATCGTGCTCGGACCTCTCGGCGACCGGATCGGGCGTCAGAAGGTCCTGTTCCTCACGATGGCGATGATGGCGACCGCGACGGCACTCATCGGTCTGCTCCCCACATCCGCGCAGATCGGCATCTGGGCGGTCGTGCCCCTGTATGTGCTGAAGATGGTGCAGGGCTTCTCGACCGGTGGCGAGTACGCGGGGGCCTCGACCTACGTCACCGAGTTCTCCCCCGACCGCTCGCGCGGCTTCTGGGCATCGTGGCTCGACGTCGGCTCGTACGTCGGCTTCGCAGCCGGTGCCACGGTCGTCGCGGTGACCACCCTCATCACCCAGGGCCTCTGGGGGCCGGACGCGATGGTCGACGGCGGCTGGCGCATCCCGTTCCTCGTCGCCATCCCCCTGGGCATCGTCGCCATCTGGTTCCGGCTGCGCATCCCCGAGACCCCCGCGTTCGAGCAGGAGTCGGAATCGGCCGCGCCGCCCCGCAAGGACGACCCGATGGCCCGCCACGGCATCGGCGGCATCCTGCGCCACCACTGGCGGACGATCCTCGTCGCCGTGGCCATCGTCGCCGCGACCAACACCGCAGGGTACGCATTGACCAGCTACATGCCGACCTACCTCGAGAAGGAGGTCGGTCTCTCGAACCTCTCGGCCGCGGTGGCGACCGTTCCGGTGCTGGTCGTGATGTCGGCGACCCTGCCGTTCGTCGGTCGGCTCAGCGACCGGTTCGGCCGCCGGCGCGTCTACGCCTTCGCGATCGGCGCATCACTCGTGCTGACCATCCCGGCGTTCGCGATCATGCAGATCGGCGAGCTGTGGGCCGTCTTCGTGGCCCTGGGCATCATCGCCGTGCCGGTCGCGCTGTTCGTCGCGATCTCGGCGAGTGCCCTGCCGGCGCTGTTCCCGACCGCGACCCGCTTCGGCGCCATGGGCATCGCGTACAACCTCGCGGTGTCGCTCTTCGGCGGCACGACGCCGCTGTTCAGTCAGGCGCTCATCGAGTGGACCGGCAACACCTACATGCCCGCGTTCTACATCATGTTCTTCTCGGCGCTGGCGGCCGTCGCGCTGTTCGCGATGCGCGAGACCGCGCAGCGTCCCCTGCTCGGCTCGGTGCCGACGGTCGAGACCGTCGCCGAGGCCGAGGCTCTCGTCGCGGGGCAAGACGACGACCCGCGTATCGACACCTCGACGATGCCGCTCGACATCCTCCGGTCCTGAGGCGCTGTCCCTCTCGCGCTTCAGCGCCGTCCGGTGCCGAAGATGCCCCGGATGACGCCGGTGAGCACTTCCCGCGCGGCACGAGAGCCGAGGATCTGCTCTGCCGGCGTCTTCGTGCGCGAGCGCGTGTTGGAGGTCATGCTCCGCAGCATCCGGTCGTGGTCGCGTCGCTCCTTCGCCTCGTCGGCCGCCGCCTGCTTGCGGATGGCGGCGAGCTGCTTGGCGTAGGCGGCATCCGCCTTCGCCCGCAGCTTCGCGGCGTCCTGCTCGGCCTTGCGGCGCGCGGCCTCCGCCTCGGCCGCATCGAGGGCCGCCTGCGCGGCGTTCATGCGAGCGGTCAGGATCTCGCGTGCCGATTCGCGATCGATCGCCTCGGCGTAGCGCGGCCGGATCTCGGATGCCGCCACCCGGGCCTCGATGTCCGCAGGGGCGGCGGGCGACATCAGGGCCTGCGGCGCGCGCAGCCGGGTCCACGCGACGGGAGTCGGCGCGCCCCTCTCGTTCATCACGGTCACGACGGCCTCGCCGGTTCCGAGCTCCTGCAACACCCGCTCGAGGTCGTAGCCCGATCGCGGGTAGGTGCCGACGCTCGCCCGCAGCGCTTTGGCGTCGTCGGGGGTGAAGGCGCGCAGCGCGTGCTGCACGCGCGAGCCGAGCTGTGCCAGCACATCCGATGGCACATCCTTGGGCGTCTGCGTGACGAAGAAGACGCCGACACCCTTCGATCGGATCAGCCGGACCGTCTGGACCACGGCGGACAGGAAGTCCTTCGAGGCGTCGCGGAACAGCAGATGCGCCTCGTCGAAGAAGAACACGAGCTCGGGCTTGTCGCGGTCACCCACCTCGGGCAGCACCTCGAACAGCTCCGCCAACAGGTACATGAGGAACGTCGAATAGAGCACCGGCTGGTCGGCGACCCCGGGCACCTCGAGCAGGGTGACGACGCCCTCGCCGGTGTCGGTCGTGCGCATGAGGTCGGGGACATCGAACTCCGGTTCGCCGAAGAAGACGTCCGCCCCGGCGTCGGCGAAGGTGATGAGCTCGCGCAGGATGACGCCGGCCGTGGCCTTCGAGAGCCCGCCGAGTTCGGCGAGCTCGGGCTTGCCGTCGTCGCTGGTGAGGTAGGTCAGCACCGCTCGGAGGTCGGAGAGATCGACGAGGGCGAGGCCGTTCGCGTCGGCGTAGTGGAAGACGAGGCCGAGACTCGACTCCTGCGTGGCGTTCAATCCGAGCACGCGGCTCAGCAGCAGGGGACCGAAGCCCGACACCGTGGCGCGAACGGGTGTCCCCGTTCCTCGGTCGCCGAGAGCGAGGAACTCCGCCGCGAACGAGCGTGGCGACCAGTCCTGGCCGATCGCGCGGGTCCGTGAGACGAGCTTCTCGTCGGCCTCGCCCGGTGAGGCCAGCCCCGAGAGATCGCCCTTGATGTCGGCGGCGAACACGGGCACGCCGTTGGCCGCCAGCTGCTCCACGAGAACCTGGAGGGTGCGGGTCTTGCCTGTACCGGTCGCGCCGGCGACGAGGCCGTGACGGTTCGTCATCGCGAGGGGGATGCGAACGGGCGCATCGCGTTGCGGCTCGCCGTTCAGAAGCGCTCCGAGCTCGAGCGCCGGCCCCTCGAACGCGTAGCCCTGTCGAATCGCGTCGACCTCCGGCGCCTCGAGCGGGCCCACCGCTCCCCCGATCACCGCAGGCTCGGCGCCGGCGGCCGAGGGCGCGGCGGCCGCCGCGCCGGGCGGGAGCGATGCCGCTGCCCGGGCCGCCTCCGCTTCGGCGGCCGCCAGAGCGGCCCGCGCGCGGGCGGCGACGAGAGCCGCCTCGGCGGCATCCGCCTCCGCACGCAGCCGGGCAAGGTCTGCAGCGGCCACCGCGTCGTCGGAGGGAACGGCCGGGCCATCGGGCGAGACGCTCATGGGGGCGAGCCTAGCCCCGACGCTCCCCCACGGCACGGCGTTCCCGTTCCAGCTGTTCGGTGAACATCGCGGCGATCACGAGCGCGACCCCGGCCCCCAGCAGCATCCCCCCGACCGTGTCGGAGAGCCAGTGCGCGTGCACGACCGTGCGGCTGAGCGCCATGAGCAGAGTCCAGGCGATTCCGATGAGCGCGACCCAAATGCGAGGGAAGAGGATGACGGCCACCACCGCGATCGTGGCCGCGTTGGCCGTATGCCCCGACGGGTATGACCCCGCGTCGGTCGTCACCAGGATGTCTTCGGGCCGGGCCCGGTCGACGAGGTTCTTGATCAGCTGCACGATGAGCGCGCTCACCGCCGACGCCACGATGAAGTAGCCAGCGGCCCAGGGCCGACGCAGCACGATCAGCACCACGGCCACCGCGATCGGGATCGCGAAGACCCCGACCCACGTGCCGCCAATCCGGTTCATCACGAGCCCGAACACGAGGCCGACGGCGCCCGGGTCGGCGGGCAGCGTCTCGTTCCACCACCGGTCGATGGCGAAAGGCTGGCCGAGCTGCGTGAACAGCCACCACCCCAGCAGCGCGCCGGCCACAATGAGGACGGCTCCCAGGATGGCTCGACGCGGCCAGAGCCGGCGGGGATCGGTGGCAGGGGCGGCGTTCATCGGTCCATTGTGTCGACGATGGCCGATTGGACGTCGCCCCTTGCGCTGGACGCGGCGATCAGGGAGAGAGCTGAGGGACGCTGCGCGGACGCACGACGAGCCACAGCGAGAGCACCGCCACCACGGCGCACCCGGCCATCACCGAGGCCATCGTCGTGGCCGTGATGCCCGAGCCGCCCGAGATCCACGCGGCGAGCGGCGAGATGAAGCCCGCGACGCCGAAGTTGACGGCACCGATGAGGGAGGCCGCGGTGCCGGCCGCGCGTCCGTGACGATCGAGGGCGAGCACCTGCACGCAGGGGAAGGTGAAGCCGCATGCCGTGATGAAGAAGAACAGCGGCACGATCGTGCCCCACAGCCCCAGACCCAGCTGGTCGGTGACGATGATCGCGGCCCCGGCGACGACGAGCACGGCGGTCGAGACCGCCATGACCCACTGCGGACCGAATCGGGCCGCGAGGCGCGACGCCGTCTGCACGCCCAGGACGACGCCGAGCGAGTTGACGGCGAAGAGGATGCCGTACTGCTGCGGGTCGAAGCCGTACGTCTGCTGGAAGAGGAACGACGACGACGACAGGTAGGAGAACAGTCCGCTGAACGTCATGCCGCCGATGATGAGCACGCCGATGAAGATGCGGTCGCTCAGGACGCTGCGATAGCGCTGCCACACGGTCGCCGAACCGTTGTCGCGGCGCCGCGCCTTGGGCAGGGTCTCGGGCACGAGGAAGAGAGAGGCGATCAGCATCACTGCGCCGTAGGCGGCGAGGACGACGAAGATGCCCCGCCAGGGCATGACCGTGAGCAGGCCCGAGCCGACGAGCGGGGCGGCCACCGGGGCGACACCGGAGACGAGCGCCAGGCGGCTGAGCATCACCACGAGCCGGCGTCCGCCGAAGAGGTCGCGCACGATCGCCATGGCGACGACGCCGCCCGCGGCTGCGCCGATGCCCATGAAGACCCGGGCGGCGCTCAGCAGCTCGAGGGTCGGGGCGATGGCAGCGGCCGTGCTCGACAGCACATGCAACGCGGTCACGCACAGCAACGGAATCCTGCGCCCGAGCTTGTCGCTGAGCGGCCCGACGATGAGCTGTCCGAGCGCGAAGCCGACCATGGTCCCGGTGAGGGTCAGCTGGATCGCCGCGGCCGTCGTCTGGAAGTCGGCCTCCAATGCGGGGAAGGCCGGCAGGTACAGATCGATCGTGAAGGGGCCGAGTGCGGTGAGGGCGCCGAGCAGGATGATGTAGACGACGCGGCGCGAGGTCGGGATCGCATCACCCGGGTGGAGCATGATGGGCGCCGTCGCGGGGTTCGAGCCCAGCGTGCGGATCGCCCCGGTGGTGGAGGATGAATGATGGGGAGGAGTTTCGGGCACGTCTTCTTCGTTTCGTGGCAGCAGCGTTTTCGAGCGACCTTCTATCGTAACCCGGCGCGACTTCACGATGTTCGCGCCTCTCAGCCGATTCACCATTCACGCGCATAGGCTGGCCACGCGCCGCACGCGCGCCCATCCTCTTGCCCCCGAACCGAGGTCACAGCAATGACTCCGTCCGCCGACAAGCGAACGAGCGGCAATCCTGCCGCCCAGGCCCAGATCAACCTCACCGTCAAGCAGCAGCGCGAGCAGCAGAAGCAGGCCAAGCTCGCCGAGTATCAGAAGCAGCTGGCGAAGCGACGCCGCAGCAAGCTGACCTGGTGGGTCGTCGGCTCGACCGCCGCAGTCGCCGTGGTGGGACTCATCGCAGCCTCCGTCGTCCTCGCGCCCCGGCCCGTCACGTACGAGGCCGGCAACAGCACCGGTCGCGAGATCCCCGGCGTCGAGACGTTCCAGAACATCACGACGCACGTCGAAGGCACCGTCGAGTACCCGCAGACCCCGCCCACGGGAGGCGAGCACAACCCGTACTGGCTCAACTGCGGCGTCTACACCGAGCCGCAGGCGAACGAGAACGCCGTCCACTCCCTCGAGCACGGTGCGGTCTGGATCACCTACGACCCGGCGCAGGTGTCCGATGCCGACATCGAGACCCTCGAGGGCTACATGCCGAGCACCTATGCGCTGCTGACGCCGTACCCCGACATGGACACCCCCATCGCCGTGAGCGCATGGAACGCCCAGCTGAAGGTCGACTCGGCCGACGACGAGCGCATCCGCGACTTCTTCACCGAGTACTGGCGCAGCCAGAACGTCCCCGAGCCGAACGCGATCTGCTCGGGTGCGATCGACGGGCCCGGCAAGGCGTGACCGACGACGTCGCGGTGGGCACGGGGCCGCAGGCATCCGTCCCGCCGCCACCCGGCATGCGCTGGTGGGCAGTGCTCCTGATCGTCCTCGCCGTCGCGGGCGCGGCCTTCGCGGTGGGGCGGTTCTCGGCCTTCGGCACCTCGCCCGCGGTCCCCGGCGATTCCTCCCCCGAGGCCGGATTCGCCCGCGACATGCAGGTGCATCACACGCAGGCGATCGAGATGGCGATGACGATCTACCGCAAGACCGAGGACGAGGGCATCCGCACGCTCGCGTTCGACATCGCCACCGCGCAGGCCGGTCAGCGCGGCGAGTTCTACGACTGGCTCGTCCAATGGGGCCTGCCGCAGGGCTCGACCGCTCCTCTCATGCAGTGGATGGTCGGGCACCCCGCCCACGACCACGGCACCGCGTCCGCCCAGCCGAGCGACGAAGAGCTCCGCGCCGAGATGGGCATGGCCACGCCCGCGCAGCTCGCTCAGCTCGACGCCGAGACCGGCGTCGCCGCTGACTGCACGTTCCTCGACCTCATGATCCGTCACCACCAGGGCGCCATTCCCATGGCGCAGGCCCTCGTCGATCTCGGCAGCGATCCTCGGGCCGTCCAGGTCGCCGGTGGCGTCATCGAGACGCAGAGTGCCGAGATCGACCTGATGCGATCGATCCAGCAACGACTGGGGTGCGGAGGCTGACAGCCCCCGCACCCCAGCGGCATCCGATCTTCTCGGTCAGCCCTTCGTGGCTCCGGCCAGCAGGCCGCGCACGAAGAAGCGCTGCAGGGCGAAGAACACGATCAGCGGCACGATGATCGAGATGAAGGTTCCCGCCGACTGCAGGAACCACCGGTTGCCCCACGTGCCCGACAGCGAGTTCAGCGCCTGCGTGATGGGCAGGGCACCCGGCGACGCGAAGATCGTCGCGACGAGCAGGTCGTTCCACACCCACAGGAACTGGAAGATCGCGAACGAGGCGATCGCGGGAGCGGCCAGCGGAACGATGATGCGGAAGAAGACCTGTCCGTGGCCGGCACCGTCGACCCGCGCGGCCTCGATGATCTCGCCCGGGATCTCGGCGATGAAGTTGTGCAGCATGAACGTCGCCAACGGCAGCGCGAAGATGGCGTGGGCGATCCAGACGCGGGCGAAGCTGTACTGCACCTCGTTGAGGCCGAAGCCGGGGAAGATGGGCACGTCGTTGATCGTGAGCCCCTCCGAGAAGAGGCTGAGCAGCGGCACGAGAGCCATCTGCAGGGGCACGATCTGCAGCGCGAACACGAAGACGAAGAGCGCGCTACGGCCCTTGAAGTCGATCCACGCGAACGCGTAGGCGGCGAGGGAGGCCATCACGATCGGGAACACCGTCGCGGGGATGGTGATCGCGAGCGAGTTGATGAACGCCGAGGCGAGCGTCGTCGACGTCCCTCCGGCGGTCAGTGCCTCGGCGTAGTTGTCGAGGGTGAACTCCGGGTTGGCGAAGACCGTCCACCATCCGGTGGACTGCGTGTCCGCGCCGGGTCGGAACGACGTCACGAACAGGCCGAAGGTCGGGATCGTCCAGAAGATGGCGATGATGACGGCCGCGATGGTCGCGCCCTTCGACGTCAGCTTCTTGTGGGCGATCGCCTCGTTGCGACGGGTGTCGCGCGCCACCTGGCGCTTGGTGCGGGTGTCGACGGGCGCGGCCGGGGCTGCAACGGTCATCAGCGGATCTCCCTCTGCTTGGCCATCGATCGGGCGTTGTAGATGATCAGCGGCAGGACGAACAGGAACAGCACGACGGCGAGCGCGGACGAGTGCCCGTAGCTCTGGAACCGCTGCTGCTGGTTGACCATCTCGAAGCCGAGCACGGTCGTCTCGTCGCGACCGCCGGTCATGACGGCCACGATGTCGTACACCTTCAACGACGCGATCGTGATGGTCGTGAGTACGACGATCAGCGACGACCGGATGCCGGGGACGGTGACGTTGCGGAAACGCTGCCAGGCGTTCGTGCCGTCCAGCTGCGCCGCTTCGAGCTGCTCGGTCGGGACGGCCTTGATCGCGGCCGAGAGGATCACCATGGCGAAGCCGGTCTGCGTCCAGATGAAGACCACCAGCAGCATGAGCGTGTTGATCACCGGCTTGATGGCGAGCCACTGGATCGGATCGCCGCCGAACGCCGTGACGATCGCGTTGAGCAGACCGACCTGCTCCCCCTGACGGGCGTCGTACATGAACTTCCAGATGATGCCGGCGCCGACGAACGAGATCGCGACCGGCATGAACACCAGGACCTTCAGGACCTTCTCACCGCGGGCGCGATCGATGAACACCGCGTACGCCAGGCCGATGGCGACCGAGATCGTGGGAGCGAGGAGCGCCCAGAGGATCGTGTTGACGACTGAGGCCGTGCCCGTCGGGTTGGTGAACACCCAGAAGTAGTTCTCCAGTCCCACGAACTGCTCACCGGACTTGTCGTAGAACGACTTGAAGATCGTGGCGATGGCCGGGTAGATGAGCCCGAGAGCCAGCATGATGCTGGCGGGGGCCATGAAGAGGATGAGCTGGAACAGGTAGCCCGCGCCCTGACGCGAACGGAAGTCGGCGAAGAAGAGCAGGGCACCCACGAGCAGCGCGATCGCGACGACGTACAGGACCGCGTTGGCGTAGGGGCGCAGCAGCAGGAACGCGAGCACCGGGATGACCAGGCACGCGACGAGTCGCATGATGAAGTAGCCGCGGCCCGGCCTCGGTGCGTACTCGATGAGCACCAGGATGATGCCCACGACCAGCCCGAACACGGCCAGGATGACGGGGATCTGGATGAGCGGGTTCATCGCGCCCAGCCAGAGGAAGAAGCTGTTGAGTGAGAACCCGATCGTGATGCGGGATGATTCCTCGCTCGATCCGGTGAAGATCAGGAGCAGCAGGATGGCGACGATCAGGGCGAAGCCGACGGCGACGACGATCCGGGTGATCGACCTCCCCTTCGGATCTGTGGCGTGGGTGGTGACGGGAGGTTCGGTGTCGACGGGTCTGTCGACGGTCGTCTGCGACATGTGGATCCCCTTCTGAGTACAGCGGCGTACCCGGGCGGTACGGACGGGAGGAGCGGGGCCGGGCTTGTGCAGCCCGACCCCGCTCGGCTCAATCGGTCGTCAGGCGACGATCAGTTCTCGTAACCGGCCTGGATGTCGGACAGGACGGTCTCGGTGTCCTTGCCGTCGATCCAGTCGACCATGCCCTTCCAGAACGAGCCCGAGCCCACCGTCGACGGCATCAGGTCGGATGCGTCGAAGCGGAAGACCGTGGTCTCGTCCTGCAGGGTCGTCATCGCTTCCTGGAGGAACTCGCTCGAGGCGAGGGAGGGGTCGGCGTTCTTGTTCGCCGAGATCACGCCGCCGAGCTTGACGCGGGCGTCGGCGAACTCGGGCGATGCCATGAACTCGAGCACCTTCTGCGTCGACTCGTCGTCGGAGAAGGCCGCGACGAACTCGCCGCCGCCCTCGACCTGGAGCTCGCCCTCGGTGTAACCCGGGGTCAGGAACGCGTAGACGTCACCGTCGGGGGCGACCTCGGGGGTTGCGCCGTCGGCGGTCTGCACGTCGAGGAAGTTCGCCGACAGGAACGAGGCCTGGTGCGTGAGGGCGCAGTCGCCGCTCGCGACAGCCGCGGCGACGTCGCCGAACGCGGTCGAGTTGATGCTCTTGACGTCGCCGTAGCCCGCGTTGACGTACTCGGGGTTGAGCAGGATCTCTCCCACCGCGTCGAACGCCGACTTGATCTGCGGGTCGGTGAACTTCACGTCACCGGCGACCCACTGGTCGTAGACGTCGGGGCCGGACTGGCGGAGGACCAGGTCCTCGATCCAGTCAGTGCCCGGCCAGCCGGATGCGGCGTCGGAGGCGAAGCCGGCGCACCATGCGGGACCACCGGTCGTCTGGACGATCTTGTCGGTCAGGGCGATCATCTCGTCCCACGTCTTGGGCACCTCGACACCCCACTCCGCGAACTGCTTGGGCGAGTACCAGACGTAGCCCTTCAGGTTCGCGAGCATCGGCGCGGCGTAGAACGTGTCGTCGAAGGTGCCGTACTGCTTCCAGTCAGGCGACCAGTTCTCGTCGACCGCACTCTCGACGGCCTCGGTTGCGGGCAGCACCTTGCCGGTCTCGACGAGCGTCTTCAGCAGGCCGGGCTGCGGGACGATCGCGATGTCGGGGGCGTCGCCACCGGTCACCTTGGTGACGATGTTGCCCTCGAACGACTTGTCGCCGGTGTACTCCACCTTGATGCCGGTGTCCTCGGTGAACTGCGCGAACGATTCGTTGAGCGCGTCAGCCTCACCACCGGTGATGCCGCCCGAGATCCGGACGGTCGTCTTCGCGTCGCCGCTGCTCTCGCCGCCGCCGTCGGTGCCGCCTTCAGCGCACCCAGCCAGCACCAGTGCTGCCGCACCCATCAGGGCGACGGGGGCAAGAAGACGGTATCGCTGTGACAATGCCATGTACTTCTCCTCTATCGGGATCATCGTCCGCCCAGAGGAGCCTTGTCCGCATCCATTGGGGAACCGATTCCAGGACAACCTACTGTTCCGCAGAGTCCGACACAACCAGCGGAATATCACGGAATGGCAACCATCGTCTGTGATAGTGGTCTTTGCCATGGGAGCGCTCACACAGCTTGGGCATGGAACCGGTTCCCGCTCGCGCCCGAAACCGCTACGCTCTGGTGGGAGTCCCCCGGCAGGTCTCCCCGAACGGACGAGGAGGTCCCATGAGCACCATCGCCGACGTCGCGACCCGAGCAGGGGTGTCCAAGGCGACGGCGAGCCGGGCCCTCTCCGGTCGCGGTTACGTGTCGGACGAGACCCGACGGCGGGTGACCGCCGCAGCGCAGGAGCTGTCGTACGTCGCCCATTCCTCGGCCATGAGCCTCGCTACGGGCCGCACCCAGACGGTGGGTGTCGTGATGCCCCACGTGAGCCGATGGTTCTTCGGCGAGGTCCTGGAAGGAATTCAGGCAGCGCTGCTCGAACACGGCCTCGACCTCACCCTCTACGACGCACGGCCGGGAACCGAGACCCGGCGGCGGGTGTTCGAGGACTTCCTGGCCCGTCGGCGCTTCGACGGAGTCATCGCCGTGGGCCTGGAACCTGCCGAGAGCGAGCTCGACGCACTGCTGGCGCTCGGCAAACCGGTGGTGAGCATCATCGGCACTGAAGGCGATACGAGCCTCGTCACCCTTGACGACGCCCACGCCACCGCCCTCGCGACCGCGCACCTCGTCGAGCTCGGGCATCGCCGCATCGCGTTCCTGGGCGGCACCGACGCCACGCATTGGCCGCATGTCGAGTCCGAGCGTTACGCCGGCTACGAGTCCGAGATGCACCGAGCCGGACTCTCGGCGGAGATCTGCCGCGCGCCCGCGGAGCTCTCGATGCCGGCGGGATACGCCGCCGCCGTCGACCTGCTGAGCGACGCGGCATCCCGGCCGACGGGCATCGTCGCCGCCTGCGACGACGTCGCGATCGGAGCGATCATCGCGGCCCGCCGGCTCGGCATCCTGGTGCCCTCCGCGCTGAGCGTCGTCGGCATCGACGACCACGTCAACGCCGAGATGTTCGCGCTGACGACGCTGCGACAGATCCCCCACGAACAGGGCCGGGCGGCCGTCGAGCTGCTTCTGCGCCACATCGAAGACCCCGAGGCCGACACCGTGACCATGCGGATCAAACCCCGCATGGTGGTGCGGGGGACGACGGCCGGCGCACCCGGCCACAGCTCGGTCGCCGTCCGCGACTCGACCCTCTCCCGCCGCGACTGAACCCGAACGCACGACGACGGCCCCGGATGCAGCATCCGGGGCCGTCGTGCTGCTCTCGAGTGAGAGCGGGGAATTACTTGAGGGTGACCGTCGCGCCGGCCTCTTCGAGAGCGGCCTTCGCCTTCTCGGCGGTCTCCTTGTTCGCGCCCTCGAGGACGGCCTTGGGAGCACCGTCGACGACAGCCTTGGCCTCGCCCAGGCCCAGCGAGGTGAGCTCGCGGACCGTCTTGATGACCTGGATCTTCTTGTCGCCGGCAGCCTCGAGGATGACGTCGAACGAGTCCTTCTCCTCCTCGGCCTCAGCGGCACCAGCGCCACCAGCGGCGCCGGCGACGGCGACGGGGGCAGCAGCGGTGACGTCGAACTTCTCCTCGAACGCCTTCACGAACTCGCTGAGCTCGACGAGGGTCAGGCCGGCGAACTGCTCGAGCAGCTCCTCGGTGGAAAGCTTCGCCATGATGTATCTCCTAGATAGATGGGGTTGGTGTAAGAGCTCGCCTGTCGCTCACGCGGCGTCGGCGGTCTCCAGCTTTTCGCGAAGCGCGTCGATGGTGGCAGCAGCCTTGCCCATCGTCGCCTTCATCATGCCCGCGGCCTTGGCCAGCAGAACCTCGCGGCTCTCGAGCGAGGCGTACTTGTTGACCTCGTCGGCGGAGAGGGCGTTGCCCTCGAAGATGCCGCCCTTGATGACGAGGAGCGGGTTGGCCTTGGCGAAGTCACGCAGAGCCTTGGCGGTGGCGACGAAGTCGCCGTGCACGAACGCCACGGCCGAGGGACCCTTGAGGTCCTCGTCGAGCGACGTGATCCCCGCGTTGTTCGCGGCGATCTTGGTCAGCGTGTTCTTCACCACGGCGTAGTTCGCGTCCTGACGGATGCTGTTGCGCAGCTGCTTGAGCTGGGCCACCGTCAGACCGCGGTACTCGGTCAGCAGAACGGCAGTCGAGTCCTCGAATGACTTCGTGAGCTCGGCGACCGATGCGTCCTTCTGCACCATGGTCACTCCTTGATGTGTGCCTGACGCCCCGCGGTGGCGGAGCGCCGGCCTCGACCAGCCCCGGACATGACAAAAGCTCCGGCGCAGAGGCACGGAGCTCGGTTCCCGAAGGAGAAGTTCAGTGTCACCTGCGCGGGCCCCTGCAGTGCAGAGCTTCGATCACGTGTGCGCTTGCGCGCTCAGCGATGACCAGCGGTCTTTGGCTTGAGCCCAGCGTACCCCCCCATCCCCCCATCCCCCAAATCCCCCACCCCCAGCGCCGAGTGCACGGCATCCCGCCCACTGCACGGCACCGCTACGCAGGGTGCCCGTGCACTCGACGCGAGCTCGTTCGCTCGGCGCCGGCGGCGAGTTCTGCACATGTGGGGGTGGGGTGGGGGTGTCCACACATGGGTGGGGGGAATGGGGGTGATGGGGGGTGGGGGGTGAGCATGGGCGGGATGCGCAGACGACGAGGACCGGATGAGGTGCGGGCATTGCTCCACCGCCGTCGCGACCTGCTCGAGGCAGGCGAGAGCGAACGCTCGATCGCCCGTTCCGTCCGCGACGGCATCCGGGTTCACGTGCGACGCGGCTGGTACGTCGACCGCCCCGCGTTCGACGAGCTCTACGCCGAAGACGCGCATCTGCTCCACGTGATCTCGGTGGCCCATGACGTGCGCGGCGAAGCCGTCGTGTCACACGAGTCCGCCGGGGTCCTGCACGGCCTCGACCTCTATCGCGTCCGACCGGCCCGCGTCCACCTCACGACGGACCCGGGCGCCCGGGTCTCCAGCGGCCCCGATGCATTCCGCCACTGCACGCCTCTCGATGCGCATGACATCGTCGAGGTGAACGGCATCCGCTGCACCTCCCTCGCCCGCACGATCTTCGACGTCGCGCGCACGATGACTCCCGAAGCGGCGCTCGTGATGGCCGACCGAGCGGATCGCATCTGGTTCGATCGCACGGGAGGTGACCCCGACGACTGGCGGAACGCGATGGCCGCTCGGATCGCCCGAGCGGGGGCGGCACGAGGCATCCGGCGAGCCCGGTGGGTGACCGGCTTCGCCGATGGCCGGGCGGAGTCGACACTCGAGAGCGTCAGCCGGTTCCGGTTGCACCAGCTCGGCTTCCGCTCGATCCGTATCCAGGTGCCCATCGCCGGTCCGCGCGGCTCGGGCTGGTACCGCGTCGACTTCGGCCTCGACGACGCCGAAGCGTGGGGCGAGTGCGACGGAGCCGGCACGTATCTCGACACGGATCTTCGCGCTGGCCGCCCCGCTGAACAGATCGCCCTCGACGAGAAGCGCCGCGAAGACTGGATCCGGGGCACGACCGGACGCCGCCTGGTTCGCTGGGAAGCCCGCCACGTCACGTCCCCTGCCGCTCTCGCCGCCCGCCTCCGGGATTTCGGCATCCACGCCCGAGCGTGAGGAGTGCCGCCGAGTGCACGGCTTGCCGCCGAGCGAACGAGGCAGCCTTGCACCGAGACCGTGCACCGGGCGAGATGCCGTGCACTCGAGCTCCGCGCGCGGCGCGCCGCGGCGCGGGGCACGCCGGGAGCAAGGCCGGGAGTGAGGGCGACCCGGGTTAAGGTCGAGGGCGTGTCACCCGAACTCGCCGGTCGCATCGTCGCGGACTCGCGCGACCGTGTGGCGTGGATCCGGGCTCGCTCGCGAGGCATCACGGCCACGGATGTCGCGGCGTTGACGAGCCCGAAGGCGATCGCGCGCGCCGCCGATGCCAAGCTCATGGGCTCGGGGTTCTCGGGCAACGCGTACACCGACCATGGCCGTCGCCGCGAGCCGGAGATCGCCGCCTGGGTCGCCGCGACGCACGGCATCCAGCCCTCGTCCGCACTCTTCCACGCCGTGGTCGAGAAGCGTCACCTCGCCACTCCGGACGGCGTGATGGTCGACGCCGACGGTCGCGTGACCCTCGCCGAGATCAAGACCACGAATAAGAGCTGGCGCTCGATCCCCCGCACCTACCTGCGTCAGGTGTGGTGGCAGCAGCACGTCCTCGGCGCCGAGCGCACCCTCGTGGTGTGGGAGCAGCACGACGACTTCGTTCCTATCGACGACGAGCCGCGATGCGCCTGGGTCGACCGCGACGAGCGCGAGATCCGATCACTCGTGAACCTCGCGACCGACCTCATCGACGAGCTGTACCGCCGCACGATGCAGCGGCGCGCAGCGGAAGCGCCCCGGATCGTCGCGACGCGTCCGCGTGAACCCTTCCGGGCCCTCGCCCTCAGCGACTGACCGCTCGCTCGCCATGAGCGGGGCGATCACCCCAGTGGTGTGACGACCTTGGCCTCGGCATCCCACAGGCGGAGACCCGTCAGTTCACCGTCGACAGCGGCCGCGCCGACGACGGCGAGCGCCCGTCCGACCTGCTCCCCCGTCATCCGGCGCGCCAGGGTGATGTGCGGTGTCCATCGGTCGGTTGCCGTGACGGCGTAGCGCGCCGGCGGCGGTCCGATGAGATCGACGATGCGGGTGTGGAACCTCAGCAGCGCGGCGGTCATGATGAGGGGCCGGGCCAGGACGAACCTCTCCCCCGCCGCGAAGACCACCGCGCCACCGAGCCGGCACTCCAGCGGCAGCGCGCTGCCGAGGCGTGCGAGCTCGCTCGCGGCATCCGTCGACAGGCCGTCCCGCACCGCGAGGGTCACATGGGGGCGGTTCGATTCCGAGGGATGCCGCCCGGCGCTGGGCAGCGCGGCGTCGATGAGCCGCTGCCAATCGGCCCGCACGCTCCCGTCGATCCCCGCATCGGGAAGCGCCTCCACACTGAACATCCCCCCATCCTCGTCGCGGCGGAGCACCTCCGGGAATAGTTGACGTAACTCAACGATTGAACATATAGTTGACCGATCTCAACGGTTGACTTTCGTCAACCAGTTATGCCGCTTCGCGGCTACCGAAGTACCCGTCCCGCCGACGATCCGCGCCAGCGCAGCCGCGTCCGTCCGACTTTCCAGGAGGACCCATGTCCGCTTCCGCAGCCACCCACCAACCCGAGGGGAAGAGCATGTCGCGCCGCGCCGTGCTCGAAGCCCTCTCCGGGCTCTTGCTCGGCATGTTCGTCTCGATGCTGGCCTCGACCGTCGTCTCCACGTCACTGCCGGTCATCATCCACGACCTCGAGGGCACGCAGACCGCGTTCACCTGGGTCGTCACCGCGACCCTTCTGACGACCGCGATCTCGACCCCGATCTGGGGCAAGCTCGCCGACCTCACCAACCGCAAGGTGCTGTACCAGCTCGCGATCGTCATCTTCGTCCTGGCCACCGCAGCGGCCGGCTTCTCGCAGACCCCCGAGATGCTGATCGCCTTCCGGGCCGTGCAGGGCATCGGCGCCGGTGGTCTCGCCGCCCTCAGCCAGGTGCTGATGGCCGACATCATCAGCCCCCGCGAACGTGGTCGCTACATGGGCCTCTTCGGCGCCGTGATGGCCGTCGCCACCATCGGCGGCCCGCTGCTCGGCGGCGTCATCACCGACGCCTGGGGCTGGCGCTGGAACTTCTTCGTCGCTCTGCCCGTGGCCGTCGCCGCCCTGCTGATCGTGCAGCGCACGCTCCACATCCCGGTGCACGCGCGTAAGGAGACGCGCATCGACTACCTCGGCATCGTGCTGCTGTCGGCATCGGTCTCGCTCCTGCTGATCTGGGTGACCCTCGCGGGCGACTCGTTCGAGTGGATGAGCATCGAGACCCTCCTGATGGTCGGCGGCGCCGTGATCGGCGCGGTGCTCTTCGTCATCACCGAGCTCAAGGTGCGCGAGCCCCTCGTCCCGCTCACGCTCTTCCGCAACCTGACCTTCACCCTCTCGGTGATCGCGTCGATCGCGACGGGCATCGCGATGTTCGGCGCCTCGGTGTTCCTCAGCCAGTACATGCAGCTCGCTCGCGGTGCGACCCCCACCGAGGCCGGCCTCATGACGATCCCGATGATCGGCGGACTCCTCGTCGCGTCGATCGGCGTCGGCGCCCTGATCACGCGCACCGGACGCTGGAAGCCGTTCCTCATCGTCGGCGCCGTGCTGCTGATCGGCGGGGCCAGCCTGCTCTCCACGATCCACTACGACACCGACTTCACGCTCGTCTCGATCTACATGGCGATGCTCGGAGCCGGCATCGGCATGACGATGCAGAACCTCGTCCTCGTCGTGCAGAACACCTCGCGTCCGACCGAGATCGGCGTCGCGAGCTCGGGGGTGACGTTCTTCCGCAGCCTCGGCGGCACGATCGGCGTCTCCGTCATGGGAGCGGCGCTGGCCTCGCAGGTCACCTCGCTCGTCGGCGATCGGAGGGACGACATCCAGGCCGCGCTGATGTCGCTCGGCGACCAGGCTCCGACCTGGGCCGCGCAGCTCCAGTCGGGGACGCTCCCCCAGGTCTCGGCGATGCCCGAGGCGCTGCGGATCGTCTTCGAAGACATCTACGCCACCGGCATCTCGCACTCGTTCCTCATCGCCGTGCCCTTCGCGGTTCTGAGCCTCATCGCGATCGTGTTCCTGCCGAACAAGCCGCTGACCACGATGACCACCACCGAGCGCCTGCAGGCGGGCGAGGCCGACTTCGCCACGGTGTCGGTCCCTGAGGGCATGAGCGCGCTCACCGCGACCGGCGCCGTCCGCACGGATGCCGCAGACTCCGACGCCCCGGCCGACGCGGGGACGCGCCGCTCGGCTCGATAGGGTGATCGGGATGACCGCACGAGAGTCCGACGAGTCCCGGGGGTGCACCGCCCCCGGGACTCCCGGTCCGTGGGCGGCGGTTTTCGACGACGAGCGCACCGCCGCCGTCCGAGCACTCGAGCTCGAGTTCGGCGAACTCTTCACGCACGTCCGGCGTCTGTTCGCCGAGAACGCCGATCGGTTGAGCCCCGGCATGCTGCCCGGCGCCTACAAAGTGTTCACGACGATCACCCGCCGGGGTGAGATCACCCTCTCCGCGCTCGCCGACACGTTGCACGCCGACAAGGGTCAGATCAGCCGTACGGTCCGCGAACTCGAAGAGCTCCAGCTCGTTCAGCGCACGCCCGACCCCGCCGACGGGCGGTCGAGCCTGCTCTCTGCGACCCCCGACGGCATCCGCCGACTCGACGCCGTCCGGGCACCGCGCGAGAATTCGCTGCTGACCGCGCTCGAGTCGTGGCACGTCGATGACATCCGCGAGCTCACCCGCCTGCTCCACGCCCTCTCGGCATCCGAAGCTCCCGGCTGATCCGCGCCGATGTGTGCGCGCGCCCGTTCGCGCGCACACGCGAGCTTCTCCCCTCGGTGACCGCTCCGTAACACGGTCGAGACAATGTCACGATTGACTGAAGTCGACCGAGCATCATCGCCGCCGACGTCGGCGGCGTGAGGAAGGAGCGACGGATGAGATTCCGGCCGCTGCGCACAGCAACCGCCTCCCAGCCGACCACGCCGGCCGAGACGCCGCCCGAGACGATGCGCGCGGTCGTGTTCGACGAACCGGGTGCGCCGGAGGTCCTCCGCATCGGGGAGGTTCCGGTTCCCTCGCCCGCCCTCAGCGAAGTGCTCGTGCGGGTCGTCGCCGCCGGGGTGAATCCGATCGACACCAAGACGCGGGCGGGGCGCGGCGTGGCGGGGCTCATCGACCGCTGGCCGAGCACCCTCGGCTTCGACTTCAGCGGAGTCGTCGTCACGAGTCCATATGAGACCCACGAGCTGCAGCCGGGCACCGAGGTCTTCGGCATGCTGCCGTTCCCCCGATCCGGCGGCAGCTACGCCGAGTACGTCGTCGTCCCCTCGCTCTCGGTTGCCCGCAAGCCCGCAAGCCTCTCGCACGTCGAGGCAGCGGGGGTGCCCCTCGCCGCGCTCACCGCCTGGGGCCTGGTGGTCGAGACGGCGCATGCGCACGAGGGGCAGCGGATGCTGATCCACGCCGGGTCGGGTGGGGTCGGCCACTTCGCGGTGCAGCTGGCCGCCTACTTCGGCGCGCAGGTGACCGCCACCGGCTCCGAGCGAAACCTGCCCTGGCTGCGCGAGCTCGGCGCCTCGGTCGCGATCGACTACGCCACGACGCGTTTCGAAGACGTCGTCGGCGAGATGGACGTCGTCATCGACCTCGTGGGCAACGTGCACGACGACACCGGCTCCCGCTCGCTCGGGGTTCTGCGCCCAGGGGGCCTGTACGTGATGGTCCCCACCGGCGGATGGCCGGGGTACGCCGAGGCCGCCGCGGCGGCGGGCGTCCGGGCGACGGGATACAAGGTGATCCCCGACGGCAGCGTCCTGGCGACCCTCGGCCGGCTGCTCGACTCGGGCGCCGTCCAGGTCTTCGTCGACAGCGTGCACGATCTGGCCGAGGTCGCCGCAGCCCACGTCGAAGTCGAGCGCGGCCACTCCCGCGGCAAGGTCGTTCTCACCGTCGCGGAGAGCTGAGTCCGCCCCCTCGCCATCCGCCCCCCTCGCCATCCGCCGAGAACGTACCGTTGCGCCGACCACGCACCGACATTGCGACACTCTCGCGACGAGGGTGCACTCTCGGCGAACCGACCCTCGGCGAACCGACCCTCGGCGAACCGACCGTCGGCGAGGCGGGCTCAGGCGGCGGGCTCGAGCACGCGACGGGCTTCGGCGACGACCTCGTCGGCCACCGCGTCGAGCAGCGGTGAGGCGAGGTTCCACTGCTGCCAGTACAGCGGCACGACGATGTCGTCACCGCCGAGCCTGAGCAGCTCGCCCCTTTCCACGTGCGTGTGCGACTGCAGCGTCGGCAGCAGCGCCCATCCCAGTCCGAGCAGCACGGCGGTCGCGAAGTCCTGCGACGCCGGGACGCGATGCCGAGGCGGTGCGTCGACATCGACACCGGCGCTTCGGAGCCACCGGGACTGCAGCTCGTCGCGTCGGTCGAAGTCCACGACCGGCGCCGACGCGAGCCCGTCGCGGTCAGGTCCTCCTTCCGCCTCCGCCGTGAACCATCGCTTCGCGAAAGCGGGGGTCGCGACCGCCTCGTAGCGCAGCGCGCCGAGGGCCGACACGCGGCATCCCGCTACGGGCACGCGACGTGACGTGACGGCCCCCATCACCGTTCCGCTCTCGAGCAGACCGGCCGTGAAGTCCTGGTCGTCGCGATGCAGGTCGAACACGACATCGCGTGCGGACGCGACCCGCGCGAGCGGCGGCAGGAACCAGGTCGCCAGTGAGTCGGCGTTCACCGCGAGCGGGACGGTCATGACGCCCTCGTCGGTGCCGTCGAAGGCGTCGCGTTCGAGCAGAGCGAGCTGGCGCGCGTAGCGCACGAAGCGGTGGGCCGCCTCGGTCGCGCGTGCCGGCTTCGACCGCACGAGCAGCACCTGTCCGGCGATTCGCTCGAGAGCTCGGACCCGCTGACTCACCGCCGACGGGGTGATGTGAAGGCGGCGCGCCGCGGCATCCAGGCTTCCTTCATCGAGGATCACAGCGAGCGTCTCGACCAGGTCGACGGGCACACGCATCTTCAGCGATGCTTCACTGACTGAAGTTCCATGAACTGGACTGTACTGGGTCAGAACCATAGCTTCGACTCGTGCTCTCCGCCTCCCTTTCCGGCTTCGGCCTCGGCCTGTCGCTCATCGTCGCCATCGGCGCGCAGAACCTGTTCGTGCTTCGGCAGGGCATCCGTCGCGAGCACGCCCTGCTGGTGGCGACGATCTGCGCCCTCTCCGATGCCGTGCTCATCATCGCCGGGGTGACCGGCCTCGGCCTGGTCGTACAGAGCGTGCCGTGGCTGGTTCCCGTCGTGCGCTGGGCCGGGGCGGCCTTCCTCCTCGCGTACGGCCTCATGGCCGCGCGCCGGGCCTGGCGCCCGAGCGGGCAGGCTCTCGACGCTCAGGCCGCCGGCGATCGCGGGGCAGCCGCTCCCCCGGCTCGGCGCGCGACGGTCGTGCTCACGTGTCTCGCGCTGACGTGGCTCAACCCGCACGTCTACCTCGACACCGTGTTCCTCCTCGGCAGCATCGCCGCGACGCACGGCGACAACCGCTCCTGGTTCGCCGTCGGGGCGGTCGCCGCGAGCGCGGCCTGGTTCTTCGCCCTGGCTTTCGGGGCCCGTCTCCTCGGGCGGGTGCTCGCCACCCCGCGCGCATGGCGGGTGCTCGACGGGTTCGTCGCCCTCGTCATGATCCTCCTCGCCGTCAGCCTCGTCTGGCCGTGAGGCAGGATGAGGGGATGCGAAGCGTCCACGTGATCGTCGAAGGCCGCGTCCAAGGCGTCGGGTACCGCTACAGCCTGCGGCTGGAAGCCGACCGACGCGGCGTCGCGGGCTGGGTGCGCAATCGCGTCGACGGGTCCGTCGAGGCCGTTCTCGAGGGCACGGATGACGCGGTCGACGCGGTCCTCGCCTGGATGGCGGAAGGACCACCCGGAGCCCGGGTCGACGCCGCGAAGGTCACCGAGGCCCAGCGCGTCGGCTCGACGGGGTTCGAGGTGCGCGACACCCACTGAACGATGCGGACGAATCCGAACCGCCGCATCCGAGCCTCACGCCTCCGGCAGCCCCGCGGCGAGCTCGCGCAGCACGTCTGCCGCGTCGTCCCGCCGAGCGAGACCGGCGGCCTGCCCCGCCCACAGCGACGACAGTTCGGGATCACCGCCGGCGGCAGCACGGAACACTCCCGTGAGCCAGTTCTGCGCCGGGAAGGGCGCGATCACACCGGTGGACTCGATGTGACGGACCGCGCGATTCGGAATGCCGCGGGCGAGGCGCCCGCTCATCGCACGTGTGAGCACGGTCGAGGTGTCGTGCGCACCCGCGATGGCGGCGCGGTGCCCTGTGGAAGCGGCGGACTGCCGCGTTCGCAGGAACGCCGTCCCCACCTGCACCCCCGAGGCGCCCAGGGCGAATGCGGCTGCCACACCGCGCCGGTCGCTGACACCGCCCGCGGCGATCACGGGCACGGACACGGCATCGACGACCTGCGGCACGAGAGCGAAGGTGCCGACGAGAGAGTGTTCCGGTGCCGCGAGGAACGAGACCCGGTGTCCCGCGGCCTCCGCACCGCTCGCGACGACGACGTCGACTCCCCCGGCCTCGAGGGCCCGTGCCTCGGCGACCGTCGTGGCGGTTCCCATCACCCGGATGCCGAGCCGGTGCGCCTCGGTGACGACCGACGGCCCGGGCACGCCGAAGACCACGCTGAGCACGGCCGGCCGCGCCTCCCATACCGCCGCGAGTTGTTCCTCGAGCGGAGGGAGAAAAAGCTCGGGCAGAGAAGGCACGGCCGCGCCCGCGGCAGCGTAAAGGGGACGGAGGGCGTCGCGCGACGGCGCGGCATCCACGTCGTCCGGCGTCACCTCGTCTCCGAGCGGCAACCAGAGGTTCAGGGCGAAGGGGCCGGACGTGCGCTCGCGGATCGAGGCGGCCGTCTCACGGATGCGGGTGGCGTCGTAGCCGTACAGCCCATACGACCCGAGCCCGCCTCCCTCGCTCACCGCAGCGGTCAGCGTCGCCGATGACAGGCCCCCGAACGGCCCCAGTACGATGGGCAGGTCGATTCCGAGGAGATCGGTGAGGGGATGCGGCATGAGCCGACGCTAGCGCGAACCGCGCACGTCCGGAACGACGAACGGGGCCCCACCCGAAGGTGAGACCCCGTCCATGCGAATCGCGATCAGACGAGCGCGTTGACGTCCAGCGGGATGCCGGGGCCGAACGTGGTCGACACGGCGCCCTTCTGGATGTAACGGCCCTTGGCGCTCGAGGGCTTCAGGCGGACGATCTCCTCGACCGCCGCGTTGAAGTTCTCTTCGAGCTGCTCGGCCGTGAACGACGCCTTGCCGACGACGAAGTGCACGTTGGCGTGCTTGTCGACGCGGAACTCGATCTTTCCGCCCTTGATCTCCTCGACGGCCTTGGCCGGGTTGGGGGTCACGGTGCCGGTCTTCGGGTTGGGCATGAGGCCACGGGGACCGAGGACCTTACCCAGGCGGCCGACCTGGCCCATGAGCTCGGGCGTCGAGACGGCCGAGTCGAATGCGGTCCAGCCGCCGGCGACCTTCTCGATGAGCTCGGCGCCGCCGACCTCGTCTGCACCTGCGGCGATGGCGGCCTCAGCGGCCGGGCCCGTCGCGAACACGATCACGCGGGCGGTCTTACCCGTGCCGTGGGGCAGGATGACCGTGCCGCGGACCATCTGGTCCGCCTTGCGCGGGTCGACAGCGAGCTTCAGCGCGACCTCGACGGTCGAGTCGAACTTCTTCGAACCGGTGTCCTTCGCCAGAGCGACGGCCTCGGTGGAGCTGTAGAACTTGTCGCGGTCGATCTTCGCCGCGGCTGCTTCGTAAACCTTGGACTTAGCCATTGTGTTCTCCCCCTCAGCTCTCGACCGTGATGCCCATGGAGCGGGCGGTGCCGGCGATGATCAGCGAGGCGGCCTCGATGTCATTGGCGTTAAGGTCGGGCATCTTGGCCTCGGCGATCTCGCGGACCTGGTCCTTCGTGAGCTTCGCGACCTTGGTCGTGTGAGGCGTGGCGGAGCCCTTGGCGACGCCGGCAGCCTTCTTGATGAGCTCCGCGGCGGGCGGGGTCTTCAGGATGAACGTGAAGCTGCGGTCCTCGTAGACGGTGATCTCAACGGGGATGACGTTGCCGCGCTGCGACTCGGTCGCGGCGTTGTACGCCTTGCAGAACTCCATGATGTTGACGCCATGCTGACCGAGCGCGGGGCCGATCGGCGGCGCCGGGTTGGCGGCTCCGGCGTTGATCTGAAGCTTGATCAGGCCGGTCACCTTCTTCTTCGGTGCCATTCGTTTTCCTTTCATCGAGCGGATGCCGGCGGCATCCCTCTCCCGCACGCCCGGCATTTCCGAGCGGCGGTCGTGTCATGCAGGCGCGTGAGCGCCCGCAAACTCCCCAAGCCTACCGCATCCCGACCGTGAAGGTGTCAGCGGACAGCGCCCCCGACGCGGCGAAGCGCCCCGGCCGCCGTAGCGGAGGGGCGCTTCGTCGACGCGGGTTCGCGTTACTGCTTGGTGACCTGGTCGAACGAGAGCTCGACGGGCGTCTCGCGCTCGAAGAGCGACACGAGCACCGTGAGCTTGCCGCTCTCGGGCTTGATCTCGCTGATCGAGCCGGGAAGGCCGGCGAACGAGCCCTCCTTGATCGTGATGGTCTCGCCGATCTCGAAGTCGACCTCGGTGACGATGCTGCGCGTGGGAGCCGCGGCACCCTTGACGGCACCGGCCTTGGCGGGAGCGGCTTCCTTGACCTCGACGAGCGACTTCAGCATGTTGAAGGCCTCGTCGAATCGCAGCGGCGTGGGGTTGTGAGCGTTGCCCACGAAGCCCGTGACGCCGGGGGTGTGACGAACGACCGACCAGGTGTCTTCGGTGAGCTCCATGCGGACGAGCACGTAGCCGGGAATCCGGACGCGCGTGACCATCTTGCGCTGGCCGTTCTTGATCTCGACGACGTCCTCCATCGGGACCTCGACCTGGTAGATGTCCTCTTCGACCTCGAGCGTCGACTTGCGCTGCTCGATGTTGGCCTTCACCTTGCGCTCGAACCCGGCGTAGGAGTGGATGACGTACCACTTGCCCGGCAGCATGCGCAGCTCGGTGCGGAACGCCTCGTACGGGTCTTCGTCGTCGTTGCCGACGGAGATCTCGATGCCGGCGGCAGCCTCGAACTCCGAGAGGTAGTCGACGGTCTCCTCGGAGACGTCGACGTCGGGCTCGGGGCCGTCGTAGGGCTCGACCTCGTCGGCGGCTTCGGCGGCCTGCTCGGCGATCTCCTCTTCGAGGGAGTCGGTCAGCACCTCCGCAGCGGCCTCGGCCTCGGCGGCCTCGTCGATCTCGAGCGCGTCGTTCACGACGGCGTCGGCCTCGGGGTCATCGATCTCGACGCCGTCGAGGTCGGTGTCGTCCTGCTCGGCCTCGTCGTCCACCACGTGGACAGCGGCGTGCTCGGCGGCGTCGGAGGCGCGCTCCTGGTCGGCCAGCACGTTGCCCTCCTGGGCTTCGTCGTCCTCGCTGGACTGCTCGGCGGCCGTGGCCCAATCGACGTCGTCGGGGATGCGTTCTGACACTGCGTTCTCTTCCATCGGTTGTCGGGATGCCTGCGCGGCAGGCATTCGCGGGTCGTGCGGGCGGGGCCCGTCGATCAGCCCGGGACGCCGAAGACGACGGTCGTGATCCAGACGAACAGGACGTCGAGGCCGTAGACGAGCGCCATCATGACGACGACGAATCCGAGGACCACTGCCGTGAACTTCACGAGCTCCTGGCGGGTCGGGGTGACGACCTTGCGGAGTTCGGCGAACACCTGGCGGATGAAGATGATGATCCGCGCGAAGATGTTCGGCTTCTTCTCGCGGGGCGCGCCACCTGCGGCGACGACTTCGCCACCCTCTTGGACCATCGAACCCACCTGATACCTTCCGTGTGCCGGCTGACGCCGACGCGCAGGGCGGACAGGAATCGAACCTGCAACCTGCGGTTTTGGAGACCGCTGCTCTGCCAATTGAGCTACCGCCCTAGAGATCCTGCGGACCCCGGGGTCTACGCCCGCATTCCTCCACTGCCGTCGAGTCCTTGACGCTTGGGCATGGCGAAAGAATGCAGATTTCGACTGCTCCTCTCAGTGTACGTCATGACCGCCAGGGTCGCGAACGTCGGCACAGTTTTCGCGCCGACTCCTCCCCTCGCGAGGGGAGCCTCGGGTTGCGCACAGGGAAAGTTCTGTTCGATTCGGATGTCGGTGGTGCCTGCGAAGATGGGAACATGAAAACGAACGGCGACCGCAGGCTTGGGGGCGCGAATGCTCCGAGCGCGTCGCCGCACGCCGAGGCTTTCTCGGTGTTCGCCGACGCGCTCGATCTCTTTCATGCTGGCGAGGTCGCGCGGATGCAGGCGTTGGCCGATCTGGGCCGGTCGGCGTTGCGGGAGGCCCGGCACGGTGGGGTGCGGGGCATGGCCTCCGACATGGAGCTGCGATCGGTTGCGGCCGAGGCGGCGGGGATGGCCCGGTTGACGGATCGGCGGTTGCAGGGCGAGATCGACCACGCGATGACCGTCATCGACGACTACCCGACCGTGTTCGCCGCGTGGGCGGAACGGCGGATCGAACGCGGACACGTGGATGTGATCGTGCGGGTTGGGACGGGAGTACCCGATGAGGTGCGAGGGTCGTTCGCGGATGCCGCGATCGATGTGTGCGAACGGGATGTGCCCTCACGCGTACGAGGTGCGCTGGAGTTGTTGGCGGCACGGGTGCACCCGCGATCGTTCACGGAGCGGCACACGGCTGCGGCGGCGGAGCGGTGCGTGCGGGTCTTCCACGGGGCCGACGGGATGTCGAACCTCGTCGCGAATCTCCCCACCGTCATCGCTGTGGGGATGCTCGACCGGCTGACGCAGATGGGACAGTCGGTGAAGGACGCCCGGGATGCGGGGGCTGGCCGCGCTGGGGCGAATGAGGTCGGGGCGAGCCCGGAGGCTGACGCGGCGGATGCCGCCGGGGAGGATGCGGCGCCAGACGCCCGAACCATGGACCAGCTGCGGGCCGACATCCTCGGCGACCTCGTCCTCGGTGGAGCACCGGTGGTCGACCCGACCTACGGGGCCGACCGGACCGGCGGGCTCGGGGCGATCCGGGCGCGCGTGCAGGTCACCCTCACCGCGGAGACCCTGGTGGGCCGTGACGAGCACCCCGCCGACGCGGTCGGTGCCGGACCGATCGACGCCGACACGGCGCGTGAGCTCGCCGGACAGGTCACCGAGTGGGACCGGCTCTTCATCGACCCGGTCACCCGCACCCCGGTCGAGATCGACACCTACCGACCCACCGTCGCGATGAAGAAACTCCTCACCGCCCGCGACCAGCACTGCCGGTTCCCCGGATGCCGGCGAGCCGCGATCAGGTGCGAACTCGACCACACCATCGACTACGCCCTCGGCGGGCACACCCACATCTACAACCTCGCCCACCTGTGCCAACGACACCACTCCATGAAGCAATTCACCCGGTGGGAAGTGCGGCAGGTTGGTGGCGGGGTTCTGGAATGGACCTCACCCCTCGGCAGGGTCTACCGAGAAGACGTACCCGTGCCCGCGGTCTGCTTCACCACCGACCCGGCCGACACGACGGAACCACCACCGGACGACCGAACCGGCGGAACAACGCCACCCGGGCCACCACCCTTCTGATCGAGGGGGCCGGCCGGGCCCGTACGGGGACGGGCGCGGCGATTCTGGACGCGAGTCATAAATCAGGTCATAAATGACGCCTTACCGGGAACTGTTACGCTCGGCTGTCGCGCCGAGGACGCCATCGGTGGCGCGTACCCGAACACGAAATCAGGCGGATGAATACCGGACGATCCCAGCAGTTCCAGGTCGACCTTCGCGGCATCGTCGACCTCCTGAGTCGGCACATCTATTCGGGTCCTCGCGTCTTCCTGCGAGAGCTCATGCAGAACGCCTGCGACGCCATCACCGCGCGCGCCGAACTCCACACCGCGGCATCCCGCGTCGCCACCGCGTGGGAGTCGAGCGGCATCCGCATCACGCCTCTCAGCGAGCGCAGTGACGAGTTCATCGTCCGCGACGACGGCATCGGCCTCACCGAGTCCGAGGTCACCGACCTCCTCGCGACCGTCGGCCGCAGTTCGAAGCGCGACATCTTCGACCTGCCCCGGAGCGACTTCCTCGGTCAGTTCGGAATCGGACTGCTCTCGTGCTTCATGGTCGCCGAGACGATCGTCATCCGCTCCCGCAGCGCGCGCGGCGGCGACGCCGTCGAATGGCAGGGCAACGCCGACGGCACATTCACGGTGCGCACGATCGCCGACGACCTCCCGATCGGCACGAGCGTGCACCTGCGGCCCCGTCCGGGCCAGCGCGATCTGCTCAGCACACCGGCGACGGTCGAGTTGGCCGAGACGTTCGGCGAGTTCCTCCCCCTCCCCGTGCGCGTCGACCTCCCCGGCGGCGGCGAGCAGGTGACGACCCGCACACCGCCGTTCCGCGCCGCCACGACCGGCATCGACGAAGCGGCACGCTGGGCGTACGGGCGCGATCTGCTCGGCCAAGAGCCCTTCGATGCGATCCCCCTGCACGTCCCCGGTACCGACACGGTCGGGACCGCGTACGTCCTCCCCTACGCTCCCCCGCCCGGCGCCCGCCAGGCCACCCGCGTCTACCTCGGCCGGATGCTGCTGAGCGAGAACGCCGACGACATCCTTCCCGACTGGGCCTTCTTCGTCCGGGCCGTGATCGACTCCACCGCGCTCAGCCCCACCGCGAGCCGCGAGGCGCTGGTCGAGGACGACGCCCTCGAGCACACCCGTCAGGAACTCGGCGCCGCGATCCGGCGCTGGGTGCTCGACCTCGGCCTGACCGAACCGCACCGCCTCGCTCAGTTCGTCAGCGTGCACGAGGTGGCGCTGAAGTCGCTCGTGCGTCACGACGACGAGCTCGCCACGTTCATCGTCCGGTGGCTGAGCGTCGAAACCACGCACGGCCGGATGCGGGTCGGCGACCTCATCGGCCGCTTCCCTCACCTCCGCTACGTCGAGACCGTCGACGAGTACCGCCAGATCGCCGGCATCGCCGATCCCCGCCAGCCGCTGGTCAACGGCGGGTACCTCTTCGACGCCGAGCTGGTGCGCCTGCTCCCGCTCGTGTTCGACGGCGTCACGGTCGAGCACGTCGACCTGGCCGAAGAACTCGACCGACTCGATCCGCCTCCGCTCGACGACCGCGCGCGCGTCCTCGCGCTCGAGGAGCGCGCGAGCTCTGCCCTATCCGCCGTCGGATGCACCGTTGCGGTGCGTTCGCTCGACGCGGCCGAGATCCCGGCGGTCTACCTCGCGGGCGCCGAAGCGCTGCGCGCGATCGACCGCGGACGCGCCCGATCGGTCGGCAGCCCCCTGTGGGGAAGCGTCATGGACCGCATCGACGCGACGGCCGAGAAACTCCGCCCGGCGTCGCCCGAGAGCACGTCCGGAGGCGTTCGTCTGTGCCTGAACTGGCAGAACTCCGTCGTGCGATCACTCCTCGACATCCCTGACGACCTCGCGTTCGCGCGCACAGTCCACCTCCTCTACGTGCAGGCACTCCTCGCCGCCCAGCGTCCCCTCAGCGGCGAGGACCGCGCGCTCATGATGGGCGCGCTGCACGCGCTCGTCGAACTCTCCGCGCGCCCCGCGACCTGACCGCGCACCTCTCCTGGACCCCCCCGAAAGGACAGCATGAGCAGCGACCGTATCCTCGAACTGTTCGAGCAGATCGACCGCACCCCGGTCGGCGTCGAAGAACGAGCCCTCATCAACGAGGCGATCGGCCTCGCCGTAGACGCGGGCGACGAGCCGATGGAGTACCGCGCCCGGATGCGGCTGACCTCGTCCGCCTGCATGAGCGGCGACACCGAGGCCATGCTGACGTCGTTCGCCTGGTGCCTCGGCAAGCACGACGGCGACCCCGAACGCTTCCCGGCCGACCTCGGCGACGAGACAGCCGACCTGATGTGGCAGTTCAAGTGGATGGCCGACAGTCTGGCCGCATCCCCCGCCTTCGACCGCGAGCAGATCTCCGCCGTGCTCGACGACATGGAGAGCCACTACCGCGCGGCCGGACTCGGTCAGAGCGGCGTGCTCATGGCGCGCTTCGAGACCGCGTGGATGGCCGGCCGCCTCGACGAAGCCGAACAGCTGCGCACCCGGCTCGAGACCACGCCCCGAGACAGCCACAGCCATTGCGAGGCCTGCGTTCGCAGCGTCATCGCCGGCTACCTGATCGACACGGATCGTGAAGACGAGGCCATCCGTCTCGTCGAAGAACTCGTCGAGGGTGACTTCTCGTGCGGTGAAGAGCCCGAGCACGCCCTCGCGCGGTCGCTCGTCCCCTACCTGCACGCGGGCGAGTACGACAAGGCGCGTCTCGCACACCTGCGCAGCTACCGACTCGCCAAGGACAACGCCGACAACCTCGCCATCGTCGCCGACAACATCGTCTTCTGCGCGATCACCGGCAACGAGGCACGCGCACTCTCGCTCGTCGAGCGTCACCTCGACTGGCTCGCCCACGACGCCCTGGGCGTCGACGGTCACCTCTCCGCGCTCACAGCTTTCGCGATCGCGCTCGAGGCCGTCAGCGCGGCCGGCCACGCCGATACCATCGTGCGCGGCGCCGACTCCGACCGGCTCCGCGCCTTCTTCGGCGACCACGACGGACCATGGCGCGCTGCCGAACTCGCGGCCGTCATGCGTTCCGAGGCCGAGCGGATCGCCGGCGAATTCGACCGCCGTGACGGCACCGACGGCCACCGGCGCCGTCTCGATCGAGCCTGGGCCGTCGGACAGGAGCGTCATACGCTCCCGCTGAGCACCGAGCCGCTGCTCCCCCGTGTCGCCCCCGTGCCCGCGCGCTCTGCCGAGGAACTCGTCCAGCGCGCAATCGACCTCGGCGACTACGGGGCCTCGGAGGCCCTCGATGCGGCGGATGCCGCGCTCCCGGGCGCGGCCCTCGACCAGCGTGCCAAGCTCCACTCGGCCCGCATCGCGGCTCTCGTCGCCCGTGACGACCTCGACGGGGCCGAGGGTGCCCTGCGGGACCGCCTGGACGCCCTGCGGGCCGCGGGACGCGACGCAGAGGCGCACGTCGAGGAACGCGCCGGCCTCGCGCTCTTCGGGCGCGGCGCCCCCGATGACGTCGAGACGCTTCGCGCGATCCTCGCCGACGGCGACAGCCTGCCGCCCCGCCTCTACGCGGTCGTCGAGGTCGTCCTGGGCATGGCCGTCGCCGAGAGCGACCCGGAGACGGCGCGCGAGCTCCTCGACGACGCCCGCGACCGCGAGGCCGCGCTCGGCGACGATGACCTGCGCCGCATCGTCGCGCTCGCGCGAGCGTCGTTCCAGGGAGCCGTAGGCGCCTTCGACGACTGCGACGCGACGATCGCCGCGGCCCTCGAGAACCCTGCACTCGGCGCCGGCGCTCGTGCCCGGTTGCTCGGGCTGCGCGCCCGTATGCGCGGCGGCCAGGAACGGTTCCTCGACGGCGTGGCCGACGCCGACGAGCTCTGCCGCATCCTGGTCGAGCTCGACGCGCGCAGCGTTCTCGCCGGGGCGTATGTGCTCGCGGCGGCTCTCAACGAAGACGCCGGCGCTCCCGGAGAGGCGGTCGCGCGCTACCGATTCGCCGAGCGCGCCGCGACCGAGAACGGCGACGCCGTGACCGCGGTGCAGTACCGCCTCGCGCGGGCGCTGCTCGCTTCCGGCTCCGCCGACGAGGCCGCTGAGCTGCTCGTGAACGTCTACTCCGACGAGACCGACCGCGAGGAGCCGGCAGCCTCTCGTGCCCAGACGCTCATGCTGCTGGCCCGCGCCTTCGAAGACGCCGGCGAACCCGGCCGCGCCGTCGGTGCGTGGGAGTTCGCCGCCGAACTGTTCGACGAAGGCGAGGCTCCGGCAGGGCGGGCGAACGCGCTGCTGTCGCACGGACGCCTGCTGCACCGGTTCGGCGAATTCGACGACGCCCTCGCCTCCCTCACGACGGCGGTCGAGATCGCGCGCAGCGAACCGGACCAGGCCGGGCTGCTCGCCGAAGCGCGGCACTCGGAGGGCCAGGTCCGGGCCGCTCGCGGCGAGCAGGAGGCGCTTCCGGCCCTCGACGAGGCGCGGGAGGTCGCGAGCGGTATCGGCGCCCCGTGGCTGGTCGCCGACATCACCGACTCGCGGGCGCGGGCGCTCGCGATGCTCGGCCAGGCGGACGAGGCGGTCGCCACCGCGCTGCACGCCGCCGACGCCTTCGCCGAGGTCGGCGATGCGGGCTCGGCCGGGGCGTCCGAGCTGTTCGCCGCTCGGCTCCTCACCCAGAACGAGCGTGCAGGCGACGCCGTCCCGCTCTACCGGTCGGTCATGGAGCGCGCCGCGGAGATCCCGCCACTGCTCCAGGTCGCGGCGGGCGAGCTCGGTGACGTCTACGAAGCCCTCGGCCGTCCGGCCGAGGCAGCCGAGGCGCGCTCGCTCCTCGACGCCTGAGCCCGATCATCCACGACGAAGGGCGCGCCGATTCGCTCGGCGCGCCCTTCGTATTCGTCCGCGGGCTCCCCTCGACGGATCAGGCGCCCGTGCGGATGAGCTTCTTGTTCACGAACTCGTCTGCGGCGAGAAGCCCGAGCTCCCGCGAGGTGCCGCTGCGCTTGACTCCGCCGAACGGCAGTCCGGCTTCGTCCGCGAGCACGAGATTGATGTAGACCATGCCCGCCTCGATCGCATCGGCCACACGCGCGGCCTGCTCCGGCTCCGTCGTGAACACGTACGACCCGAGCCCGAACGGTGTGTCGTTGGCGAGCTCGATCGCCTCGGTCTCGTCGGCCACGCGGTAGACGACGCCGACGGGTCCGAAGAACTCCTCGCGGTAGGCATCCATCTCCGGTGTGACGCCCGTGAGCACCGTGCCCGGGTAGAAGGCGCCGTCGCGGCGCCCACCGGTCACGAGCGTCGCCCCCTGAGCCACGGCACGATCGACCTGCTCGGCGAGCCGCTCGGCCGCAGTGAGCGACGACAGCGGCCCGAGGACCGTGTCGTCGGCGAACGGGTCACCGACCTTCGCGTCGGCGAGTGCAGCGGCGAACTTCTCGACGAACGCGTCGTAGAGCCCATCGACCACGATGAACCGCTTCGCCCCGTTGCACGACTGGCCCACGTTGTCGAGGCGCGCCTCGGCGGCCGCCGCCACCGCGGCATCCAGGTCGTCGGTCGAGAGCAGGATGAACGGGTCCGACCCGCCGAGCTCGAGCGCGACCTTCTTGAGGTTGCGTCCGGCGATCTCCGCGACCGCCGACCCTGCGCGCTCCGACCCGGTCACCGATACCCCCTGCACGCGACGGTCGGCGATCACGTCCGCGGCCTGTTCGTTGCTCAGATACACGTTCGTGTACACACCGGCGGGAAAACCCGCGTCACGGTAGATCGCGTCGATCGCCGCGGCCGACTCCGGGCACTGCGGAGCGTGCTTGAGCAGGATGGTGTTCCCGACCGCGATGTTCGGCGCCGCGAAACGGGCGACCTGGTAGTACGGGAAGTTCCACGGCATGATGCCGAGCAGCACGCCGAGAGGGCTGCGCCGGATGACCGCGGTGCCCTCCCCCTCGATCGGGATCGGGGTGTCACCGGTGATCTCGTCGATGTGGTCGGCGTAGTACGCGGTGATGTCGGCGGCGAAATCGACCTCGCCCTCCGCAGCGGCGAGCGGCTTGCCCATCTCGCGCACGATGATCGCGGCGAGCTCGTCGCGGCGCTCACGGTGCAGCTCCGCGACTCGGCGCAGCCGGTCGGCCCGCTCGGCCGGCGCGACGACGCGCGACCAGGCGCGGTACGCCTCGTCCGCGCCGGCCAGGGCGCGCTCGACGTCATCGTCGGTCGCGGGATCGTACGTCGCCAGCGTCTCGCCGGTGGCGGGGTTGGTCACGGCATACGTGCTCATCGGTTCTCCTTCGTCTCGTCAGTCGGCGGGGATCAGGGTGTACTTCGTCGAGAGGTACTCGTGGATGCCCTCGAGTCCGCCCTCGCGCCCGATGCCCGACTGCTTCACACCGCCGAACGGGGCCGCCGCGTTCGAGACGACCCCCACGTTCAGCCCCATCATGCCGGTCTCGAGGCGATCGATCATCCGATGCCCGCGCGCGAGGTCTCGCGTGAAGACGTACGAGACGAGCCCGTACTCGGTGTCATTGGCCAGGCGCACAGCCTCGTCCTCGTCCGCGAAGGTCGCGATCGCGAGGACCGGTCCGAAGATCTCCTCGCGGAGGATGTCGCTGCCCGCGGCGACCTCGGTCACCACGGTGGGCTCGAAGAAGGTCCCCTCGCCGTCGATCGCCGATCCGCCGGTGCGCACCGTGGCGCCCCGGGCCACGGCATCCTCGACGAGCGCACCGGTCTTCGCTACCGCCCTCTCGTCGATGAGCGGCCCGATCTGCACACCGTCCTCGGTTCCGCGACCGATCTTCATCGCCGACACGCGTTCGGTGAGCCGGTCGGCGAACTCGTCGGCGATGGACTCGTGCACGATGAAGCGGTTGGCTGCCGTGCAGGCCTGCCCGATGTTGCGGAACTTCGCGAGCATCGCGCCCTCCACCGCCTTGTCCAGGTCGGCGTCGTCGAACACGACGAAGGGCGCGTTGCCGCCGAGCTCCATCGACACGCGCAGCACCCCCTCTGCGGCCTGTTCGATGAGCTTGCGGCCGACCGGGGTCGAGCCGGTGAACGACAGCTTGCGCAACCGCGGGTCGGCGATGATGGGCGCTGCGACCTCGCTCGAACGCGTCGCGTTCACGACGTTCACGACACCCGCCGGGAGGCCTGCCTCCTGCAGGATCTGAACGAACAGCGTCGTCGTGAGCGGCGTGAGCGCCGCGGGCTTGACGACGACCGTGCAGCCGGCCGCGAGCGCCGGAGCGATCTTGCGCGTCGCCATCGCGAGGGGGAAATTCCACGGCGTGATGAAGAACGACGGGCCGACGGGGCGCTGCGAGACGACCATGCGCCCGGTGCCCTCGGGATTCAGGCCGTACCGCCCCGAGATGCGCACCGCTTCCTCGCTGAACCACCGCAGGAACTCGCCGCCGTAGACGACCTCGCCGCGCGCTTCGGCGAGCGGCTTGCCCATCTCGAGGGTCATCAGCAGCGCGAGGTCCTCCTTGCGCTCCTGCACGAGATCGAAGGCCCGGCGCAGGATGTCGCTGCGCACGCGCGGCGCGGTGGCAGCCCACTCCTCCTGCGCCGCGACGGCGGCGTCGAGGGCTCGGATGCCGTCGGCCGGCGAGGCGTCGGCGATCTCGATGAGCGTGCGACCGGTCGAGGGATCGGTGACGGCGAACGTCGCGCCGCCTTCGGCGTCCACCCACTCGCCGCCGATGAAGAGGCCGCGCTCGATTCCCGCCAGCAGTCGTGTCTCGTTCTCGTGCGTCATCGCGCCACTCCTCTCGCGCGCCGGCTGACCGGCGCATCCTTGGTCAAAGTCTCGCCCCGGAAGAACGCGGGGCGCTTCACGGCCTGCCACACCATCACGACGACGCCGACGAGGATGACTCCCACGCCGAGGATGAACACGAGGCCCACGCCGCCGATCTGCGACCCGCTGCCGTAGGCAGGATCCATCGTGTCGATGAGCGTCGTCACGAACAGCACCGCGAGGATCGCCCCGCCGATCAGCGGGAAGAGGAACGTGAAGAAGACGTTCCGCACCGAGTCGAACCACTGACGCCGGAAGTACCAGACGCAGGCGAACGCCGTGAGGCCGTAGTAGAAGCAGATCATCATGCCGAGGGCGAGGATGGTGTCCCACAGCACGTTCTCGCTGACGATGCGCATCACGACGTAGAAACCCGACGCGACGACCGCCGACACGATCGTGGCGTATCCGGGAGTGAAGAACCGGGGGCTCACTCTCGCGAAGCTCTCGGGGAGGGCGCCGTAGTGCCCCATCGCGAGCAGCGTCCGCGCCGGCCCGACGAAGGTCGACTGCAGCGACGACGCCGAGCTGGTGAGCACGGCGAGCGAGACCAGGAACGCGAGCGGACCGAGGATCGGACCCGAGAGGTGGAAGAAGACGTTCTCCTGGATGTCATCGTTGCCGAGTCCGAGCTCGCCCGTGCCGACACCGGCGAACATGATCATGGCGATCGCGAGCAGCAGGTAGAGCGCGACGATCATGACGACCGTGATGGTGGCCGCTCGGCCCGGCGTGCGCTCGGGATCCTTGGTCTCCTCGTTCATCGTCAGGGTGACGTCCCATCCCCAGAAGATGAAGATCGACAGCGACAGCCCGGCGGCGAAAGCGCTGAACGTCGGCACCGCGAACGGGTTGAACCACGACCAGTCGAACGCCGTGGCGTCGAACGCGTTGCCCGAGACGGCTTCGACGATCGCCGCGATGGCGAACAGCACCAGCACGACCACTTGGAATGCGACCAGCCCGTACTGCAGCTTCTGAGTGGTCTGCATGTCGCGGTACGAGATGAACGTCGCCGCTGCGACGAACACGACGCACACGAGCACGTTGATCCAGACGACCGAGGCGAGGTCGGCGATCGACTCCTGTCCCGTGAGCTGCGCGATCAACAGGAAGAGGAAGTCGACGGCGACGCCGGCGAGATTCGAGAGCACGAGGATGGTCGCGGCGACGAGCCCCCACCCGGCCATCCACCCGATCCACGGGCCGAACGCGCGCGTCGCCCAGGTGAAGCTCGTGCCCGAGTCGGGCATGCGGTTGTTCAGCTCGCGGTATCCGAATGCGACGAGGAGCATCGGAATGAAGCCGACCAAGACGATCGCCGGGACCTGGGTGCCGACGACGGATGCCGTCGGCCCGACCGCCGCCGTGAACGTGTAGGCGGGGGCGATGCAGGAGATGCCGATGACGACCGCGCCGATCAGGCCGACCGTCCCGGCGCTCAGGCCTTTCCGGGAGATCCCCCCGGTGACGGGGTCGCCCGCGGGCACCCCCGCCTGTTCTGCTCGGGTCATGCGCTCGCTCCTTCGCGGTCGCTGCGGGTGCGGGGCACCACGATCATGGGGGCGGTGACGACGCGCAGCATCCGTGCGGCCGTGGAGCCCAGGAACAGCCGACGCGGCTGCGCGAGCCGGCTGGAGCCGACGATCACGACCTCACCCGCCTCCCATTCGAGGTGCGACACCGCGTCTTCGATGCCGTCGCCCGCCGCGACCACCGCGGTCACCTCGGCCTCGGGCGGGAGCGCCGAGCGGACCTCGTCGAGGACCTCCTGCGCGTGGTTGTCTCCGACGGTGCGGATGGCACCGGTGTCGAGGCCTGCCGGGAGGTCGAGGGCGACGAGCGAGAGGAGCCGCACTGGCGCCGACGTGGCCGCGGCGAGCTGGATGGTCGCCTCGACGAGAAGCTCCGTGCCCTCGCGCTCCCCCACCGCCGCCGTCAGGCGCGTGATGCCGGTCTCCGCCGGCACCCGGCGGGCACCGCGCGGCACCAGGGCGACCGGCACGTCGGACGAGTGCACGAGCTCGGTCGTCGTCGTGCCCAGTCGATGCCGCCCGCGATGACCGCCGTCGGCGGCGCCGACGACGATGAGCGAGGCGCCGAGCTCGTCGGCGGTGTCGATGAGCCCCGCCGCGACCGACTCCCCGTAACGGACGTGGGCACGGTGCGATATCCCCTCGGGCACCTCGGCAGCGCCCTCGCGCAACCAGCCGGCGGCCTGCTCGCGCAGCAGCCGTTCGTACCCGGCGTCGGGCGGCACGATCCCCGGCTTCTGGGCGGGCAGCACCAGCACGAGATGGAGCGCGGCTCCGGATGCCGTGGCGAGGCGACTCGCGAAGGCGACGGCATCCCGCCCCGCCTTGGTCGCGGTGTAGCCGACGACGATGCGGCCGCCGGACTCCGGGCGGCTCATGCGCGGTCTGCTTCGAGGATCTCGTCCGCGACACGGTGGCCCATGCGGATCGCCCCATCGACGTGCTGGTAGCCGAGCCCGGCGAGGTCGCTGCACGCGACGTGCAACGGCGCGACGAGCTCGAGCTGCTCGGCGCCGTAACGGGTCAGGCCGCCGAGGTCGAAGCTCGCGGCGTACGCACCGCGCGTCCACTCCTCGCTGCCCCAGTCGCTCTCGTAGTAGACGATCGGGTTCTTCGCCTCGGGTCCGTAGTAGTGCGACAGCGACTCGAGGATGCGCTCACGCCGCTCGTCGGCCGAGAGGCGGAAGAGGTCGTCGGCGTTCTGGTCGGAGACGAAGCCGACGAGAGTACCGCGCTCATCGCCGTGGTTGGTGTTGTCGTACGCCTCGTGCGACAGCTCGTAAGGGCTGAACGCCGTGCCCGACAACCCTTGCTCGCGCCAGAACGGCCGGTCGTAGACGGCGTGCACCTTGATGACGAAGCCCATCGAGAAGTGCTGGTGCATCTGGTGCTTCAGGCGCGGCAGCGGCGGCGAGAACGAGATGCGGTTGTAGAGCACGGGGGCCAGGGCGAGCACGACGTGACGCGCACGCACGGTGACCTCGTCGGCACGGACGACGGCACCCGAGTCGGAGTACTCGATCGAACGCACCGGCTGACCCAGCAGCACATCCTCGCCGAGTCGCTCGGCCAGGCGCAGCGGCACCTGCTGCAGACCTCCCACGACGCGCTTGTCGAGGATGAAGTCCGCGTCGACGAGGTGCGAGTACGACCCTGCCGACGCCGCCATGAGCAGCGACTGGAGAAGCGAGAAGGTGTGGGTGGGCTTGGTGAGCATCGCCGAGCCCGTGGCGAACGCGAGGTTGCGCACCGCCTCGTCGTCGTCGGTCTGCTGTCGCAGCCACGCGTCCCATGAGACGCGGTCCCACTCGGCCGCCTTCTCGTGCGCCCACGGGCGATCGGGATCGATCTCGGCGACCATCGCGTCCAGGCGCGCGGTGATCTCGTCGATGATGCGCTCGGTCTCCGGCGCCACGGGGAACATCTCGCCGCGGAAGCGCCGCGCCTGTCCATCCGGACCGACGTACACGCTGTCGCCGTCGCGGTACCGCGTGTACGTGTCGAGCCCGAGGTCGGCGAGCGTGTCGATCAGGGCGTGCTGGTCGGGCGAGACCCACTGGCCGCCGAGCTCGAGCATCGCGCCGTCGATTTCGTCCGTCCACAGCCGTCCGCCGACCCGGTCGCGAGCTTCGAGCACGACGACCGACAGCCCGGCCTTCCTCAGGTCGTTCGCGGCGGTCAGTCCGGCTGCGCCGGCTCCGACGATCGCGACGTCGCGGGTGATCTCAGTCATTTCCGACTCCTTCGTTGGCAGAACCCGAGACCGGGGCGACACTCTCCCGGTCGAGCCGACGCGCGCGCAGGTTTCGGCGCACGAGCGGCCAGAACACCAGTAGTACACCGGTGGCGATGAGACTCGTCCACACCTGCGAGCGCCCCGACTCGGTCGTGAGCATGACCACCACGACGGCGGCGATCGCGACGATGAGGAAGATGTTGAGCCACGGGTGCAGCCACATCTTCAGCTTGAGCGCGGCCACCTCCTCGGGCGTCATCCGCTGACGCAGACGCAGCTGGGTGAGGGCGATGAAGACGTAGACGAAGAGGGCGACGAGCCCGGCCGAGTTCATGATGAAGTCGAAGATGCCCGAGCCCGGAGTGAGGAAGTTGACGAGGGTCGCGATGAGCCCGCCGATCGTCGACGCCAGCAACGCCATGACCGGGACGCCGTTGCGCGAACGCTTCGCGACGATCCTCGGGGCGAAGCCCTTGTCGGCCAGGGCCGAGAACATCCGCGACGCCGAGTACAGCCCCGAGTTGAGCACCGAGATGACGGCCGTGAAGATCACGAGCTGCATGATGACGTCGGCCCCGGGGATGCCGAACCGCGACAGCGCGATCGTGAACGGCGCATTCGCGACATCCGTCGGCGCCGGCAGCTCGTCCCACGGGACGACGGTGACGATGACGAGGACCGAGCCGACGAAGAACAGCAGGATGCGCCAGATGATCGTGCTCGTCGCCTGCCGGATGCCCTTGGCGGGATCGACGGATTCGGCCGACGCCATGACGGCGATCTCGGTGCCGAAGTACGAGAAGATCACGAGCGCGACGCCGGTGAAGGCGACGCCGATGCCGTGGGGCGCGAAGCCGCCGTGCTCCCACAGGTTGGGGACGGAGAAGGTCGCCTGCGGCCACAGCCCGAGCGCGAAGAGGATGCCGGCGCCGAGGAACACCACGATCGCGAGCACCTTGATGCTGGCGAGCCAGAACTCGACCTCGCCGAAGGTCCGCACCGAGATGACGTTCGTGCCGACGAAGACCGCCAGCAGGATCAGCGACCATCCCCAGGAGGGGACGCCGGGGAACCAGGTGTGCATCGTCTCGCCGCCCAGCACGGCCTCGTAGGCGAGCACGCCGACCCAGAAGTACCAGTACAGCCACCCGACGAGATAGGCGGCCCAGTCGCCCAGCCCGACGCGGGCGTACTCCATGAACGAGCCGATCGCCGGCCGCGAGGCGGCCATCTCGCCGAGCATGCGCATCGCGAGGAAGACCAGCAGGCCGCCCAGCAGGTACGACAGGACCGCGGCGGGGCCGACCGTGCGGATCACGTTGCCGGATCCGACGAACAGACTGGCGCCGATGATGCCGCCGAGCGTGATCATCGTGACGTGGCGCGACCTCAGCTTGTTCGAGCGCGCCTTCGTCACCGCCCCGAGCCCCGCGGACGTCTCGGGCGAGACCGGGTTCTCCCAGCCGCTGGAGCTCGGGGCCGCCACGCTCAGACCCGCCCGAGCGCCGCGGCGATGACGTCGAGCCCGTCGTCGAGCAGCTCGTCGCCGATCGAGAGCGGCGGCAGGAAGCGGATGACGTTGCCGTAGGTGCCGCACGTGAGGACGATGACCCCCTCGGCGATGCAGGCCTTCGCGATCGCGGAGGTCAGGGCAGCATCCGGGGCGCCGGTGGCCGGGTCGACGAACTCGGCGGCGATCATCGCGCCGAGACCGCGGACGTCGCCGATGCGGGGGTCGGTCTCGCGCAGGGTGTTCAGCCGGTCCGTGAGGCGTGCGCCGATCTGCTGGGCACGCTCGACGAGCCCGTCGTTCTCGAACGCGTCGATCGCCGCGAGCGCCGCCGCGCAGGCGACGGGGTTGCCGCCGTACGTGCCGCCGAGGCCGCCGGGATGCGACGCGTCCATGAGGTCGGCACGACCGGTGACGGCCGCGAGCGGGAGGCCTGCGGCGATCCCCTTCGCCGTCGTGATGAGGTCGGGGACGATCCCGAAGTGCTCGCTGGCGAACATGGCACCGGTGCGAGCGAAACCGGTCTGCACCTCGTCGGCGATGAACACGACGCCGTTCTCGCGGCACCAGTCGGCGACCGCCGGCAGGAACCCGTCCGCAGGCACGATGAAGCCGCCCTCGCCCTGAATGGGCTCGATGACGACGGCGGCGAGGTTGTCGGCTCCGATCTGCTTCTCGATCTGCGAGATCGCGCGGGCCGCGGCATCCGGACCCGAGAGGCCGTCGCGGAACGGGTACGACAGCGGCGCACGGTAGACCTCGGGGGCGAAAGGCCCGAACCCGCTCTTGTAGGGCATCGACTTCGCGGTGAGCGCCATCGTGAGGTTCGTCCGGCCGTGGTAGCCGTGGTCGAAGGCGACGACCGCCTGACGGCCGGTCGCCTTGCGTGCGATCTTCACGGCGTTCTCGACCGCTTCGGCGCCCGAGTTGAACAGCGCGGTCTTCTTCTCGTGGTCACCGGGGGTGAGCCGGTTGAGGGCCTCGGCCACCGCGACGTACGACTCGTAGGGCGAGATCATGAAGCACGTGTGGGTGAACTGCGCCACCTGGGCCTGCACCGCGGCGACGACGGCGGGATGAGCGTTGCCGACCGAGGTGACGGCGATCCCGGACCCGAGGTCGATGAGCGAGTTCCCGTCGGCGTCGACGACGACTCCGCCGCCCGCGGCGACGGCCTGGATCGGCACCGTGTGACCGACACCTGCCGGCACGGCGGCGGCCTTGCGGGCCAGCAGTTCCTCGGATCGGGGTCCGGGGATCGCGGTGACGACGCGGCGCTCCTGCGGGAGGGTCGGGCCGCCGAGGGGGATGGTCGGCGTCGAGGTCGAGGTGCTCATTCCGCGACAGTAAGACGCGCATCGCGCAACCCGCATTCGCCGGGATGTACAGTTGCCGCACCTCTTATCGCCCGTCTGTACAGGATGCCGATGCCCACCGCCACTCCCCCGTCGCCGACGATCCGCGCGCTGCTGGCCCGGCGCGAACTGGATCTGCGCCTCTCGACACCCGCCGACGACCCCCATCTCGACGCACCCGTGCGCTGGGTCCACAGCTCCGATCTCGCCGACCCGACGCCCTTCCTCTCGGAGGACGTGGTGCTGCTGACGACGGGCACGCAGTTCACGGCCGACCTCGATGCGGACGCGGAGGCGGACGCCTACGTGAGCAGGCTTCGGGCGCGCGGCATCCGCGGCCTCGGGTTCGGTACCGAGGTCGTGCGCGACGGCATCCCCGGATCTCTGCGGAATGCATGCGCGGCCGCGGGGATGCCGCTGTTCGAAGTGCCCTACCGCACGCCGTTCATCGCCGTGGCGCGGGCGGCCGCCGAGGCCATCGCGGCGCAAGCGTACGCTCGGCGCAGCTGGGCGCTCGACGCGCAGCGCGCCCTCGCGATCGCCGCCCTGCGCCCCGACGGCTTCGACGCGACGCTCGCCGAGCTCGCGCGTCAGCTCGGCGCCTGGGTGGGCCTCTACGACGCCTCGGGGACGCTGACGCACGAGCACTCCTCCGCCGGTTCGTCGGTCGACGACGAGCTGCGCCGAGCCGTGGACGCGGAGGCAGCGGCCCTGCTGCGCCGGGGCGGTGGAACCGGTGCCGCGATGCGGCTGGCGGGGCACCCGGTCACACTGCAGACGCTCGGATCGGGGGGTCGCCGGGGCGTCCTGGTCACCGCCGGAGTGGAACTCGATCAGGACGCCCGGGCCGTCGTCACCGCCGTCGTCGCGACGACCGGCCTCGCCCTCGAGCAGCGCCGGATGACCGCCGGGGCGTGGAGCGGGCTGCGGGCTGCCCTCGTCGACCTCCTCGCGGATGGGCACCTCGCCCTCGCCCGTAGAGTCGCGACCGACGCGTGGGGCGGCTTCCCCGCCGCGCCCTACGTCGTCGCCGTCGCCGATGCGCACGCCCCCACGGGCGCCCGGGAAGTGCTCGACAACCACGCGACCGCCGGCCGGCTGTTCTACGGCCGCGACGAGGACGGGGTCCTCCTCATCGTGGGGGCGTCCGAGCGCGGGGTCCTCGACGGCATCGCCGCGCGCTTGTCGTGGCGGATCGGAACCGCCGCGGCGGCGACCGATGATGACGTGACCTCGGCGCGCGATCGGGCACGGCTCGCACGCGACCGCGGACGGCCGGGGGCGGCGACCGATGTCGTCGACGCTCCGGGCGACCTGCTCGACGATCTCGCTACGGCTCCCTCGCGCGCCCGCGCCGGCGCCGAGCTCGCCCCGCTGCGCACCCACGACGCGCGGCACGGCACGGCGCTCGAGGCGACGCTCGTCGCGTGGCTCGACCATGACGGCGCCCACGAGGCCACGGCCCGCGCGCTCGGCGTGCACCGGCATACCGTCCGCACGCGCATCGCTCTCGCGCAGCGCCTGCTCGGCCGCGACCTGACGACCTTCGCCGATCGCGCCGCCGTCTGGACGGCACTGCGCCTCTCCCCCTGACCCGCCCCTGGTTCCGTCGACTCGCCACGAAACGCGGATCCGGGCCCCGCCGCATCGGCCGTTTCTGGCGACTCGACGGGGAAGGATGAGAGTCAGGCGCCGAGATTGTCGGAGAGGACCTCGAGCACCTGCGCGCGCACGGCGTTCGCGCCGCCGGGCAGGCGGGCGGCCACCTCGTCGGCGAGAGCCTCGACGAACAGCGCATGCGCGGCGCGCGACGTGTGTTCGAGCTCATCGCGGAAGCTCGTCCCCGCCGGCGCGATGACGAGCGCGTGCGTGGCTCGTTCGACGAGCGGGGATGCCGCGAACGAGGTGATCGCGATGACGGCGGCTCCCCCGGTGGCAGCCGCCGCCGCGGCCCGCAGACTCGCCTCGTTCGCGCCCGAGCCGCTCACGACGATGCAGACGTCACGACTGCCGAGCTGCCGAGCGGAGATCTGCTGCGCGATGACGTCGGCGATCACCTCGGCCGGTCGGCCCACGGCGGTCAGGCGCATCGCGAGATCGCTCGCGACCGGCGACGAGAGCCCGTTCGCCACGACCAGAAGCCGCCCGGCGCCCACGACAGCCGTCACCGCTCGCTCGACCTCGTCAGCCTCGAGCAGACTCGTCGACGCCGGCAGCGACGCCGCGGCTCGATCGATCGAACTGCGCAAGCGCCCGAGTGCCCCGTCGCCGTGGTCGGATGCCGCCGGCGCGGCCGCTCCGAGCTCTGCGGCGAGCGCGACCCGCAGCTGCGGATAGCCGCGGAACCCGAACGTCTGACAGGCGCGGACAACCGACGAACGGGCGACCCCCGCGCGATCGGCCAGCTGCTGCGCGGTGAGTTCGACCACGACCTCGGGCGCGTCGAGGATCACGTCCGCGACTCGACGCTCGGTCGGCTGCAGCCCGTTGCGGAGCGCCTGGATGCGCACGGTCGGCGGAGCGTTACCGGACACGTGCGCCCTCCATGATCCGTCGGCGGATGCGGCCCGAGATGCCGTCGATCGTCATCGTGACGACGATCACGACGATCAGCAGCATCCCCACCGTCGACCATTCACGGTACTGGGTGTAGGTCGTCAGCATGTCGCCGATCCCGCCGACTCCGATGAGCCCGAGGACGGCCGACGAGCGCACGTTGATCTCGAAGCGGTAGAGCCAGAACGACAGGAACACCGGGGTCGCCTGCGGCCAGACGCCCCATCGCAGCACCTGTGCCGAGCTGCCGCCGGCGGCACGCGCCGCCTCGACGGCACCGACGGGAACGGCCTCGACGGCTTCGTAGCCCCACTTACCGAGGGTGCCGATGCCATTGATCGCGAGGGCGAGAGCCCCCGTGAGGGGAGTGAGACCGGTCATCGAGAGGATGATGATCGCGAAGATGATCTCGGGCACCGCGCGGATCGTCGAGAACACGAACCGCAGGATCGCGCGCAGCCATGCCGGACCGAAACCCCGGGCCGCCACCAGGCTGAGCGGCGTGGCCACGATGACCCCGAGCACGGTCCCTACCCACGCCATCTGAACGCTCTGCCAGGTCTGCCACAGAGCGTCCGGCAGCTTCCCCCACGTCGGCGACGAGAACATGAGCCAGCCGTAGCGCACGAGCTCGGCGGGCAGGTCGGCCAGCCGCGACCAGGTGATGTCCACCGACCAGAAGGCCAGGATGACGACAACCGTCACGGCGGCGGCGACCACGGTGCGCACCCGTCGACGCGGGCGGGAGGGCACGGCTTGCGCTGACGTGTGTCGCGTATCGGCGAGAACGGGAGCGGTCATGCGAGCCTCCGTCGCAGGGCGGAGCTGGCGGCGTCGATGACGAGCACGACGACGAGGATCTCCAGGATGATGAGCGACAGCTGGTCGTACCGGTAGAAGGTGCGCACGGCGTCGATGATGAGGCCCATGCCACCGGCGCCGACGAGTCCGAGGACAGTCGACGCGCGGACGTTGAGCTCGAGGACGTACAGCGTCTGCGCCGCAAAAGCGGGCCAGGTGTCGGGCAGGGCGAGGGCCCGATTGATCTGCAGCTGCGTCCCGCCCGCGGCGCGGCCCGCTTCGAGGGGGCCCGTGTCCATCGCGTCGATCTGTTCGGAGACGAGCTTCACGATGATGCCGACGTTGAAGATCACGAGGGCGAGGATGCCGGGCAGCGCGCCCACCCCGACCATCGCCACCAGGATCGCCGCCGACAGCAGGTCGGGAACGCTCCGGACGATGTTGAGCATCGCGCGGACCGCGCCCCGCAGTACCGGATGCGGGTTGGTCGGCCGAGCCGCCCACAGACTCAGCGGCAGCGAGAGCGCGGCCCCCACCGCGGTGCCGATCACCGCCATCTGGAGCGTCTCCAGCAGCGGGGCGACGGTCCGCGGGAAGAAGGTCCAGTCCGGCTGCAGCAATCCGAGCACCTTGTCGGCTCCGTGCTGCCAGTTGCGCGCGATGCCCGACAGGTCGAGTCCGACGCCGATTCCCGGGAGGCAGGTGACCACGGTGATCGCGGTGACGATCCCCGCGACCAGCCACGGCACCGCACGTCCGCGGGGCCGCGGCGGGATGACGAGTGCGGGCGCGCTCATGCGTCGAGCCGGTCCTCGGCCGTCAGCGATCGCCCGTAGATGCCGGCGAAGTCCGCGTCGGAGGCGTCCGCTGCCGTGCCGTCGTAGACGACCTCGCCCGCCCGCATCCCGATCAGCCGCACGCCGTAGGTGCGCGCCAGGTCGAGCAGGTGAAGGTTCACCAGCACCGTGATGCCGAGCTCGGTGTTGATGCGCTGAAGGTCTTTCATGACTCCGTGCGCGGTGGGCGGGTCGAGGCTCGCGACCGGCTCGTCGGCCAGGACGATGCGCGGCTGCTGCGCGAGGGCGCGCGCGATCGCGACACGCTGCTGCTGACCTCCCGAGAGAGCGGCGGCGCGATCCCAGACCCGCGGCAGCATCCCCACACGTTCGAGCGCCTCGAAGGCGAGGCGGCGATCGTCCGACCGGTAGGCGCCCAGCAGGGTGCGCCACACCGGGGTATGGGCGAGGCGACCGACGAGGACGTTGTTGAGCACGCTCGTGCGACCGGCGAGGTTGAAGCCCTGGAACACCATGCCGATGTCGCCGCGCAGGCGGCGCAGCTCGCGCCCGCGCGCCGTGTCGACGCGCACGCCGCCGACCTCGAGGACGCCCGAGGTCACGGGGACGAGGCCGTTGATCGTGCGGATGAGGGTCGACTTTCCCGATCCCGAGAGACCCACGACGGCGACCATCTCGCCCGCACCGATCTCGAGTGAGACCCCGCGCAGGCCGAGGGTGCCGTTCGGGTAGCGAACCGTGACGTCGTGCAGCCGGATGTCCGACGGCGATGCCGGGGCCGAGGCCCCGGCATCGCGTGCAGTGGTGTCGGTCACTGCAGTCCGAGCGCCTGCGCGGCGCGTGCGACGACGTCGAGCGACGAGGCGTCGGCGGGGGCGAGCTTGGTGATCGAGTAGATGCTCTGCAGCACCTCCGAGCCTTCCGGGGTGTTCGAGAAGTCCTCGAGCGCGGTCGCGATGCGCTCGCGCAGCTCCGGCGAGAGGTCCGAGCTCAGCGCGACACCGTCGTTGGGGATCTCTTCGGTCATCGCGAACACGACGACCTTCTGCCCGACATCCGGGGTGTCCTTCTTCACGATCGTGCGCGCGTCCCAGAAGCTGAACCCGACCTCGGCGTCGCCGTTGTAGACCGCGAGCACGGACGCGTCGTTCGCGGTCACGGGCAGCTGATCGATGTCGCTGTCGGTGTCGAGCCCGGCCTCCTGCAGCGCGAGGATCGGGTAGATGTAGCCGGCGGGCGACCCGGGGCCGAGCACGGCGACTTTCGCACCCTTGACCTTGGTGATCGAGTCGAGGCCCGCGGGGCCCGTCATCGCGTCGGCGCCGTTGCAGAAGAGCATCCCGTCGCGCTCGACGGGAGCGTCATCGCAGTACTTGTCGGGGTCGTTCGTCATGAACTGCGCGGGATAGCTGATGTTCCCGTTGCGCTCGGTCTGCAGCACGACGTCAGCGCCGTACATGTCGTTGGCCTGCCACAGCTGCAGCGACGGAAGGAAACCGATCTGCGCCTGGCCGGCGCCCATCGCCTCGACCGCGGCCTGGTAGTCCTTCGAGACCACACCGGTGACCTCGATGCCGAGCTCGTCGCTCAAGTAGTCGGTGAGCGGAGCCGCGGTCTCGACGAGCCCGTTCTGGTCCTGCGAGGGGACGAGCGCGAGCACGAGCGAGGTCGGGTCGGCGGCGGCCTGGGGGGTGTTGCCGGCGGCGGGCGAGCCCGCGCAGCCGGCCAGGGTGATCGCGGCGATGGCGCTGACGGCAGCCGCGGCGACAAGTCGGGTGGTGCGCATGAGTGGATGTCCTTCGGGTGTTGTGAGAGGTGTACGGGATCAGGGGGCGGATGCCGCGGCCCACGCCTCGATGCGCGGCAGCAGTTCGGTGAGCGTGTCGGCGTGGAAGGTCGGGGATGCCGCAGCATCCGTCCACGGCCCGACGAGCGCGGTGTCGTATCCGCGCCGGTGCGCGGGCTCGAGGTCGTTGCGCCAGATGTCGCCGACCGCGAGCACCCGGCGGTCGCGGACCTCGGGCGCGTCGAGCAGCCGTTCGAGTCCGGCGGGCTTGCCCGCGTCGGTGACGATGCGCGCGAAAGCGTCACCGAGCCCGAGCGCGTCGAGGGTCTCCGCGACGCGGATCGCCGGGGCGTTGGTGACGAGGACGCACTCGACCGGAAGGTGTTCGGCGACCGCGGCGAGCCCGACCGGCGCCTCGACGGGAGCGAGATCAGTCCCCAGCAGCGCGCGGCTGTCGAGGTAGGCGCGCGACAGCGCCTCGGCGCCGACCCCCGCATCCTCGGCGACGAGGCGGATCACGTCGTACGCGTCGAGGGGCGCCCCGGCCCCGACGGGTCGGCCGCGCATCCCGTCGTCGACCCGGGCGAGGAACCGGTCGGGCTCGCCGGAGGCAGCGGCGGCAGCACGCGCGTAGGCGAGCACCGGCCCGTCGCCGAGGGCGACGGTTCCGTCGAAATCGAAGATGATGAGAGCAGGGTTCGGCACGGATCGGACTTTCTGAGTGGACGCTTCGTCCATCGTTAGGTGCACACGTGGACACAAATCCCACAGTCGATGAACTGCGGATGAACGAGATCCAACGGCTCGATGCGGCGGCCGCGACTACCGCGCGCGGCGACGCCGGGCGGGCGTTCGACGTGGTGCCCTGGCTCTCGCGGTCGATCGCCGAGGATGCGGCATCCGGTCGCTTCGCGCGCTGGTCGCGGTCGACCATCGTCGACGAGAACACCGGTTCGCCGGTGCTCGACCGTGCGGTGTTCGACCGGTTGCACGATCTCGCCGGCGAGCCGAGTGCCTGGCCGGTCGGGAACGCCGGCCTCCTCCACGTGTACGGCTACCTGCTCTCGCTCACACCCACGCCGTACGGCCTGAAGCGCGAACGCTGGCTCGGCCCCGAGCTCGCCCGCGCGTTCGGGCTCGCCGATGACGCGTTCGCGCCCTGGGCGGACGGGCCGACGCTGCTCGAACGGGTCACGGATGCGGCGACGAGCCTGCTCCGCTCCCCCGCGGCGGCGCGATCCGAGGCCGACGGCGAGTACGTCACCGTGCTGTCGGCATCCGCGGGTCCCGCGGCGCTCGTATACGCGCGTGTCGCCGACGACGGCATCCGCCTGGTGACGACCTTTCCCGTCGCGGACGCCGCCGCCGTCCTGACCACGATCGAAGCGGCTCCGCCCGCCCCCGGCGCCCCCTACCGCCTCCGCTGGAACGCCGCGCCCTGAGTCCCGACTCCTCCCGTCGAGTCGCCACGAAACGCGGGTCCGGGCCCCGCTGCATCCGCCGTTTTTGGCGAGTCGACGGGATGCGGCGCCGGTCAGGAGGGGGCGTGCGCCTCCAGGAATGCGTAGAGGTCGGTCGTGTCGACGCCCGGGAAGGCTCCCGTCGGAAGGGTCGCCAGCAGCGTGCGCGGGGTCTTCACATTCGGCCAGGCGGCGGAGCGCCACCGCTCCTCGAGATCGGCCGGCGCGCGCCGACAGCACACGTCGACCGAGTGCCGCGACACTCCGCGATGGGGCGTGTCGCGCCCGAGGAACCACTTCGTATCGTCGAACCGCACCCCGACGCTGACGGAGTGCGCACCCTCGCTCGAATGCTCGACGCGGGCCGTGCACCAGTAGGTGCCGTTACCGGTGTCGGTGTACTGGTAGTACGGGTTGAACCGGTCATCGACGTCGAAGACGGTGCGACTCGTCCACTCCCGGCAGCACAGCTGTCCTTCGATGGCCCCCAGGCGGTCGGTCGGGAAGTCGACGTCGTCGTTCTCGTACGCCTTGGTGATCGTGCCCGACTCGTGCACCTTGAGGAAGTGCACCGCGATGCCCAGGTGCTCGGTCGCGAGATTCGTGAACCGATGCGCGGCGGTCTCGTACGACACCGAGTACGCGTCGCGCAGATCCTCGATCGAGATCGCGCGGCGCTCCTTCGCCTCACGCAGCGCCGGTGCGGCATCCGCTTCGGGGATCAGGAGCGCGCCGGTGAGGTAGTTGGTCTCCACGCGCTGCCGGAGGAACTCGTCGTAGCTCGTCGGCTCGGTGTGCCCGAGGATGCGGCTCGACAGCGCCTGCAGCACCGCGGTGCGGGGATCGGCGGGGGTCGACGCGGAGAGACGACTCGACAGGTAGAGCCGCCCGTTGGCGAGGTCCGCGACGCTGCGGGTCGTCTGCGGCAGATCGGCGACGTAGTGGATGCTGAAGCCCAGATGACCCGCGATGTCGCTGGCGGTGCGCTGCGTCACAGGTCCGCCCGGGTGCCCGACCGCCGCGAGCAGCTCCCGCGCCTGCTGCTCCAACTCGGGGAAGTAGTTGTTCTGCGTCCGCATGAGGCGGCGCAGGGCGACGTTGGCGCGTCGGGCCTCTTCGGGGGTCGCCGCACGCTCGTCGTGCAGCCGCTCGATCTCGCCCTGCAGCGCGAGGAGGGCGCGCAGGACCTCGTCGGGCACCGCCCGCGGGATGCGGAACGGCGCGATCCCAGCACTGCGGAAGGTCGGACCCCCCATCGCCCGGGCCACATCGATCTCGAGCGCGGCGCGAGGATCGAGCTCTTCTGATTCGAGCAGCGCGTCGAGCGAGGTCCCGAGTGCGCGCGCGATCGTCCGCAGCAACGAGAGCTTCGGCTCGCGGCGGCCGTTCTCGATCATCGAGAGCTGGCTCGGCGCCCGTCCGACGGCAGCGGCGAGGTCATCCAGGTTCATTCCGCGTCCGGTTCGGATCTGCCGGATGCGCCGGCCGATCGTGAAGGCGTCCATGTCCTCATCGTCGAGCGCCGACCCTGCGGCGGCGACGGCATCCTCGCGCGTCATGGCGGGATTCTGTCACGAAAGCAGAAGATCGGCCGATCTTCTCCGCGGATCCGCCCGGGACAAGACCGCTCCTTCGCACACAGTGGTCTCCACGACGGGCAGAGCAGCCCGTTCCGACGAAGGAGACCGAGATGACCACGATTCCCGCTCCGGGTCCGCTGCGGCCCGGCGACCAGACCCAGACCGCTGTCGAGCTCGAGGAGCTGTGGCAGAACGACCCGCGCTGGGACGGCATCGAGCGCACCTACGGCGCCCACGACGTCATCCGGCTGCGCGGCTCGGTACGCGAGGACGCGACCCTCGCCCGCCGGGGCGCGGAGTCGCTGTGGAACCTCCTCCACACCGAGGACTACGTCCGCGCGCTCGGCGCCTACACGGGCGGCCAGGCCGTCCAGCAGGTGCGCGCCGGCCTGAAGGCGATCTACCTCTCCGGATGGCAGGTCGCCGCTGACGCCAACCTCGCCGGTCAGACCTACCCTGACCAGAGCCTGTACCCCGCCAACTCCGTGCCCGCCGTCGTCCGGCGCATCACGAACGCGCTGCTGCGTCAGGACCAGATCGAGCACGCCGAGGGCGACCGCACCCGCGACTGGCTCGCTCCGATCGTCGCCGACGGCGAGGCGGGCTTCGGCGGTCCGCTCAACGCCTACGAGCTCGCGGCATCCCTCATCGCCGCGGGCGCGGCCGGCACCCACTGGGAGGACCAGCTCGCGAGCGAGAAGAAGTGCGGCCACCTCGGCGGAAAGGTGCTCGTGCCCACCGCCCAGCACATCCGCACGCTCAACGCGGCGCGGCTGGCCGGGGATGTCGCGGGCGTCCCCGCGATCGTCATCGCTCGCACCGATGCGCTGGGCGCCGACCTCATCACGAGCGACGTCGACGAGCACGACCGTCCCTTCCTCACCGGCGAGCGCACGAGCGAGGGCTTCTACCGCACGCGCCCCGGAATCGACCCCGTCATCGCGCGCGGTCTGGCCTTCGCGCCCTACGCCGACCTGCTGTGGGTCGAGACCGGCGAGCCCGACATCGAGTTGGCCCGCGAGTTCGCCGCAGCCGTGCACGCCGAGCACCCCGGAAAGCTGCTCGCCTACAACTGCTCGCCGAGCTTCAACTGGAAACGGCACCTCAGCGACGCGCAGATCGCGACGTTCCAAGCCGAGCTCGCCGAGCTCGGGTACCGGTTCCAGTTCATCACCCTCGCTGGCTTCCACGCCGTCAACCACTCGATGTTCGAGCTCGCCCGCGGCTACGCCGATCGCGCCATGAGCGCCTATGTCGAGCTGCAGCAGGCGGAGTTCGACGCCGAGGCCCACGGCTACACCGCCACACGTCACCAGCGCGAAGCAGGCACCGGCTACTTCGACACCCTCTCGACGGCGCTCAACCCCGACAGCGCCACCCTCGCCCTGGCCGGATCGACCGAGGCATCCCAGTTCTGACCCCGCCCCGTCGAGTCGCCAGGAATTGCCGGTTCGGCACCCCTGACATCCGCGCATCCTGGCGACTCGACCGCGAACCTCCACAGGAGACGAGACCATGACCATTACAGAGACACACACCGAGACACACACCGAGACACCCGCAGAGACACGGCGGCGCGCCTGGACGGGGCCCGTCGCGGTGCAGACCCACGAACCCGCGATCGAGGTGCGCGGCGAGATGCACCCGCGCTTCGACGAGATCCTGACCCCCGATGCCCTCGACTTCGTCACGGCGCTGCACGACCGCTTCGCGGGGCGACGCCACGACCGACTCGCCGACCGGATGCGGCGCCGCTTCGAGATCGGCAACGGCGTCGACCCCTCGTTCCGCAGCGACACGGCGCACATCCGCGAGGATGCTTCGTGGCGGGTCGCGGGCGCCGGCCCGGGCCTCGAGGACCGCCGGGTCGAGATCACGGGCCCGACAGACCCGAAGATGACGATCAACGCCCTGAACTCCGGGGCGCGGGTGTGGCTCGCCGACCAGGAGGACGCGACCTCGCCCACCTGGCGAAACGTCATCGGCGGGCAGCTGTCGCTGCGCGATGCGGTCCGCGGCGAGCTCGAGCACACGGGCCCCGACGGGCGGCGGTACGCCGTCACCGCGGAGCGCACGCCGACGATCGTCATGCGCCCGCGCGGCTGGCACCTCACCGAGAAGCACCTCGCCTACACCGATCGCACGGGTCGCACCCTCGACGCGTCGGGGTCACTCGTCGACTTCGGCCTGTACGCGTTCCACAATGCTGTGCGGCTCGTCGAGAACGGCCGCGGGCCGTACTTCTACCTCGCCAAGCTCGAGTCGAGCGCGGAAGCGCAGCTGTGGGACGACGTCTTCTCGTTCACGGAGCGACGCCTCGGGCTGCCTCACGGCACGATCCGCGCAACCGTTCTGATCGAGACGCTTCCCGCGGCCTTCGAGATGGACGAGATCCTCTTCGCCCTCCGCGACCACTGCGCGGGCCTCAACGCCGGCCGCTGGGATTACATTTTCTCGATGATCAAGAACTACCGCGGTCGCGGGGCCCGGTTCGTGCTGCCCGACCGCAGCGCGGTCACGATGACGGTGCCGTTCATGCGTGCCTACACAGAGCTGCTCGTGAAGACGTGCCACCGCCGCGGGGCGCATGCCATCGGCGGAATGAGCGCGTTCATCCCCAACCGACGGAACCCCGAGGTCACCCGGGCTGCGTTCGAGAAGGTCGCCGCCGACAAGCGGCGCGAGGCGGGCGACGGGTTCGACGGCACGTGGGTCGCGCACCCCGACCTCATCCCCGTCGCTCGCGCGGAGTTCGACGCCGTGCTCGGCGAGCGCCCGAACCAGCTCGACCGCCAGCGCGACGACGTCGAGGTCGCGGCATCCGAACTGATCGACTGTCACATCGGACTGCCGATCACCACGGCCGGGGTTCGCGCCAACGTGTCGGTCGCCGTGCGCTATCTCGAGGCGTGGCTGCGGGGCATCGGCGCCGTCGCGATCGACGACCTGATGGAGGATGCCGCCACGGCCGAGATCAGCCGCTCGCAGATCTGGCAGTGGATCCACCAGGACCGGACGACGGATGACGGTAGGCCGATCACCCGAGAGTGGGTCGATGGGCTCGTCGACGATGTCCTCGCCGAGGTCGAGCGCCGCGACGACGACCGCTTCGACGACGCCTCCGCCCTGTTCCGCGAGGTCGCGCTGGGCTCGGACTTCCCCGCGTTCCTGACCCTCCCCGCCTACGCGAAGTACCTCTGACCCCCGGTCACCCCGTCGACTCGCCACGAAACGCGGATCCCGCACCCCACGCATCCGCAGTTGCTGGCGAGTCGACGGAGAGAGGGATGGGGGGTCAGGGGGTGGGGAGGGCGGAGAGGAGGAGGGCGATCAGCTCGGGCGGAGCGGGCCGGGCCTGCAAGTCGGTGCCGACGACGCGCTGGCAGCCGTCGAGTTCGACCGTCACCGGCACCGGAGCGTCGCCGGCGCTCGTCGCGCGCGGGTGCACCACGACGAAACGGGATGCCGCCTCACCACAGTCCCGGGCCGCGGTAGGGCTGGCGGGGGCGGCGGCCGCGGCGGTGAACACCGCACGCGCCGATTCGGCGTCGAGCGAGAACGCCCCGGCGAACAGGCCCCCATCGCCGATCACGCTCGGCGTCCCGGCTGGGGCGTCCAGGCCTTCGGAGGCGTCCGCCTCGTAGGCGCACACCATCGCTTCGGCGACGTCGACCGGCGCCTGCGCCTGCGCCTGCGCCTCGAGAGGCGTCCACCCGAGGATCTCGAGCGGGGCCACGCCGGCGCGCGTCGAGCAGCCCGCCGCCGTCGCCTCACGGAGCTCGACGCGCACGGCGTCCGAGAACGTACGGTCGACGACCTCGAGCCGAGCCAGGGCGGCGAGCGGCTCGTCCTCCTTCGGGCCGCCGCACGCGGTCAGCGGGAACGACAGCGGCGCGAAGCGGCCCGCCGCATCCGTCGCCCAAAGAGCGCGGAATCCGTACCCGACGGCCGGGCAGACCTCTGCCGGACCGGGGTCGCTGGGCGCCGCCATCGCGTCGAGGAACTCCGACAGGTCGCCCTCGTAACGAACGATCTCGGTTCCGGCGATGACGCCGTCGGCATCCTCGCGCGTCACCCCGTTTGCGCACTCCAACACCGCCACGGCCTCGAACGCTTCCGGGAGAAGACCGGCACCGGCAGGCGGATCGGCCGTGAACTCCGGGCACGAGATCGTGTCGGAAACGGTCGCGACGTCACGGATGGGCGGCGGCCCGAAGGGGATCGCCGCGCACCCCGCCAGCGACAGCACCAGCGCACCGCCCGCAGCCGCCGCAGTAGCAGCCGGCATCCACCTCCGCATCCCGACCCGCACCCGCATCCGGCTTCTCCCCCGTCGTCCCTCGCACCCACGCTAGAACAGCCCCCGATCCCCCACGTGACGACCGCGTAACGATCGTCTCGGGCGCAGGGTCAGGGAAGCAGGCCGCGCTCCAGCGCGAGGGTCACGGCTCGGGTGCGACCGTCGACGCCGAGTTTGTCGTACACGCGCAGCAGATGCGTCTTGACCGTCGACTCGCCGATCCCCAGCTGCACCGCGATCTGCTTGTTGCCGTGCCCCGCCGCGACGAGGCGCAGCACGTCCGTCTCGCGCGGAGTGAGAGCGGATGCCGCGGCCTCCGGTTGCCGCATCCGTTCCACCAACCGCACCGCGACGGCCGGCGAGAGAGCGGTCTGCCCGGCGGCGACCGACCGGATGCCGGCCACGATCTCCTCGCGCGGCGCGGCCTTCAGCAGATACCCGCTGGCTCCGGCCTCGATCGCGGCGAGGATCTGGTCGTCGCTCTCGTAGGTGGTGAGGATCAACACCCGCGGGCCCGCGCCGCCGTCGCGCGCCGCCACGATGCGTGCCGTGGCCGCGACGCCGTCGAGCACCGGCATCCGCAGGTCCATGAGGACGACGTCGGGACGCGTCTCGCCGGCGAGGCGGACGGCCTCGCCCCCGTCGGCGGCCTCCGCGATCACATCGAACCCGGGCTCGTCCGCGAGCAGACCGGCCAGACCCGACCGGACGATCGGGTGGTCGTCGGCGATCAGCAGGCGGATCATGCCCGCACCCCCATGGGAGCCCGCGGCGCGGTCGGCGCGGGCAACCGGATCGACAGGGTCGTCCCCGCACCCGCCGCAGCGGCGACCTCGACGGTGCCGCCCGCGAGCGCCACCCGATCGCTCATGCCGTCGAGGCCGTAGCCGGTGCGCGGGGACGAGACGTCGAACCCGCGCCCGTCGTCCTCGACGACCAGCCGAAGGGCGCCGTCCTCCTCACCGGAGAGCGACACCGTGACCCGCGCGGCTCCCGCGTGCTTGCGCACATTGGCGAGCGCTTCCTGCAGGCAGCGCAACGCGACGACCTGGGTCTCGCGATCGGTTCCGGATGCCGTGTCGACGACGGAGATCTCCAGCCCCGTGTCGGCGCGGAAGCGTTCCGCGAGTCGTTCGACCGCGGCACCGAGCACGGGGTCGGCGGGGACGGCGGCGGTCCGCGCGACGATGGCGCGCGCCTCGGTGAGCGCGTCACGGGCGGCCACTTCGAGGCGCTCGACCGCCGCGGTGGCACCCTCGACGTCGCCCGTTCGCGAGCGCCGTCCGGCCTGTTCGGCGAGCATGACGATCCCGGCGAGGGTCTGCGCGAGGGTGTCGTGGATCTCACGGGCCAGATGCTCGCGCTCGTCGGCGGCGCCCTTGTCACGGCTGAGTGCCTCGACCTGCTGCTGCGCGCGCGAGAGCTCGTCGAGCAGACGCGCACGCTCCGTGCCATACGCGGCGATCGCCGAGATCCACCACCCCATCGCGATCGAGAACGCCGCCGAGAGCACCGCCACCACGGTGGCCTCCAGCAGGGCGTCGGGAGCGAAACCGAAGCCGCCGGCGTACCCGACGAGCATCCCCGCGCCGACCAGAAGCGATCCCACGACACCGTCACGCCGCAGCGGGGCGAAGATCCACACCAGCGGATACACGATGACCTGCATCGTCGCGAGGGAGACCTCGCCGAAGGTCATCGCCGCGATCGAGACCGTCGCGACGGCGAGGAACACCGCGAACCGCCGGGGATCCTCCGCTCCGGCGGAGGGCCGTGCGAAGAGATACGCCGCGAGCAGGAGCACCAGGCCCGCGACCGCCCACGGCAGCCGGGCCGTCTCTCCCGCGGCCGCGAGGATGCCGACGCCGAGGGCGAGCACGACACCGACGGCGACATCCACCCAGCTGCGACTGATCACGACACCATCCTGCCCTCAGCGGATGCGGGCGCGGATGCGGGCGGCGGCGAGCACCGTGAACGCGACGGCAACCACAGCCAGGACGACCGCCGCGACCCAGACCGGTACGGTCGCCGTCCCCACCTGAAGGTCGAGTCCGTAGATCCGGCTCAGCTCCTCGACTGCGCCGGGAGCGCCGCTCGCGAGGCGATCGAGCGGATCGACGGCGAACTCGCGTCGGACGAGCATCGCCGATTGGGCGAACGGGAGGACGCCGACGGCATCCCGCACCGCGTCGGGGAACGAGCCGACGGGGATGTACGCCCCCGCGACGAAGCCGGTCAGGGTTCCGACGAGCGTCGACAGCCCCGAGTACGAGCCGCTCGTGCGCAGGAACGACACCACGAACGCCCAGAGCGCCGTGTACGCCGCCACCGAGAGCACGGTCCACAGCACGATGCGGGTGATCTGTCCGGCGTCGGGCAGGGTGCGGCCGGTCAGCCCGAGGTAGGCGAGGGCCACGACGAGCACGATGAGCGTGGTGATCAGGCCGATGATGAACGCCGACCCGAGATAACCGAGCACGAGCTGCGCGCGACGCACGGGTGAGACGAGGAAGTCGCGGAACCGTCCGGTCGCGGCGTCTTCGACGAAGGTTGACAGCGCACCGAGCGGGGTCGTGACGGCGGCGACGGCGACGACCCCGGCGAACATCCACGAGTCGACGAAGTCGCGGGCCGCATCGGCGTCGAACCCCGGCGTCGCCGCGAGCGAATCGACCTGCATCTGCCCGAGGAACAGGGCGTACAGCAGGAACACCACGAGGGCCCCGGTGAGAGAGAAGAACACCCCGAGCGGGTCTCGGTAGAACAGCCGGAGATTGCGCCCGACGTAGGCCTGCACGGTCTTCATCGCGTCGCCTCCCCCGTCGCCGCCTTCCCGGTCGCCGCCTGGCCGGTCAGCGCGAGGAAGACGTCGTCCATCCGCCCGTGCCGGAACTCGAAGTCGAGGACGGCGTCGCCCCGTTCGGCGAGGATCCGCCGCGCCTCGGCGGCATCCGCCACCGCGATGCTCTCGGGGCCGGCGGCGGTGACGAGCGACAGGATGCTGGAGCTGTACCGCGCGCGCAGCTGCGCTGGAGTGCCGTCGGCGACGATACGCCCGCGGTCGATGATGCACACCTGGTCGGCCTCCTCGGTCTCTTCGAGGTAATGGGTCGTGAGAAAGACCGTCAGCCCCACGCGCTCGCGCAGCTCGTGAATCGTCCGCCACACCATCTGCCTGCTCGCGGGGTCGAGCCCGGTCGTCGGCTCGTCGAGGAAGACGATCTCCGGGTCGTGCAGGAGCGCCCGGGCGATGTCGGCCCGTCGACGCTGACCTCCCGAGAGCCGCCCGTAGCGGCGGTCGACGAACTCGCCGAGGTCGATGATGTCGGCGAGCCGCTGAATGCGATCGCGGATCGCGGCGGCCGAACCGAGGTAGGGGCGCGCACGCACCGTCAGGTTCTCGCGAACGGTGAGGGCCGAGTCGAGCAGGGAATCCTGGAAGACGACGCCGATCGCCCGGCGCACCGCGTCGCCATCGGCCCGGACGTCGTGACCGGCGACCTCGAGCTGACCGGCATCCGGCTCGATCACCGTCGTGAGGGCTCCGATCGTCGTGGACTTGCCGGCTCCGTTCGTCCCGAGGAACGCGAACACGCCGCCGGCGGGCACGTCGAAGCTCACGTCGTCGACGGCCGTCACGTCGCCGTATCTCTTGGTCAGGCCGCGCACGACGGTCGGTGCGCTCGCTCTCGTGGTCATGGTTCCAGCGTGCCGCGTGCGGCGCCGGTGCGGCAGGGGTCATCCGGTCGATCCCCGTCCACCATTCGGTGGACCACGCCGCTACTCTCGAAGGGTGACCGAACGCGCACCGCTGTCCCGCAAGCTCTCCGCCATCGCCGAGTCGGCGACCCTCAAGGTCGACGCGAAGGCCAAGGCCCTGCAGGCCGCCGGCCGGCCGGTCATCTCGTACGCGGCCGGTGAGCCCGATTTCTCGACGCCGCAGTTCATCGTCGAGGCCGCCCAGCACGCTCTCGCCGACCCTGCCAACTACCGGTACACCCCGGCCGCCGGCCTCCCCGTGCTGCGTGAGGCGATCGCCGCCAAGACGCTGCGCGACTCGGGCCTCGAGGTGCAGCCCTCGCAGGTCATCGTGACCAACGGTGGCAAGCAGTCGGTTTACCAGGCCTTCCAGACGGTCGTGAACCCGGGTGACGAAGTGCTGCTGCCGGCTCCCTACTGGACCACCTACCCCGAAGCGATCGCCCTCGCCGACGGCATCCCGGTCGAGGTCTTCGCCGGCGCCGACCAGGAGTACAAGGTCACCGTCGAGCAGCTCGAGGCTGCGCGCACCGAGCGGACCACCGCGCTCGTCTTCGTCTCGCCCTCGAACCCGACGGGCTCGGTGTACACCCCCGAAGAGACGACGGCCATCGGCCAGTGGGCGCTGGAGCACGGCATCTGGGTCATCAGCGACGAGATCTACCAGAACCTCGTCTACGAAGGCACCCGCGCAGTCTCGATCGTCGAGGCCGTTCCCGAGCTCGCCGGCCAGACGATCCTCGTCAACGGTGTCGCCAAGACCTACGCGATGACCGGGTGGCGGGTGGGCTGGATGGTCGGCCCCGCCGACGCCATGAAGCTCGCCGGAAACCTGCAGTCGCACCTGACGTCCAACGTCAACAACGTCGCGCAGCGCGCCGCCCTCGCAGCACTCACGGGACCGCAGGACGAGGCCGAGCAGATGCGGCTCGCCTTCGACCGTCGCCGCCGCCTGATCGTCGACGAGCTCGCGAAGATTCCCGGAGTCGACGTTCCCACTCCCCTCGGGGCGTTCTACGTCTACCCCGACGTCACCGGTCTGCTCGGACGCTCGTGGGGCGGCGTCGAGGTGAACACGAGCCTCGAGCTCGCAGACCTGATCCTCGAGCAGGCCGAGGTCGCCGTCGTGCCCGGCGAGGCCTTCGGCCCCTCGGGCTACCTGCGCCTGTCGTACGCGCTCGGCGACGACCAGCTGCTCGAAGGCATCCAGCGCCTCCAGCGCCTCTTCTCCTGAGGTTCCCTGGTTCCCCTCTCCCTGACCCGTCGACTCGCCAGAAATGGCGGGTCCCGGGGCACTCGTACCCGCCGTTCATGGCGAGTCGACGGCTGAGGGAACCGGGTCAGAGCTCGACGCCGACCAGCACGGGTTCGGGCTGGAGGATCAGACCGAAATCGGCCTGGACGCGCTGCTGCACGAACCGGGCGAGCGCGGCGAGCTCGTCCGCCGTCGCTCCCCCGCGGTTGGTGAGGGCGAGGGCGTGCTTGGTCGACAGCCCCGCCCGCGAGCCGGGCAGCGAGAAGCCCTTGCCGATTCCCGCGTGCTCGATGAGCCAGGCAGCGCTCACCTTGACGTCCGGTTCGGCCACCGCGCCCGTCGGCGAGACGCCGTAGTACTCCGCGAGCGGGATCACCCGGTCGGCCACCGGATCGGGAGCCACCGGCCAGCGCGGGCACGCGTCGGGCAGCGTCCGTGCGAATGCTGCGGTGACGACGGCGTTCTGGAAGAACGACCCGGCGCTCCAGGTGTCGGGGTCGGCGTCGTCGAGCACCATCCCCTTGCTGGCGCGCACCGAGAGCACGGTCTCGCGCACCCATCGCAGCGACACGGTGGCCTCGGGATCGAGCCCGAGAGCGCCGCGCAGCTGCGGGCCACGGATCGCGAACTCGCCGTGTCCGACCTGATCGAGTTCCAACGTGATCGAGAGGATGACCGCGGACCGCGCCGCGACCGACCCGTGGTGATGCTTGAGCACGGACGTGCGGAAGCCGAGCCCGAGCTCGGACGCCGGCACGACGCTGACGTCTCCCGTCGACTCGTCGAGCAGCTCGACCTCGACGAGCGTCTGCACGACCTCCTGACCGTATGCACCGATGTTCTGGACGGGTGCCGCTCCGGCAGTGCCCGGGATGCCCGACATCGCGGCGATCCCGCTGAGGCCCGCCGCGACGGCGTACTCGACGAGGTCGTCCCACGAGTGCCCGGCCTGCGCCTTCAGGCGGATGCGGCCCGGATGCGGCGACGGCAGCTCTTCGATGCCCGTCGTGCGTATCGCCACGACAGTGCCCTCGAAGGGCTCGTCGCCCGCGAGGAGGTTCGACCCGCCCCCGACGACGAGCCACGGCTCGTGCGCCCCCCACAGCTCCCTCATCGTGGCGACGAGCTCGTCTGTCGTGTGCACCTCGACCATGCGCTCGGGCGCCGCGCCCGCGCGCAGCGTGGTCAGCTCCGCGAGGGGCCGCGGTTCGATGTCAGCCACGGTCACTCCGCGGTGCGGACGCGCACCTGGGCCTTGCCGAGCACGACGGTGTCGGCGTGGCTGACGGTCAGGTCGATCCGGGCGACGCCCTCGTCGACCGCCCCGACCTTCGCGACGACGGTGAGGGTCGCGCCCGTCTCGGGATCGACGACGACAGGACGGGTGAACCGTACGCCGTACTCCACGATGCGACCGCTGTCGCCGAGCCACTCGACGATGGTCTCGACGGCCAGACCCATGGTCAGCATGCCGTGGGCGAGCACACCGGGCAGGCCGACGCGGGTGGCGACGTCGTCGCGGTAGTGGATGGGGTTGAAGTCCCCCGACGCTCCCGCGTAACGCACGAGCGACTCACGGGTGAGCTCGACGGTGCGCTCGGCGACGACGGTTCCGACGGTGAGTTCGCTCATGCGTCTTCCCCTCCGATCAGCAGCACCGAGACGGCGGTCACGACGTGGTCGCCGGCGACGTCACGGATCTCGGCCTCGCTGGTCACCATGGCACCTTTGCCGAAAGCACGGATGCCGGTCACCGAGAGCTGCGCGGTGAGCTCGTCGCCCGCCACGATCGGCCGGGTGTAGCGGAAGCGCTGCTCGGCGTGCACCGTGCGCTCGAGGGCGATGCCCGAGTCGGGCTCGCCCAGCAGCTGCTGCAGCGTGAGGTCCTGGATCACCATCGCGAAGGTCGGGGGCGCGACCACGTCGGGGTAACCCAAGGCGCGCGCCGCTTCAGGGTCGGTGTGCTGCGGGTCGGTCGCGAAGACGGCGCGGGCGAACTCGCGCACCTTCTCGCGACCCACGAGGTACGGGGCGGTCGGCGCGAAGGCGCGTTCGACCAGATCGGGGTTCACGGACACCGTCCGATTCTACCGGTGGCCCTCCGACGACAGCGCAGCCCGCTTCCCGGCCCGCGCCGCGCGGTGCGTCTTGACGGCACGCACCGCCATCTGCGAGGCGATGAAGGTGAGGAACGCGGCGAACAGGATGTTGGCGGTGAGCGGGTTCAGGAGGGTCGCTATCCAGGCGCCGACCGCGGTCGTGGTGCAGGCGGCGAGGCCGACGACCAGGGCCGCCACGAGGTCGACGTTGCGTCGGCGGGCATTGCCGACCGTGCCCGAGATCGCGGTCGGGATCATCATCAGCAGAGACGTGCCCTTGGCGATGAGGTCGCTCGTGCCGAAGAGGAACATCAGCGCCGGCACGACGATGACTCCGCCGCCCACACCGAGCAGACCGGCCATGATGCCGGTGAAGAGTCCGAGCCCGGCGAGCCCGATGCCGACGGGCCAGCTCAGCTCGAGAACGGCATCACGCGAGGGCACCACGATGAAGAGCATCACGATGACGACGACGAGGAAGCCGACGAAGCCCCATCGCAGCGCGTTCTGAGGGATCTTGGCCAGCAGCCAGCTGCCGATCTGCGCACCGATCACGGCACCCGCGGCGAGGATGATCGCCGGGATCCAGGCCACCGAACCGGTGACCGCGTAGGAGATGACACCGACCGAGGCGGTGGGGACGATTGCGGCGAGCGAGGTCCCGGCGGCGAGCCGCTGATCGAACCCGAGCAGCAGGACCAGGAGCGGCACGATGACCGTTCCGCCGCCGACGCCGAACAGTCCCGACAGCAGGCCAGCCGCGAGCCCGACCCCGGCGCACGCCAGGTAGAACCGCGCGCTCCGGCGCGCACCCCGCTCCCCCATCACTGCTCGACGTAATCGTCGATGAGCCAGCCGGAGCCGCCCGGAACGAGCGTGTACAGCGCCGAGAAGCTGCTCGGAACGGGGTTCTCGAGCGGAGCGCCGGCGGAATCGGCCGTCTGGGTGAAGGTCTCGACGGTCTGGACGTAGATCGTGTCTCCCTCGCGGGTCGTCGAGATGAAGCTGATGTCGTAGTCCTCGACGGAGTTGTCGAACTCGAGCGCGGCCTGCGCGAAGTCGGCGCAGTCGGACAGCCCGCCGCTCGAGAGGAACTCGGGGGTGACGATCGCCTGATAGGCCGCGCAGTCCATGTCGTCCCACGCGTCGTCGTAAGCATCGACGACGTCCTCGGCCGCACGCAGATCGGCCCCCTGCACCGAGCTCGAACCCGGGCGGTCGGCGCTCGGGGAGAGGATGTCGGCCACGAAACGCGGAATGAGCACGGCCGCGAGAACGATGAGACCGATGAGTACGGCGCCGAGCGCGACGAAGAGGATCCAGAGCTTCGAGCGACGTGCCGGAGGAGGGATGTCCTCGCCGCGGGCTCCGGTCATCGCCGCCGTCGCCGTCGTGGGGTGTGCGCCGGGATAGACCGGGGCATAGCCGCCCGGCGCGGGCGGGATGGGCGGCAGCGTGTCGGTCGGCGAGGCGGTGTCGGATGCCGCGAGACTCTGCTGGCTCTCGGCGATCGATGCCTCCGTCACCGCCGGTGGCTCTTCGATCGGCGCCTCTTCGACCGAGGGCTCGGGCTGCGGCTCGGGCGAGGGCTCGACAGGGGTGTGGGTGTGCTCGGTCCAGCCCGCACCGTCCCACCACCGCAACGCGCCGTGACCGTCGTCGTACCAGCCCGCAGGCGTAGAACCGCTCAACTCTGCCTTCTCTCGCGTCGGGCGCCGATCCGCCTCGTTCAGACTACCGATCGGCGGAGACCGGCCGGCTGTCCGCTTCGTCGTCTACCGAACCGAGCTCGGCGACCGCTTCCACCTGCTCCGTCGCCGCCTGCTCGAACTGCGATCGGTAGAGGCGCCAGTAGGCGCCCTGAGCGGCGATCAGTTCGTCGTGCGAACCCTTCTCGACGATGTCGCCGTGTTCCATCACGAGGATCAGATCGGCGTCGCGGATGGTCGAGAGCCGGTGCGCGATGACGAACGAGGTGCGTCCTTCGCGCAGCGCCGACATCGCCTGCTGGAGCAGCAGCTCGGTACGCGTGTCGACCGAGCTCGTCGCCTCATCGAGGATGAGCACCGCCGGCTGCGCCACGAAGGCGCGCGCGATCGTGATGAGCTGCTTCTCGCCGGCCGAGACGTTCGCGGCATCCTCGTCGAGCACCGTGTCGTACCCATCGGGCAGCGAGTGGACGAACCGGTCGACGCGCGTCGCGATCGCCGCCTCGACGATCTCGTCGTCGGTCGCGCTCTCGCGGCCGTAACGGATGTTGTCGCGGATGGTCCCGGCGAAGAGCCAGGGGTCTTGCAGCACCATGCCCGTGCGCGAGCGCACGTCGTCGCGGGAGAGCTCGGAGATGTCCTGACCGTCGAGCAGGATGCGGCCGCCGTCGAGCTCGTAGAAGCGCATGAGCAGGTTCACGAGCGTGGTCTTCCCCGCACCGGTCGGACCGACGATCGCGACGGTCTGCCCCGGCTCGACCCGGAACGTCAGGTCGGTGATGAGGGGCTTGTCGGGCGAATAGGCGAACCGGACGTGCTCGAACTCGATCACGCCACGGCCGCCGCGCACCGGTTCGGCCTCCGGGGCATCGGGCTCCTGCTCGTCCTCGTCGAGCAGCTCGAATACACGCTCTGCCGACGCGGTGCCCGACTGCACGACCGCAGCCATGCCCCCGAGCTCGGAGAGCGGCTGCGTGAACTGCTGCGAGTACTGGATGAAGGCCTGCACATCACCGAGTCGCAGCTGCCCCGAGGCGACCATCAGTCCGCCGAGCACGGCGATTCCGACGTACGTGAGGTTTCCGATGAAGGTCATGCCCGGCATGATCAGGCCCGAGAGGAACTGCGCCTTGAAGGCTGCTTCGAACAGCTCGTCGTTCTCTGCCGCGAACTTCTCGCGCGCGTCGCGCTCACGGCCGTACACCCGCACGAGAGCGTGACCGGAGAACGACTCCTCGACGCGCGCGTTGAGGCGCCCGACCTTACGCCACTGCACCGCGAAGGCCTTCTGCGACCGCGGTCCGATGACGCCGAAGATCACGGCCATGAGCGGCAGCGAGACGAGCGCGACGAGCGCGAGCTGCCACGAGATCGAGAACATCATGAAGAGCACGCCGACGACGGTCAGCACGCTGGTGAGCGCCGTCGAGAGCGACTGCTGCATCGTCTGCGTGATGTTGTCGATGTCGTTCGTGACGCGCGAGATCAGCTCGCCGCGCTGCACACGGTCGAAGTACGCCAGCGGCAGCCGGTTGATCTTCGCCTCGACCGACTCGCGCAGGCGCCACATCGTGCGCACCATGATGATGTTGATGACGAAGCCCTGCAGCCACGTCAGCACGGCCGACCCGACGTAGATCGCGAGCACCGTGACGACGACCCACTTCAGCCGGTCGAAGTCGACGCCGGCGCCCACCTGGAAGTTCTGCATCGCGCTGACGAGGTTCGCGACGTCGGTCTGACCCGCTGCGTTGAGGGCTGCGACGACATCCTCCTGGCTCGTTCCCGCGGGGAACTGCGAGCCGAGGTTCGCGGAGACGACTCCCTCGAAGATCAGGTTGGTCGCGTCGCCGAGGACGCGGGGCGCCAGGACGGCGAGGACCACCCCGACGGCGCCGAGAACCGTCATGAGGCCGAACACGAGGGCGTACGGGCGCAGGAGCCCGATCATGCGCAGGAAGCTCGGTCCGAACTTCGCCGCCTTGCCGGGAGCCACGCTGTCCCAGCTGCCCGAGTTCTGACGGGCCTGTTCGGCCAGCTCGAGCTCGGAGCGCTCGTCGTCGGTGAGGTTGTCGGCGCTCATGCGTCCACTCCCAGCTGCGATTCGACGATCTCGCGATACGTCTCGTTGGACTCGAGGAGCTCGTCGTGCGTGCCGAGCCCCGCCATCCGCCCGTCGTCGAGGACGAGGATGCGGTCGGCGCCGGTCACCGTGGAGATGCGCTGTGCGACGACGATTTTCGTGACCTCCGGCAGCTCTCGCCACAGCGCCTCGCGCAGGCGTGCGTCGGTGGTCAGATCGAGCGCCGAGAACGAGTCGTCGAAGACCAGGACGTCGGGGCGGCGCACGATGGCCCGGGCGATGGCGAGCCGCTGACGCTGTCCACCGGAGACGTTCGTGCCTCCCTGCGCGATACGCGCGTCGAGACCGCCCTCCATCTCGGCGACGAAGTCACGTCCCTGAGCGATCTCGAGCGCCTTCCACAGCTCGTCGTCGGTCGCCTCCTCGCGGCCGAACCGCAGATTCGAGGCGACCGTGCCGGTGAACAGGAAGGCGCGCTGCGGCACATAGCCGATACCGCCCCAGAGAAGGTCGAGGTCGGCCTGCCGCACGTCGACGCCGGCGACCGTGACCGCGCCGCCCGTCACATCGAACAGTCGGGGTATGAGCGAGACCAGCGTCGTCTTACCCGACCCCGTCGATCCCACCACGGCGACGGTCTCTCCCGGTGCCGCGCGGAACGAGATGCCCTCGAGGACCGGCGCGTCCGCACCCGGGTAGGTGAACGAGACGTCGTCGAACACGATGGCGCCCGGCTCGGGGAACTCGCGCACCGGTGCCGCGGGCCGCTCGAGGGCATCGTGCGACGAGAGCACCTCGCCGATGCGGTCGGCCGATACGGCGGCACGCGGGATCATGATCGTCATGAAGGTCGCCATGAGCACCCCCATGAGGATCTGACCCACGTACTGCATGAAGGCGAAGAGCGTGCCGATCTGCACGTTGCCCTGGTCGACCTGGATGCCACCGAACCAGATCACACCCACGACCGTGACGTTGAGCACGAGCATCGCCAGCGGGAACATCAGCACGAACAGCGATCCGACTTTGCGCCCGACGATCATGATGTCGGTGTTGGCCCCGCGGAACCGCTGCTCCTCGATGCGCTCACGGACGAACGCGCGCACGACGCGGACCCCCGTCAGCTGCTCGCGCATGATCCGGTTGACGTTGTCGAGGCGGGTCTGGAACTGCCGGAACAGCGGCACCATCCGGCCGATGATGAGCCCGGCGACGACGAGCAGGAGCGGCACCGCGACCCCGATGAGCCAGCTCAGCCCGACATCCTGCTGCAGCGCCATGATGACGCCGCCGATCGCGAGCATGGGCGCGGTGACCAGCATCGTGGCACCCATCATCGCGAGCATCTGCACCTGCTGCACGTCATTCGTGTTGCGGGTGATGAGGGTGCCCGGGCCGAAGCGAGAGACCTCGCGCTCGGAGAACCCGCTGACCTTCTCGAACACGTCACGGCGGATGTCGCGCCCCGCGGCCATCGCGGCACGGGCCGCGCACAGGGTGGCGATGACCGACGCGACGATCTGCCCGAGGGCGATGACGAGCATGATGGCGCCGCGGGACCAGATGTATGCCGTGTCGCCGCGAGCGACGCCGTTGTCGATGATGTCGGCGTTCAGACGAGGGAGGTAGAGCGAAGCCATCGCCGAGCCGAACTGGAACACCAGCACGCCCAGGAGAAGCCACCGATAGGTGCGCAGGTAGCGGAACAGGAGCTTGCCGAGCATGGGTCTCCTTGAGCGAGTCGGCCGGACGGTTCATGGTAGCGCCGGGCTCCGACACCCGCCGGGTCGGGGGTTGCGCCTCCGGCGAACGACCGACGATCCTCACAGCCGCCGCCGATGCCGCCTCTGTACCGTCGGTCCCATGACGTCCGGCAGCTCCGTGCCCCCGCTCTCGATCACCGACGGCCTGCAGAACTTCTCACCCCAGGAGCTGCGCAGCCTGCGTGACGAGTTCCAGCAGTTCCTCCTGGAGTACCGCTTCGGCATGCAGGAGATCGAGACGAAGCTGCAGATCCTGCGCGACGAGTTCCAGCAGCTGCACGACTACAACCCGATCGAGCATCTCTCGAGCCGGCTGAAGTCACCCGACGGCATCGTCGAGAAGGTCGTCCGAAAGGGCGTCGAGCCCGAGTTCGCGTCGATCCGCGAGCACATCACCGACATCGCCGGCGTGCGCGTCACGTGCAGCTTCACGCAGGACGCCTATCGCCTCTTCGACCTGCTGACCGCCCAGGACGACATCGAGGTCCGGACCGTCAAGGACTACATCGCCGAGCCCAAGCCCAACGGCTACAAGAGTCTGCACGCGATCGTGGAGGTGCCCGTCTTCCTCTCGACCGGTCGCATCACTGTGCCCGTCGAGGTGCAGTTCCGCACCATCGCAATGGACTTCTGGGCCAGCCTCGAGCACAAGATCTATTACAAGTTCGCCGCGAACGTGCCGGCGGAGCTGATCGCGGAGCTCAAGGACGCCGCCGAGACGGCGGCCGAGCTCGACGCGAAGATGGAGCGGCTGCACCGCGAGGTGCGGCACCGTCCCCGCGTCGTGCGCATCTGAGCACTCGACGCGGGGACGCCGGGGTCAGTCCTCCGAGACCGTGATCTCGACGGGGATGTTGCCGCGGGTCGCGTTCGAGTACGGGCAGACCTGGTGCGCGGCGTCGGCGAGCTCCTGAGCGACCTCGTGGTCGACACCGGGCAGCACGACCTCGAGCACGACGGAGAGCGAGAACCCGCCGGCATCCGTCGGGTGGATCTGCACCTGACCGCCGACGGCGGAGTCGGTCACGTCGATCTTCTTGGACCGCGCCACCATCTGCAGGGCGGAGTGGAAGCAGGCGGCGTAACCGGCGGCGAACAGCTGCTCGGGGTTCGAGCCGTTGCCCGATCCGCCCATCTCCTTCGGGATGGCCATCTCGAGATCGACGCGACCGTCCGTGCTGCGGACATGTCCGTTGCGGCCGGCGCCCGTCGAGAGTGCTTCGGCGGTGTAGAGAGCGCTCATGCGTGCTCCTCCTTCATTTCCTTGTGGGGGGTGGTCTTCGCGGCGCGGGGAGCCGCGCGCAGGTCGTCCGCGGCGTCGCGCATGCCGTCGGCCAGGTCGGTGAGGGCGGCGATCAGGTGCCGGGCGCCGTCGACGGTCACACCCATCCCCTCCGCGATGCAGGCGGGGACATGGGAGAGCTCGGTGCGCAGCTCGCGGCCGCGGGGCGTGAGCGAGACGGTCACGACACGCTCGTCGGCACCACCGCGCTCGCGCTCGACGAGACCGTCGCGCGTCATCCGGCGCAGGAGCGGCGACAGCGTGCCGGAATCGAGGTCGAGCGCCTCGCCCAGGTCGCGCACGCTGCGCCCGTCGCGGTTCCACAGCAGCACGAGCACGAGGTACTGCGGGTAGGTCAGGCCGTGCGGCTCGAGGAGGGCCGCGTACGCCTTCGTCGTCGCGCGCGACGCGGCGTAGAGCGAGAAGCAGACCATGTGCTGCGTCGGTTCCATATCTGCACTGTACACAACTGGGTTGTGCACAATCAATACCGGGAAGAAGTGCGCCGGCAGCCGCGGCCACCGGCGCACTTCCTTGCGACGACGTCAGGGCGTGGGCATGCCGCCGTTGACGTTGAGGGTCTCCCCCGCCACATAGCTCGACTCCGCGGACGCGAGGAACACGTAAGCGGGAGCGAGCTCGGCAGGCTGGCCCATGCGCCCGAGCGGCGTCTCCTCGCCGAAGCTGTCGATCTTCTCCTGCGGCTGGCCGTCGCTCGGCTGCAGCGGCGTCCAGATCGGGCCGGGTGCGACCGCGTTCACGCGGATGCCCTTCGGTGCGAGCTGCTGGGCGAGGGCCTTGGTGAACGTGTTGATCGTCGCCTTCGTCGAGGCGTAGTCCACGAGCGTCTCCGACGGCGAGTAGGCCTGGATCGACGTGGTGTTGATGATCGAGGCGCCGGCCGGCAGGTGCGGGAGCGCGGCCTTCGTGATCCAGAACATCGCGTAGACGTTGGTCTTGAAGGTGTCGTCGAACTGCTCGTCGGTCAGATCGGCCAGCTCGTACTGGAAGATCTGCTTGCCGCCGTTGTTGACGAGGATGTCGATTCCGCCGAGTGCCGAGACGGTGTCGGCGACGAGCGAGCGGCAGTACTCCGGATCGCGCAGGTCGCCCGGGAGCTGCGCGACGGTCACACCGGCATCCTTCAGGATCCCGGCGATGCGCTGGGCGTCCTCTTCCTCCTCGGGGAGGTACGAGATGGCCACGTCGGCTCCCTCGCGGGCGAAGGCGATGGCGGTCGCCGCGCCGATCCCCGAGTCGCCGCCCGTGATGAGCGCCTTGCGCCCGGCGAGGCGGCCGCTGCCGCGGTAGCTCTCCTCGCCGAGGTCGGCCTTCGGCGTCAGGTCGGCGTCGAGGCCCGGCTCATCCATGTGCTGCTTCTCGGGCTCGATGTCCGCGTACAGCTCGGCGGGGTTGACGAAGGTGTACTGGTCACGGGACATGGTGTCTCCTTCCATCGGTCTTCCTAGGGGTGGTCGTCTGGCGAAACCGTCGATCAGTCGATCGACGAGGACCCGAACGTGTGGATGCGGCGGCCGGTCGCTCCCGGTGCGAGCCGGAAGATCCCGCCCGAGAGGGGATGCCGCTGCAACTGCTCCTCGGTGAGGTTCTCTCGCGCCGACCCGACGAGGAGCACGTCGAGGTCGGGCCCGGCGAACGCCACCGAGGTGATGTTCGGTGAGGGCATCGCGATCTCCGCGACGACGTCGCCGTCGGCGCTCCAGCGGGCCACTGTCCCCTCGCCGTACAGGCCGTTGAAGAACGAGCCGTCCGTCGCCAGAGTCAGTCCGTCGCTCGCCCGCCCGACGAGGAAGGGCTCGAGTTCGCCGAGCTCGCCCTCCGATCCGTATGCCGCGCGGTAGACCGTCGAGGTCGCGGTGTCGGTGACGTACATCGTGCGGCCGTCGTCGGACCACTCGAAGCCGTTGGCGACGCCGTACCCGCCGCCGAGCACGCGGACGCCGCCGTCGGGTTCGACCGACCAGAGCGTCGCATCGGGATCGTCGCTCGTGAGCTCCATGGCACCGACGACGAAGCGGCCGAAGGGGTCGACCTTGCCCTCGTTCAGACGCATCCCGTCGTGACGGTGGCGCAGCGCCGCGAGATCGCGCTCGATGCGGCCGTCCGCGTCGAGCAGGACGACGCGGTCCTTCAGCGCGGCGACGTACCCGCCTCCGGCAGCCGGCTGCACGGCGGACAACGGCGGCGGCAGCTCGACGACCCGGTCGTCGCTGCCGTCGACGGCGCCGTCGAGGGGGCCGCGATGCAGAAGGCCGGCCGTGATGTCGACCCACACGACTTCGTCGGTGCGGTCATCCCACCAGATGCTCTCGACGAGCACGGCACGCGTGTTGCGGAAGACCTCGATCTCATCGGCCACGGAGGGCCTCCTCGGGGACGACGTCGCGAATGGTGAGCACGGTCGCGATGAACGCGAGGTGACTGAGGGCCTGCGGGGTGTTCCCCCACGCTGTGCCGTCGTCGGCGTCGATCATCTCGGCATAGATGCCCACGTCGTTCGCCAGGGCGACGAGCCGGTCGACGAGATCGAGCGCCTCGTCGTGCCTGCCGACGCACGCGAGTGCCTCGGCGCGCCAGAACGCGCAGGCGACGAACGTCTTCTCCTCTTCGGAGACCCCGCTGTAGCGGTACAGCAGCGGCCCGGCTCCCAGTTCGTCGGTGAGGGCGTCGATCGTCGTCGACATCCGTTCGCCCCGGTCGAAGCCGGTGGGCGCGTGCAGCAGCACGGAGGCGTCGAGCTCGTCGGACCCGGCGTAGAAGACGTATGCCGACTTGGCCTCGGACCAGCAGTTCTCGTCGATCCAGAGCCGGATGCGCTCGCGCTCCGCCTTCCACCGCTCGGCGCTCCCGGGAATCGCGCCGCTCTCGGCGAGCGCGACGGCGTCGTCGAGGGCCTTCCAGCAGCCCATCTTCGACGAGGTGTAGTGCCGCTCTTCCGGCAGCTCCCACATGCCCGAGTCGGGGTTGCGCCACAGATCGCAGGTGCGATCGGCGACGCCCGCCAGCATCCGTGCCGTTCCGATGTCGAGCACGTTGCCCGCGTCGACATACGTGCGGCAGATGGCCATGAGGTCGCCGTAGACGCCGAGCTGGAGCTGCTCGCGCGCCGGGTTGCCGGTCACGACGGGCTGGTTGCCCTGCCAGCCGGGCACGGGGTACTCGCGAGCGTCGGGCACGAGCTCGCCGTTCAGCGTGTACATGACGTGCAGCTCGGGGCCGTGATCGCGGATCGTGCGCAGCATCCATGACAGCGCAGCGTGCGTCTCTTCGCGGAGCCCGAAGCGCACGAGCGCGTGCGCGGTGTAGGCGAGGTCGCGCACCCAGGCGTAGCGGTAATCCCAGTTCTTGCCGCCCGCGGGGTTCTCGGGCAGAGAGGTGGTCGCAGCGGCGGCGATCGCTCCCGTGGGGCTGAAGATGAGGAGCTTGAGGGCGAGCGCGCTGCGCTGGATGCGTTCCTGCCACGGCCCTTCGTAGGAGAAGACCTCGGACCAGTGACGCCAGTTCTCGATCGTGCGGTCGATGCCGACGTCGACGTTGCGCGGGTCGGGGAGGTGCAGGGGCTCGTCGTGCGTCGCGGCAAGCGCGATGAGGTGGCGCGAACCGGCCGAGGCGGTGAACGACCCGGTCAGGCGGGGGCCGCTCGTACCGTCGGGATCGGGGGCATCCGGACCGTGCTCGAAGCCCACCACGACGAGGGCGGTCTTGCCGCTGCGGATCACGTCGCCGTGCTGGGTGCGCTCGATCCAGGGCGATGCCGTGCGAAGCGATGTTCCGGGATGGATGCGCCAGGCCATGGGCACCGTGCCGTCGAGGCCGTCGATGCGGCGAGCGAGCTCCGCCCACGGCATGCGTCCCGCGACGCCCGACACCATCGCGTCGGTGACCGTGACGGACCCGCGAGCGGTGGTGAAGGTCGTCTCCAGGACGTTCGTGTCGGGGACGTATCGACGCGTGGTCTCGTAGTCCTCCGTAGGGGCGAGTTCGAGGCATCCGCCCGTCTCACTGTCGAGCAGGCGCGCGAAGACGGGCGTCGAGGTGAGGTCGGGAAGCGGCAGCCAGTCGACGCTGCCGTCCAGGCCGATCAGTGCCACGGTGCGGCCGTCGCCGATCGGCGCGTACGACTCGATACCGGCGGTCACATGCCCTCGTCGTCGATGTCGCCCTCGCCGTCCTCGCCGAGTTCGGCGATGACCGGGTCCTCTCCCTGGGTCTCCGGCTGCTCGTACGCGGACGGCAGGTCTTCGGCCGGGATCTCGTCGTCTTCCGACGGGATGTGCGCGGGGTCGTCGCTCGTCGCGGTGGCCGTGTCGAGCTCGGCGGGGTCGACACCGGCGTCGAGCGCCTCGTCGATCGCCTCCGTACGGTCCCACTCGCGCTGGGCGGGGTCGAGATCGGGGTCGGCCACGCTGGTCGCATCGCCGTCGCGCAGCGGCTGGATGCCGGCGTCCTCGGCTGCGGCGGGGCGGGCGAGGTCGTCGTTGAATGCGTTGGACATGACTCCACGATGCGCGGGGCCGATGAATCCGTCGAGCCACTTGCACCGGGCCCGGACGCGCGGTAACGGGGCCTGCCACAGGTCGCTCAGGCGGTCACGGGTAGCCTGGAACGCTCCGTCGTCGTTCTCTCGGAGGTCGCCCATGCCCGTCGCCCGAATGCTCTTGGATGCCGGTCGCGGCGCTCTGATCGGCACGGTCGAGATCATCCCCGGTGTCAGCGGCGGCACCGTCGCACTCATCGTCGGGGTCTACGAGACGCTCATCGATTCGGCCGGCCACCTCGCCCGAGGTGTGGCTCGCTTCGTCGCCGACGGTGCGCGCGGCCGGGGCCTCGCCCGCGCCCGGGCGGAGTTCGCCGCCGTGCGCTGGTCGGTCGTCCTCCCCGTCGGGTTCGGCATGATCGCAGCGGTCCTCGCGGCGTCCGCGATCCTCGCTCCTCTCATCGAAGCCGAGCCCGTCGCATCGCGGGCGCTCTTCGCCGGCCTCATCCTGGCGTCGCTCGTCGTTCCGATCCGTATGGTCGGCGGGCGCTGGCGGATGCGCGAGTACGCGGTCGCCGTCGTCGGATCGATCGCGGGGTTCGCCCTCACGAGCCTCCCCCAGATCGATCCGCTCGAGCCGCCCCTTCCCGTTGTCGCGCTCGCGGCGGCGTTCGCCGTGTGCGCATTGGTCGTGCCCGGCGTCTCGGGCTCGTTCATCCTGCTGGCCGTCGGCATGTACGCGCCCACCCTGGCCGCGGTGAACGAGCGTGATCTGGTCTATCTGGGCGTCTTCATCCTCGGCGCGATGGTCGGACTCGGCCTCTTCGTCTCGGTGCTGCAGTGGCTGCTGGTCCACCGACGGCGCGTCATGCTGGCGATGATGACCGGCCTGATGGTCGGCTCGCTCCGCGCCCTGTGGCCGTGGCAGGAGGATGGCGCGGTTCAGCCTCCCGGACCGGATGCCGTGCCGGTGCTGCTCCTCGTCGTGCTGGGCGCGGCCGCTGTGGGCGGTGTGCTGCTCATCGAATCGGCGGTGCTGCGCCGCGCCGCTCGACGGCTCGAGTCCGGCGCGGCGGGGTAGCACACGTCGGCATGATCCGCCTCCCCCTCGGCTCGTCGGCGCCGAGGTGTGAGCGTGGAGTCATGATGTCTTCGATCACCGCCGCTGCACGCACGCTGACCGACGACTCTCCGCAGCTGCTGCTGCGCGGGTACGGGTTCGGCGAACGCATCTGGAAGCGGGTACGAGCCGGCGCACGCTCGGCCCCCATGGGTCTGCTCGGCGATCCCGCCATCTTCGTCCGGGGTGCGGAGGGTGTCGAGGTGTTCTACGACGAAGACCGCGTTCACCGTCACGGTGCGATGCCGGGCATCGTTCAGGAGACACTGTTCGGACACGGGTCTGTGCACAGCCTCGACGGGCAGGACCACCGCCACCGCAAGGCGACGTTCCTCGACGTCGCTTACGAGGACGAGCAGGTGGAGCGGCTCCGACCTCACCTGGTCGCGCAGTGGCGGAGCGAAATCGACGAGTGGGTCGCCGGCGGTGATCGCTCTGCCTACGACGCGGCGGTGGGCGCCTTCGGGCGAGCCGTCATGCAGTGGGCGGGGCTTCCGGGAACCCCCGCGGCGAAGACACGATGGGCGGCCCGGCTCGCGCAGATCGTCGACGGTTTCGGCGTTCCGTACTCCCCCGAGTACCTCCTCGCCTGGGTGAATCGCCGCTGGTCGGACCGTCACGCCCAGCACCTCATCGAGGCGGTGCGCGACGGCGATCTCGATTCCGAGCCCGGCACCGCCCTGGACGCGTGGGCCTGGCACCGCGACCGTGCCGGCGTGCTTCTCCCGGCCCGGCTGGCCGGCATCGAGCTGCAGAACAGCATGCGCCCGATGATCGCGGTTGCACGGTTCGTGGCTTTCGCCGCGAAGGAACTGCACGATCGTCCCGAATGGCGCCAGCGCATCGCCGCGGAAACGGCCGAGCGCGAGACGCTCGACGGCGGCCCGCTCGCCGTCGCGTTCGCCCAGGAAGTCCGCCGAACAGCCCCGTTCGTGCCGATGCTTCCCGCGCGCGCGGTCGCCGACATCGAGCTCGACGGCCAGCGCGTCGCGGCGGGCGGCCGCATCGTGCTCGACATCCTCGGGACCAACCTCGATGATCGCTCGTGGGAGCGCGCCGGCGAGTTCACGCCCGAGCGCTTCATCGGTGTCGACGACTACGAGGCACTCCCCGCCTTCATCCCCCACGGCGGCGCGGATGTCGCCACGGGCCACCGCTGCCCCGGCGAGAAGCTCGCGATCGCGGGGCTCGCGACGGCGATCGCCGCGCTGAGCCATCCTGGCGTCACGATCCTCGGCGACGGCCTCGAGGTGAACACGCGCCGGCTGCCGACCAAGCCCGCGTCAGGGGGCCGTGTTCGCGCCACGGGCGCCGGTGGCGGCTGCCCGTTCCATCGGCGCTGACCCGCGCTACCGAGGTGCGAGGACCGTGTCCCCCGAACGGCCGACTCGACGGACCGGCCGGGAAGCCCTAGCGTCGATGACGTCGACGATCTTCCCCCCGGATCGTAGAACGCCCCGCATCTTCGGATGTCGGGGCGTTCTGGTTTCCGGGACGCGAGAGGAGCCCGGCGTCATCCGATCGGATGAAATCTCGCGCCGAACATCGACGTCGATGACCGTCTCAGACCAACCTAACGCGGCATATTTAAGGCGCTTGACCAGCTTTTTCTGGCCGACGGCGAGACGCAGCCCGCGTGCGCCGGCTTTCTGCCATGCGAGGCATGATCGTGACGTCGGGTGCGATCTAGCGCTGATGGGGAGCAGGGCGGGCCTGCTCGACACCTCGGCCGCGAGTTAGGTCCTCGTCTCGCGCCCGACCTGCGCCCGGGGCTCTGGAGGGGCCCCGGGCGCCTTCTCGTTCCCGGGCGCCTTCTCGTTCCCGGGCGCCTTCTCGTTCCCGGGCACGTCGCCGCTGACCTGCCCCGCTGCCCCGCTGCCCCCGGGAGGTCCCACTTGGGCCGGGTTTGCCGTCCACTTTCACGGCCCAAGTGGGACCTCGAAGGATCGAGAAGTGATGATGGGTCGGGATACCACAAGGTTCGGCTGATTGCGTCGACGCGGCGCCCATGCTGCGTCTGGCCCTAAGCACAAGGACGCGCCGAGCCCGATTCGGTTCGATGCTCGAACGTGCCCGGATACGACAAAACCCCCGGGGATTCCGGGGGTTGTCATCTGTAGCAGGAGCGGGGCTTGAACCCGCGACCTCACGATTATGAGTCGTGCGCTCTCACCAACTGAGCTACCCTGCCGCAACGCATCCGAGGATGCTGCGAGCCCCGAGTCAGGATTGAACTGACGACCCCTTCCTTACCATGGAAGTGCTCTGCCACTGAGCTATCGGGGCGTGCCACCCGCAAGCGGGCAACTAGAAGAGGATACCATCTCGGCGCCCTCAGGCCGAATCAGGTCAGCGCTTCGTGTGCTCCTCGAGCCACGCGATCGGATCGGTCTGGGTGGTGCCACCGAGCAGCACCTCGAGGTGCAGGTGAGCACCGGTCGACTTGCCGGTGCTGCCGACCTTGCCGATGATCTCGCCGGGCTCGATCGTGTCGCCGACCTTCACCTTGAGCGAGCCGTACTGCATGTGTCCGTACCTGGTCGAGACCAGTTCGCCGTCGATGTTGTGGTCGATGACGACGGTCACGCCGTAGTCGCCGCCCGCCTCGGTCGCGATGCGCACTGTTCCCCCCGCGACGGCGTGGATCTCGGCGCCCGCTCCGGGGGTCAGGTCGACGCCGCGGTGCGGACGGGAGAACTCCGACAGGTAGGAGACCGAGCCGAACTGCGCCGAGATCGGAACTCCGACCGGGAACGGCCACTGGATCGCGGCGTTGGGGTCGTTGACCCACGTGCCGGCGAAGTTCGTGACACCCGAGTCGGCGGCGATCTCCGAGACGGAAGTCACATCGAAGGTGTCGCTGCGATCGAAGGTCACACCCGTCGTGGGTGAGGAGACATACGCCTGGATCTCTTCGGGCTCGACCGACGCCGCCGTGCGGGGCGCTTCGGCGGTGATGTCGCGACCGGTGTCACCAGAGGCGAAGACAGCGGCGGCAGGGCTCGTCAGGCCGACGGCGAGAAGGCCGACGGCGGCGACGGCACTCATCGAGACGGATGCCGCTGCGACGCGCTTGCCCACACGGCGCAGACGTCCGGGGCGTGCGACCGTGACCTCGCGCGTGCGCTGCTGGTGCTCGGCGATGGACGCCTCGGCGACCTGCACCGGGGTCTGAGCGGTGAACGAGAACAACCGTGCGGCGAACTCGAACTCGTCGACGTCGTGCGTGTCGGAAGACTGAGTGCTCTCGTCCGCCGCGCCCGAAGCGCCTGCCGAGTCCGCGTCACCGGCATCCGCCCTCTCGGCGTTCGAGGAGTCGACGGCAGCAGGGCCGAACGACTCGCCCTGAGCTGCGGGGCGCTCGATCGTCGAACCTGCGCGACGACGCCGCGAGGGCGTGATGAGATCGGAGCCCGCGTAGGCGTCGCCGTCGACGACGGTGAGAACCAGCTCGTCGGTCTCAGCATCAGCCTCGTCATCGCGCTCGGTACCGGCTGCGTCGACCGTTGCGCTCGTCGCGGCGACGGGGATCTCGGCGCTCGGCGCCTCGGGCGCCTGATCGATCTTCGCGACGTCGTCGGTCGGGATGTCGGCCGCCTTCGCGGCGAGCTCGGCCTCGGCCATCAGCCGCCGCCACTGCGCGCGCGTGAGACCCGTGCTCTGCGTGAGACCGGTCGCCGGGGTGGGCGACGGTTCCCCTGCCGAGGGTCGCGAGGACGCGGCCTCGGTGGGGGTGGTCTCAGAAGTCAAATCGCAGGCTCTCGAAAACAGCGCGCGCTCGTACGCGGCGGAAACTTTCCGGGTGGTGTCCGGCCTCCGGATCGGGTTCCGAAGATAACGAACGGGTAAACACTAACGACTTGCGGCTGGGAATGCGATCTACGCGTCAGCTTTCGTGGAAAACCCGTTCGGTCAGCTGGCTGTGGAGAGCCGGCGACGCCGCGATCGTCATGGTGCGCCCAGGGCGCTCTCCGGGCATCCCGGTCACCACTCCCCCGGCCTCGGCGACCAGGAGCGCGCCCGCCGCGTGATCCCAGGGCTGCAGGCCGCGCTCGACGTAGCCGTCGAGCCGCCCGGCCGCGACGTAGGCCAGATCGAGCGATGCGGCCCCGGCGCGGCGGATGTCGCGCGCGATGGGCATGATGCGTCCGAGCCGAGCGAGGTCTCCCGCGTGGGTGGCGGGGTCGTAGCCGAACCCCGTGGCCAGCAGTGCGCCGGCATCCGTCGGCTCGGACACCGCCAGACGCATATCGCCCAGCCACGCACCTTCGCCCACGGTCGCGCGGAACAGCTCGTCGACGACCGGCGAGAAGACGGCCGCGGCGACCGCCTCCCACTCCTGCGGGTCGGGTTCGCCATCGACCACCGCGATGCTGACGGCGTAGTGCGGGATGCCGTAGGCGTAGTTCACCGTGCCGTCGATGGGATCGACGACCCAGGTGAGGCCGCTCGCGCCGCGCTCGGCTCCGGATTCCTCACCGAGGAAGCCGTCCTCGGGTCGCGCCTGGGCGATGCGATCGCGGATGAGGAGCTCGACCTCACGGTCGGCCTCGGTGACGATGTCGGCGAGCGCTGACTTCGTCGCGGCGATGGCGACTCCCTCGCTGCGGCGACGGCGCGCGAGCGCTCCCGCCTCGCGGGCGATCTCGATGGCCAGGTCTGTGAGCTCTCGCGCTTGCACCATGCCACCCACGCTACGGGGTTCCCGGGCTCACCGAGCCCGGGCCGTCAACGGGGAGCGATCGGCTGGTCCGGCAGCGGCGGGGGCGGCGGGTAGTCCTGGTAGCCCGGCTGGGCGGGAGCCGCCGCGGGCGGCGCTGCCTGTGCGGGCTGTGCGGGTGCGTAGGCCTGCGGGTAGGTGGGACGCCCGGTGTAGTAGGCCTGCCAGTCGGGCGATCCGTCTCCCAGGACGGGCAGCGGCGTGCGCCCGTCGGCGTAGGTCGGCCACGGCGCCGATGCGGCCGGCTGAGGGGCGCGCGGCATCAGCAGGGCGTTCACCAGTGGAACCAGCGCGGTGCCGACCGCGGCGAGGATCGTCAGCGCGACCACGACGCGCCAGTAGATCGGCAGGAAGTCGAACCACTCGCCGCCGACGAGCGGCACGATCAGCATGACGGCGACGATCCCGAGGAAGGCGATGGTCGTGTAGGTGACGATCGAGAGGAACGTCGTGGGGTTGCGCGAGTAGGCCTTCGTGAAGAGGCGCAGGTGCAGCAGCGCCAGCTGCAGGATCAGCAGCACCAGCAGGAAGCGCATGAACCGCTCGTAGCCCCATCCGAAGCTCTCGGTCGGCGACGGCAGCCAGATCATGACGGCGCCGATCAGCAGCGCGACCACCCAGCTGCCCATGCTGGTCAGAGCGAACCAGGCGGGGCGACGACCGGCGAGGTGCGATTCGAGGATCGAGATGCCCGCGAAACCCGCGAGCAGCAGCACCGTCATGAAGGCGCGGGCGACGATTCCGGTACCCGACCCGACCAGCACCCAGACGACGCAGACGATCGCGGCGGCGATGAGCGCGCCGATGGCGACCCAGATCGCGGCGCGCAGCAGCTTGTTGGATTCGGGAGATGTGATGGGCTTGCTCATCGACAGGTTTCCTTCCGCGCTGACTCATCACATCCTGGCATGCACGGGCCTTCTCTGCGGGGCTGAGAGGATTCTGTGGTGAACCCACCCCGAGAGCCCGGCGTCGGATTCGACGAGTCCGCGACGCGCACCTTCTTCCGCACGCGTCGCGCGTCGGCGATCCTGGTCGCCATCGTGTCGGTGATGACGACCCTCCAGGTGCTCGCGACGCCGATCACCGCGATGTTGGCCGGCCCCATCGACTGGCCGTTCTCGGTCTCGATACCCGTGCTGTGCGTCATCCTCACCGTGGCCTGCGTGGCCCAGGCGTCCGCGCTTCTGCTGAGCGATCGGTGGCCGCGCACGGCGGTCGTCGCGACCGTCGCGGTGTACCTCGTCCTCCTCGCCACCTTCGACGTGCCCAACTGGCTCATCGGCATGTACCTGGTCGTGGCGCTCGCGCAGTTCCTCCTGGCGAGCCGGGTGCCGGCGACGTCGGCGATCGTGTGCTTCCTCGGCGTGGTCATGCTCGGCATGGGAGGCCTCTTCGTCTGGGCCGTCGTCTACGCGGGCGACGCCGGGGCCGCCGTGACGTTCATGGCGAACGAGTTCTTCCGGTTCACCGCCCCGGCTCTCGGGGCGACCGCGTTGGGGATCTGGTGGGGCGCGCAGGTGCGGAAGGTCACGCTCGCCCGCGAGCAGGCCGAACTGGCGCGCCAAGAGCACGATGCGCGCGTCAACGACGCTCGCGAGCGGGAGCGCGCCCGCATCGCGCAGGAGCTGCACGATGTCGCCGGTCAGCACCTGGCCGGGCTCGTGACGCTCGCCGACGCCGCCATCTCGCTTGCGCCCGCCCGTCCCGACGAGGCGATCCGTCTGGTCGGCGAGGTACGGAACGAGGGCCGGTTCGCGGCGGCGAGCCTCGCGGGCGCGCTGAGCGACCTGCACGCCGAAGCAGCGGCACCCGCGGAGACGACACGCGACCTGCGTCGTGCGGGCGAGCTGGTGGAGTTCTGGTCGCAGCGCGGCATGCCGGTCTCGTTCGAGCTGTCCGGTGCGGTGTCCGACCTTCCGGCCGTCGTCTCGACCACCGCGTACCGCGTTCTCCAGGAGGCCCTGACGAACGCCGCCAAGCACGCTCCCGGGGCGCCGGTCAGTGTGACCGTGACGGTGGCCGAGGCTGAGGACGAACTCATCGTCCGCGTCGTCAATGGGGCACCGAACAGCGAATCGATGCCGGTCCCGGGCCTCGATCTCGGCTGGGGCCTGCGGGGAATGCGCGAGCGCGTCGAGCTACTGAGGGGCACACTGTTCGCAGGGCCGACGCCGACCGGCGGATGGGACGTGCGGATCACGATCCCGATCGACCCGATCGCCTGACAGGGAGAACGGTATGACTCGTGGAGCCGAGCGCATCCGCGTGCTGATCGCCGACGACAATCGTGCTGTGCGCCGAGGGCTGCGGCTTCAGCTGGAAGGCGCCCCCGGCATCCAGGTCGTCGGCGAGGTCTCGAACGGCATCGACGCCGTGCACGTCGCCCGAACCGAGCGTGCCGACGTCGTGCTCATGGACATCCAGATGCCGCAGATGTCGGGACTGTCCGCGACACGCCTGCTCGCGCGCCCCGAAGACGGCCGCGCGCCCATCGCCGTCATCGTCATGACGAGCTTCGCCATCGACGGATACGTCAGTGAAGCACTGGATTCCGGTGCCGTCGGCTACCTGCTCAAGAGTCACGACTCCGACCAGCTCGTCGGTGCGATCTATGCGGCAGCCCGGGGCGAGGCCCTCGTGTCGTCGCGAGTGACGGCGCCCCTGATCCGTGAGTTCGTCCGCCGCGGCGGAGGGCCCGAAGACCCGGAGGCGAGCGCTCTGCTGACCTCGGCCGAGCGTCGCGTGATCTCGGTGCTCGCCGGCGGCGTGACGAGCAACGAGGGCATCGCCGATAGGCTCCAGGTCTCGGTGCACACCGTGCGATCGCAACTGCATTCCGCGCTCAAGAAGCTCGATCTCGCCGACCGGACGCAGCTCGCACTGTGGGGAACACGCAACCGGCTCTGAGTTGTCTCATCCGTCCGGATGAAATATCGGTGCCGGTTTTCCGTCGTCGATCGCCCGCTCCTCCGGCGGGCACGAGGGCGTGACTGCGCCCCCTCGCCGTCGAGCGAGGGGGCGCAGCGGGCCTCACCGTGTCAGCGTCGACCGCTGACGGTGCACCCGGTAACCGCCCATGATCACGAGCAGACCGACCATCATGCTGCCGAGTCCGAGGATGAGGGCCAGGTGTGGCGCCTCGCCGCCGGTCGCGGGGAGCGCGCTGTGTCCGGGGACGATCGGCTCCCCTCCGCGAACGTCGTTGACGAGGGCGGCATCCACGGTTCCGCCGGGTTCGATCTCCACCGTGACGGGGTCGGCCGTGGCCACCTGCACGAGCGCAGTGCTGCCCGACTCGGTCTCGGTCACGACGCAGTTCGTTCCTGCGGGCAGATCCGCGTACACCTGCTCGTAGTCGCCCGCGCGACTGCGAGCCGGGATCACGAACGTCTCGTCGAGCACGTCGCCGTCATCGCAACGGACGCTGAGCTCGATGGCATCCTGCAGACCCGCGCCTCCGCCGGTCACGGTCTTCACGACCCGCAGCGACCCCGGCAGATACGACACATCGTTCGACAGCGCGGCGTCGACCGTCGCGCCCGGCTCGATGGCCACGGTGACGGGGCCGTCTGACGTGACGTCGACCTGTGCCGTCGCGCCCGACTCGAGCTCCGTGACGGTGCACTCGGTACCAGCCGGGATGTCGGTGAAGAGCTGCTCGTACTCCCCCGCGGCGGTGCCGGCGGGAATCTCGAAGGTCTCGTCGAGCACTTCGCCGCAGACGATGCCGAGTTCGATCGCGGCCTGCTGTCCGGCCGCGACTCCCGCGATCGACTTGACCACGCGAAGTGATCCAGGACGGTAGGTCACGGTGTTCGCGACTGCCGCATCGACCGTCGCACCCGGCTGGATCTCGACGGTGACGGGGTCGCCCGTCGCGACCTCCACCTGCGCGGTGCTGCCCGTCTCCGTCTCCGTGACGGTGCACGCGGTGCCGGCGGGCAGGTCGGAGTACACCTGCTCGTAATCGCCGGCGGCGCTTCCGGCCGGGATCTCGAACGTCTCGTTAAGAACGTCACCGCAGACCACGGTCAGGCGAATCGCACCCTGCGCGCCTGCGGCGTCACCGGCGATGCCCTTCACCACCCGCAGAGCGCCCGGAAGGTAGGTGACGGTGTTCGTGATCGTGATCGCGGCACCGCCCTCCGTGATCTCCGCGGTCTGGCCCGCATCGGTTTCGACGTCGACCACCGTGTTGGCGCCGGTGACGGGTTCCGTCACCGTGCAGCTCGTCCCGGCCGGTATGCCCGAGTACGTGAAGGTCTGCGTCGTCGCCGTGCCGGCGGGGATGTCGGCGGTGTAGGTGTACCCCTCACCGCAGTCGATGGCCAGCTGGATGTCGCCCTGAAGACCGAGCGCCTCGCCGGCGAACGCCTTGCTCACCGTCAACGAGCCGACCGCGAAGAACTCCGCGGTGGCTGAGGCGACCGCGTCCAGTTCCGTCGTGTCGGCCAGGATCAGTCGCTGCGCATCGTCCAAAGAAGGTGTGTTGCCGTCGTACAGATACACCTGCCCCCGCTGGACCGTCACCGCTGCGCGCGCGTTCAGCACGGTCTCGCCGGGCGAACCGCTCGAACTCCGCACCCATATGTCGGTACCCGTGGGCACGGAGGCCGGGTTCGCGAGGGGCTCCGCCCCTTCCGCGTCCGTGAACATCGCATAGCCGCTGGGAACGGAGACGGTGACCTCGGTCGCGCCCTCGGCGACGACCGTGAAGGGCCCCGCGCTGGAGATCGACGCGGCGGAATCGGAAGCGGGTGTGATGCTCGCTTCCGGCGCAGGCGGTTCGACGACCGGTCCTGCCGCCTGAGCTGCGGCGACGATCGCCGCCGTCGCCTCGCGAATCGTCGAGCTGGCCGCCGTGCTCACGACATATCCATCCGTGAAGTACCAGATCGCGGACTGGACGGCCGCTGCCTGCTGATTCGCCGAGAGACCGGAGGGTTCGGAGGTCGTCGGGTAGTAGTTGTTGAGGATGTAGGTGACGTATCCGATGTTCGGGACGTTCGATTCCTCCCACGTGCCGGACTCGTACCCGATGCCGACGTTCGTGGCCACCCGGAGATTGATGCAGTACATCTCGGCGGTCAGCGACGGGTCGGAGATGCTCGACGCGATGATCGTTCCGCTGAAGGGCCTCACCGACGAGTATCCGGCCGGATTGCTGGTGGGGTAGGCAGCCAGCGGATCTTGTGTGATGGGCGACGGCGGTTGGAATCCCTGGACATTTGCGCCGGGCCCGAGGGCCGTGACCTGGATTTCCGTGTTCGGGCCGATCTCGGCATCCGCGATCGGCGTCGCATCATCGATGCGCGCGTGGGCCGTCTGGCCGAGGGGCATGACGATGAGTGCCGCCACGACCAGGGCGCTCAGCGAGGCGATGACGCTGCGGACACGCCTACCGGCTCGGGGATGCCGCACCCGGGCGGTCGATCGCGTCGTCACGCCGAGTCCTTCCCGTCGGTCATTTCGTGATGTGAACCGTTATGGGTTGCGCGAATCATGATCTCTTCCTTTCACGCGGGGGGATGCGGACGCCCCCTCCAGGGGACGCGTATTGGTCACCATCACTCAGGCGCGATGGCGATCGGCAGTGCCATTGGTCCCGCCGCGCGTGACGTCATCGTGCGTCATCCGATAAACGGCGGCTTGTGTGCGACTCTCCAAATGCAGCTTGGCGAGCAGCCCGGAGACGTAGTTCTTGATGGTCTTCTCTGCCAGTCCGAGCCGATTTCCGATTTGACGATTCGTCATCCCGGCGGCGATGAAACGGAGTACCTGACGCTCGCGCAGCGTGAGGTCAACGGTCGAGGGTTGGTTCGCTGGCAGGCCCGCACCGTGCACCGCCTGCAGGCTGTGCACGTCTCCGCCGCGTGCGATCCGGCGCACGAGCTGCAAGACGTCCTGCGCGTCGGCGTCATCGAGGAGGTAGCCGTCGGCGCCCACAGCCCACGCGACTCGCTTCGCCTCTTCGGCGTCGGTGCGTCCGTGGACGAGCAGCGGCACATCGATCTGCACGCGTCGGATCTTGTCCACCGCGCTCACGATCTGCTCCGGAGGCTCCGTCGCGTCGAGGATGGCGACGTCCGGGTCGGCCCGATCGATCATCGGCCACGCTTCGTCGAGCCGCGCCATCTCTCCGACCACGACGAGATCGCCCGCATCTTCGATGACGGCACGCAGTCCTCGTCGCACGACATCTCGGCGATTGACGAGGAGAACCCTCACCTCTTCTTCGACGGCCGCGACATCGTCAGCCGGGTCGAACGGCAGTGCCGTTTCGTCCTTCATAGCGTTTATCCCTCCCCCGGGTGAACTAAGTCAAACACCTCAATACCAACGCGACCAGGGGGGTCGTGTTTTCGACGGTTTTCGGGTCTTTAGTCCTTGATGCAGCCGAGGCTGCAGCCGCCAGCTCCCGGCGAGCTTCATCCATTCGGATGAATTTTCACGCTCCAATTGTCGACCGAGAACAGAAGCCCCGTCCGGGTCGCGACGGGGCAACGCCGGGCCGCACGCGCGTCTTTTCACCGCCCGGGACGCGGGCGAGCCCGTGCGCGCCGACCGATGATGACCCTGGGCCCGCCGTACCGGGCCGTGGGGGAAACAGATGGATCCGATCTTCGGGCGTTTCGCGACACGGGATCGGATGTTCTACGACTCCCCGAGCGCGGACGGCGCCGGCACCGACACACCGGACGACACTCACCGCTATGCGCCGGCGACGGCCGCCTCGTGGGCTGACTGGCGGCGGAGCCGACGGCATCCGTGGACCGTCTGGATGCCGCCTGAACCACACCTGCCCGACCAGGGGTGGAAGGTGCATGTCACGGCCCTGCCCGACGCGGCCGCGGCCGTGCTCGAGATCGTCTCGGCCTACTGCCACCGGCATGGTGTCGCGTTCAAGCATCTGGTCGACAAGCGAGCGCTCGACGCCGTACTGGCGAAGGATGCCGACCGGTCGGGAGCGGGCAAGTTCATCACGCTCTACCCACCCTCGGTCGAACGCCTCGAGCACTGTCTGGTCACGCTCGACGAGGCGCTCGGCGGGCGACCCGGCCCCTACATCCTGTCGGATCTGCGCTGGAACGCCGGTCCGCTGTTCGTCAGATACGGCGCCTTCACCGACCACGAGGTGATCGTCGACGGCGAGGCCGTGGCGGCGGTACGCGATCCACGAAGCGGCACCTGGGTTCCCGACCGGCGCGAGGCGGGCTTCCATGTGCCGCCCTGGGTCGAGCTGCCGGGCTTCTTGCAACGCCAGCTCGAGGCGCTCGGCAACGAGCCGCCGGCGGGTTTTCCGGAGATCACCGGGGCCCTGCACTACTCGAACGCCGGCGGTGTCTACACCGGAATCCTCGACGGGGCGCCCGTCATCGTGAAAGAGGCGCGGCCGTTCGCCGGTTGGACGCCGGACGGGAGGGATGCCGTTGCGCGGCTGCGCGACGAGGAGCGCACCCTGCGTGCCCTCGGCGGCGTCGTGCGCGTACCGGAGGTGCGAGCCTCGTTCGACGCGCACGGCCATCGCTTCATCGTCCTCGAGCAGCTGCCGGGCCAGCCGCTCGACCGGGTCGTCTCGACGACGAGCCCGCTCACCGCCGCGGTGTCCACCGCCGAGGAGCGCCACGCGTACCGCGACCGGATGCTGCTCGTCCTCGATGCCCTGCGACGGGAGATCTCCCGCCTGCACGCCTCGGGCCGCACCCACGGGGACCTGCATCCGGCCAATGTCCTCGTCGACGCGGACGGATCGGTCGGTCTCATCGATCTCGAGATGTCGGTGCCCGCCGCCTCCCGCGCCGCCGCCGTCCTCGGCGCAGCCGGATTCGCGCTGCCCGACGAGACCGATCCCGTGCGACGCGACGAGCACGCGCTCGCGTGCATCGAGCTACACGTCTTCCTGCCGCTCACGAGTGTGCTGGCGCTTCAGCCGGCGAAAGCCCGATCGCTGGTCGCGGAGGCGGCCGCGACCTTCGACCTGCCTCGCGACTGGTCGGAACGCGTGGCGGCGAGGCTCAGTCACGAGCGCGGCGACGACAGCCGCGGAGGCGGGCACAGGCTCTCGCATCCGACGTCGACCCCGACCATTGAGCAGGTCGCGGAGCAGCTGCTCGCCGATGCGACCCCTCACCGGCTCGATCGGCTGTGGCCAGGCGACCCGCGCCAGTTCCGCGAACCCAGGTTCTCGCTCGCCCACGGCGCCCTCGGGGTCGCCCTCGCGCTCGGCGCCGCCGGCATCGCGCTCCCCGCCGAGCTGCGCGCATGGGTGGAGCAGTCGATCTCGGAGGCGTGGGACGACCACCCTCGCCTCGGGTTGATGGATGGCGCCGCCGGCGCGATCTGGGCCTGTCGCCGCCTCGGGTTCATCGCAGAAGCTTCGACTCTCCGCGAGCGGCTGCACGGCGTCGACCTCGCCGATGCGACCGTCGGATCCGACCTCGCCTCGGGCCTTCCCGGCATCGGCCTCGCCCTCCTCGCCGAACCGGGCGATCCCGGCGCTCTGGAGCCGGCGATCGCCATCGTCGACCGCCTCAGCGAACGCTGGGGGCTCATCGGCGCAGACGCGCCGCCAGCACCGGTGGTGTCGCCGCGTCGGGGCGGCCTCATGGGCGGCGCGAGCGGAACCGCACTCCTGGCGCTGCGGCTGTTCGAGCGCACCCGAGACCGGCGGTTCCTCGAGATCGCCCGACGCGCCCTCGCGGTCGACCTCCGGTCGCTGCGCCGCGATTCGGACGGGTCGTTGCAGGTGGATCAAGGGTGGCGCCTGCTCCCCTACCTCGCCCACGGGTCGGCCGGCATCGGCCTCGTGCTCGCGCAGTATCTGTCGCACGAGCCGGACGACGAGCTGCATGACGCGCTGCGCGGGATCATCCGCGCGGCGTCGGCACCCTTCGTCGTGCAGCCGGGCCTCTTCGCGGGCCGGGCCGGGCTCGCGATCTTCCTCCAGTCGCTGGAGGCGACCGGCCACGCGAGCGCGGAGACGGTGCGCGCTCGCGACCACCATCTCTCGCAGATGAGGCTGCACGCCCTCGAAGCCCCGGCCGGCGTACGCGTCGTCGGAGACGGGATGCTCCGCGCATCATGCGACCTCGCGACCGGAGCCGCTGGTGTGCTGCTCGCTCTCGTCGCGGCATCCCCACACGCCCAGACGACCGACCAGCCGCTTCTCCCCCTGCTCCCCCCGGTGCTCGCACCCGTCGGTCCCCCGGCGGCGATCGAACCGAGGAGGTGAGGAAATGGGCTTCATCCTGTCGCTGCAGACGCTCGAGAAGAGCGAGGACGAGCACCGCACGGTCCTGGCCAGCACGCTGAGCATCGGCCTGTGCCGAAGCACAGTGTCGACCGCCTGCTGAAACGCGGCATCCGCGCCCCATGGAGCGCAAACGAAAGGGCCCCCGCTCAGCGGGGGCCCTTCTCGATGTGGCGAGTGAGGGATTCGAACCCCCGAATGCAATGCAGTCTGATTTACAGTCAGATCCCTTTGGCCGCTTGGGTAACTCGCCAGTGCGCACCCGCCCGGCTTGTGCAGTCGACCGGAGGCGCGAGAACCCATATTACCCCCTGTGACCGCGTGCTCCGAACCATGGCGGAGCTCTCAGTCGTCGGTGCCGATGACCCGTCCGACGAAGGCCTCGGTGCGGTGGCGCGTGCCGTCGATCCGGCGATCGACGCTGGCTCGGATCTCGCTAGGCGCGAGTGGTCCGGCGATGCGCACGTTGTCGTGGCAACCGAGGTCTGCGCAGATGTAGGTGCCGATCGTGTCGCCGGCATCGCCCCCGGGCCCCGCTTTGCGGGCGCTGAAGAGCGTCACCTGGTCGCCGGGCTGCATCGTGTGACAGAGGTTGCAGAGCGCGGAGCGTGCCCGCGAGCTTCCCGACGCCGCGCGCAGCACGACTCCGACCGGGGTGCCCTCGTGCTGGGCGATGAGATAGCCGCGTTCGCGCGAGTTCGGATCGCGCCACGCGAGGAAGTCGAGGTGGTCCCAATCGAGCAGCATGAAGTCGATCGGCATCGCCATGATCCGACGGTCGTCGGCGGTCGCGTTCACGAACGAGGCGCGGACTTGTTCTTCGGTCAGAGCTTGCACGCGTTCCAGCCTACGAAGCGCGCGCCGCTCGCGGGCCGCCCCCGCTGCAGCCGGGCGCACGACACGGGGCCCGCCGTCACTGAGACGCGACCCATGCCTGCCAGTCGGCCTCGGTGAAGTCCGTGCTGTCGACGAAGAACCCACCGCCGACGACGGCGTCCACCGCCATCGTCCAGGCCGTACCACCATGGGCGTCGGCGTACGCGTAGAACGACCCCGCGGCGTCGTATGCGAGGCCGGCGTCCTGGCTGCGCAGCGCCTCGTCGGAGAAGGCGCCCATCCCCTGCGAAGCGATGGCTGCCTTCACCTCGGGCCGCAGGTAGCCGGGGTCGGCGAGACCCGACTTCCATTCGACGAAACGGGCGAACCCCTCATGGACCGCGACGGGCGGAGCGATGAACGATCCGGGGGCCGCGGTGTTGTGGAGCGCGTGCGCGAACTCGTGGACGAACACCTTGTCGCGGGCCGATTCACTGCCCGGCCCCATCACGACGAGGGTGCCGGAGGTATCGGCCCCCGTCGCGATCGCGGGGTCGAGAAAGCGCTGTGCCATCTGCGGGCGCAGGGTCGGCCGGGCGTAGCCCGCGACATCCATGTCCCACGGCGTGCCCTTGCCGTACTGCCAGCGTTCGAAGCGGCCGTCGTCGCCGGTGATGGCCGAGACGAAGCCGTCCTGAGTGGGCTCACCGCCGAGCGCCCGAATCGTGTCGAGCGCGGTGACGGCCGACTGCTCAGCCACGTCGGCATTCTGCTCCACCAGATCGGCCTCGTCGCGCATGCCGAACAGGACGACGTGATCGCGCTTGGCGACGTGGATCTCGCCCTCGTCCCACGGGTTCGGCTCCCGCGACGGGACGATGGACGTGATCGTCGCGGGCTCAGGCGGCTCCGTGTCCTCGTACCGGTCGAACGAGCGGGTGGGGTCTGTGCCGGGCTCGAAGGTCACGGTGTACGCGAACCCCTGGATGAGGTCGAGGCCTGCGTCGCGGTCGCCGGCACCTCGCTCGGGGCGCGCCGCGAAGGCGTACTGCGCGCCGAGGATGACCTCGATCGTGCCGGCCTCGTCGACGTCGAAGTCCGACGGGGCGATCGCCGCGACGTCCCACCCGATCTTGCTCGAGTTGTCCCACCACAGCGCGAGCTGCGCCGCAGCGTCGCCGGTGGCGTGGGCGAGGAACCGCTCGCGGTCCTTGTCGCGCATCGCTGCGTTCATCTCGGTGAACGTCGCGCTGGCGGGGGTCGCGAGGTCGTTGTCGGCCCAGGGCGCCCACCCGACCGGGACGTCTGCCGCAGGCCCCGCCTCGGGCGTCCGCGGCCACAGGACGAGACCCGAGGCGACGGTCAGCAGCAGCGCGCCGACACCGAGAGAGGCGATGACGATCTGCATCGTCCGCGCCGCCCGATTGCGGGGCTGGCGCTCCGGCGACTCGGCGGCCTGCGCTGGCGTGGTGTCGGTCATCGGGTCTCCGCCTTCGAGATGAGGATGATGCGGCGTTCGGAGTCGTTCGTCAGCTCGCCGCCGACGCCCGTCGATGCGAAGACGAACACGTAGTCGGCGTCACCCGCAGAGATGAGGTACTGCTCGAGGGGCGCGGGGGTACTCGGGTCGTTGTGCCACCCCATGAGGTCGGTGAGCGGCGCAGCCTGACCCACGACCGGGAACCCAGCCGCGAGGGCGTCGATATCGATGCCGTCGTCGAACGATGTCGAGGTGCCGCCGCTCAGGCAGATGGCGGCGAGTACGCCCTCGGTGCGCGCGATCTCCGACAGCTGCGACAGCACGACGTCAGAGGTGTAGCAGGCCTGATCGACGCGCGCGGGCTCGAAGCTGGTCGTCGCGACGACCTCTCCCTCATAGGCCGCCGCCGAGGCGGCGCCCGTCACCCGCCAGGGCCCGACGGCAGTCGGCGTCTCGCCCTGGCGCGCAGCGGAGGGAACGTCGTCGCCGTAGTAGTAGGGACGGGTCAGCCAGATCTCGCGCGTCGAGGTCGCCGTCTGCGGTGTGCCGTCGACCGTGAAGGTGTAGGTCATATCGACCAGGGCCTTGGCGGTGTCCGCGCCGCTCGGCGACTCGTAGCCCGCGGTTCCGTTGACGCCGTACAGGATGCCGCGCTTGTCGTACTCGATCGACAGGTCGAGCACCTCGGCAGCGCGAGCGTCGCCGAACAGCGGTGTCGCCGCACCCGAGATCGCGATGTACCCGGGCGAGGCGTACTCCGTCCACGAGGGATCGTCGGCCGTCGCCGCGGCGAGGAAGCCGTCGACGACATCCGGCGCCTCCGACGTGGCCGCCGCGTTCGCCGAGACGACGGTCCACCCGACGAACCCGGCCGCACCGCCGACGATGAGGAGAGTCGCCGCGAGCACGATCCATGTCGCGCGCGTCATCGCCTTCTGCCCGGGCGCCCGGGGAGTGCGAGCGGGGGCGGGTTGCTCCTGGGGCGCCGCCGCTTCGGGTGCGGCCGCCTGGCCGGCATCCGCCGAGGACTGCTGTGCTGCGGGGTAGGGCGAGACGTGGTCGGTCCATCGCTGGCCGTCCCAGTACCTCAGCTGCGGCTGCCCCGAAGGATCGGGATGCCAGCCTGCCGGCGCCGTCGGAACAGATCCCGGCACGTCGTTCACAAATCCCCCTCCACCCCGGCCGCGAGCACCGCCGGTTCGAGACGATGCTATTGGCTCGCGCGAAGTGGCTCATACGCCTGCTTTTCCGCGCCGGCTCTGCTAGCGCCCGGCGCCACCGCCGGTCAGACGAACCAGCCGCCCAGCAGGCCGCTCCCCAGCAGCACCTGGCCCCCGCCGAGGACGACACCGGCCACGGGCCACCCGTATCCCGCGCGTTCGCCGCGCGCCGTGATCAGCCCGATGATGCCGAGCACGCCGCCGACCGCGCCCGCGGCGACCGAGATGGGCAGGGCGACGAACAGCATCCATCCCCAGAGGGGATCGACCGTGGCCGCGAGGAGGAACACGAGCCCCACGGCGAGGATGCCGATGCCCGCGACGATCGTGGCGGCGATGCCCCACCCGCGCGCGCGGCGTCGGGGCGGGGCAGCAGGCTCACTCATCATGGCGCGAGCCTAGCGTCGCCCCCGGCGGGTGCCGGCGGTCGCCGACGGACGCGGCTGAGGTCAGCGGACCATATGGGCGTCCGTGATGGCGGGAGCAGCCGGGTCGATCTTCTCCATCCCGTCGAAATCGAACCCGTTTCTGACGTAGAAGGCGATCGCTCGCGGATTCTGCTTTGCGACCCACAGAGTCGCAGGCGCCGTCCCGAGCGCCGAGTCCAGGAGCGCCTGGCCCACGCCCGTGCCGTGATGAGCAGCGGAGACGTAGATCGCGTAGAGATGGGTGTCGCGCACGGGCTTCTCATTGCCTTCGGCAGAACTCGGACCCACCAGAGCGAAGCCCACGATGCGACCGTCCTGCTCGGCGACGCGCACCGTGACCGCGGGAGAAGGATCGTTGAGGATCTGATTCCACATCCGATGCCGCGAGGCGACGTGTTCCTCGTCGAAGAACCCGCCCGGCAGGAGGTGTGCGTACGCCTCTCGCCAAGTGGCGACGTGGAGTTCGGCGAGCGGCGCTGCTTCCCCGACGGCGGGCTCTCGGATCACGAAGCTCATGCCTCCCACTCTGGCAGGGATGGGCACGATCGTGGCAGGGCGCACGGCGGCTCGGTAGGCTGAGCGGCATGGCAGATTCCTCGTTCGACATCGTCAGCAAGATCGATCGCCAGGAGGCCGACAACGCGCTGAACCAGGCCCGCAAGGAGGTCGAGCAGCGCTACGACTTCAAGGGCACCGACGCTTCCATCGAATGGTCGGGCGAGTCGATCCTCATCAAGGCGAACTCCGAAGAGCGCGCCAAGGCCGTGCTCGACGTCTTCCAGACGAAGCTCATCAAGCGGGGCATCTCGCTCAAGAGCCTCGATTCGGGCGAGCCCACCGCCTCGGGCCGTGAGTACCGCATCGTCTCGACGCTGAAGGAGGGCATCTCGTCGGAGGATGCCAAGAAGATCAGCAAGATGATCCGCGACGAGGGCCCGAAGTCGACCAAGTCGCAGATCCAGGGCGACGAGCTGCGCGTGCAGTCGAAGTCGCGCGACGACCTGCAGGAAGTGCAGCGGATGCTGAAGGCCGCCGACCTCGACGTCGACCTGCAGTTCGTCAACTACCGCTGACCCAGCCGAACCCCCGGCTCAGCGGCGGGGCGCCGTCGAGGCGCGCGGAATGAGGGTGGGCATCGCGCGGACGATCTGCGGCGTCGCAGGGTCGGTCGTCAGGAGGATGTCGAGGGCTGACGTCGCGATCTGATCGAACGGCGTGCGCACCGAACTCAGCGGGACGGGCAGACGTGACACGAGCGGGATGTCGTTGTACCCGACGATCGAGAGGTCCTTCCCCGTCTCGAGCCCCATCGATCGCGCGACGCTGAGCACGCCGATCGCGAGGTTGTCGTTGGCTGCGAAGATCGCGGTGGGACGAGAGGGGCCGGCCAGCAGTGTCTCGGCGGCTTCCATCCCGTGGTCGAGGCCGTAGCCGACCGCCATCACTCGATCTTCGGGGAGGGTCACGCCGGCCTCGGCGAGAGCGCGGTTCGCGCCGCTGCGCCGGTCGCGCCCGCTCGAGGTGAACCAGGGGCCGGTGACGACGGCGATGTCGCGGTGCCCGAGGTCGAGCAGGTGCCGCATCGCGAGATAGCCGCCGGTCTCGTCGTCGCCGAGTGAGGCCGGGCTGACCCCGTCGGTCCGCAGCGCGAGCACATGCGGGATGCCGCGGTCTCGCAGCGACGCCGGGAGCGAGTCGTCGATGCGCGCGGTCGCGAGCACGAGACCGTCGACGTTCCGGTCGAGCAGGGTCTCGGTGGCGCGGCGCTCCTCCTCACCGTCGTCGCCGCATGTCGCGACGACGGCGAAGTAGCCGCGCTGCCGCGCAGCGCGTTCGACCGCCTCGAACATGAGTGCCATGACGGCGTCGGTGAGCCTCGGCACGAGAACGCCGATCGTGCCCGTGGCGCCCCGGCGAAGCCCCGAGGCGAAGACGTTGCGGCGATAGCCGAGCTCCTCTGCGAGAGCGCGAACGCGTTCCGCTGTCGCCGACCGGGAGGGCGGAGTGCGGTCGTCGAGGATGCGACTCACGGTCGAAATGCTGACGCCCGAGGCGGTCGCGACGTCCTTGAGGGTCACGACGTGCCTGACGTTCCGGTCGCCTTCGGCCATGTCTCGCCTCCCCTCGCGAGTGTAGTCGGGACGTACCGAGCGACAAGAACCTTCCCGCGAACGTTCCTGAGGCGCTTGACATCGACAATCGTCGGGAGCAGACTGCAAACGTTCCTGCAAACGTTATTGGTCACAGGAACAGCCATCCGGCACCTCCCCGATCTCGACGACGAGACCTCACTCAAGGAGACGACATGGTCCTCGACCTCCGCGGCCTGAACCCCGCCCCTGTCACCCCGTTCACCGTCGACGGCGACGTCGACTACGACGCCATCGCACGGCTCGGCTCGTGGCTCGGCTCCATCGAGGGGGTGAAGAGCCTGGTGGTCCTCGGCCACGCCGGCGAAGGGACCTTCCTCACCGAGAAGGAGCAGCTCGACGTCATCCGCGCTTTCCGCGACTCCGTCGAAGACCGGCTGCCGATCATCGCGGGCATCACGAAGGAAGGCAACGCCACCGCCGCCCTCGAGGCCAAGGACGCCGCGACCGCGGGAGCGCGCGGCGCCCTGGTCTACCCCTCGCACGGCTGGCTGCGCTTCGGATTCCAGCCGGGCGCCCCGCAGACGCGCTACCGCGCGATCTGGGAAGAGTCGGGGCTCGAGGAGATCCTCTTCCAGTACCCCGACAACACCAAGGCCTCCTACGACCTCGACACCCAACTCGAGATCGCCGGACAGGAGGGTGTGAACCACACGAAGAACGGCGTCCGGAACATGCGTCGCTGGTACACCGAGATCCCGGCGCTGCGTGCGGCGTACCCCGAGCTGCAGATCCTGTCGTGCCACGACGAATACCTGTTGCCGACGATGTTCGACGTCGACGGGCTCCTCGTCGGCTACGGAAACATCGCACCGGAGCTGCTCGTCGACCTGATCACCGCGGGTAAAGCGCGTGACTACGCCGCCGCCCACGCCATCCACGAGCGCCTGCTGCCCGTGACGAAGGCGGTCTACCACCGTGGCTCACACATGGAGGGCACCGTCGCCCTGAAGTGGGGTCTGGTCAACCGTGGCATCCTGGACCACGCGACGGTCCGGGAGCCGCTGCTGCCCCTCCCCGCCGGCGCAGACGCCGAGATCGCCGCGGCCTTCGCCTCGGCCGAGCTCGGCAGCGTCACCGTTCCCGCATAAGACACCCCGGGCGGCCGGAGCCCGCATCCGGCCGCCCCCTCCGCCCCGTTCCGCTCCCCCGACGCGTTGCAGCGCCGGCTCGAAGTCGATGACGACTGCGCGGCATCCCGCCGCCCTCCGAAGGAGTCCCCATGAGCGACCGCACCACTTCACGTCCACCCGCCACCCCCGCGACCGGCCACGGCCGGATCTCGACCGAGACGGTGCGGAGCATCGTCGGCAAGAACCCCGTCCGGCGAACGTTCTGGCGTCGCCTGGCCCTGATCGGCCCCGCGTTCGTCGCGGGAGCATGGCAGTTCGGACCGGGAAACCTCACCACCGCGATGAACGCCGGAGCCGGCTACGGCTACGGCCTGATCTGGGTCATCATCGTCTCGACCATCCTGATGGTGTTCCTCACCGACATGAGCGTGCGTCTGGGCATCCGCACGCCGGTCTCGCTCATCTCGTCGATCAAAGACAGCCTCGGTCGATGGACCGGAGTCGCCGCCGGCTTCGGCGTCTTCCTGATCACCCTCTGCTTCTCGGTGGGCAACGCCGTCGGCTCGGGCGTCGGGCTGGCGATGCTCATCCCGGGGAGCTCACCCGTCATGTGGACCGTCATCTGCACGGTCGCCGTCGCCACCATCCTGCTGATGAAGGGCATCTACGGCATCGTCGAGAAGATCCTGATCGTCATCGTGGCGATCATGGCGTTCTGCTTCGTCGTCTCGGCGTTCGTCTCCAACCCCGACTGGGCCGCTGCCGGTCTCGGCCTGATCCCCGTCGTCCCCGACGGAGCCTGGCTGCTCATCATCGGTCTCGTGGGAACCAATTTCTCGATCAACGCCGCGTTCTTCGCGTCCTACGGCACCAAGGCGCGTTCACGCACCGAGTCGGAGTACCGCGACATCACAATCGTCGACACCATCCCCGGCATCGTCGCCCCGGGCATCATGACCGCCCTCGTGATCGTCGTGTCGGCATCCGTGCTCTTCGACACGGGAACCGATGCGCCCGGTGCCTTCGTCGGCCTCGCCCGCATCTTCGAGCCGGTCGCGGGACCGGTGGGCACCTGGATCTTCGCGCTGGGATTCTTCGGTTCGGCCTTCTCGTCGATGATCCCCAACTGCATCGCGGGAGGCACGTTGCTCTCGGATGCCATCGGGCGCGGCGCGTCGGCCGAGACGCTGACAGCGCGGCTCGGGAGCGCTTTCATCCTGGCCTTCGGCATCACCATCACCGTCGCTTTCGCGGGCTCGTCGCCGGTCGAGCTGATCGTGCTCGCACAGGCCCTCACGGTGCTGTTCGCGCCCCTGCTGGCCGCCCTGATCATCGTCATGGCGAACAACCGGGCACTCATGGGCCCCCTCCGGAACCGGTGGTGGCAGAACGCGCTCGGCATCGTCGGCTTCCTGTCGGTGCTCGCCCTCTCGATCCGATTGCTGATCAGCCTCATCGCGGGCTGAGCGCTCACCGGTCGAGGCCGCTGACGAACGACACCAGTCGGTCGGCGGCCTCGGCTCGCGCGCGTGCGGCCGAGAGGAAGACGTCGTGCAGCGCCCCGTCGATACGGGCGATCGTGACGGTCGCGGCGATGCGGGTCGCAGCGCGCGCGATGTCGTCGACGACCAGCACCGAATCGGTCGAGGTCATCGTGTCGTTCCACCGCAGGGGCGACGTCGAGCGGGCCGAAAGCAGCACGAGCGCGGGGGCGCCGACATCGACCCCGGCTGCGACGCGCGCATGCCCCGCGATGACGGCGGCGAGCCACGCGGGATGCGTAGGAAAGCCCTGTTCGGGTCGCCAGCCGTCGGGCGCTTCCGGCAGGCTCCCGACCTCGCGCTGGGCCCGCGTGTAGAACCCGAGATCGACCACGGGATGGCTTCCGCGCGGATCGAACCGCGCCCGGACCTCGACGAGCGGCGCCACCGCCTGCCTGCCGAGCGGCCCGAGCTGAAGCTCGAGCCACGGGCTGTTCAGGACTACGGCTGCAGCTCGCCCCGGGTGGCGCGCCGCCCACAGCGTGAGCGTGAGTCCGCCGGTGCTGTGCCCGAGAAGCACGAGCCGCCGGCCCTGACGTTCGGTGTCCATCGCGGCGAGCGCGGCCTCGATGTCGTCGTCATAGACGTCGAGCGACGTGACGTAGCCGCGGGCCTGACCGGGGCGGATGCTGCGGCCGTACTTGCGCAGGTCGAGGGCATGGAAGCGCGCACCACGATCGGTGAACACGCGGGCGAGATCGGTCTGGAAGAAGTAGTCGGACCAGCCGTGGACGTACAGCACGTCGATGTCACGCCAGGCCCCGAACAGACGGAGACCCGGATGCGGCATCGCGCGCACGAGCGTCGCGACGACCTCGCCCTCGTCGTCCGAACCGAGCGGAAGCGTCGCCTGCTCGAAACCGGGACCCAGCAGATCGGGGCCCCATGTCACCTCGTCCGCCCGCATATCCCCACCCTAGGTCGTGGAGATCCGCGGGCGCTGGGTCAGCCGGGCAGCTGGGCGAGCCGGTTCAGGCGGCGGAACTCTCCCGCGTCCCCGCGCCGGCGCCGGAACCGCTGCGACGAGCCTCGCGTTCCTGGGCACGCTGCAGCGCGCGCTTGCGCTGCTCCCGGGCATCCTCTTCGAGCATCGCAGCCCGGTCCTCGTCGCGCGTGAGGTTGTCGCCCGTCTCGGGGTCGAACACGTGCAACGAGTCGGGCGAGAACCACAGCGTCGCCGGGTCGCCGGCACGGATGTTGCTGAGCGAGTCGAGTGCCACGACGAGCTCGGTCCGCAGCCCTTCGCCGTCGAGATCACGATCGAGCTCGGTGAGCTTCTTGTGCACCGACTCCTCGACCTCGAACGGGATGTAGGCGTACAGCACCTCGCCGAGCCACTCGGTCATCTCGACGTCGACCTCGGCCCGGACGCCCCCGTCGAGCGGACGGTCGGACGTCTCGGCATCCTCGAACGCGTCGGGACGCACGCCCACGATGACGAGCTCGCGGTCTCCGATCGCGCGGCGCAGGCGGTCATCGAGAGGAACGTCGAACATCGGCAGCTTGAGGGTGTCGCCCTCGACCGTGCCGTGCAGGAAGTTCATCGGCGGCGACCCGATGAAGCCGGCGACGAAGAGGTTCACCGGCTGCTCGTACAGGCCGCGCGGGCTGGCCACCTGCTGCAGCTCGCCTCGGCGCAGCACCGCGACGCGATCGCCGAGGGTCATGGCCTCGGTCTGATCATGGGTGACGTAGACCGTCGTCGTGCCGAGCGACCGCTGCAGCCGGGCGATCTCGGTGCGCATCTGGCCCCGCAGTTTCGCGTCGAGGTTCGACAGCGGCTCGTCGAAGAGGAACGCGCGAGCGTTCCGCACGATCGCGCGCCCCATCGCGACACGCTGCCGCTGGCCGCCCGAGAGGTTCGCCGGCTTGCGCTCGAGGTGCTCGTCGAGCTCGAGCAGGCTCGAGGCCCGGCGTACGCGCTCGTCGATCTCGTTCTCGGGCACATTGCTCGACTTCAGTCGCATCGGGAAGGCGATGTTCTCGTAGACGGTGAGGTGCGGGTACAGCGCGTAGTTCTGGAACACCATCGCGAGATCGCGGTCCTTCGGCGCCTTGTCGTTCACGACGTCGCCGTCGATGAGCATCTCGCCGCTCGTGATGTCCTCGAGGCCCACGATCATCCGCAGCAGCGTCGACTTGCCGCATCCGGACGGCCCGACGAGGATCACGAACTCGCCGTCGGCGATGTCGAGGTCGACGCCCTTCACCGCCGTGAAGCCGTCGTCGTACGTCTTCACGATGTTCTTCAGCGTGATGGAGGCCATGACGTTCCCTTCGAAGTGAGCGTGGCAACGGCGCGGATGCGGGAGGTCATCCCTTCACCGCGCCCTGCGTGAGGCCGGACACGATCCGGCGCTGGAAGATGACGACGACCACGACGATCGGGATCGTCACGATGATGGCGGCGGCCGAGATCGCGCCCGTGGGCTGTTCGAACTGCGACGCGCCCGTGAAGAACGACAGAGCCGCGGGCACGGGGCGCGCCGCACTCGTCGAGGTGAGCGAGATGCCGTAGACGAAGTCGTTCCAGGCGATGAAGAACGCGATGATCGCCGTCGTGAACACGCCGGGAGCCGCCAGCGGCACGACCGTCTTGCGGAACGCCTCGAACGGCGTCGCACCGTCGACCTGCGCCGCCTGCTCGAGCTCCCACGGGATCTGGCGGAAGAACGCCGCGAGCGTCCAGATCGCGATCGGCAGCGTCAGCGACAGATACGGGATGATGAGGCCGAGCCACGTGTCGTAGAGCCCGATCACCCGCCACAGATTGAACAGCGGGGTCACGATCGAGACGATCGGGAAGACCGACACCGCGAGCGCGGTCACGAGGATGATGCGCTTGCCGCGGAACTCCAGCCGCGCGATCGCGTAGGCGCAGAGCGTCGCGAGCACGACGGCGACGAAGGTCGCGATGAGCGAGATGCCGACCGAGTTGCGCAGCGCCGGCAGGAACAGGTCTTGAGCACCGCCGCCGGGGGCGAGGATCTCGGTGTAGTTCTCGAGGGTCCATTCCTGCGGAAGCAGGGTCCCCGAGAACAGACCCGACGGCGTTTTGAACGACGTCATGAGAATCGAGAACACGGGGAACAGCGACCACACGAGCACGGCGATGATGATCGCTGCCCATCCGATCCGCTGCGGCCAGGTGAGGGTGCGCATCAGGAGTCCCGTCCCGTCGCCAGGTCGACTTTGAATCCCTTGATGAAGATCGCCGCGATGATCAGGACGCTGAGGAACAGCAGCACCGAGATCGCCGACCCGAGACCGATCTCGAGGCGCCCGATCGAGGTGTTGTACGCCAGCAGCGACAGCGCCTCGGTATCGTTCGCGCCGCCGGTCATGATGTAGATGTTGTCGAAGATGCGGAACGCTTCGAGCGTGCGGAAGAGCACCGCCACCATGATGGCGGCCTTCATGTTCGGCAGGATGACGCGACGCATGACCTCCCACCCCGTGGCCCCGTCGACCTTCGCGGCCTCTTCGAGCTCGCCCGGGACCTGTGCGAGGCCCGACAGCAGCAGCAGCGAGATGAACGGCGTCGTCTTCCACACCTCCGAGAAGATGATCACGACGAGCGACGTGCCCTGCTCGGCGAACCAGTTGAGTTCGGGATCGAACCCCGGGATCCAGCTCAGCCAGTTGTTGACGTAGCCGCCCGAGTTGATGTCGAACGCGTAGAACCAGGCGAAGGCGGCGACGACCGTGATGATGCCGTAGGGCACGAGGATGGCGGTGCGCGCGAGACCGCGCAGCTTCTTGATCGCCCGGTGCATCACGAGCGCGAGGAGGAAGCCGAGGATGAGCTCGAGCAGCACGGTGACGACCGTGATGAAGAGCGTCACCCCCATCGACCGCCAGAACGCGGGGTCGCTGAGGACGACCCGGTAGTTCTCGAACAGGACGAACGACCGCTCGTCGGGGGCCGTGAGCCGCAGGCTGAACAGCGAGTCGAAGAGCGCTTGGCCGATCGGATACATCGTGACCAGCAGCATGATGACGAATGCCGGACCAGCCAGCATCCAGCCCAGTCGTCCCTCGGCGCGCGCTCGCGCGGAGCGGCGGGGCCGCGGCACCGGGGCCTCGCGCGTGCTCACAGCAGACGCTCCCCTCGCAGGACGGCGAGGATGAACTCGCTCGACGTTCGCGGGGTCGTCTCGGGGTCGACGGCGGCCGGCGGGTGCCAGGTGCGCTGGAGCCCGATGGAGATCTCGTTGTAGTACGGCGTCTGCGGTCTCGGCACCCCCAGGTCGAGCGATTCGCGGATGGTGTCGGCCATCGGGAACTCCTCCTGCACGCGAGGATCGTCGTAGGCGGCGGCGTTGGACGGCGGGTTGCCGTCCGTGACGAAGTACTCCGACTGGTTCTCGGGCTGGACGATGCACTCGACGGCCTGCCAGGCGAGGTCGGGGTTCTTGCTGAAGGCGCCGACGCCGAGGTTGATGCCGCCCACGGGAGGTGCAGCCGGCGTGTCGGCATCGACGCGCGGGTACACGGCCCAACCCAGGTCATCGGCGATGGCGGGGTCGGCGCCGGTCATCGCCGGCCAGACGAACGGCCAGTTGACCATGAACGACCCCTGCTCACCCTGGAACAGGTTCATGTTCGCGTTCTCGTCGGCGGTCGGGAGCCCTGAGCCGCCGAGCCCCTCGGCTCCGATGCGGTGGATGATGTCCGCGGCGGCGCGGCCGGCGTCGCTGTCGAGCCCCAGCTCGAGCTCGTCGGCCGGGGCCTCGGGGTTCTTCAGGATCTCGCCGCCGGCCGACGCGACGAGAGCGTTGATCCACACGGTGAGCGACTCGGCCAGCGCGCCCTGAACACCCAGCCGAAGATCCTGCTCCTCGGCGACGGCGATGATGTCGTCCCACGTGACCGGCTGCGACATGTCGAGACCGGCCGCGTCGACCACCGACTGCCGATACCAGAGCAGCTGCGTGTTGGCCCAGAACGGAACGGTCACCAGCTCGCCACCCCAGCTCGCGGAGTCGATGGCTCCCTGGACGATGCCGTCGGTGTTCTGGAGCTCCTCGGGAACGTCGTCGAGGAACCCGGGCTCGGCGAGCTCCGGGATGAACGGCGGATCGAGGCTCATGATGTCGAGCGAGGCGTCGCCCGCAGCGAGGCGGCGAGCCAGCTGCTCACGCTGCGACGCGGCGTCGCGCGGCAGCAGCGACGTCTCGATGCGATAGGCACCTTCCGCGGCATCCGTGCAGGCTGCGGCGATGCGCGCCTGCCCACCGTCGTCGGGGTTGATGTACCAGGTGAGCGTGGGCACACCATCATCGGGGGCGCAGGCGCCGAGCGTCGCAGCGAGTGCGACCACCGATGCGGCTGCCAGGACCCGGGTCGTGCGCATCGGGCCTCCTCGTTCCGTATCGTCGCGTCCCGGCGCGCTCACGGCACCGGGCGTTCCCCCATCATGGCGTCGGAGGAACGCTGCGACCACGGGTTGCCCAACCCGATGCGCTGTAGTACATCGGGCGGTTCGGACGAGGGATCCGGGTGATCAGGCCTCGGCGACCGGGCTCTCGATCTCGGCTGGATCGTCGCCGTCGAAGGCACGCGACTTCGTCTCGAGGAAGGCGCAGAGCGTCGAGACCATCGCGAGCTCGGTCGACAGGGCGAGGGCGCCGCCCGCGCCGAGGCGCAGCTCGGTCTCGCGCGCCTCGAACGTGATGCGCCACGTGTTGCCGCCGGGAACGTCGGGTTCGATGTAGGTGACGGTCTGCGCGTTCATCATGTTGATCGCGACGAGTCCGGTGTCACGACCGAGGCTGCCGTCCTGCGGGATCACCTTCACAGCGAGCGAGTACCCGAACCGCTGGAACTCCTCGATCCACGCGTCGAGAGTCTGCTTGCTCCGAAAAGTCATCGCCCTGTCCTCACTCGCCACGCGAGATGGAGACCATCTCGTCGCGATCGACGACCTTCACCCGCGCGCGCTCGGCGGGCGCCCCGAGCGCGATCTCGTGCTCGTCGAGCCGGTGCCAGCCGTCGAGGTCTGTCCACGCCACACCGCGCTCGGTCAGCAGGTCGAGCACCCCCTGTTCGGACGGATCGGCCGGCTGCCACCATGAGCCCTGGTCGTTGATGACGTGGCGGACGGTCTCCATGGCGTCGGACTTCGTATGACCGATGAGTCCCACGGGCCCGCGCTTGATCCAACCCGTGGCGTAGACGCCGGGCACGCGCTCGTTCGAGTCCTCGTGGAGCACCTGTCCCTCGTGGTTCGGGATGACGCCGTGCGTGGCGTCGAAGGGTACGCCCGGCAGCGGCGAACCGAAGTAGCCCACCGCGCGGTAGAGGCCCTGGAGCGCGACCTCGCGCAGCTCACCGGTGCCTTCGACCCCGCCCTGCCCGTCGGGGCGTGTCCGCTCGTAGACGAGGGCGGCCACGCGGCCGGCGGAATCCTTCTTGACCTCGACGGGCTTGGCGTAGAAGTGCAGGTGCAGGCGACGCGAGGCCTCTCCCCCGGTGCCGTTGACGCTCGGGCGCTGCCGCCACGACTGCAGCACCCGGTCGATGACCATCACCTGCTTGTTCGATGCGATCGCCGCCTTCGACGCCTCGTCGTAGTCGAAGTCCTCGTCGTAAACGACGAGGTCGACGTCGCGCAGGTCGCCGAGCTCACGCAGCTCGAGCGGGGTGAACTTCACCTGGGCGGGTCCGCGGCGTCCGAAGATGTGGACGTCGGTCACGGCCGACGAACGGAGCCCCTGATAGACGTTGGCGGGAATCTCGGTGGCGAGGAGGTCGTCGGCGTGCTTGGCGAGCACGCGAGCGACGTCGAGCGCGACGTTGCCGTTGCCGATGACGCCGACGGAGGCGGCATCCAACGGCCACTCACGCGGGAAGTCGGGGTGGCCGTCGTACCAGCTGACGAAGTCGGCGGCGCCGTATGAGCCGTCGGCGTCGATGCCGGGGATGTCGAGCGCGGCGTCGCGGACGGCCCCGGTGGCGAAGATGACCGCGTTGTAGTGGTGCTTGAGGTCGTCGAGCGTGATGTCCTCGCCGAAGCGCACGTTGCCGAACAGACGGATGTCGCCGCTGTCGATCACGTCGCGGAGTGCGTTGATGATGCCCTTGATGCGCGGGTGGTCGGGCGCCACGCCGTAACGGACGAGCCCGTAGGGCGCAGGCAGGTGGTCGAACAGGTCGATCGAGACGTCGAACTTGCGCTCGGCCTTCAGCAGCAGATCCGCGGCGTAGATGCCGGCGGGCCCGGCTCCGACGATGGCCAGCCTCAGCTTGGTCATGGATGTTCCTCGTTCCTGGTCGCACCCGGGCGCGGGCGCAGCGGGGGTCTGTGTCAGCTGGCGCGGTCGACGACGACCTCGGCGAACCGGGTCAGTGCGTCGCGCACGGCGCCGGAGGGCAGCGGCGCGAGAGCCGCGACGGCGTCATCGGCCCATTTCTCGGCGAGCCGCCGTGTCTGCGCCGTCACATCGTGGTCGCGCAGACGGGCGAGCGGCTCGTCGAGGATCGCGGGATCCGCACCCTCTGCGATCTCGGTGACACCGCGGTCGATCGTGGCGGCGAGCTCGCGGGAGGCGTCGTCGCCGGCGCGGGTCAGCAGCAGATAGGGCATCGTCGGCACCCCGGCGCGCAGATCGGTTCCCGGTACCTTGCCGGTCGCCTCGGGGTCGGCCGAGAGGTCGATGACGTCATCGAGCAATTGGAAGGCGACGCCGGCCTTCTCGCCGAACGCGAGCAGCGGCTCGGCGAGCTCTTCGGGTCCGCCCGAGAAGAGCACGCCCACCTGGGCCGCAGCGGCGATGAGCGAGCCGGTCTTGTCGGCGAGCACCTGGATGTAGAACTCGACAGGGTCGTCGTCGGGCTGTGCGCCGATGGTCTCGTGCATCTGTCCGAGCACCAGACGCTCGAAGGTATCGGCCTGCACGCGGATCGCTCGCTCGCCGATGCGCGCCATCAGCTGGCTCGCCCGCGAGAAGAGGAGGTCACCGGTGAGGATCGCGACGTTGTTCCCCCACACCTCGTGCGCACTGGGGACGCCGCGCCGCTTGTCGGCACCGTCCATGACGTCGTCGTGGTAGAGCGAACCGAGGTGCGTCAGCTCGAGCGCGGCGGCGCCGGCGATGACGTCCTCGGTCGCACCGTTGCCGAGCTGAGCGGTCAGCAGCGCCAGCATGGGCCGCAGCCGCTTGCCGCCGGCTTCGTAGAGGTAGCGCGTCTTGGCGTCGACCAGCGCGTCGCTGACGGTGAGCTCATCGCCGAGGCGTGTCTCGACGCGCTCGAGCCCGGCTTCGACGGTCGCGAGCAGCTTGCGGGTGCGGGGTCCGGCGAAGATGCGCTCGGTCATCCCGAGGTGCTTCGCCAGCCGCGGCGCGGATGGGCTCGATGTCACGGCTCCAGCCTACCGGCCGGGCGACGACGCCGATCCGCGCCGGCCGGTTCAGACGGCGGGCTTGACAGCGCGGTGCAGCGCGACGATGCCGAACGACAGATCGCGGTGCGCGACCTCGTCCCAGCCGGCCTCGCGGATCCATCCGGCGAGGGTGCGCTGGTCGGGCCAGTCGCGGATCGACTCGTTCAGGTAGTCGTACGCCTCGGCGTTGGAGCTCACCAGGCGCGCCACCCGAGGCAGGACCCGGTCGTTGTAGAACCGGTAGAGCCCGGCGAAGGCGCGGGACGGCGGCTGCGAGAACTCGCTGATGAGCAGGCGGCCACCGGGCTTGGTCACCCGCAGCATCTCGGCGAGCGCCTTCTTCGGCTCGTTGACGTTGCGGAGGCCGAACGAGATGGTGACGACGTCGAACTCGGCATCCTCGAAGGGCAGGTTCGTGGCATCCGCTTCGACGAACGACAGATTCGGGATGCCGCCGCCCGGCGCCTGCGCACCGTACCGGCGGACGCCCTCGGCGATCATGCCCGGTGAGAAGTCTGCAGCGACGACCTCGGCGCCGCTGCGGGCGAGCGAGACCGAGCTCGCCCCCGTTCCTGCGGCGAGGTCGAGGATGCGCTCCCCCGGCTTCGGGTCGATCGCGCGCGTGGCCGCGATGCGCCAGAGGCGGTCCTGGCCGAGGCTGAGGACGTCGTTGGTGCGGTCGTAGGCGCCGGCCACCTGGTCGAACATGCCGCTCACGCGCGACGGGTCCTTGCCGAGGTCGGCGCGGTTGGGCTCGCTGGTCACGGTTCGAGTCTAGGTGCGGCGGTGCCCCGCGAGCCCCGCTCCGCGAGGTCCCACTTCGGCCGGGTATGAGCCGGTGTTTCCCGGCCGAAGTGGGACCTCGCGGGGGTGAGACGGGGGTGAGACGGGGGTCAGGGGGCGGGGAGGGAGGCCAGGATGCCGAGCCAGTGGGCGGCGGTGGCTTCGTCGAAGGGCGGACGGTGCGCGGTGACGGCGGCCTCGAGATCGACCGCGAGGGCCTCGAGGTCGGCGACGATCTCGAGCGGGTAGCCGTAGGCGACACGGTGCTCGTCCCACTCGTCGCGGTCGTCGATCCAGATGCCGCGGGTGGCGGAGTCGACGACATCCAGGTCCATGTCGATCGCGGTGGGCTCGCCGCCCTCGTCCCACCGGGCGTCCCAGGCGATGTCGATGTAGACGCGGGTCGGATGCGGCGGGGCGTTCATCGTGAGGACCCATTCACCGACGGGCGGAAGGAGCATGACACCGGGATGCGTCGCGACGAAGTCGCGCCCGGGCCGGCTGCTGCGGTCGCCCGGACGCTGGCCGAACCAGTCGCCGTGCTCGTCGCTGCCGAGGTACGTGCAGGCGTGCACCCAGTGGGTTCCGCCGTTCCACTTGCGCCAGCGGAAGGTCACCGGGGTTCCCGGCTCGGGGCGGAGCATCACGCGCCGAGTCTAGGCTGGTCGGGTGAACGATTCTGCGCCCGCCGCCCGGCTGCGCGTGGTCACTCGCGAGATCGAGGCACCCGACGAGCTGCTGGTCTTCGCCGACCCGCACGACCCGACGGTGTGGTCGCGCCGGGGCGACATCCTCGTGGGGCGCGGCACCGCCGCGGCCTTCGATTCAGCCGAGGCGAACCCCGGTCCCCGCGAGGCCGCCGACTGGTGGCGCCGAACGGTCGCCGTCGCTGAGATCGATGATCCGGTCGGGCTGCCCGGTTCCGGCCTCGTCGCGTTCGGCGCCCTGCCGTTCGATCCTCGTCCCGACGACCGCGCCGACGCGTCGACACCGGGTCTGCACTTCGCCGTGCCCCGGGTCATCGTGGGTCGTCGCGGGTCGCGCGCGTGGGTGACGTCGATCACCGCGGATGGTTCGGATCCCACCGCTGCCCTGCCCGCGACGATCGGCTTCGGCCCGCACTGGTCGGCGACGACCGGTCCCGGCGCGCTGACTCCGGACGGATATCAGGAGATCGTGCGCGCCGGCGTCGACGCGATCACCGGCGGAAACCTGCAGAAGGTCGTCCTCGCCCGCGATCTCGCGGGGACCGTACCCCCGCACGCCGACCTCCGGCGTCTCGTCCGCGCCCTGTCGTCGGCGTATCCCGACACATGGGCGTTCGCCGTCGACGGTCTCATCGGGGCGAGCCCCGAGACCCTCGTCACCGTGTCGGGCGGTACCGTCACCGCGCGCGTGCTCGCGGGAACGATCGCCCGTGGCGCCGACGCCGACGCCGACACGGCGGCATCCCTGTCGCTGGCGACCAGCACGAAGGACCTCGACGAGCACGGATATGCGGTGCGCAGCGTCCTCGACGCGCTCCGTCCGTCGACCTCGTCGCTGGTCGCCGGAGAACAGCCGTTCATGCTCAAGCTGCCGAACGTCTGGCACCTCGCCACCGACGTCGAGGGGGAGCTCGCCGGGGATGCCTCGGCCCTCGACCTCGTCGCAGTGCTGCACCCCACCGCCGCCGTCGCGGGAACGCCGACGCCGACCGCGCTCGACGAGATCCGCCGCCTCGAGCCGTTCAGCCGGGGGCGATATGCCGGACCCGTCGGATGGATCGACGCGCACGGTGACGGCGAGTGGGCCATCGCGTTGCGGTGCGCGCAGTTCCGTCCGGGCGACCGCGCCGACGACGGCGTCTCGATGCCCTTCACCGCGTACGCCGGTGCGGGCATCGTGGGTGCGAGCGACCCGGAGTCGGAGATGCTCGAGACGCGGGTGAAGTTCCGCCCGATCATCGACGCGCTCGCTTGAGCCGCGTGCAGCCTCGTCGGCTCAGCGGGCGAGCGGAACCTCGATGAGCTGACGTCCGCCGACGGGCGAGGTGAGCACCTGATCGAGCGCCGAGCGCGTCGTGACGCGTCGATACTCCCAGCCGTACGCGAGCGCGAGCTGCTCGAGTCGCGCCTCGTGCGGTGTGAAGAGCACCCGGTCCGCGGCTTCCGGCGGTGCGGTGCCGGCGACCTCGAGCCCGTCGAAGATCGTCCCGCCGCCGTCGTTGCCGACGATGACCTGGATCCGAGGCTCATCCTCGGAGCCGGGGAGCAGCAGCGAGCCGACGTCGTGCAGCAGCGACAGGTCGCCCGTGAGCACGCGGGTGACGCCCGCCCGGGCGTCGTCCTGGCTCGCCACAGCGATGCCCATGCCGGTCGCGATGATGCCGTCGATGCCCGCGAGACCACGGTTGGCGTGCACCGGCACCTTCTTGCCGCCGAGCACCGTGTCGGCCACGCGGACGAGCCTCGACGAGGCGAAGAGCAGACGATCGTGCGGCCAGCTCGCACGCCAGACGGCGTCGACGAGCGACTCGCGGTCGAGCGGAGCCTTGAGGACGGCCATCTCGGCCGAGATGGCGCCGAGTCGCTCCTGCGGCACCGCCGACGCGAGCCCATCGGCATCGGGGGCCGCGGGGCTCAGGTCGACGGCCTCCTCGCGTGACGCCCGCATCCAGGCACCCAGCCAGTCCCGGTCGGTCTCGCCGGTCGCGACCGACACTGCGGAGACCGCGGTCGTCGTGCCGTTGAGGTTGAGATCCTCGCCCGGGCCGCGCACGGCCCAGACCTCGATATCCGTTCGCGAGAGCAGCGCGGCCACTTCACGGCTGAGGGTCGGATGCCCGAACACCACGACCCGTTCGACCTCCGAGGCGAGCTCGGCGCGGGCGAGGACCGCTCGGTACCCGTGCACGAGATGGCGCCCGAAGCGCGCTCCGCTGACGACCTCGGCGATGAGCGGCCAGCCCCCCGCGTGCGCCAGGTCCTCCGCAGCCGGACCGGCGTCGGCGCCCGCGACGACGAGCGTGTTCGGACCACGGGTGAATTCCACCGGCTCAAGGGGCGTCGCGGGCTCCGCCTGTCCGATCCCGCCGCCACCCTGATAGTGGGCACCCGAGACGGTGGCGTCGGCCGCCTCGTCGGCGTCCGTGCCCGCGGCAGCCGCGGCGAGCGCCGACGCGGTGTCGGTGTCGGTGTCGGTGTCGGTGTCGGTGTCGACCAGCCACGGCGGGAGCGCACCGGACAGCGGGTTGCGGTACGGCAGGTTGAGGTGCACCGGGCCGGCAGGATGCGATCGATCGCCGCGCGTCGCCGCGAGCGCCTCGACGGCGAGCGCAGCGATCTCGGCCGACTGCGCCGCAGTGGGTTCGTCGTCGACGGTCTCCGGTGTCACGGCGTCGACCTCGAGCCGGACGAAACCCGAGAACATCCCCGGCTGCCGCGTGGCCTGATTGGCTCCGATACCTCGCAGTTCGGGCGGCCGGTCGGCGGTCAGCAGCAGCAGCGGAACCCCGGAGTGGTGTGCTTCGAGCACCGCGGGCATCAGATTGGCCACGGCCGTTCCCGACGTGCACACGACAGCTGCCGGCATCCGCGTCTCTCGTCCGATGCCGAGAGCGGTGAACCCGGCGACGCGCTCGTCGATGCGGACGTGCAGACGCACGAGACCCCGCCGCTCCAGTTCCGCCGCCACGAGAGCGAGCGCCTGAGACCGCGATCCCGGGCTCAGGACGATGTGGCGCACTCCCCCGGCGACGAGTGCGCCCAGAAGCGCCGCTGCGGCGTCGGTCGCGGGCGCCCGGTCCGGCGGCGTGGGAGCGTGTCGGGCTCCGCCCATGTCAGGCCCGCGGGCCGCGTGAACCGGCCGGTCCCTCAGCATCGTCGTCGCTCTGCGACGACCGAGTCGGTGGGGTGTCACGCGGGTCGTCGGCCTCGGCGTCGAGTGCCGCGAGCTCCTCCTCGAGACGGCGGATGCGCTCGTCCTGGTCGCGCGTCGATCCGAGGCTCCCGAGGAAGTCGGGGTCGTCGTCCGGCGCGCGGCGGGCAGGAGCGCTCGCACGACGGCGGGCTCGTCCCACGACGAACCAGAGGATGCCGCCCAGCACGGGCAGCAGGACCACGATGAGGATCCAGACCGGCTTGCTGACGCCGCGGTGACGCGTGGCGTCTTGCAGGGCGCAATCGACGATGCTGTACACCCAGAAGGCGAGTGCCAGCAGCACACCGATGAGCAGGAGCCGCGCCATCCTCCCATCCTAGGCGTCCGACAGGCCACTCGGCCCGGACGTAGAATGGCCGGATGAATGCCCGCTCGGCCGTCGTCTACTCGGTGCTGCGGCTCCTCGCCTTCCTGATCCCGTTCGGCATCATGATGCTGTTCCCGATCATGCGCGAGTACTACTGGCTCTCGGCGATCTTCGCCGCCCTCATCGGCTTGAGCCTGTCGATGATCTTCCTGCGGCGACCGCTCGACGACGTCGCCTCGGGCCTCGCGGAACGGCGCACGCGTCGCTCCGGCGCCCAGGCCGACGCCGACGCCGAAGACGCCGCGTCCTGACGCGGGCTCGCGCCGAGGTCAGCCGACGAAGGCCCAGAGCAGGAAAGCGCCGTACGCGACCGAGGTCAACGACGTCAGCGCGAGCGCGACGACCAGCTCGCGCGGCTGGCGGTACGTCCACACGATGAGGATCGCCGACAGGGCGGGCAGGAGCGCGAACAGGCTGAGCCAGGCGATCGGGTAGACCAGCGCGAGCAGGACGGCGATCGCGAACGGCGCCAGCACGAACAGGGTGAACACGACGCGTGTCGCCGTCGCCCCGATCAGCACACTGAGGGTGCGCTTGCCCGCGATCCGGTCCTGATCGATGTCGCGGAGATTGTTGGCCAGCAGCACGGCACACGCGAGCAGACCCGCACCCACCGCGCCGAGCCAGCTCTCCTGCGGCACCGATCCCGCCTGGACGAAGGTGGTGCCCACGGTGGCGACCAGTCCGAAGAAGACGAAGACGAACACTTCGCCCAGACCCGCGTAACCGTACGGACGCTTGCCACCGGTGTAGAACCACGCGGCGACGACGCAGGCCGCCCCGATCAGCAGCATCCACCAGTGCCCCGTCCGCACGACGATCGCGATGCCGGCGACGGCCGCGAGTCCGAAGAACGCCAGGGCGACGATCAGCACGGTACGGGGGCGCGCGAGCCTGCCCCCGGTCAGGCGGGCAGGGCCGACACGCACGTCGTCGGTGCCGCGGATGCCGTCGCTGTAGTCATTGGCGTAGTTGACGCCGATCTGCAGCGCGACGGCGACGACGAGGCAGCACAGCGCGATGACCCAATGCAGTTGCCGGTCGACGAGCATCGCCGCTCCGGTGCCGATGAGGACCGGGGTGATCGCGAGCGGCAGCGTGCGCAGGCGCGCCGCACCGATCCAGTCGCGAGCCGTGGCCTTGCGCGGCGGCGGAGCCGAGACGAGGCCGCGCTTGGCGGGGTTGCCGCCGCGCTGCGCGGGACGGGACGACTTCGGGGAGCGAGACGAACGAGCCACGAGGGATCATCCTAGATCGCGAGCATGCGACGCACCGCCGCGCGGTCGGGTTTGCCGCTCGCGAGTACGGGCATGCGATCGACCGCGACGACGCGCGCTGGGCGCGCGGGCTTGCCGAGCCGGTCGCCGACCGCCACCCGGAGCTCGCTGAGCAGCACCGACTCGTCGACGCCGATCTCGGCGAGCGCCGCGTTCTCGGCGACGACCGCAGACGACTGCCCCCATCGCTCGTCGGGGATCGCGACGACCACCGCCGACGCGAGCCCCGCGTGCTCCCGGACGACGGCTTCGACCCGGTCGAGCGAGATGTTGACGCCTCCGGAGATGATGACGTTGTCGATGCGACCCGTGACCCGCAGCACGTGCCCGTCGAACTCGCCGGCGTCGCCGGTGCGGTACCAGCGCACACCGTCGTCGACGATGAAGGATGCCGCCGTGCGGCCCGGCTCGCCGAGGTAGCCGTCGGCGAGCATCGGGCCCGAGAGCTGCACCTCGCCGGTGACGATCCGCACCCCCACTCCATCGAGCGGGACGCCGTCGTAGACGCATCCGCCGCTCGTCTCCGTCGACCCGTAGGTGCGCACGATGCGCGCCCCCAACCGCGCGGCCCGCTCGCGCTGCGGCAGCGGGAGCGCCTGTCCGCCCACGAGGATCGCCTCGTAGGCCCGCAGAGCGTCGGCGACGGCGGCATCCGTCTCGGCCGCATCGAGCAGGTCGGCGAGCTGGGTGGGGACCAGCGAGGTGAACATCGCCGCACGCTCCCCGCCGATGCTCGAGTGCATCGACGCGGTGACCGCGGCGAACGCGGCGGGAGAGAACGACCCCGCGAGGACGGCCGGCTCGTGACCCGCGAGCAGACTGCGCACCATCACCTGCAGCCCCGCCACGTACCCGGGCGAGAGGGCGAGGAGCCAGCGCCCCTCGCCGATGCGGGCCGCGGTAGATGCGGCGCTCGCGATGAGGGCCGAACGGCTGAGCACGACGCTCTTGGGCACCCCCGTCGACCCCGACGTCGTCACGACGGCGACGGTTCCGGGCGGAGCCTGCGCCGGGGCGCTCGGGCCGGCGGGTACCCCGAGGGCGAGGGCCGGCCCGGCACCGTCGAGGGTCTGCCGGAGAGCCCGGAGCACCTCGCGGGGCTCCGATGCGACGGAGACGAGATCGACCGACATATCAGAGGCGAGTCGTCTCAGAAGTGGTACGGGTAGGGCGACCAGTCGGGGTCGCGCTTCTGCAGGAAGGCGTCACGTCCCTCGACGGCCTCGTCGGTGCCGTAGGCGAGACGGGTCGCCTCGCCCGCGAACACCTGCTGGCCGACCATCCCGTCGTCGATCGCGTTGAAGGCGAACTTCAGCATGCGGATCGCGGTGGGCGACTTGCCGAGGATCGTGCGGGCCATCGCGATCGCCTCCCGTTCGAGCTCGGCGTGCGGGACGACACGGTTGACCGCGCCCATCTCGTAGGCGCGCTGGGCGGAGTACTCCTCCGCGAGGAAGAACACCTCGCGGGCGATCTTCTGCCCCACCTGGCGCGCCATGTACGCCGAGCCGTAACCGGCGTCGAACGACCCGACATCCGCGTCGGTCTGTTTGAACCGGCCGTGCTCGGCCGAGGCGATGGAGAGGTCGCACACGATGTGTAGCGAATGCCCGCCGCCGGCCGCCCATCCCGGGATGACCGCGATGACGACCTTCGGCATGAACCGGATGAGGCGCTGCACCTCGAGGATATGGAGGCGTCCGGCGCGCGCCGGGTCGGCGACGGCGGTCTCGTCGTCGCTGTACTTGTAGCCGTCGCGGCCGCGGATGCGCTGGTCGCCGCCCGAGCAGAACGCCCAGCCGCCGTCCTTCGCGCTGGGTCCGTTGCCCGTCAGCAGCACGACGCCGATGCGCGGGTCCTGGCGCGCGGTGTCGAGCGCGCGGTACAGCTCGTCGACCGTGTGCGGGCGGAAGGCGTTGCGCACCTCGGGACGATCGAACGCGATGCGCGCGATGCGCCCGTCGTTCGAGACGTGAGCCGTGATGTCTGTGTACGCGTCGGCCCCCGGGGCGAGCGACCATTCCGCGGGATCGAACAGTTCCGAGACCATGCCGCCAGCCTATGCCGCGGTGGGAGGATGAACGCGTGGACCCCGCCCTGCCCCTCCCCTCTCTGACCGAGCTGCTCGAGCGAGCGCACGTCGTCGCGCTGCCGCTGACGACGCGTTTCCGCGGTGTCGACGTGCGAGAGGCCTTGCTGCTCGAGGGGCCCGAGGGCTGGACGGAGTTCTCGCCGTTCACCGAGTACGACGACGACGAGGCCGCGACCTGGCTGGCTGCCGCCATCGAGTTCGGCTGGACCGCGATGCCCGCGCCGATCCGCGAGCGTGTCGCCGTCAACGCCACCGTTCCCGCCGTCGCGGCCGAGCGCGTCGCCGAGGTGCTCTCGCGGTACGACGGATGCCGCACAGTGAAGGTCAAGGTCGCGGAGCGCGGCCAGGTGCTCGCCGACGACGTGGCCCGCGTGCGGGCAGTGCGCGAGGCGCTCGGCCCCGAGGGGCGCGTGCGGATCGACGCGAACGGCGCGTGGAATCTCGACGAGGCCGAGCACGCGCTCCACGCCCTGGCGGAGTTCGATCTGGAGTACGTCGAGCAGCCCTGCGCCACGGTCGACGAGCTGGCGGAACTGCGCCGCCGCGTGCGTTACATGGGCATTCCGGTCGCCGCCGACGAGAGCGTCCGCAAGGCCGATGACCCGCTCGCGGTGGCGCGGGCCGGCGCCGCCGATCTGATCGTCATCAAGGCGCAGCCGCTCGGAGGCGTGAGACGTGCGCTCGCGATCGTCGCGGAGGCAGGACTTCCCGCGGTGGTCTCGAGCGCCCTCGACACGAGCGTCGGCCTGTCGATGGGGGTCGCCCTGGCGGCGGCTCTGCCCGAGCTCGACTTCGACTGCGGGCTGGGAACGGCCTCGCTGTTCGCCGCCGACGTCGCAAGCCCCGCCCTGCGTCCGGTCTCGGGTGAGCTCGCGACCGGGCGGGTCGCGGTCGACCGGGATGCCGTCACCGCACTCGCCCCGTCAGCGGACCGGCAGCATTGGTGGCGTGAGCGCCTCGAGCGGTGCCACGCCGTGCTCGCGCGACAGCGCTGACCTCAGGTCGCATCGGCCTCGGGTCGCACGGGCCTCAGGCGTCGAGAAGGGCGGTCGCGAGCTGCCCGATCCGCTCGTGGAGCAACCGCGTCGTCTCGGCTTCGCCCAGGCCCTCGATCGCCGCTCGTTCGCACGTCGCGTCGGCGAGATCGACCATGAGCTGCGCGACCTCCGTCGTCGGCAAGCGAAACCGCAGCTCGTAGACCTTCCGGATGTCGTCGACGATCACCCGGACGCGCTCGATGATGCCGTCCTGGAGGCGCAGGTACGCCTCGGCCATCCGCTCGTCGCGGAGTGCCTGCGCCCGCAGCTCCGACACCAGCCGGGGCTCCATGCCCGCGAGCGAGACGCCGACGACTTCCGGGACGAGCGAGGACGGGTCGGGCGCTGCGGTGCGGTCGAGAGCACGAACCCGGTCGGCGACGAGGTCGAGCTTCTCGCTGGATGAGCGCTCGACCAGGGCGAGGAAGAGCTCGCCCTTCGAGTCGAAGTTCGAGTAGAACGCGCCACGCGAGAACCCGGCGCGGTCGCACACCGCTTCGACGGAGGCGGCGTCCAGACCGACCTCGGCGAAGACCTCGGCGGCGGCGTCGAGCAACCGGGCGCGCGTGTTCTCGCGGCTTCGGGTGGCCGGGCGGGCCTCGGCATCCATGGTGCTCCTCGTGTTTCACACCGATCGTCCAGCCTGACCGATGAGGGATGACCCTAGGATACATTGGTGTATCGGATACAGCGCTGTATCGAACAACCATGACGATCGATCAGACCTGGAGCGCCCGTGTCCACACTCCTGTTCACCCTCGGACGCTGGTCGTTCCGTCACCCGTGGCGGGTGCTCGTCTCCTGGCTGCTGATCCTCGTGATCGCCGGCGGCGGCGCCGCCCTGTTGAACAAGGGCACCGACAACTCCTTCTCGATCCCGGGAACCGAGGCGCAGGAGGGGCTGGAGCTGTTGAACCGCACGTTCCCCCAGGCGAGCGGCACGAGTGCTCAGCTCGTCATCGTCGCCCCCGAGGGCCAGAGCGTTCGTGACGACCCGTTCGCCACCGAGGTCGCCGACACCGTGACCGCGTTCGGCGACCTCGGCGACGATGTCCTCGCCGTGACCGACCCGTTCGACCAGACGGTCTCGGGGCTGGTCTCGGAGGACGACCGGGCCGCTATCGTCCGCGTGCAGTTCGACGGCGAGTCGACCTCGGTCAGCGGCGAGACGAAAGACGCGCTCACCGCGGTGGCCGACCGGATGCGCGCCGATCTGCCCGCGGGCACGCAGATCGCGCTCGGCGGCGATCTGTTCTCGACATCGATCCCGGCACTGTCGATCGTCGAGGTGATCGGCGTGCTCGTGGCCCTGTTCGTCCTCATCGTCACGTTCCGCTCGTTCGCCGTGTCGTGGTTCCCGCTGGTCAGCGCTCTCATCGGTGTCGCGCTGGCGACGGCGATGATCTTCGTCGCGACGCAGTTCGCCTCGGTGTCGTCGACGACGCCGCTGCTGTCGGTCATGCTGGGTCTCGCCGTCGGGATCGACTACTCGCTCTTCATCGCCGCGCGTCACCAGGACCAGGTGCGCGCGGGCATGGATCCCGAGGAGTCGGCCGCACGCTCCACCGGCACCGCGGGATCGTCGGTCGCCTTCGCCGGTATCACGGTGCTCATCGCGTTGATCGGTCTCAGCTTCGCCGGCATCCCCTTCCTCACGACGATGGGCATCGCGGCAGCGGTCGCCGTCGCGATCGCCGTCGTCGTCGCCGTCACCCTCACCCCCGCTCTCCTCGGATTCGCCGGAGCGCGGGTCGCCGGCTGGCCCCGCCGGGCGAAGCGGTCGCGCAAGCGTCCGGCAACGCCCCGTCGATCGTTCTCGGAGCGCTGGGTGCGCGGCGTCACGCGGCATCCGCTCGTCACGACGATCGCGGTCGTGGTGGGTCTCGGCATCGTCGCGATCCCGTCGGCCAGCCTCACCCTCGCCCTCCCCAACGCGGGCGTCCAGCCGCCCTCGAGCGAGGCCCGGCAGGCATACGACCTCACCGCCGAGCACTTCGGTCCCGGCGCGAACGGCCCGCTCATCATGACGGGCACCATCGTCACCTCGAACGACCCCTTGACCCTGATGCAGGACATCGGCGACGACATCGCGACGATCCCCGGCGTGAAGGAGGTGGCGCTCGCGACGCCCAACGAGACCGCCGACACCGGTCTCGTCCAGATCGTTCCCGAGACCGCACCCGACTCGCCCGAGACCGCCGACCTGGTGCGCGAGCTGCGCGCCCAGCACGACCGTCTGCTCGACGAGTACGGCGTCGACCTGAAGGTCACCGGGTTCACGGCTGTCGGCATCGACATCTCCGACCGGCTCGGCGAGGCACTGCTTCCCTTCGGCGTCTTCGTCGTCGGGCTCTCCCTCATCCTCCTGACGATCGTGTTCCGATCGATCTGGGTTCCGATCAAGGCCGCCCTCGGCTACCTGCTGTCGGTGCTCGCCGCGTTCGGCGTCGTCGCCGCGGTCTTCGAGTGGGGCTGGTTCGCCGACCTGTTGCACGTCACCCGCGAGGGACCTGTCATCAGCTTCATGCCGATCATCCTGATGGGCGTCCTGTTCGGCCTCGCGATGGACTACGAGGTGTTCCTCGTCTCGCGGATGCGCGAGGACTACGTCCACGCCCGCCGTGACCGCGGTGGCCGCGCCGACCGCCTCACCGCCGTCGGGGCCGTTCGCTCCGGATTCACCTCGTCGGCACGCGTCGTGACGGCGGCGGCGGTCATCATGTTCGCCGTGTTCGCGGCGTTCGTCCCCGAAGGCGACTCGTCGATCAAGCCCATCGCCCTGGGGCTCGCGGTCGGCATCGCCGTCGACGCCTTCCTCATCCGTATGACGCTCGTGCCGGCCGTCATGGCCCTCCTCGGCGAGAAAGCGTGGTGGATGCCGCGCTGGCTCGACCGCATCCTGCCCCACTTCGACATCGAGGGCGAGGCCGTCGAGCGCGAGCTGTCGCTGCGCGAATGGCCCGAGCGCAACACCTCGGCGGCCCTGGTCGGAGAAGGGGTCGCCGTCCACGCCGACGACGATGGCCGGATCGCGGTCTTCACCGACGCGACCTTCCGCGTCGAGCCGGGCGAATCGCTCGTCGTCTCGCACCCCGATCCGCGGGTCGGCCGCGCCTTCGCCCTCGCCGTCTCCGGGCGTCTCCGCGTCGACGACGGGCTGCTCCGCGTCGGCGGCCACCTGCTGCCGGAGCGGGCGCCGTGGGTCCGCGCGCATGTCGGCCTCACGCTGCTCGACGACGCGACCGACCCGGTCGCCGAGCTCCGTCGCGCCACCGCCGGCGGGGCGACGATCGTGGTCGTCGACGGTCTCGACGCCCTCGCCGGCGCCGACCGCGACCAGGCCGCGGCGGTGCTCCGCGACGCGGCATCCGATCTCGACGACCGCCACGCAGGGGCCGGCGCGCTCACCGTCGTGGCTGTCGTCCGGCGCGAGCTCGGCGTCCTCGACATCCTCGCCGAAGCGCATCGCGCGACACCCCACTCCCTCCCCCTGCACGGCGGTGCATCCGCGGCGTCCGCGTCCGAACCGTCGCACCCGAACACCGAGGTGATCTCGTCATGACCCTGCCCATCGAGCGCGCCCGCTCGCGCAAGCCCATCACCTGGCTGACGATCGTCGGCGTCATCCTGCTGCCCGTCCTCATCGGCGGCGTGTTGGTCGCCGCGCTCTACAACCCCGTCGAACGGCTCGACAACATGCGCGCGGCCATCGTGAACGACGATCAGGCCGTCGAGATCAACGGCCAGCTCGCACCGCTCGGCCGGCAGCTGACTGCGGGCCTCGTCGCCGGCTCCGACGAGGTTCCGAGCAACCTCGACTGGGTCATCTCCAACGACGAGGACGCCCGGACCGGACTCGCCGACGGCACGTACGACGCCGTCGTGACCATCCCGAGCGGGTTCTCTGCCGCGGCCACGTCGACCGCTCCCGGGGGAACGCCGGAGAAGGCCACGATCCGCGTCGACACCGCCCCCGACAGTCTCGTCGTCGACGACGCGATCACGGCACAGATCACGCAGGCCGCCACATCGCTCATGGGCTCGCAGCTCTCGACGGTGTATCTCGAGAACGTCTTCCTCGGCTTCACGACCCTGGGAGACCAGCTCGGGGATGCCGCCTCGGGAGCCCATCAGCTCGCCGACGGCGGTCGCCAGGCGGCCGACGGTGCGACCCAGCTCGCCGATGGCGCCGGCCAGCTGGCGAGCGGCGCTGGGACCCTCTCGGACGGAGTCGGTCAGCTCGCAACCGGTGCCTCGCAACTCTCCGACGGCGCCGCAGCGACTCAGACCGGGCTCACCACGTGGGCGCAGGGCGCACGTACGCTCGCCGGCGGCACCAATGAGTTCGCCACGCAGCTCTCGCAGTCGCTGAACGGACTCAGCGTTCCCGAGATCCCCGCCGAAGCGGTCGCCGGCGCGCAATACCTCGCCGAGAACTCCGACCGTATCGCCAGCGGTGTGACGCAGGCCGCCGACGAGCTGGCCGCAGTGTCGGCGAGCTGCGAGGCCGATGGCGGGTCGGCGCAGGTCTGCGACGCGCTCCGCGCCGTCTCCGCCCGCACGCAGACCGCACTGCCGGAGGTCACCGGAGTGATCGGCCAGTCGGGCCAGATCGCCGGACAGGTCTCGGGCCTCGCTGCATCCGCTCCCGAGCTGATCGCAGGCTTGCAGCAGGCCGCGGGCGCGGCGACACAGCTCGCGAACGGCATGACCGAGCTCGCCGACGGCGCCGACGCGCTCGCTACCGGAGGCGGCCAGCTCGCTTCCGGCGCCTCGGCACTGGCCGACGGTGCCGTGTCCGCCGCCGATGGCGCCGCGCAGCTCTCGTCCGGGGCGGGCGAGCTGTCCGGAGGCGCGACCGACCTCGCGTCGGGCGTCGGCACGCTCGCCGATGGCACCGGCACCCTCGCCGACGGCCTCGACACCGCGACCGCGGCGCTGCCCTCGTACACCGACCAGCAGGCGACCGACCTCGCCAGCGTGGTCGCTGCACCGGTCGCCGCCGAAGGCCTGGGATCCGAGCTGTTCGGCGCCTCGGCGATCCCGCTCCTCACGGGCCTCGCCCTCTGGCTCGGCGCGATCGGTTCGTTCGTCGCGCTGCAGGCGGTCCCCCGCGGCGCGCTGACCTCGCGACGCCCCTCGTTCCTGCTGACCCTGCGAGCATTCGCTCCGGCCGCCGTGGTCGGGCTCGTGCAGGGTGTGCTCGTGGCCGTCGTCGTGCAGCTCGCTGCGTCGTACGACCCATGGACCTGGGCCGCATTCGCCGGGCTCTCCGCCCTCGCCGGCGTCGCCTTCGCCGCGGTGAACCAGGCGCTCGTCGCCCTGCTCGGCGGAGCCGGCCGGTGGGTCGCAGCGGGCGTCGCTGTGCTGGCGGTGGCCACGGGAGTCGTCTCGACCGTGCCGGGAGTGCTCTCGCAGATCGCGGGACTGCTGCCGACGGCATCCGCCTATCAGGGCCTGCTCGCGGTGCTCACCTCGGCCGGAGGTGCCGGAGCCGCGATCGCGGGACTGCTCGTGTGGACGGCGATCTCACTCGTGGTCACGGTGATCGTCACGGCGCGTGCGCGCACGACCTCGGTGCGCGCCGTGCTCCAGCCCGCGACCGCCTGACTCCGCACAGCCCCCGCCCCCGCCTCCATGTTGAGGCGGGGGCGGAGCTGTACGGGCGACTCGGGCGAATAGCCCGCCGGGTCTTCAGCCGACAGGTCACGCCCCGACGACATCAGGCTTCGGTTGGCAGATCACGCCCGCTCGCACGCCGGGAACAGGACAGCTTCTGCCAAGCGAAGCGATGTCCCCGCACCACGACGAGCTCCGGCTGACACATCACGCCCCCTCGCACGCCGGGACCGGGCACCTACTGCCAAGCGAAGCGATGTCCCCGCACCACGACGTGCCTCGGTTGGCAGATCACGTCCGCTCGCACGCCGGGAACGGGCACCTCCTGCCAATCCAACCGGGTGCAAGCTCAGCGAGGGGTCAGCTCAGGCCGCTGTACGCGTGGAGGCCCTTGAAGAACTGGTTGACGATGATGAAGTTGAACAGCACCGCCGAGAAGCCGACGATCGAGAGCCAGGCACTGCGGGTGCCGCGCCAGCCGCGGGTCGCGCGAGCGTGGATGTACCCGGCGTAGAGCACCCAGATGACGAAGGTCCACACTTCCTTCGTGTCGAAGCCCCAGTACCGGCCCCACGCGTCGTTGGCCCAGATGGAGCCCGCGATGAGGGTGAAGGTCCAGAAGATGAAGCCGATGATCGCGAAGCGGTAAGCAAGCGACTCGAGGGCGTCGGCACTCGGCAGGGTGCGAAGGAACCGCGCGCCATCGCGCCGGGGCGCGGATGCCGCGGATGCCGTCTCACCGTCTTCGCCGCTGACCCGGGCGAGAGCACGCGCCTCGCGTCGCGCCTGCATGAGCTGCACGATCGACAGGGCGAACGCCAGCGCGAAGAACGCCGACGCCAACGACGCCACGAAGACGTGGATGACGAGCCAGATCGACTTCAGCGGGTCGGCGAGAGGCACCACCGCGACGTGGAAGTTGATGACCGAACCACCGAGCAGGACGACCGCGAGCCCGGTGATGAAGGTACCGAGGAAGCGGAGGTCGTATCGGAAGAGCACCACGAGATAGACCATGACGACCAGGAGCAGACCGGTCAGGGCGAACTCGTACATGTTCGACCACGGCACACGCTCGGCGGCGATGCCGCGCAGCACGGTCGCGCCCAGGTGGAACAGGAATCCGATCCAGGTCAGGGTCGTGCCCATGCGCGCCCAGAGCAGACGCGGGCGGTCTGCGGGCCGAGCGTTGAGGGCGAGCTCCGCCTGCGCCTCCGCAGCGCGGATCTCGCCGATCGTCTGAGCGCCGCCTGCGGCGACGAGGGCGGGCGCAGCGGCCGCCGCCGGAACCGTGTCCTTCGTCTTCAGCGCGAGGTCGGACCGGCGCGCCAGATCGACCGCGTAGGCGATGAAGGCCAGCGCGTACACAGCCACCGCTGTCCATACGAGCAGGACCGATACGGCATCCAGCGACAGGTCTTCGGGCATGATCCTCAGTTTACGTCGGGCGCTTGCGCGCGGGCGGGGCGGGGACGACGGGGACGCTCGGCCTCCGGCGGCAGTTCGACCTCGTCACGCCCGAGGGCGGCGAGGTGGCTGCGCGAGATGTCGGCGACCGCCTGGGCGATCGCGGGATCCTCGCCGCGGGCGAGGCCGGCGTACTCCAGGCGGATCGCACCGTCGACGGGAGTCGCCTTGACCCACAGGCGCCGACGCGGCACGAAGAGCCCCGCGAGCAGGCCCAGGGTGGCGAGGATCGCGAACACGAGCACGAACGGCGCCCCCACGTCGCGGTGGATCGACAGCGAGACGTAACGCTTCACCGCTTCGTCGGCACCCGACGCCCGCTGGTCCTCGAACGTCACGGTGCCGCGGCCGCCGGGCAGGTCGACCGTCTGACCGGGCTCGAGCTCGAGCGACGCGACCCCCGAGTCGCCGCCGGCGATCTGCTCCATACCGGTCGGGTCGAGCGTGTAGACCGAGCGCGGCGTTCCGTCGTCGATGCCGAGGTCCCCCTCGTACACGCGGAAGGTCACGAGCGGGTTGGTGAGGTCGCCGTAGGCGGAGGCGATGGCCCCCGACTCGAGTGTCGCCGCCGTCGGGTAGAAGAACCCGGCGAGTCCGAGCTGCTGCGGCATCCCATCGGCGATCTTGACGACGCCGATCGAGGTCATGTTGTTGTCCTGCGGCAGGAACGGCACGTCTTCGCTGAAGACGACCTCGCCCGCGGCGTCGCGGACGGTGATCGTGGGGGCGTACCCGTTGCCCATCAGGTAGATGCGGTCGCCCTCGATCCCGTACGGATGATTCACCCGCACCTCGCCGTCCCGCGGCTCCTGCCCGGGCTCGGCCACCGTGAGATGGGCGAGGAAGTCGCCTGCCATACCGTGGCCCGGTCCCCCCGTGAACGGACCGTACGAGACGTCGAACTCGTCGAGGGTCAGCGAGTACGGCGGCATCTGGTCGGTGTCGACGAACCGACCCGGGTTGAACGAGGTGTAGCCCAGACCGAGCGAGTTGACGAACGTGTCGCCCTCGACGATGACGGTCTGGCCCGTGTAGGTCAGGCCCCCGCCGACGCCGACCGAGATCAGCACGCCCACGAGTGCACCGTGGAAGACGAGGTTGCCCGTCTCACGCAGATAGCCGCGCTCGGCCGAGACCGAAGCGGTCTGGCCCGAGTCGTACCGCTCGACGCGGTAGCCCGACTTGCGCAGCTGCCGCTGGGCTTCGTCGATGGCGGCGGAGGCGACGGCCGCGGCATCCTCGTCGTCGCGCAGGGAGACGCCGACCGTGCGGTGATCCGCCAGCCGCGACAGGCGGGCGGGAGTGCGCGGCGGACGCGACTTCATCGCCTGCCAGTGGTGCTTCGTCCGCGGGATGACGCACCCGACGAGCGAGACGAACAGCAGGATGTAGATCGCCGAGAACCACACGGACGTGTACACGTCGAACAGCTGCAGCGCGTCGAGGATCGGATACAGGTCGGGGTTGTCGGTGCGCCACTGGGTGACGCCGTTGGGGTCGGCGCCACGCTGCGGCACGATCGACCCCGGGATGGCGGCGATCGCCAGCAGGAGCAGCAGCACGAGCGCCGTGCGCATGCTCGTCAGCTGACGCCAGCCCCACCGCAGCCATCCGACGACGCCGAGCTGGGGCTGCGTGATCGGGCGGTCGCCGCCGGCCCCGCTGTCGAGAGGGGCGTCGGAGTGGTCGCCCGGTCGCAGCGGCGCCGAGGGATCGGCCTGGTCAGAGGAAGGTCGGGACACCGGCCACCACTCCTTGGAAGACGGACATGATCGTGGTCCAGACGCCGGTGACCATCAGCACGCCGAGAACGACCAGCAACGCACCGCCGGCGATGTTCACGACGCGGATGTGCCGGCGCACGAACGCCACGGAGCGGGTGGCCCAGCTCGCGCCGAGCGCGAGAAGCACGAAGGGGATGCCGAGGCCGAGCGAGTACGCGACGGCGAGAACCCCCGCACGGGCGGGATCGGCCTGGCTGAGCGCGATCGAGAGGATCGCGGCGAGGGTCGGACCGATGCACGGCGCCCAGCCGATGCCCATCGCGATGCCGAGCAGCGGGGCTCCGGCGAGACCGAGGTTCTGTCGCAGCTGCGGCCGGTAGATGCGCTGCGCGAAGCCGAACATCCCGACGAAGACGAGGCCGAGCACGATCACGACGGCGCCGAGGACGCGGGTGATGACGTCCTGGTACTCGAAGAAGACCCGGCCGATGGTGCCCGCGAAGACGCCCATCGCCAGGAAGACGACGGTGAATCCCGCGATGAAGAGCCCGACGCCGAGGAGGAGTCGTCCGCGGCCGGGGCCGGAGGGGACGGTCGCCTTCGCCACCGTCGGAGAATCCGTCGAAACGCGGACCGATCCGCCCGCATCCTCCGACGTTCGCGAGATCCTCCGATTCCCGTCGCGGCCGGCCGCACCGGCGGCGGGCTCACGCGGCGTGACCGCGCTGCCGAGGAAACCGAGGTAGCCGGGTACGAGGGGCAGGACGCACGGCGAGAGGAACGAGACGAGGCCCGCGAGCACGGCGATAGGCACCGCGAGCCACAGGGCTCCGCCGAAGACGATCTCGCCCGGGTTCACGACGATCCCGCGCCGGCGCCCGCCTTCGCGGCGTCCTCGACCAGAGTGCGGAGGATGCCGGCATCCCGAAGCTGCCCGACGATCCGCGCGGCGACCCGGCCCTCGGTGTCGAGCACGAGCGTCGTGGGGGCGGCCTGGACCGACGCGGATGCCGCGAGCGCCAGCTTGAGCTCGCCGTCGCCTTGCATGAGCAGCGAGGGGTAGCCGATGCCGTAGTTCTGCTCGAAGGCCGCAGCCTGCTCGGGCCCGTCGTAGATGTTGATGCCGAGGAAGTCGGCGCCGACGGCCTGCGTGTCGGTGTAGACCTCCTGGAGCAGCGGCGCCTCGGCGCGGCACGGCCCGCACTGGGCGTACCAGAAGTTCAGGACGAGAGGCTTTCCGGCGTAGTCGGCGCTCGAGACCGTCGAGCCGTCGACGGCCGTTCCCGTGAACTCGATCGGGGCGCCCCGTTCAGCCTCCGGGATCTCGGTCGTCGTGCCGTCGCCTGAGATGAAGCCCTTGTTGTCACCGTCGCGGTACTGCCCGGCGAGGTCGTCGTTCGGGCTCGAGCAGGCGGCGAGCCCCGCCGCGAGTCCGAGGGCGAGGGCGGCGGCCATGAGGCGACGCTTCATCAGACGGCTCCTACATCGACGGCGCCCGCGGTCGACGCGGGCTCGGCATATGCGACCTCGCGCCATGCGGCGCGCTCTCCCCCGTCGCCGAGCTCGAAGCTCGTGACGCTCGAGAGGGCGCACCGACGTCGGCGCGGGTCGTGGCGCAGGGGTTCACCCGCGATCGCGAGGTGGGTGATCCAGATGGGCAGCTGGTGCGAGACGATCACGACGTCGCCCGCATCGCTCGCATGCCATGCGTCGCGCATCGCAGCGTCCATGCGCGCCACGATCTCGATGTACGGCTCACCCCAGCTGGGGGTCGCCGGCGTGCGCAGGTGCCGCCAGTTCAAGGGATTGACGAGCGCGTGGCGCATGCGCCGGCCCTCGAAGACGTTGTGCGGCTCGATGACCCGCTCGTCGATGACGGGGTCGAGGCCGAAGAGTTCGGTGAAGGGTTCGGACGATTCGCGGGTGCGCTGCAGCGGAGATGACATCAGCGCGGCGACCGGGCGGTCCAGCGACGCGACGTACTCGGCGGCGGAGCGGGCCATACGACGGCCGTCCTCGCTCAACCCGAAGTGCGGCAGCCGTCCGTAGAGCACGCGCCGGGGGTTGTGGACCTCACCGTGGCGCACGAGGTGGAGACGGGCTGCGGGCACGGTCTCCAGTCTACGGCGGCCGCTCCTATGCGGACCCTGAGCGCACGACCGGTCAGGGCCCCTCCGGGCTCGGCTCGGGGGCGGTGCCCGAACCGGTGGTCCGGCCGCGCCGCAGGTCGCGCACGCGCGAAACGACGAACCACACGACGAGCACGGCGACGACGATGATCACGATCGTCTGGAAGATCTCGGCGTACTGCTCGACGATGTGCCAGTTCTCACCCAGCAGGAAGCCCGCCATCACGAAGATCGAGTTCCAGATGAGGCTGCCCGCCGTCGTGAGCAGCCCGAACTTCCACCAGTGCATCCGGGCGACCCCCGCGGGGATCGAGATGAGGCTGCGGAAGAGCGGCACCATGCGCCCGAAGAACACGGCGATCGACCCGTGCTTCTCGAACCAGTGCACCGACCGCACGACGTCGTCGCCGGTCACGAGCGGCATCCGGTCGGCGATGCGGCGCAGGCGGTCGGCGCCGAGCCACCGGCCGAGGACGTAGAGGATGTAGGCGCCGAAGACCGACCCGAAGGTCGTCCACAGGATCGCCTCCGCGAGGGTGAACGAGCCGCGCGAGGCGGCGAGCCCGGCCATCGGGAGCACGACCTCGCTCGGGATCGGCGGGAAGAGATTGTCCATGCCGACCGCGATCGCCGCGCCGGCGGGCCCGATCGTGTCCATGAGCGAGACGGTCCAGTCGGCGAGGGTCGTCAGCCACGACCCTCCCTCCTCGGCGGCAGGTGCCGACGCGTGAGCGTAGGCGGTGCGGGTCAAGACGGTCATCGGGTGCCTTCGCGCTCGGTGATCGGATGCCCGGGCGGGCCCCGCGCACAGCCTAGGGGCGCGACGTCGGAGATAGCTGGACGCGTAGACTCTCCCCTCGTGAGTGAACGCGTTCTCGTCCAGCAGCTGCAGGCCCGCCCCGACGGCCCCGTTTCGGTGTCCGGATGGGTCGAGACCGTCCGCGATCAGAAGAAGGTGCAGTTCGTCATCCTCCGCGACGAGACCGGCGCCGTGCAGCTGGTCAACCCCGCGACCCGCCCGACCGAGGACGGCAGCGAGCAGGATGCCGCGGCCCTCGCCCTCACCGAGCTGATCTCGAACCTGTCGACGGGCACCTTCCTGACCGTCACGGGAGACCTCAAGCACGACGAGCGGGTCAAGCTCGGCGGCGTCGAGATCAAGATCGGCGCCCTCGACATCGCGGCCGCGGCCCTGCCCGAGACCCCGATCGCCGCCGACTCCGGCCTCGACAAGCGCATGGACTGGCGCTTCCTCGACCTGCGCCAGCGCCGCAACAACCTCATCTTCCGCGTGCAGACGACGCTCGAGCACGCGATGCGCACCTACTGGATCGAGCGCGACTACATCGAGATCCACTCCCCCAAGCTCATGGCATCGGCATCCGAGTCGGCAGCTGAGCTGTTCGAGGTGCCCTACTTCGAGGACAAGACCGCGTACCTCGCTCAGAGCCCGCAGTTCTTCAAGCAGATGGCGCAGTCGGCGGGCTTCGGGAAGATCTTCGAGATCGGCGACGTCTTCCGCGCCGACCCGTCCTTCACCTCGCGCCACGCGACCGAGTTCACCTCGATCGACGCCGAGATCAGCTGGATCGACTCGCACGAGGACGTCGCCGCGATGCAGGAGGAGTTGCTGCAGTTCGCCTTCCAGGCCGTCAAGGACAAGCACGGTGACGAGATCGCCGAGCTGTTCGGCGTCGAGGTGCAGGTGCCGCAGACCCCGTTCCCCCGCATCCCGCTCGCCGAGGCACGCGAGATCGTCGCTGCCCGGGGCTACGACATCCCGCGCACCGACGGCGACCTCGACCCCGAGGGCGAGCGCCAGATCTCGGCGCACGTGCTCGAGACGTACGGCCACCAGTTCGTCTTCATCACCGACTACCACCCCGAGATCCGCGCGTTCTACCACATGCGCGACGAGGAGACCGGGCTCACGAAGTCGTACGACCTGCTCTTCAACGGCGTCGAGATCACGACGGGCGCGCAGCGCGAGCACCGCGTCGACGTTCTCGTCGAGCAGGCCAAGGAGAAGGGTCTCGAGCCCGAGCACCTCGACTTCTACCTCGACTTCTTCCGTTACGGCGCCCCGCCCCACGGCGGGTTCGGCATGGGTCTCGCACGCGTGCTGATGCTGCTGCTCGGCGAGTCGTCGATCCGCGAGGTCACCTACCTCTTCCGCGGTCCGACGCGCCTCGCCCCGTAACACATCCCCCCACGCACCCGGCAAGCGCACAGCCGGCGTTCGGCACCGCCCGTATCGTGGCTTCTTCGGCGACGGAAGGAGCAGAACGTATGTGGGACGGGTGGATGCAGTTCGCCATCGCTGTACTGGTGGGCCTCGCGGTCGCCGCTGTGATCGCGGTGGTCGCTCATGTCGCGCTGCGCATCGCGGCGCGACGGCAGCGTTGGCCCGAAGTGCTCAGTCGTCGTTCCCGTGCCCCGTTCCGGTCGCTGCTCGTCGCCATCGCCCTCTGGGCGGCGGTGCAGACGTCGTTCCCGGACGAGCTGTGGCGGTCGGTCCTCGGCCAGGTCCTGACGATCGCGATCATCGCCGCGAGCGCCTGGCTGCTCGCTTCCCTCGTGCTCGCCGTCACCGATGTCGCGCTCGGCCGGTACCGCATCGATGTGCCCGACAACCGCGTCGCCCGCCGCATCCGCACGCAGATGCTGATCGTCCGCCGCCTCGCGGTCGCGATCATCATCGTGATCGGCATCGGTGCGGTGCTGCTGACCTTCGACTCGGTGCGCGCCGTCGGAGCGAGCGTCCTGGCCTCTGCGGGTATCGCCTCGGTGGTCGCCGGACTCGCCGCCCAGTCGGTGCTCGCCAACGTCTTCGCGGGATTGCAGATCGTCTTCAGCGACGCGCTGCGTGTCGATGACGTCGTCGTCGCCGACGGCGAGTGGGGTCGCGTCGGCGAGATCACCCTCAGCTACGTCGTGCTCGACCTCTGGGACGACCGGCGTCTGGTCCTCCCCTGCACCTACTTCACCACGACCCCGTTCGAGAACTGGACTCGGCGCGGCTCGGAGCTGCTGGGCGCCGTCGAGATGGACCTCGATTGGAACGTCTCGCCCACCGCGATGCGCGCCCATCTGCACGATGTGCTCGAGAAGACCGACCTCTGGGACCGCCGGACATCGGTGCTGCAGGTGACGGATGCCGTCGCCGGCTATGTGCGCGTGCGCATCCTGGTCACCGCGAAGGATGCCCCCACGCTGTTCGACCTGCGCTGTCTCGTGCGCGAGGCGATGGTGATGTGGGTGCAGCGCACCATGCCGCAGGCCGTCCCGGTGCAGCGCATCGTCATGTCGGATGCCGCGACCCCGGGCCACGGCGACGACCACGCCATCACGCACGACCCCACGCCGACCAACGACGGGCTGTTCACCGGGAGCGCCGAGGCGGAGCGACGGGCGAGCACGTTCACCAACGCGATCCCGGTGATCGTGACAGGCGACCTCGCCGAGCGCGATCGGCGCGACTGACGCGCTCGTCCGCGCCGCCGCGTGCGGTAGAGCCTCGGCTCAGACCTCGAAGTCGACCGAGATGCGGCTCGCGACGACGCCGCGGACGAAGGCGGCGACCTCCTGGTGAGCCGGGTGCACCTGATACTCCTCGAGTCCGGCGACATCATCGAAGTCGGCGACCAGTGCCACGTCGCCGTTGACCTCGGCGTAGGCAGCGTTCGGTCCGATGCTCAGCGAGCGGATCGAGGGGACGACACCCACGAGGGCCTGGATGCGGCGCGACACCTCGGCGGCGTGCTCGGCCCGGGTCGCGGCGTCCTCAGCGGCGAGCTTCCAGGCGACGACGTGGCGGATGGTCATGCGGGCTCCTCGGTCGGGGTCTTCTCGGTCAGCGCGGTGCGCAGCCGGTCGGCGGACACGCGCCAGTGCGCGTGGAGGCGATCGTCGATCAGCACGACGGGGATCTTCTCCCACCACTGCTCGAAAAGCGACGGGTCATCGAAGATCGATCGTTCCACGACATCGACCTCGGTGCCGGCGGGCAGGTCGGCCACGACGGTGTCGACGATCTCGCGGGCGACATCGCAGAGGTGGCAGCCGGGCTTGGAGATGAGGGTGAGGGTGGGCATCGGACGCGAAGCGGTGTCAGCGCTCGAGCTCGAAGCCGCGTGCGGCCCACTCGCCCGTACCGCCGGTGACGTTCGTGGCGTCGTAGCCGCGGGCCTCGAGCGCCGCGACCACCTGGGCCGACCGTCCGCCGGCCTGGCAGATCACGTCGAAGGCGCCGTCGGGCAGCTCGTCGATGCGTTCACCGAGCTGCGACATCGGGATGCTGATCGCGCCGGGCACGCGCCCCGCGGCGTACTCGTGGTCTTCGCGCACGTCGATGAGGGGGATGTCGCGGCCCGCACGGAGCTCGTCGATGGTGATGGATTTCATGCTCATTCCTCCACGTTCAGCCTAGGCCGCACCGCACAGCACCGTGGCGGCAGCATCCGGAAAGCACGAAGCGCCCCTCGGCCGGAGCCGAATGGGGCGCTCAGTGACGTCGCCGCGACTTACTTCTTGTTGCGGCGCTGGTGGCGAGTCTTGCGAAGCAGCTTGCGGTGCTTCTTCTTCGCCATGCGCTTGCGGCGCTTCTTGATGACAGAACCCACGGAAAACCTCACTATGTCAGGGTCTGGACGCATCTCGTATGCGTCCGGGAACAGGCACCTCGCGAAAAATGCCTCGGATCAGTCTAGCCGACGTCGGCGATCGGCCGTTGCACGGCGTCGCGCACCGCAGATTCGGGTACGCGGTAGCTGCGGCCGAAGCGCACAGCGGGCAGCTCGCCGGAGTGAACGAGGCGATACACCGTCATCTTCGACACCCGCATGATCTCCGCCACCTCCGCCACAGTGAGGAAGCGCACATCGGGCAGCTCGGCCATCGTCATCCCTTTCCCCCGGATGCGAACACTCTAGGGGCGAGGCGCGACGCGTGTAAACCGAAGTGACGCCTGTTGCTTCCGGGGCGCGGGATGTGCCGGGGTCAGCGCGCGGAACGCTTGCCGAACACGCTCGTGACGGCGTGCTTCGCAGATGCCGCAGCCCGCCCGACCAGCTCGGCCGCGGCGACCGCCTGCTCGGGGAGCGCGGGGACGGGCTCGGCGTCGTAAGCCTCCGAGGAGAGGAACGGCACGAGCCAGTCGTCGACGACGTCGAGCGGCTCGGGCGACAGGCTGTAGTAGCGGTGCTGCCCTTCCTCGCGCACGGTCACGAGCTCGGCCCCCCGCAGCACCTTGAGGTGCTTGGAGATCGTCGGCTGGCTCACGCCGAGCTCGTTCACGATCTGCGAGACGCTCGTCCCGGAGGAGCGCGGATCGGAGTCCCGATCGAGCAAGAGCCGCAGGATGTCCCGACGGGTGCCGTCGGCGATCACGTCGAAGATGTCCGCCATGCATTCAGGTTAGTCGGCGCGCGCGCCCGAGTACCATGACATCGGCACCGACCTACTGCGGAGCCGGGAGCAACAGCTGCGATCGTGGGGAGGAACACGCATGGCGGACAGGTCCGTCGGCGCGATCGTCCTCACCCGTCTCGGCGGCTTCGGACGCAGTGCCTGGGACGCCGGTCGCGACCTGGCGACCGCCTCGCCCTCACGCTTCGCGGTGCTGATCTTCTCGACGCTGATCCTCGTCTTCACGACGCTGTTCTCCCTGCCCGCGGCATCCGCTTCGGGCCGGGCTACACCCTTCGCCGATGCGCTCTTCACCGCGGTGTCGACGATCTGCGTCGCGGGCTTGGCCACCGTCGACATGGCCACGCACTGGTCGCCGTTCGGCCACATCCTCATCTACATCGGCGTCAACGTCGGTGCCCTCGGCGTGCTGACACTCGCGTCGATCCTGGGGCTCGTCATCTCCAAGCGCCTCGGCCTGCGTGCGAAGCTCATCGCCGCCGGCGACAGCAATCCGATGCGCGCACACGGCGGTCCGGTCAACGAAGGTCAGGCCGTCCGCCTCGGCGAGGTCGGCTTGCTGCTGCGCACGGTCGCGCTGTCGACGCTCGTCATCGAGGCGGGGCTCGCCGTCCTGCTGTACCCGTCGCTGCTGCTCGGCGGCGTCGATCCCCTCACCGCCCTGTGGGAGGCCCCGTACTACGCGGCCATGGCCTTCACCAACACCGGCTTCTCGCCCAACGCGGAAGGGCTGCAGCCGTTCGCGCAGGACTACGTGATGCTCACCGTGCTGATGGTCGGCGTGTTCCTCGGGTCGATCGGCTTCCCCGTCATCTTCACGCTCTGGCGGCACCAGTGGCATGTACGCGCGTGGTCGCTGCACGCGAAGCTCACGATCATCACCACGGTCATCCTGTTCTTCACCGGCGCCGGAGTCTTCCTGCTCCTCGAGTACGACAATCCCGCGACCTTCGGGTCGATGGAGGCGTGGGACACGACCTTCCAGGCCTTCTTCATCTCAGCGATGACCCGGTCGGGCGGCTTCTCGATCATCGACATCGGCGAGATGCACGGCTCGTCCCTCATCGTCGGATCGATGCTCATGTTCGTCGGCGGCGGATCTGCCTCCACCGCCGGCGGCATCAAGGTCACCACCCTCGCGGTGCTCGCCCTCGCCGTGTGGTCGGAGGCGAAGGGACGTCCGTCGGTGCAGGTGTTCGGCCGCCGCATCCCCAGCGACGTCCAACGCGTGGCACTCTCGGTCGTCGCGTGGAGCGCCACGATCGTCGCGATCGGCACCGTGACCATCGCGCAGATCACGAAGGCTCCCGTCGACGAGGTGCTCTTCGACGTCATCTCCGGGTTCGCGACCGTGGGGCTGTCGACAGGCCTGACGGCCGAACTCCCCGAGCCCGCGGTGTACGTCATGGCCCTCGTCATGTTCATGGGACGCGTTGGTACAGTGACACTCGCCGCAGCGGTGGCCGCGGCATCCCGTTCGCAGTTGTACGCCCTGCCCGTTGAAAGGCCGATCGTTGGTTGAGCAGATCCGAAGCGACGCTCCCGTGCTGGTCATCGGGCTGGGGCGTTTCGGCGCCGCCTGCGCGGGCGAGCTCGACCGCCTCGACCGCGAGGTTCTCGCGATCGACGACAACCTCGAACTCGTGCAGAAGTGGTCGGAGCGCGTCACGCACGCCGTGCAGACCGACGCCCGCAACCTCGACGCGCTCAAGCAGATCGGCGCACAGGACTTCCAGGTCGCCGTCGTCGCCGTCGGCTCGTCGATCGAAGCGTCCGTGCTCATCACCGCGAATCTCGTCGACCTGAAGGTCCCCCAGATCTGGGCGAAGGCCGTCTCGCAGTCGCACGGCAAGATCCTCGCCCGCGTGGGCGCCAACCACGTCGTGTACCCCGAGCGCGAGGCCGGCGAGCGCGTGGCCCACCTCGTCAGCGGGCGCATGCTCGACTTCATCCGCTTCGACGACGACTTCGTCCTGGCGAAGATGTACCCCCCGAAGTTCATCCGCGGCGTCGGTCTCAACGAGTCGGGAGTGCGCACGAAGTACCGTGTCACCGTCGTCGGCGTGAAGAGCCCCGGCAAGCCCTTCCGCTACGCGGAGGCCAATACCGTCGTCACCAACCACGACCTCATCATCGTCTCGGGGACGAACTCCGACATCGAGCGCTTCGCCTCACTCGACCGCTGACCTGCCCCGCGCTGCTGCGCGCTGCCCCCGCGTCGAGGTCCCAGTTGGGCCGGGTAAACGGACGGCATACCCGGCCCAAGTGGGACCTCGGATGACGTTGCGTCGAGGTCAGGAGCCGGCGGCGAGCTCGCGCGCGCGGGCGAGCGCGGCGTCGGTCGCCCGCGCGAAGACGTCGTCGAGCCGAGCCTCCTGCAGCACGGCGATCGCCCGCTCGGTCGTGCCCTTGGGGCTCGTGACGCGGCGGCGCAGCTCGGCCGGGTCCTCGCCCGAAGCGTCGAGCAGAGCGGCCGCGCCGATGAAGGTCTGCTCGGCCATGACGCGAGCCTCGGCCTCGGCGAATCCCTTGCCGACGGCAGCCCGGGTGAGCTCCTCGATCAGCAGGAAGACGTAGGCGGGCCCCGAACCCGAGATCGTCGAGAGCGCATCGATCTGCTCCTCGGGCACCTCGACGACGACTCCGCATGTCTCGAACAGGGCGCGCACCGTCGCCCGGTGGTCATCGGATGCCGCAGGCCCGGCCGCGAGCCCCGTGACGGCCTTGCCGACGACGGCGGGGGTGTTGGGCATCGAGCGGATCACGGCGACGTCGGGCCCGAGGATGCCGGCGAAGGTCTCGATCGTGACCCCGGCGGCGAGACTCACCACGACCGCGCCGGGGCGCAGCACCGGGGCGATCTCGCGCAGCAGATCGGGCACCATCGCGGGCTTCACACCGATCAGCACGACGTCGGCCGCAGCCGCGGCATCCGTGTTCCCCGTGGGAGTGTCGGCGAGCGCGATGCTCGTGACCCCCGCGAGGTCGGCGAGGGCGGCGGCCTTCTCGGCGGTGCGGTTGGTGACGGTCACTCCCCCGGCCGCGGCACCCGAGGCCACCAGGCCCGACAGCACGGCACCCCCCATCGAACCGGCTCCGAGGATGGCGATCGGGGGCAGGGCGACGACGTCGGACATGCCGTCATCTTAAGTCCGGTCGTTTCCCAGCGGAGCGCACGGCTGCGAGGTAGAGTCGGAACGTCCGCGGGCGCGGAGGCGCTCGCCGCGCAGAGCAGAGCGAAGGATCCCGCCATGCCCCTCTTCGACGGCATCACGCCACGCATCATCGAGACGTCGCGCCTGGCGGTGAGCATCCTCGAGCGCGGCGCAGACGACCCCGAGACTCCGGCCGACCGCACGCTCGTGCTGTTGCACGCCGCTCCCGGGTCGAGTCTCTTCTGGCAGGAGATCATCGAGGATCTGCCGAGCGACGTCCGCCCGATCGCGATCGACCTCCGCGGCTTCGGCGAGACCGAGCGACTGCCCGTCGACGCGACCCGCGGTGTGCGCGACTTCTCCGATGACGTGCGGGCGACTCTCGACGCACTGGGCCTCGATGCCGTCCATTTCGTCGGCTGGGGCCTGGGCGCCGCCGTCGCCATGCAGTACGCGCTCGATCACCCCGTGCTCTCGCTCAGTCTGCTCTCGCCCGTGTCGCCATACGGCTTCGGCGGTACGCGACTCGACGGCACGCGCCTGACGGACGATGACGCGGGATGCGGCGGCGGAGCCGTCAGCCCCACGCTCGTCGACCGACTCACGGCACGCGACGCGGGGGACGACGAGGGCACCGCCCGATCGTTCTTCCGCACGTCGTTCGTCTCGCCCGACTACGAGTCCGACAACGAGGACACGTGGATCGAGGCGATGCTCACGACGTCGACCGCCGAAGGCAACTATCCCGGCGACAGCGTGCCGAGCGACAACTGGCCGGGCTTCGCGGCGGGCCGGCTCGGCGTGCAGAACGCCCTCGCACCGGCACACTTCGACGTCTCGTCCATCGTCGACCTGGCCGCCGGATACGATGCGCCCCCGATCCTGTGGATGCGCGGCGGTGCCGATGTCATCGTCGCCGACGGGTCGTTCGCCGAGAGCGGTCATCTCGGCGAGATCGGCGCGATCCCGGGGTGGCCGGGCGTGGAGACGGCACCGGCGCAACAGATGGTCGCGCAGACCCGCAACGTGCTCGAGCGGTACCGCGAGGCGGGCGGACAGGTGACCGAGGTGGTCATCGAAGGCGTCGGGCACGCCGTGCATCTCGAGCGCCCGGGCAAGGTCCGCACCGCGATCCTCTCGACGATCGGCTACCTCGGCACCCCGATCTCACCGGCTCCCCCGACCGAGGCGATCATCCTCAGCTCCTGGGACTGACCGGCCGGCCGGCTCACCGCTGCTGCGCGAAGAACATGCGCAGCAGCGCGGACGACTCGCCGGAGCGCACGCCCGCCACGACCTCGGCTCTCACGGGAAGTCGGCGGTCGCGCACGAGGTCGTACTGCGATCCGGCGGCGCCCGCCTTGTCGTCCCATGCACCGAAGACGAGCCGCGAGACGTGGGCCTGCAGCATGGCGCCCGCGCACATGGCGCACGGCTCGAGCGTGACCGTCAGGGTGCATCCCGCGAGGTTCCACGACCCGATCGCGGCGGCCGCGGCGCGAAGCGCGACCACCTCGGCATGAGCGGTCGGGTCACCGGTCGCCTCGCGGAGGTTGCGGCCCTCGCCGAGCACTGCGCCCGAGGCATCCGTCACGACCGCTCCGACGGGGATGTCACCCGCCGCCGCCGCGGCCTCCGCGAGCTCGAGGGCACGCGTCATGCTGCGGATGTCGCCAGCGGATGCCGTCAGGGTCACGGCACCAGCGTAGAGCCGAGAAGACGCGAGCCGTCCGCGTAGGATCATCACATGCGTGTTCACGTCGCCGACCACCCGCTCATCACCCACAAGCTCTCGGTCCTGCGCGACAAGAACACCGCCTCGCCGGTGTTCCGTCAGCTCACCGAAGAGCTCGTGACGCTGCTCGCGTACGAGGCCACCCGCAACGTCCGCACGGAGCAGGTCGAGATCGAGACCCCGGTCACCCGCACGACGGGCCTCGCGATCGCCAAGCCCCGCCCCCTCGTCGTGCCGATCCTGCGCGCGGGACTCGGGATGCTCGAGGGCATGACCAAGCTCCTCCCCACCGCCGAGGTGGGGTTCCTGGGGATGGCCCGCAATGAGGTGACGTTCGAGCCGACCACGTACGCCGAGCGTCTTCCCGACGACCTCAGCGACCGTCAGTGCTTCGTGCTCGACCCGATGCTCGCCACCGGAGGCTCACTGGGCGCGGCGATCGACTTCATCTTCCAGCGCGGGGCACAGGACGTCACGGCCATCTGCATCCTGGGGGCGCCCGAGGGCCTCGCCGCGATCGAGAAGCAGGTCGGCGACCGCGATGTGACCCTCGTCCTGGGCTCGCTCGACGAGCGTCTCGACGAGCGCGGCTACATCGTGCCGGGCCTCGGCGACGCCGGCGACCGTCTCTACGGCACTGTCGACTGACCCGCGACCCGCGACCCGCGACCCGCGCATCGAGCGCACCTGCGCCGATGGAGCGCAGTTCGAACCGCGCCCGTCGCTGACAACTGCGCCCCATATGCGGAGCGCGCGCCTCAGACCGCCCCGACGAGACGGGCGAAGGCGCTCATCCGTGCAACGCCCTCGGGGGTGCGGGGCAGGTCGTCGAGGATGCCGGTGCCGTAGACGACGTATGCGGTGTGCTGCGCGCGCGAAACGGCCACGTTGAGGCGGTTCTGCAGCAGCAGGAACTCCAGCCCCCGAGGCGCGTCTCGACCTGAGGATGCCGCGAGCGACACGATCGCGACCGCCGCCTCCTGGCCCTGGAACCGATCGACCGTGCCCACCGGCACGTCGTCCAAGCCCGCCGCGGCGAGCGCTTCTTCTACGAGCACCTGCTGCGCGTTGTACGGCGTGACCACGATGATGTCGCGCTGCGCGAGCGGACGAGGCTCGAGCGCCGGGTCGGGCAGCCACGCACGGTCGAGGAGATCCGAGATCAGCCCCACGACGACCTCGGCCTCTTCGGGCGAGGCCGTGGCATTGCGCCGGTGGGCGACGGGCACGGGCATGACCCCGGGCGCGACGCCCGCGAGCACCCGGCCGGCCGTGGATGCGTGCGCGGCGAGTCGACCGTCGTAGGCGAGCACGGAAACCGGTTCGGCGACCTCGGGCCGCATGCGACGGGTCTCGGCCAGGAAATAGCCGCGATCGCTCGGGATGACGTGGGCGCCGTCCATGATCCAGCCGAGGGCCGAGGTGTCGACCGGCTCGGGATGCGTGCCCTGGCTGACCTGCGGCAGCTGTTGCGGATCGCCCAGCAGCAGAAGCCGGGAGGCCGCGACCGAGACGGCGATCGTCGAGGCGAGGGAGAACTGACCCGCCTCGTCGATGACGAGGAGATCGAGACTGCCGCGCGGGATGCGGCCGGCGTGCGTGAGGTCCCAGGCCGTGCCGCCGACGACGTATCCGTCCGGACGCCCCGCGGTGAAGTCGGCGACGCCGTTCTTCGGGATGACCGTGAAGGCCTCGTCACCGGTGGGTTCGCCCTTGACCGCCTTCGCGATCTTCTCGCGCGGCACCCCCGCGGCGGCGATGCGATCGAGCATGTTCTCGACGACGGCGTGCGACTGCGCCACGACGCCGACGCGGAATCCGCGTTCGGCCACGAGACGTGTGACGACATGAGATCCCACATAGGTCTTACCCGTTCCGGGAGGGCCCTGTACCGCGAGGTAGCTGCGGTCGAGATCGAGGATCGCGCTCGAGATGTCGGCGACCGCATCCCCGCCCCCACTCGGCAGCGAGCCGGACAGCGTCCGCGGCGGGCGTCGCAGCAGAAGATCGGTCGCGGGATCGGCCGGCAGGTCGGGCGTCGCGGCGATCACCTCGTCTGCCCACGCGTCGATCGCCGCCTGCTGGCTGCCCGCAGGCGGCGGGGCTGCCGGGGTGAGCGCGATCGGCAGCTCGGACCACATGTACGCGCCCGCGGCGAGCTCCTCGACGATCGCGCCGTCATCGAGCACCTCGATGACCCGCACCCGCCGGTCGGCGTGGATGAAGCGGGGCCGCGGTTCCGTCGGGAACGGCGCGGGCGCCTCGTAGATCGCGAACGGCGACGAATCGACGCTCAATCGTGTGCCCGGTGCGACCTCGCCGCGCAGTTCGAGGACGCGCCGGTCGGTGCGAGCCCCCTCGGGCCGATGCCAGTCTTCGAGCACCCGGCTGCGCTCGGACGCCACGGCGACGACGTCGCGGGTGTCCTCCCACATCGAGAGCGGTTCGCGCAGGCGGAGGAAGTGGGTGGCCCAGAACGACTTCGCCTCACGGGGGTAGTAGTCGATCGCAGCCGCCCCGAGCCGCAGCGCGACGGCTGACGGGGCGTCGGCACCCGCGGGGTCGTCCGCGGCCGCGGCATCCGCGAGTCGCGACAGCGCGGTTGCGCGCGGCGACGGCTCGTAAGCGCGCTCTTCGGGCTCGACATCCGCGGATGGCCGCAACTGCGCCTCCCGCGCCCGGTCGACGAGCCAATCGCGCAGCCGCCGTGTCGAGACGCAGTCGTAGCGGTTGTAATCAGCCAGATCCGCGAGGATCGCCGCGGCGGCGTCGGCATCACCCGCCTCGGCGAGTGCCCGCGCCTCGACGTACCGGACGATCGAATCGTCGCCCTTCTGGACGTCGCTCGTGCGGACTTCGGACCCCATGTAGAGCGGCTCGAGCTTCTTGATCGAGTACGAGCGCGACCCCACCCGCAGCGCGCGGCGGACGATCGGATACAGGTCGACGAAGACCCCGTCGCGCAGCAGCCGGTCGACCTCGGCCTCACCCACGCCGTACCGCGCAGCCATCGCGAGAAGATGCGTCGGCTCGTACGGTGCGTAGTGGTAGATGTGCATCGCCGGGTGCGCGGCACGCTGCACGGCGACGAACTCGAGGAAGGTCTGGAACGCCGCCCGCTCCTCGTCGAAGGTGTGAGCCCAGAGTGCGGAGTACTGCTCGCGGAGATCGACCCAGCCGAACAGGTAGTCGATGCCCCACTGACGAGCCGCCCCCTCGGTGTAGAGCGGGTCGCCCTCGAAGTCGAAGAAGAGATCGCCGAGGTCGGGCCGCGGAAGCGCGCCGAGCGCCTTCGGGAAGACCACCTCGTAGGTGGGGACGGGGGCCCCGTCTGCCGCCGGCTCGCCCGCGCCGACGCCGCCCGCGGGGCTCTCGAGCTGCAGCCGAGCCTGGGTGCGGAGGCCCGCGAACGTGTCCCACGACATCCGGGCGGGCGCCTCGCGCGCCGCGGCGAGCTCGTCGATCGTCGTGACTCCGGCCGCCCGCAGGCGCTCGCGCTGGATCGGTCGCATGCCCGCGACGAGCAGGAGATCGCGCGCGGCGACGACCTCGAGGTCGCAGGTCGCACACCGTCCGCAGGCCGCGACCCGCAGATCACCGCGATCGTCGCCCCACGCGATGGGTTCGCCCGCGGCGCCCGCGGCCACGTCACGGTCGGCGATGAGCGAGCGCAGACGCTCGCGCCGCAGGACGAACACCGGTGCGATGTCGGCGCGCTCGTGGCGCGACGTCGTGCCGTCGCCCAGCAGCAGCTCGACGTGACCGGCGACGGCCGCGCCCTCGCGGTCGAGCTGGACGGCATAGGCCTCGAGCTGCATCAGCGCGGTGACGCGCGCGTGGCGTGCGAGCTTCGTGTCTTGCACGACCCACCGGCCGTCGTCGTCGCGTAAGAGGAAGTCGGCGAACCCGACGAAGTCGGTGTCGGAGAACGCCGCCTGGTAGATCACCCGCGCGTCCGAGGCGAGGGCGTCACGAGTGAGCGCGACGGCACGCGCCAGGCCCGCGGCATCCGACGAGCGCGTCTCGGGGATCTCGGCGACACGATCTCCGAACTCGGCACGGTACGCGGCGAGCTGACGTTCCTCGTGGCGATCGCCGAGACGGCCCGCCCGCTCGAGCGTCGGATCGTCGGGCTCGTCGACGGCGGAGACGCGTCCGAGCTTGGCGTCGATCGCTCGCAGCCAGGCGAACTCGCACTCGGCCGCCGCCTTGAGGTCGCTCGCGCTCCAGACGATCCGGCCTTCGTCCTCGATGTATCGCATGATCCCCTTCCGTTCAATGACCCTAACCGCGGGGTGCGACACCGCCGACGCCGGTGCCAGACTGAGGAGGGTGAACGAGTCGCTCCCCTTCGCCAGCGTGTACGCCCACGGGTTCGCGCGGGTCGCCGCCTGCACCATCCCGGTCGCCATCGCCGACCCGGCGGCCAACGCCGAGGCCGTCCTCGCCGAGGCGCGCGCCTGCGACGCCGACGCCGTCGCTGTCGCAGTGTTCCCCGAGCTGTGCATCACCGGCTACGCGATCGACGACCTCGTGATGCAGGACGCGGTGCTGGACGCCGTCGACGCGGCCATCGAGCGCATCGTCGACGCATCCGTCGATCTCATGCCGGTGCTCGTGATCGGAGCCCCCCTCCGTCACCGCAGCCGCCTGTACAACTGCGCCGTTGTCATCCACCGAGGCGAGATCCTCGGCGTCGCCCCCAAGGCGCACCTGCCCACCTACCGCGAGTTCTACGAGCGCCGCTGGTACGCGGCGGGCGAGGAGTGGGACGGCGAGGGCATCCGCATCGGCTCGCACGAGACCGTGTTCGGGACGAACCTGCTGTTCGACGTCCGCGATGTGCCCGGGCTCGTGCTGCACGCCGAGGTGTGCGAGGACATGTGGGTGCCGGTTCCGCCGTCGTCGCGCGCCGCGCTGGCAGGCGCCACGGTCCTCGTGAACCTGTCGGGCTCGCCCATCACGATCGGACGAGCAGATGATCGCCGCACGCTCGTGCAGTCGCAGTCGCTGCGGTGCCTCGCCGTCTACGCCTACGCGGCGGCAGGTCTCGGCGAGTCGACCAACGACGTCTCCTGGGACGGTCAGACCATGATCTACGAGGGCGGCTCGCTCCTCGCCGAGACGGAGCGCTTTCCCGACGGGGCGCGGCGCAGCATCGCCGACGTCGATCTCGACCGCGTGCGTCAGGACCGTTACCGGCAGGGAACCTTCGACGACAACCGCCGCACGACCTCGACCGACTTCCTCACCGTCGAGACGTTCCTGCACCCGCCCACCGAAGACATCGGGCTGCGGCGCACGCTCGATCGGTTCCCCTTCGTCCCGGATGACCCGGCACGCCTCGACCAGGACTGTTACGAGGCGTTCAACATCCAGGTGTCCGGCCTCGAGCAGCGGATGCGGGCGATCGGCGGCCCTCGTCCCGTGATCGGGGTGTCGGGCGGGCTCGACTCGACCCACGCACTGCTCGTCGTCGCCCGCGCGATGGACCGTATGGGGCGCCCGCGCAGCGACATCCTCGCGTACACGATGCCCGGGTTCGCCACGAGCGACCACACGAAGTCGAACGCCGTGGCACTCGCCGAAGCAATCGGCGCGACGATCGAGACCATCGACATCCGCCCCGCCGCGAACGAACTCCTGCGCGGCATCGGGCACCCCTATGCCTCCGGCGAGCCCGTGTACGACGTCACCTTCGAGAACGTCCAGGCCGGGGTGCGGACCGACTTCCTGTTCCGACTCGCGAACCGTCTGAACGGCATCGTCATCGGCACCTCCGATCTCTCGGAGCTCGCCCTCGGCTGGGCCACCTACGGCGTCGGCGACCACATGAGCCACTACGCGGTCAACGTCGGCGTGCCCAAGACGCTCATGCAGCACCTCATCCGATGGGTCATCGCGCACCGGGAGGGCACGGGCACCGATCTGACCGATGAAGCGGTCGCCGTGCTGCAGTCGGTCCTCGACACCGAGATCAGCCCCGAGCTCGTGCCCGCGGGCGAAGACGGCAAGGCGCAGTCCACGGAGTCGACGATCGGCCCCTACGCCCTGCACGACTTCGCGCTGCACCACGTCCTGCGCTACGGCTTCCGCCCGTCGAAGATCGCCTTCCTCGCTCAGCACGCCTGGTCGGATGCCGACGCCGGTGACTGGCCGGTGGGATTCCCCCGCGACAGCCGCTACGCGTACGACCTGGCCGAGATCGCCCACTGGCTGCAGGTGTTCATCAAGCGGTTCTTCGGCTTCGCGCAGTTCAAGCGCAGCGCGATCCCCAACGGACCCAAGGTCGCCGCGGCCGGCTCACTGTCGCCGCGCGGCGATTGGCGCGCGCCGTCGGACGGCAATCCCGAAGCGTGGCTCGCGGAGCTCCGCCGGGCGCTCCCCGATCTCGTGGACTGACTCTCTCAGGCCGTCGGCAGCGTGCCGTAGGCGAGTGTGATGAGCCACCCGTCGCGCGAGATGTCGACGAGGGTGTACTTCATATTGCGGTCGGGGATCCAGCCGCGGTGGCGTCCCGGATCGAGCCGCACCTGCTCCGGCGCCACCCGCACACCGCGACCGTCTGCCTCGAGCACCGCTTGAACGTGCACCCAATGGTCGACGAGGTCGAGCGTGTCGGCCCCGGAGAACAGCCGGGAATGCTTGCGCATGCGGGCGAGGTCGGCGGGCTCCGGGTGTCCGTCGCGGATGTCGATGCCCACCGGCAGCCCCGGGTCGCTGACCGCGACGACCGTCGCCGCACGATAGCTGGCCGTCGTGATCGCCAGCGGCACCTCGACGCCGTCGCGTGAGGCGACGAGGCGCGTGTGGTAGCCGAAGCCGCGCGGCGCCTCGCGCTCGATGCGGACATCCTTCTCGTCGCAGCCGAGGGCCTGCGCGACGAGTTCGCGCGCGATCATCCGCCGACGGTGGTGCACCGTGATCGCCGGGTCCCAGCCGAGCCGGGCCGTGATCCCCGTGGGGGTGTCGAGAAGTACCGTCTGCATGCCGTCGCTCCCGCCTGTGGATGGTCTGACCTCAGCTCGAGTCTAGCGATCGCCCCTGGCGGCACCAGGGTGCGTCACCGGGTCAATCCCCGTGCCGCACCGCCGCGACTCCCGTTGAGGCGACCTCGCCTAGGCTGGCGGGATGAGCCTCGACAACGGCGACGACAAACGGCCGTCCTCCGCCCGCATCGCGATCTGGGTGGTGGTGGGCGGCATCGGTGCCTACCTGCTGATCTCCGGCATCCTCGGCATCATCGCTCGAGGCGGTGCCTGAGCGTGCGGCGGCTTCTGGTGGTCGCGCACCGCGACGAGCTGGTGGGCTTCCCCGCCGACATTCCGGGGTTCGACATCCTGCTCACCGGCCCGGGCAAACTGCTCGCCGCGCATGAGCTCACCCGTGCGCTCGATCGCACCGCGTACGACGAGATCGTCGTCGTGGGAACCGCGGGAGCCGTGGCGGGCGCGGTCGGACCGGGCATCTACGAGGTCGGCGACGCCGTCCAGCACGATGTGTTCGATCTGGCCGGGGTACGCGGCCGTCACCTCTCGATGCCCGACCGCGTCGAGGCGGGCGGCGAAGGCGTGCGCATCGCGACGGGAGACGTCTTCGTCGACGACGCCGAGGCGGTCGCGCTCATCCAGTCGCTCGGCGCCCAGCTGGTCGACATGGAGACCTACGTCTACATCTGGGTCGCCCAGCGCTTCGACATCCCCATCCGGGTGCTCAAGGCGGTGTCGGACGATGCCCAGGACGGCGCGACCACCGGTTGGGACGAGGCCGTAGCCGCGTGCAGCCGGGCCCTCTACGAACGCATCCGCGCCGACTACGGAGTCTGATCGCCGCTGCGGGCGAAAAGCCGGCGCAGCAGCAGGAAGACGACGAGCGCGACGACAGCGACGAGCCCGAGCTTGACCGCGAAGACGGCCAGGCGCAGCACGACGTCGACGATCACCCACGCGACGAAGATCGCGGCGATCACTCCGACGACGGTCCAGAAAGTCCTCACCCGCTCAGCCTAGTCGCGCTCGCTGAGCGCCTCCTGCCGGATGACGCTCGGCCCCTCACGAGTGGACTCGACGACGATCTGCGCGGCGAGCTGCTCTTTCATGCCTTCGACATGGCTGATGACGCCGACGGTGCGTCCGCCCGCGCGCAACTCGTCGAGGGTGCGCATCGCGAGCTCGAGGGTTTCGGGGTCGAGTGACCCGAAGCCCTCGTCGACGAACAGCGTGTCGAGACGGATGCCCCCGGCGCGCCCGGTCACGACCTCGGCGAGGCCGAGCGCGAGGGCGAGAGAGGCGAGGAAGGTCTCGCCTCCCGACAACGACTGCGGCGATCTGAGGCGCCCCGTATGCGCGTCGAGAACCTCGAGCCCGAGGCCCGAAGCCGCGCCGCGCGCCTGGAGCGCGTCACTGTGATGGAGGGTGTACCGCCCCGACGACATGTCGCGCAGGCGCAGGTTGGCTGCCGCGACGATCTCTTCGAGCTCTGCCGCGAGCACGAACGTCTCGAGATCCATCTTCCGGGTGTTCGGCGCGCGGCCCGCGACCGTGTCGGCCAGGCGGGTCACGGCCGCCGTCCGCTCGGCGAGACCGGCGACGGCGACGAACGCGTCATCGATGCGCACGAGGAGCTCGCGCATCCTCTCGGCGGCGTTGACGGCGTCGCGATGCGCGGCGATCGCGGCGCTGCGCGCGAGATCCCCGGCGGCGACCGCCTGCGCGGACGCGTCGAGGTCCGGCCGCTCGTCGGGGAGTCCCGCGGCGGTGAGCTCGAGCTCGAGCAGACGCGCGCGGGTGGCCGCGACATCCGCGGCGTGCTCGGCGACGCGCCGGGTGATGGCGGTGCGCTCGGATTCGGGAAGCAGCGCCTCGCGGACGTCGTCGACGTCGGCGAAGATCGATGCCTCGATGCGCCTCGCTCGGTCGCGTGCCGCGTCCGCCGCCGTCGCTTCGCCGTGGGCGAGCGCGGTGCGGCTCTCGAGGACGGCACGGGCGAGATCGCGGCGTTCGACCGTCGACGCGATGCGCTCCGCGACCGTCGCGAACGCACCGCGAGCATCGGCGACCTCGGTCTCGAGGCGCGTCAGGGTCGTTCCCGCCACGGCGAGGCGCTCGCGCGCGTCGGCCAGGGCGGCGGTGAGGCGGGATCGTTCTTCTGTCGCCTCGGCATCGAGGCGGTCGAGCACGTCACGCTGTTCGACGAGCGAGGCGACCCGCTCAGCGGCCAGCTCGGCTCCAGCCAGCTCCTCTCGGGCACCGGCGAGCGAGGTCGCGAGCTCGTCGCCGCCACGTCCACCGGCGCGCGCCGCCGCCGCGGCGTGCTCAGCGCGCAGGCGGGCGGTGTTCTCCCCTGTCTCGCGCGCCTCGGCCGCAGCGGCATCCCGCTCCGCCTCGGCGGCCGCCAGGTCGTCGTCGGTGACTCCGTCGGCGACCCGGGGGGCGGGATGCGGGTGCTCGAGCGATCCGCAGACCGGGCAGGCCGACCCGTCGGAGAGCTCGGCGGCGAGGTCGCCCGCACGGTCGGCCACCCGTCGGCGCAGCAGCTCGGTGACCGCGGCAGCGGCAGCCTCCGCCGCGCCGCTCGCGTGCAGGTAGGCCTCCTCGGCGGCGCCGAGCTCGGCAGCCAGGCGGTCGGCTTCGCCGGCGGCCTCGACCTGCGCCGCGAGATCGGCGACGCGGACGCGCACCTCGTCGCTTCGCGCAGCCTCGAGGGTCGCCGCCGCGAGGTCGGTCGTGAGCCGTTCGCGCTCTGCCGGCAGAAGCGCATGCTGCTCATCGAGAAGACCCGCTTGCTCCTCCAGCAGTGCGATCTCGGCGATGGTCGCGTCTCGCGCGTCGACGGCGGCCGTCAGCTCGTGCTCACGTGCGAGCGCATCGGTCCACCGCGCGATGTCTCCCGTGAGCGTCTCGACGACCGCGGCGACGTCGTCATCGGCGTTGCCGCCCGCCTCGGTCCAGCGCTCGGCAGCCCGGTCGGCCGCGGCGCGGGCCTCCCCCGCCGCCTCCTCGGACCGGTCTGCCTGCTCGAGCGTCGCACGCAGCGCCTCAGCCGCGCGCGCACGCTCGACTCTGCGTTCGATCGTGGCGACCTCGTCGGCGATCGCGTCGAGGTCGGCCAGACGTCGACGCGCCGCGGCGAGCTCGTCGAGCACTCGCACCTGCTCGACGAGTTCGGCGTGCGTCGCGGAGAGGTGAGCGTGGCGCGACTCCGCTTGCTGGCGGAGCTCTTCGGCCTGCTCCACGCGATAGTCGGCGCGACGGCGGGCACGCTCGATGAGATCTCGTCGAGCGGCGAGGTCGGGTGACGCCGGCACCGTCTCGTCGGTCGGGCTCTCGTCGGCGTCCGAGGCGGCCTGCCGCGCCATCGCCGCCTCGGCGAGATCGAGCAGCGTGCGCACCTGGTCACCGGCGGCGTCGAGCTCGCGCTGCGCGGCGCGGCGGCGGTTCTCGAGATCGTCCTTGTACTGCTCGAACCGCTTCGTCCCGAACAGGGTGCGCAGCAGCTGCTGGCGTTCGTCGTTGCGTGCCAGGAGGAACCGCGAGAACTTGTTCTGCGCCAGCAGGATGACCTGCTGGAACTGCTGGGCATTCAGCCCGAGCACCTCGTCGAGCAGGAGGGCGACCTCACGCGGCTTCGCAGCCCGTCCGATCCACTCGCCGTCCACGCGCTGCTCGAGCTCGGCGCGGGCGACCTCGGTGGTGAGCTTGTCACCCCGCTTCGCGGGACGCTCGTACTCCGGCGCCCGCGTCACACGCCAGCGCTCCCCGCCGACGGTGAACTCCAGACGTACCTCCGTCGGGTCGCCCAAGAAGCTGTGGTCACTGCGAAGGCGCCGCTCGCCGTTTTCGTAGCGAGGCACGGATCCGTAGAGCGCGAAGCTCACGCCGTCGAGGATGCTCGACTTGCCCGCACCGGTCCGCCCCGAGATGAGGAACACGCCGTCGCGGTCGAAGGCGTCGAAGTCGACGGTCTGCTTCTCGCGGAACGGGCCGAATCCGGTCAGCTCGAGGCGATGGAGCTTCACGCCATCGCCTCGACGCGGACCCGCTCGTCGAGGACATCGGCGAGCAGCTCGCGCTCACGCTCGTCGGCGCCGACACCCTCACGCACGTGCACGAGGAACGCCTCGACGAGCTCGGCATCGCTGCGCGCGGCGCGCACGCGGTCGACGTAGGTGCGCGCATCGCGAGGCGCGATGTCGGCGGGCGCGTGCACGACCTTCGCGCAGAACGGGAACCGCTCCTGCAGGCGGCGCATGGGATCACGCTCGGGCAGGGTGTCGGTGTACTCGACGCAGATCCACGCATCGGCATACCGTTCGTGCGCAGGATCGGCGAGCACCTCGGCGAGCGGCCCGCGCAAGGTGACGACGGGGCGCGGGATCGGCAGCTCGAGCCAACGGGCGTCGACGAAGCCGTCGGCGTCGAGCTCGACCAGCCACGAGCCGCGGGGCTTGTCTCCCTCGCCGAAGCTGTAGTGCAGCGGCGCGCCGGCGTACCGCACGGCGGGGGCGAGCTGCTGGCGGCCGTGGATGTGGCCCAGAGCCATGTAGTCGACTCCGGCGAACGTGGCGAGCGGCACCACGTCGAGCCCGCCCTGCTGGATGTCGCGTTCGAGATGCGGTGTCGGCTCGACCCCCGCGGCGAAGCAGTGGGCGATCGCGACCGAGCGACCGCCGCGTGCCGCGAGATCGTCGCGCACGAGCCCCATCGCGCGGTCGATGACGGCCGCCTGCGAACGGGCTTCGGGCCAGAGGTGGCGAAGAAGGGCCGGTTCGAGATACGGGATGCCGTAGAAGTGCACGGGCCCGTCGGCATCCTCGACGGTGATGGGCGTGCCCACCGCGGCCGGGTCGGTCAGAACGTGGATGCCCTCGCGCAGCAGCCCCGCCTGGAAGCCGAGGCGGGCGGCCGAATCATGGTTGCCGCTGGTGACGATGACGCGCGCTCCGGCGTCGGCGATACCCCGCAGCGTGTCGGAGAGAAGGGCGTAGCAACCGGCCGCCGGCGCGGCTGAGTCGAACACGTCGCCTGCGACCACGACGACGTCGACCTCGTGTTCGCGGACCTGCTCGGTGAGCCTCTCGAGCACGCCCCGCAGCGCGTCGAGCGTCGAATGACCGTGGAAGGTCCGCCCGATATGCCAGTCGGAGGTGTGGAGGATCCGCATGCCGACCAGGGTAGGAGCAGCCTCCGACATCGCCGGGGTGCCCCGCGGGGAAGGCGCAGACTCAGACCCGGCCGGCGCGTCGCCGCGACGTCAGATCGGCGACGCCCAGCACGAGGGCGAGCGCGAGGAAGAGCCCGACGGAGACCATCCCGAGGGCGTAGGCGTCGTGGTAGACATCGATCCGCGGTGTCGATCCACCCCCGAGCCGGTTCACCGTCGAGTAGAACAGCGACAGGGCGACGGCGGTTCCGACGGCCGTGCCGATCCGCTGCACGAGCTGACCGACGGAGCCGGCCAGCCCGCCCTGCTTGACCGGGATGTCCGCGAGGGTCAGGGTCTGGTTCGGTGAGATGACGAGGCCACCCCCGAAGCCCCCGACGGTCAACACTCCCGCCATCGCGAACTCGACGATCCCGGGCGGCACGAAGTAGGCGACGAGGGCGAGGGCGACGACCGCCGAGAGCATGATGATCAGACCCCCGACGACGAGCGGGCGCCCGACACGGGTCACGATCCGGCCGCCGACGTAGGAGGCGCCGGCGCTCGCGACGGCGAAGCCGATGGAGACCATGCCCGCGAAGACGGGCTCGAGGCCGACGCCCAACTGCAGGAACAGCGTCGTCAGCAGGAACATCGCCGGCAGCGCCATGAAGTAGACCGCCTGGATGAGAGTGCCGTTGCGGTACGACGAGATGGCGAAGAGCTGCAGCGGAATGAGCGGATGCTTGCCGGATGCCGCATAGCGACGCTCCCACCACACGAACAGGGCGGCGAAGACCCCGAAGGCCACGAGCGACCACCAGCGCTGCGGATCGTCGCCCTGCGCGCCGGTCGTGAGGAGGAACGGCACCATCAGCGCGATGACGACGAACGCGAAGAGCACGAGACCGACGGGATCCAGTTGCAGCCGCGCCGGCCGGGATTCGCGTGTCTTCGGGAGGAGCCAGACGACCCCGGCGAGGACGGCGAGGGTGAGCGGGACGTTCATCCAGAAGATGTAGCGCCAGCCGTCCTCGGCGCCGCCCAACGCGATCATGAGGCCCCCGAGCGTCGGGCCGAACGCCGTCGAGATTCCGATGGTGGCGCCGAAGAGCCCGAATGCCTTGCCGCGCTCGGCCCCCTGGAACATCTCCTGCGCCAGTCCGATCACCTGCGGCATCTGGATGCCGGCCGCGACGCCCTGCACCAGACGGGCGGCCAGGAGCACCTCCGTGTTCGGCGCGAGCGCGCACGCGACGCTCGTCACGGTGAACAGCAAGAGTCCGATCACGAACAGCGCGCGTCGCGACCGTTGGTCACCGATGCGTCCGGCGGGCACGAGCGTCAGTCCGAACGTGAGCACGTACCCCGACACGATGAGCTGCAGCTCCGTCGAGCCCGCCCCGAAGGCCTTCTCGATCGAGGGCAGCGCGACGTTGACCTTCGTCAGGTCGAGGATCGTCAGCGCCGCCACGGCGACGCAGACCCAGAAAGCCCGCCACCGCTGGTGCACCGACAGAGGGATGCTCGCCGTGTCACTCATCGTGGGTCAGGCTACGCCCGCGCGAAGGCAGCGATCCCGCCCTTGCACTGTCGGCCCGGGGGCCGTAAAGAGAACAGCCCCGGCACGACGAATGCCCCGAGGCCGGCCCGGGGCATTCGCGACGTCGTCGGGTCAGTCGACGGCGAGGTCGTCGACGATCCGCGCGATCTCGTCCTCGCCGACACCGAGGCCGACCTCTGAGACGCGCTGGCGCACGTACTTCTCGACCGTCGCCCGGTTCTCACCCGGGAGATCCGCGCGCAGCTGCGCGATGAGCCCGTCGATGCGCTCCCGCTCGGTCGTGTCGTGCATCGACAGCGCCGGGCCGTCCTGCACGCCCGGAGGGGAGACGGGGGTGTCCTCCTTCGGAGGCGTGACGTCTCCGTCGGTCCCCGCCGAGGTGGCGCGTGTGCCACCACGCCCCGTCTCGGGGGCGTCCTGCGTCGCGGAGTCCGAGACGCTCGAGTCGATCTCGTCGGCCTGTCCGCTCATCGCTGCTCCTCCTCGTCCGCCTGCTCGTCGGTGACGAGGTCCGGGTCGAGCCCCTGCTGGATCTCGGCGCTCTCGACGAAGCCGTCGGGGCTGTCACCGTCGGGCATCGCGGCGGCATCGGCGGGCGTGTCAGCGTCGCGGACGGCGTCGTCTTCGGCCTCGCTCGCGGCGAGCGAGGTGGCCCCAGCGCCATCGGGATCGACGACACCCTCGGGTAGATCGCGGTTCATGACTGTCTCCTTCGATCGATGGCCCCAGTCTGACGCCGGCATCCGATCGTCAGCACCGTCTTGACAGGCGCGCGGCGTGGGACGTAGCCCGCCGAAGACTCCGCCGCGGCGCGGCCGGTCAGCGTCGCGGCTGCAGGATCCCCGCACGATCGGGGTGGGCCTCGAACCAGTCGGCGACGTACCAGCAGACCGGGCTGATCGTCCGGTCGCCGGCCCCTTCGATGTCGGACACGGCCCGCTCGACGACCTCGGCCGCGTAACCGTGACCGCGGAAGGTCGGTATCGTGTAGGCACGGGTCAGCGCGACGGTGCGCCCGTCGTCGCGGTAGTCGAGCACGCTGACGAGGTCGCCTCCGCGGTGCAACGTGTAGCGGGAGGCATCCTTCTCGTGGGTGAAGGTCAGATCGCTCATGAGGCCACGCTACGCCCGGCCGGCGGCAGCGAGGCCAGCCAGACGTCGATCTCCGAACGACTGCGCAGCCGCACGATCCGCTCCCCCGCGGCGATGCGCCCGAGCATCCGCTCACGCGTGACGGGATGATTGGTCCACGCGAACCGGATGATGTTGCGTTCGGGATGCCATCGGAGCAGATTGCTCGCACGCTCGCGGTTCCCGTGCCAGAGCTCCTCGCGCCGCACCACACGCCGCAGCGTGCGCCCGATCACCTGACGCATCACGCGCCGACGCGGGAGATCGAGCCATACGACCGTGTCGGGACCTTCCGGCGAGCCCGGGTCGAGCAGATCGCCCAGCTTCGAGTCCCAGTTGCCGTCCATGACCCAGCCCTCGGGGTGCTGCCGCATGAATCCGCGGACCCGGGCGTGCGCCTCGTCGAGGTCGCGCCTGCGCCAGCCGGCATCCCAGAAGACCGCGTCGAGCTCGAGCCGCGGGAGCCCCGTGCGCGTTGAGACGCGGTCCGCGAGCACGCTCTTTCCCGAGCCGGAGGTGCCGACGATGCGGATACGCGTAGCCACGATCGTGCACCGTAGCGACGATTGAGCAATCTGTCACATTCCGTCATCGGACGACGCCGCGAGCTGGTGTGTTTGACACATCGGGACACGGATCGTCATAATCAACCCCATGACTGACATCGCACGCACTCTGTCCGCCCGGGAGGCGAACGGAACTGCCGGCATCATGATGATGCCGCAGCGTGCTGTCATGTGTTGCCGAATGTGCCGCTGACAGGTGAACCCCGCCTGATCCTCCGCCGCTTCTGAACGCGGCCGCGGATCCCCGAGTTCCGATGGACGGCCCACAACGCCGACATCCGGATGCTCGCTCACCGGCCCCCGCTGGGCCTCACGCAACGCACACCCGAACCCGCCGCAGGCTGCCAGCCCGGGTTCACGTTCCGAGGACGAACCTCCCATGTCGAACACCGCTCTTCTCGCCCCCGCCGCCCCCGCTCGCCACCTCCGCGCCGTCGAGACCCCTCCGCCGGCCCCCGCCGCCGCGACCTCGACCGCGCCGCGCGGCTTCGCGCTCTACGTCGGCATCGACGAGGCCAAGGCCGCCGCCGACGGCGTCTCGCTCTCGACCCTCGTCGAAGCTCTGCGCCGCACGCTGGGCGACCTCGCACCCCACGCCGAGACCTACGCGACCGTCGCGCTCGCACCGATCGGCACGGGTGGCCGTGACGTCGACGTCGTGCGCCTCGCGCTCCACGAACCCAGCGCCGTGGCTCGCACGAAGCAGGACGTCCCGTCCGAGGACCACGTTCCCGGCGGCGTGACCGTCGACATCTCGCGCAAGCGCGTCTTCATCGACGGCGAGTCCGCGGCCTTCACCTTCAAGGAGTTCGAGCTGCTGCAGTACCTCGTGCTCCGCGAGGGTCGCACGATCGAGCGCTCCGAGCTCGTCGAGTCGCTGTGGAACAACGGCTCCGACGACGAGGCGCCGGGTGAGCGCACGATCGACGTCCACGTGCGCCGCCTGCGCGCGAAGCTCGGACGCTACGAGGACATCGTGCGCACGGTGCGCGGCGTCGGCTACCGGTTCGACCGTCACGCCGACGTGGTCATCCGCTACGGACACGGCACGCCGTCGCCCGACCGCTTCTGACCCGGGCCACCGCGCCGCGGCATCATCCGGCGTCTCTCACGGCGGGATGTCGGAGGTTCCGACGTAGGGTGTGCCCATGAGCGCGGTGACGACGGGACGGATGCCAGGCCGTCGCCCGGCGGTCCGCGAACGGGGTCGCGAGACCGAACCGTCGCACGCCCGCCCGATCGAGACGGAGTACCGCCCGGCCGCGCCGACCGACGTCGCCCGTGCGGTGCGCCACCAGCAGCACGGCGCACACGATCCCACCATGACCACGTCGGGCGAGGTGATCTGGCGCGTCAGCCGCACGCCGCACGGCATCGCGACGCTCGCCCTGCGGGTGGGCCGCTCGCTCGTGAGGGCGGCGGCGTGGGGTCCCGGCGCGGAATGGGCGATCGAGCAGCTGCCGCGGCTGTGCGGCGGCCATGACGATCCCGACGGTTTCGACATGGCGCGGCATCCGCTCATCGCCGACATCCATCACCGGTATCCCGACATCCGCCTGGGCGCGACCGATCTCGTCTTCGACGACCTCGCGAGCGCGATCTTCGAGCAGAAGGTGACCGGCCTGCAGGCGTTCGGTGCGTGGCGCGCGATCGTGACCTGGTACGGCGAGCGCGCGCCGGGACCGACGCCGCGTCCGATGTTCGCCCCTCCCGCCGACTGGCACCTCATCCCGAGCTGGGCGTGGCATCGCGCCGGTCTCGAACCGCCGCAGTCTCGGACCGTCGTGCGCGCGGCACAGCGACGGTCGTCGATCGAGCGCGCGGTCGGCGAGGCATCCGACGGCGACGAGCGCGAACGCATCCTGACGTCGCTGCCGGGCATCGGGCCGTGGACGTCGGCCGAGACCCGCATCCGCGCCTTCGGTGACCCCGACGCCGTGAGCGTGGGCGACTATCACCTGTGCCACACCGTGGGCTACGCCCTGACGGGGCACCGGGTCGACGACGACGGGATGCTCGAACTGCTCGAGCCGTGGCGGGGCCATCGACAGCGCGTCATCCGGCTCATCTACGCCGGCGGCGTGTTCGAACCCCGTCGCGGGCCGCGGCTGCATCCCGAAGACCATCGCGACCGCTGACGCCCCCGGCATCGTAGGCTCGGGTCATGGCGAATCGGGGATGGCAGCGCGGACACACCTATTGGGCGCTCGGCGCCGCCCTCGTCTTCGTGCTGGGCATCGTGTTCGGCCTCGTGATGAACAACGTGTGGCTGGGGCTCGTGCTCGCTGCGGCGATCTCGGTGGGCTGGCTCATCGCGTACGAGTCGCGTCGCGGACGCAACGAGGGCGTCTACGACCGCGATGACGACGGCGCGCAGCTCTGACGCCCGCGGGAACCGCTTCGCCTGACAGTTCCCGCCCCTTCGCCGCGCGAGATGGGGCCGGAACTGACAGGTGACGGCCTGCTCCGCGCGGCTCAGCGGAAGTACACGGCGAGCGGATAGTCGCCGTCGTCGCGAACGGCGATCGGCGTGTGGAACACGCTCTCGAGCACAGCGGGGCGCATGATCTCGTGCGGCGTCCCCGCGCACGCCACCGTTCCCCCGGTGAGCGCGACGATGCGGTCGGCATAAGCGGCAGCGAAGTTGATGTCGTGGATGACGACGACCACGGTCTTGCCCAGCTCGTCCGCTGCGCGCCGCAGCTGCCGCATCATCCCCACCGCGTGGCGCATGTCGAGGTTGTTGAGCGGCTCGTCGAGCAGGAGGTACTCGGTGTCCTGCGCGAGCACCATCGCTACGTAGGCGCGCTGACGCTGCCCGCCGGAGAGCTGATCGAGGTAGCGGTGGGAGAGATCCTCCAGATCGAGGAATCGCAGCGCCTCATCGACGTGGCGCCGATCGTCGGGGGTGAGGCGTCCTCCGGAGTGGGGGAAGCGCCCGAAGCCGACGAGGTCGCGCACCGTGAGCCGCGTGACGAAATGGTTCTCCTGTCGCAGGATCGACACGACGCGCGCCAGCTCGCGGCTCGGGGTGCGCGCGACATCGAGACCTCCGACGGTGACCGTGCCCGTGCTCGGCTCGGTCAGGCGCCCGACGATCGTGAGCAGCGTGGACTTGCCGGCGCCGTTGGGCCCGACGAGGGCCGTCACCCCGCCGGCCGGGATCTGGAGGTCGATGGGACCCAGCACGCGCAGACCCCCGTAGGACTTCGCGACGTCGGTGAGCGTGATCACAGCGCGCCCTTTCGCAGAAGGTAGACGATGAAGAACAGGCCGCCGACGAACTCGATGATGACCGTGAGCATGCCCGCGGCGTAGAACACGTGCCGCAGCACGAAGTAGCCGCCGAGCAGCATCGCCGCCCCCAACAGCGCCGCGAAGGGCAGGATCACGGCGTGGCGGGACGATCCGGCGAGCTGGTAGGCGAGGGTCGCGACGATGAACCCGAAGAAGGTCATCGGGCCGACGAGCGTCGTGGAGACCGAGATGAGCACGGCCACCAGGATCAGCAGGACCGTCACCTCGCGCTTGTACGCGAGGCCGAGGTTCGTGGCGACGTCGCGGCCGAGGGTCAGCACGTCGAGACGTCGGCGGCGACGCCATACGACGACGAGGACGATCGCGACGATCACCGCAGCCCACGGAAGATACTCGGGGTTCGAGTTGCTCAGGTTGCCGAACAGCCGCGCCGAGAGCAGGTCGAAATCGCTCGGCGTGAGCAGCCGCTGCATCACCGACGAGAGCGAGCCGAACCCGACCCCGAGCACGATTCCGATCAGCAGCATGATGTGCAGGTTCCCCCGCTTGCCGGCGAAGAGCCATCCATAGAGGAGGGTCGCGAAGGCCACCATCAGCAGGCTCTGGAGAGCCACCTTGGCGAGCCCGTCGGTGGCCGCGAGCGCGGCTCCACCGAAGAAGAACACCAGGCCGGTCTGCATCACGACGTAGAGCGCGTCGAACCCCATGATCGAGGGTGTGAGGATGCGGTTGCCCGTCGCGGTGTGGAACAGCACAGTCGCGACCGCCTGACAGCACGCGACGATCGCGACCGTCGCCACCGTCGTGACCCGGAGATCCACGGCGAGCCAATAGCCGCGCCGTCCCGGATCGAGCGGAATGTTCCAGGTCAGCAGCAGCACGGCGGCCGCGACGACCACGACCGCGAGAACGACGAATCGCAGCCAGACCCGCGGCACCCGCTCCACGGTGGTCGGGGACGGCGCATCGACGGCACCGCGCAGCGCCTCAGCCATCGTGCCCTCGCTGCCGGAGCAGCAGCGCGACGAACACCGCAGCACCCAGGACGCCGAGGATCATCGAGACGGGCACCTCGAACGGCGTCCGGATGACGCGGCCGACGATGTCGCAGACGACGATGACAGCCACTCCCCCGAGGCACACCCACGGGAGGTTCGCGCGGAGGTTGTCTCCGCGCCACATCGACACGAGATTCGGCACGATCAGCCCGAGGAAGGGCAGGAACCCCACGACGACGGTCGTGACCCCGGTCGCGACGGCGACGAGAGCCGTGCCGAGGAGGAGCACCCGTTCGTAGTCGACGCCGAGCGTCGTCGCGACATCCTTGCCGAGGCTCGCCGCCGTCAGCCGGTCGGCGAAGAGCGCGACGAGCACGACGACGATGCCGACGATCCACAACACCTCGTAGCGGCCGCGGACGACGGCGGTGAAGCTGCCCATGAACCACGTGCCCAGCATCTGCAGCGCGTTCGCGCTGACCGCGAGGTAGGTCGTGAAGGACGAAACGACGGCGCCGAGCATGATGCCGATGAGGGGGACGATCAGCGACGAGCGCAGCTGGATGCGCCGCAGGATCGCGAGGAAGACCATCGTGCCCAGGAACGCCGCGATGCTCGCGAAGACCATACGCACGACCAGCGGCGCGTCGGGCACCAGGAGCACCGTGGCGAGGAGGCCGAGCGCTGCCCACTCGGTCGTGCCGGTGGTGGTCGGCTCGACGAAGCGGTTCTGCGTCAGCAATTGCATGACGAGGCCCGAGACGGCCATCGCGCAGCCCGCGAGGACCAGCGCGAGCGTGCGCGGAATGCGGGTGATCCACAGCATCTCGCCTCCGACGCCGCCGGAGGCGAGGTCGTAGACGCCGACGAAGAGTGAGAGCACGACGAGACCGGCCACGACGATGATCGCGGCCGGCAGGACGAGACGCCCGCGGAGGCGGGCGGGAACGGTGAGAGAAATCATGACGGATCACGGGCCCCGGCCAGCTGTCCCGGCCGGGGCACCGCGCAGAACGATCAGGCCGCCGCGGCGAACGCCGTCGCGATGTCGGCGTAGAGCTTGGTGTAGGCCTGGATGCCCTCGTCGAGGTAGAAGCTCGGTGCGAGGTAGACGATCTGCCCCTTCTGCACGGCGGGAACGTTCTGCAGGGCCTCGGAGCCCTCGATAAGCTCCTTGGCCGAGACGTAGCCGTCCTCACCGAACATGGCGTCGCGATCCAGCACGATCAGCCACTCGGGGTTCGCCGCCGCGATCGCCTCGACGCTGATGTCGTCGCCGTGCGAGGCGTTCTCGGCTCCGCGATCGATGCCGGGGACGAGCCCGAGCGTGGGGAAGACGGCACCGACGCCGCGCCCCTCCCCCGGGGCCGCGAACGAGATCTTGCCGCCCGACGTGAGCAGGCCCACCACCGTGTCAGTGCCGTTGTAGGCCGCCTTCGCGTCGGCGACGGCGCCATCGAGGTCGTCGGCGAGCTTCTTCGCGTCATCCTGCCGGTCGAAGACCTGCCCGAGGATCTCGACCTGGCGCTTCAGTTCGGCGACCTGCTCCTCACCCTCGCGAGCGCTGGTCTCGATCGTCGCGGGCTGGATCGCCCTCAGGTCGTCGTAGATGTCGCGAAAGCGGTATCCCCCGACGATGAGGTCGGGCTGCGCCGAGATGATCGCCTCGAGGTCGGGCTCGCGGTGCAGCCCGACGTCGAGCACCTCGTCGCCGCCGGACAGGTTGGGCCATAGGTCGTACATCAGCGGCTTCGGTGCCGCCACGAGGTCGATGTCCCAGTCGCTCAGCGTCTGGAAGGTCGTGTTGTCGAGCGCGACGACGCGTTCGGGCGCCACGGGCACTTCGATCTCGCCGTGGTTGTCTGTCACGGAGACGGTCGTCGGCGAGCTCGCGTCGCCACCGGACTCGGCGGCCGGGCTCGCCGACGAGGCGCAACCGGCGAGGCCGAGTGCTGCGACGAGCGCGATCGAGACGAGTGCGGGACGGCGGAATGCATGGCTCACGTGACGTATCTCCTGGTGCGGTGCGAATCGGATGCTGGTCGACGGGCGACCGGGTGCCGAAATCGAGACCCCGGCCAGCCACTTAGGTTAGCCTAACCTTTATGTCCGCCTCGACCGCAACCCCCTCATTCCGGATCGCCCGCCGAGCGCTCGACCTGCGCTTTCGCTTCGTACGTCTGGCCGCCCGACAATGGCTGACACCGGCCTACGTGCGCGTGAGACTCGAAGGCGCGGATCTGCGGGACTTCGATTCCCCGGGCTGCGACGACCACGTGCGCGTCTTCTTCCCCGAGGTGGCCCCCGAGAGCATCGACGAGATGCGGGCGGCGCCGAGCCGCGAATACACCCCGCTCTCCTGGGACGCCGACGAGGGCTGGCTCGATCTCGAGTTCGCCCTGCACGGCGACGGCGTCGCAGCGGAGTGGGCGGCGACGGCGGAGGTCGGGTCGACGATCGGGATCGGCGGCCCGCGCGGGTCGGCGGTGCTCACGGGCCGCCCCGACGGCTGGTTCCTCGCGGGAGACGAGACAGCCGTCCCCGCCATCCGGCGGTTCGCCCATCACATGGATGCCGTCGCCGTCGGGCGCGTGCTCATCGAGGTGCCCGACGCCGAGCACGAGTTGCCCATCGCCACGCCGCCGGGGGTCGTCGTCGAGCAGGTGCACCGCGGATCGGCATCCGCCGGCGTTGCCCTCGCCGCCCGGCTCGACGCCCTCGGCGACGAGCCGCGACCGGGCGGCGCCATCTTCGGATTCGTCGCGGCCGAACAGTCGATCGTGCGCTCGGCTCGAGCGCTGCTCATCGAGCGCTGGCGCCTCGACCCCGAGCAGATCACCGTCAAGGGCTACTGGAAGCGGGGCGAGCCCGAGTACCACGCTCCCCACTGACCCGCGCGGACCCGCTTCGCCTGACAGTTCCCGCCCCTTCGCCGCGCGAGATGGGGCCGGAACTGACAGGTGACGGCCTGCGCCGCGCGGCGACGCTCGGCTAGCATCGCGGGATGGAAGCCGCCTCGACAGCACCGCTGCCGAACGCTTCGCTGGCCCAGGCGATGCGCCGTTTCGTCGCGCTTCTCCTGCTCGCGCCGCGACGGTCGCGCTCAGAGGGCGCACGTTTCGACGGGGATGCCGCTCTGCTCGAGCGCGCCTCCGGCTGGGCGCGGACCGAGGTGGTGTGATGCCTTTCCTCTCCGTGATCCCGATGCTGCTGTCGGTCATAGGTGCGATGTCCGTCGGCGACTCGAGCGGGCTCGCGACGGCGGCCGCCGTCGCCCTTGTCACGATGGCGATCGCCGTCGTCTCGATCTCGGCCGCGACCACGACGACCGGGGCCGCGGGTTCACGGCGACCCCACCCGCGACGGTCGATCTCACCGTCGACGCTGCTGGCGCAGAGCGACCCGGATGCTCCCGGTCGACGACGCCCCCGCGCCCCGGGCTACGCGACCTCGGCCGCGTAGCCACGCCCGGAACGGCTCCCGACCCACGCGCGCACCCGCGCGCTCCGCGCCAGCGCCGTCCGGCGTCCCTTCGCGGCTGATCCCTCGTGCTCAGCCTCGACGATCGGACTCATCATGGACCTGTCCTCCTTCCCGCCCACCGCCGCCGCGCTCGACGCGGTGGCCTCGATCCTCGCCGCTCTGACCGCGGCACTCGCACCTGCGCTCGGCGGCCTCGCCGCCGCGGCATCCGTCATCCTCATCACCGTCGTGGTGCGAACGGCGTTGATTCCCGCCGGGGTCGCACAGGCACGCGCGGATCGCGCCCGCGCGCGGTTGGCGCCCCAGCTGCGCGAGCTGCAGCAGCGCTACCGCACCGACCGCGAGAGGCTGCAGCGCGAGACCCTCAAGCTCTATCGCGACGAGAACGTCTCGCCGACGGCGGGCTGCCTGCCTCTGCTCGTCCAGGCCCCCGTCGTGGGACTGCTCTACGGGGTCTTCATCCATCCCACGATCGCGGGCCATGCCAATGGGCTGCTCACCGAAACACTCGCCGGTGTCCCGCTCGGGTCGAGCCTCGCGGGCACCGTCGCGTCGGGGCCAGTGCCGCTCGCAGCCGCCCTCGTGTTCGGCTTCGTGATCGCCGCGATCGCGCTCGTCGGCGAGCTGACCCGCCGGTCGTCCCGTGTCACCGACGCCCCGGCGGCGGTGTCGGGGCTGCTCGGCGCGGCACAGTTCGCGACGGCGGTGGTCGCGGTGTTCGTGCCGCTCGCGGCCGGGCTCTACCTGGCGGTGACGGTGGCCTGGACGCTGGCGCAACGACTCATCCTCCGCCGCATCCTCCCGCCGACAGCGGCGTGAACGCGTGACCTGACAGGAATGGCCCCTTCCCGAGCGAGGAAGGGGCCATTCCCGTCAAGCGAGCGCCCCGCGGGGCGACCGACGCGCGGCTCAGGCGCGCGCGGGCAGATTCTCCTCGAGGAACGTGAAGACCGTCTCGTACCAGACGCGCGCGTTCTGCGGCGAGAGGATCCAGTGGTTCTCGTCGGGGTAGTACAAGAAGCGGTGCGGGCTCGTGCCGTCCTCGGCGGCGTGATGCTCGTTGAGGTCGGCCCACAGCCGCAGCCCCTCACCGATCGGCACGCGATAGTCGCGGTCGCCGTGGATCACGAGCATCGGCGTCCGGATGTCGGCGACGAAGCGGTGCGGCGAGTTGGCGATGGCTCCCTCGGGGCTGAAGATGCTCTGCCAGTACGGCGCGAAGTCGGTCGTGCCGGCGAACTGGTCGAATGCCCACAGGCTCGCGTGGGTGACGATCGCGTCGAAGCGGTCGGTGTGCCCGGCGACCCAGTTGGCCATGTAGCCGCCGAACGAGCCGCCCATGGCGGCGGTCCGGGTCTGGTCGATGTCGTCGCGGGCGACGACGGCATCCGTGATCGACATGAGGTCGGTGAACGGTGCCGCCCCCCACGCATCCCACCCGCGGGCGATGAAGTCGAGACCGTAACCGGTCGACAGGGCGGGATCGGGCAGCAGGACGGCGTATCCGCGAGCCGCAGCCAGCAGCGGACTCCATCGCCAGCTCCACGCGTTCCAGCTGTTGAGCGGGCCGCCGTGGATCCACAGGAGCAGGGGCGCGGGCGCCGCGGCATCCGCACCCTCGGGCAGCACGAGCCAGCCGCGCACGCGGGCTCCGTCGTCGGCCGTCGTCTCGACCTCGACCATGGATGCGGTCGTCGCCGGCGAGGGCGCGGGGCTCACCAGCGGCGTCACGGTGCCGTCGGCTGCGACCCGGACCGGATGCGGCGGGGTCATCCAGTTCGAGCGGAGAGCGATGACATCGGCGGTTCCCGCGACCGGCTCGACGTGCGTGTAGGCGAAGTCGTCGTGCGTCGTCTGCGCGACAGCACCGCCGTCGAGCGGCACCGTGAACACGGGGCCGCGACCGTCGTGATCGGCGGTGACGACGAGTGCGGCATCGTCGTCGGCGAAGCGGAGGCTGCTCGGCCAGCGGTCCCAGCCGGGTGCCAGGCGCTGCGCGTCGGTGCCGTCGAGGGCAGCCGCCCACAGCTCCTGGTCGGCGGGCCCGGCGGGGGTGGACTTCGCGGTGCGGACGTAGGCGATGCGCGTGCCGTCACGGCTGATCGCGGGTGCTTCGACATCGACGTCGACCTCGTCGCGGAGGATGCGCAGCTCGCCCGTCGCGGTGTCGATCGCAACGAGACGATGGCGGGCGTCGCGGCCCTGCGGCTCGGGCACCGAGGCGACGAGCGTCGCGCCGTCGGGGGTGAGAGCCATGCCCGCCGTCGACGCCGCGCGACCGCGGAGCAGGATTCGCGGTCGCGGCAAGCCCGCGGGGTACGGCTCGTCGGCGGATTCGGACGCGCCCGCCGCGGCGCCGGCCACTTCGTCGACGGCCTGGTCGGCGGTCGCGATGACGGCGGGCGCGTCGGCCAGCTCGTCGAGGTCGAGGGCGAGCAGCACGGGCTCGTGCGGGCCGAGGTCGTGGTCCCAGTACCGCACGGGGTAGGTGTCGTGGATGATCGCCGAGACCTTGAGCTTCTTCCGCTCCGCCCGCAGCTTCGCGTCGGCCTCGATCGTGGCAGCGTCGGGAAGCAACGACGACGCGATCACGATGCGGTCCGATTCGGCCGCGGTCACGACGCCGGAGACGCCCCCGGCCAGCCGGGTCACGGGACGGGCCTCACCGCCGGCGGCCGGAAGCAGCCACAGCTGCGCAGGTGCCTCGTCGGCCGCGTCGTTGTCGGGGCGCGCCGAGACGAACAGCAGATCGCCGGACGAGGTGAACACGGCCCCGGATTCGCCGGTGGTCGAGCGGGTCAGGCGCCGCGGGGCGCCGGTGCCGTCGGCGGGCACGGACCAGAGCGAGCGCTCGTACCCGGTGCGGTCCTTCGTGAGGGTCGCGACCGTGAGCACGACGTGCGAGCCGTCGGGCGAGGTCGCCGCCGCGTCGATGCGGGGAAGGGCGTAGTAGTCGTCGAGAGAGTCGAACGGTGTCGTCGGCATGCCTCCACGCTATCCGGCGCCGCCTACATCTCCTCGTGCGTGTCGGGGTCTCCGTCCCAGAGCCGGCCGCGTTCGAGCGCGCTGATCGCGGCGATCTCGTCGTTCGACAGCAGGAGGCCGAACACGTCGGCGTTCTCGCGCTGGCGCGCCGGGTCGGCCGACTTCGGGATGGGGGTCGACGACAGCTGCGTGTGCCAGCGCAGCACGACCTGCGTGCCCGTCACCCCGTGGGCGGCCGCGATGTCGGCGATGACCTGCTCGTTCAGCAGCTCGCTGCGCCGGGCCAGAGGGCTCCAGCTCTCGGTGCGGATGCCGTTCGCGGCGTGGAACGCGCGCAGGCCGGCCTGCGGGAAGTACGGGTGCATCTCGACCTGGTTCACCGCGGGCGCGACTCCGGTCTCGTCGATCAGACGGGCGAGCATCGGCTCGGTGAAGTTCGACACGCCGACCGAGCCGACCTGCCCCTCGTCGCGGAGGGCGAGCATCGCCCGGTAGGTCTCGAGCCACTTGCCCTGACTGGGGTTCGGCCAGTGGATGAGATAGAGGTCGATCTTCTCCACCCCGAGCCGGCCGAGCGACCCCTCGGCGCTGCGGATCGTCTCATCGAAGCCGTGATCGCGTCCGGGCACCTTGGTGGTGATGATGAGCTGGTCACGGATGCCGCTGCGGCGCACGGCCTCGCCGACCTCCGACTCGTTCTGGTAGTTCACCGCCGTGTCGAGCAGCCGGTAGCCGGCGTCGATCGCGGCGGCGATGGCATCGACGCCCTCGGGTCCGCGCAGGTTGTAGGTGCCGAGCCCGAGCTCGGGGAAGTCGGAGCCGTCGTTGAGCGAGACCGTGGGAATCGTGAGCATGCCGCACACGCTACGCCTTCGGCGCTGCCGGCGGCGCGGGGTTGCGCAGGGCGTTCCCGTCGCTCAGCGAGCGAGGAACTCCTCGATCACCGTGAGCACTCCCGCCTCGGTGTGCGAGGGGGCGCTGTAGCGCGCGACCGCCGCGATCTCGGGATGCGCCTCGGCCATCGCGTAGGAGTACCGCGCCTGCTGCAGCAGTTCGAGGTCGTTGAGGTAGTCGCCGAACGCCATCGTGTGCTCGGGACCGATTCCCAGCGTCTCCTGCAACCTCGCCAGCGCCCGCCCCTTGTTGACTCCGGGGTTCATGATGTCGACCCAGTGCTGCCCCGAGACCACCACCTGGTGGGTTGCGCGCAGATCGATCAGTTCACGAGCGACCGAGTCCTCCGCGCGGGCGAAGTCGAAGACGGCGAGTTTGAGGATCTCATCGTCGACGCGGGTCAGGTCGTCGACGACTGCGAGCTCGGCGTAGTACGTGTCGGCCTCGGCGAAGAAGGTGTCGTCGGCGCGTTCGATGTAGGCCGAGCGCTTGCCGCAGACGACCAGACCGACATCGAGATGGTCGAGGCCGCGGATGCGCCGGACGACGGATGCCGCGAACTCGGGGTCGACGGCATCCGAGCTGATCTCGGCGCCGTCGCGGACGACGTACGCACCGTTCTCGGCGATGTAGTCGAGCTCCACCGGGGCGTCGGCGAACTGTCGGCGGAGCGTCGCGAGCTGCCGCCCGCTCGCGGGTGCGAACACGATGCCCCGGTCGCGCAGTCGCGGCAGCAGCCGCCACAGCCCGTCCGGGATGCGTCCGTCCGCGTCGAGGAGGGTGCCGTCCATGTCGACGGCGATCAGGCGGATATCGGGAGCGGTCACCGTCCCATCCTCGCCGACGGGACCGGCGGCGGTGATCGCGCGCTCCCGGGGGATAACCCGAAGGCGAGTCTCCGGGCCGCTCGCCTGCGCCGCACCGGGTCGCGGTCCTAGCGTGGAGCCATGACCACAGCCGTCGCCAGCACCGCCCCTCCATCCCGCATCATGACGTGGGTGCGCCCGCTCGGGGCCCTCACCCAGCTCGCCGCCCTCGGCTTCGCCGGCAGCGCCGCGTTCACGGTGATCCTGACGCTCATGGGTGTCGGCATCGGCCTCACCCCGGCACTGGGCCTCGGGCTCCCGGTGCTCGTGGGCTTCGTCTATGCGCTCTGGCTCACCGGCTGGCTCGAGTACGCCCGCGTCGACGGCCTGTACGGATGGGGCCTCCCCGCGCTCTCGCCGCGCAGCAGCGGCCGGCCCGGGTTCGGCGGATGGCTGCGCACCGTCTGGATGCAGTTCACCGACGGGCGGATGTGGCGCGGTGTCGCCCACGCCGCGATCTCGACGGTGCTGGGCCTGATCGTGCTGAGTCTCGCAGGCCTGCTCGCCTCGGGCATCGCGCTTCTCTTCGCGCCGCTGTACGCGACCCGCGACGTCACGCTCGCGGCGACCTGGATCACCGTCCCGCTCGAGGGCGCCGTCGTGGCCGGAGTGCTGATGATCATCGTCCCCGCGGCTGTGCTCCTGGGCATCGCGCTGCTGCACGGGATCCTCGCGAAGTCGATCCTCGTCCCCTCCCGCGAGGCCCAGCTCGTCGAGGCCGCCCGCACCGCAGGCGTGCAGCGCGAGGGCGCGGTCCGCGCCGGGGAGCTGGAGCGCACCCGTATCGAGCGCGACCTGCACGACGGCGTCCAGCCGCGTCTCGTCTCGGTCGGGATGACGCTGGGGCTCGCCCAGCAGAAGATCGACGACGATCCGGATGCCGCCAAGGAACTGCTCGCCGAGGCGCACACCTCGACGAAGGCAGCCATCACCGAACTGCGTCAGCTCGCACGCGGCATCCACGCCTCGGTGCTCGACGATCGCGGGCTCGACGCGGCACTATCGGCCCTCGCCGCCCGCTCGCACGTGCCCGTCAGCCTCGACGTGCGCGTCGACCAGCGGTGCAGCCGCACCGCCGAGGCGGCGGTGTACTTCGCGATCGCGGAGTCGCTCACCAACGCGGCCAAGCATTCGCGGGCCGGGGAATGCCGCGTGGTGGTCCGCCACCGCGACGATCACACCCTCTGGGCACGGGTCGAGGACAACGGCGTCGGCGGGGCCCGGGTCATCGCCGGCGGCGGGCTCGACGGGATCATCAACCGCATCACCGCCGCGGGCGGCACGACACGCCTCGACAGCCCGGCCGGCGGACCGACCGCTCTGGAGGTGAGCGTCCCGTGCGCATCCTGATCTGCGAGGACTCGACGCTGCTGCGCGAGGGGATCGTCCGGCTGCTGGCCGACTCGGGCCACGAGGTCGTCGCGGCCCTCCCCGATGCCGACGGCATCTCGGCCGCCGTCGCCGAGACCGGTCCCGACCTCTGCATCCTCGACGTCCGACTGCCCCCGACGTTCACCGATGAGGGCATCCGCGCCGCCCTCGCCCTGCGCGCCGAGAACCCCCGACTGCCGATCCTCGTCCTGAGCCAGTACGTCGAGGAGCGCTACGCCAGCGAGCTCATCACCTCGCAGGGTGCGGCCCTCGGGTACCTCTTGAAAGACCGCGTGGCCGACGTCGGCGAGTTCCTCGCGACGATCGAACGCATCGGTTCGGGAGCCACCGTGCTCGATCCCGAGGTGGTCGCTCAGCTGCTCATGCGCCGATCGCGAGACGAGCGGATGTCGCGGCTCACCGAACGCGAGCGCACGGTGCTCTCGCTCATCGCCGAGGGGCGCAGCAACCAGGCGATCGCCGCCGCGATGTTCCTCAGCGAGGCGAGCGTCGAGAAGTACATCACCTCGCTCTTCCAGAAGCTCGACCTCGAGCAGGACGAGCACGGCAACCGCCGCGTGCTCGCCGCGCTCGTCCACCTCGAACACGGCGGCACGCAGCCGCAGAACGGAGCAGTGCGATGAGCACGACCCTGACCCCGCCCCCCGCCACGCCGCCCGGGGCCCCCGTCGAGCCTCCGACGACGGGAGGCACGCCCCCGACCGGCCCGACGTCGACGCCGTCGTCGGCAGCCCGCGTGATCGCGGGACTGACGATCGCCGCGGGCGCCGGCCTCCTCCTGTTCACCGCCGGAACCAGCGTCATGTCGACCATCATCAGCGGCGGCGCCGCGACCTCGACGATCTCGGCGCCGACGGCGGGTGTGAGCATGCTCGAGATGGATGCCGCCGCGGCAGACGTCGAGGTCTCATTCGGCGATGTCGACGAGGCGACCCTCACGGTCACGGGCACGGGAGGCGCCGAGGCGTGGGAGCTCGCCCGCGAGGGTGACCGGCTCACGGTCGACTCCGACCGCGACTGGTGGAGCGGATGGCGCCTGTGGGGCGGCTCGTCACGAGCGACCCTCGTGCTGCCTGCCGACCTCGCGGGGATCGACGCCCAGCTGAGCGTGGGGGCGGGAGCCCTGCGCGCGGACGGTGAGTTCGGCGCCCTCGCGCTGCGTGCCGACGCGGGATCGATCGATGCGGCAGGGACGGCGACGAGCCTCGATGCCCGGGTGTCGGCCGGACGCGTCTCGGTCGAGCTCGACGGTGTGCGTGAAGCGACGGTCGACGTCAGCGCCGGTCGCATGTCGGGCGCCCTCGCCGGCACAGCGCCGACGTCGGTGACGATCGCCGCCGAGGCGGGCGGCGTCGATCTCGCCCTCCCCCGCGGCGGCTACGCGGTCAGCTCGACACAGGAGGCGGGCTCGTTCGTCAACGGGCTCACCGAGGACCCCTCGTCCCGCAACCGGCTCGAGGTCCGGGTCTCGGCGGGCTCGGTCGTCTTGCGCGAGGGGCGCTGACGGCCCGCGGGGCGATCCTGAACGATCGCTATGCAGCATTGATGAGAACGACTCAGCCGTTGCATCCCGTTACCTGGCCGTTATAACTTCGAGGCACGCAGTTCCCCCCAACTGCGCGGTGTGATCTCTGGTGCAAGGGATGACAGGGCCGGTCGACGATTCTGAGTCGGCCGGCCCTTCTCACGTCCGCGGGGTGCTCCCGCCGGTCGTAGGCTGGCCCGGTGCGAGCGTTCACCGGTCATCTTCCCGGGTCACCCGCTTACCGCCGGCTCATCACCGGGTTGTTCTTCGCCGGCGTCGCGACATTCGCGCAGTTGTACTCGCCGCAGGCGGTCCTCCCCTTCATCGGCTCGGAGTTCGCGGTCGAACCCGCCACAGCCGCGCTGGCGGTCTCGGTCTCAACTCTCGGTCTCGCCGTCGGTGTCATCCCCTGGTCGGTCGTGGCCGACCGCATCGGGCGCGTGCCCGCGATGGCGATCGGAGTGATCGCCGCGACGGTCCTGGGCCTGCTCGCCCCGCTCGCTCCGACACTGCCCCTGTTGCTCGGCGCCCGACTGCTCGAGGGCGCGGCGCTCGGCGCCGTGCCGGCCATCGCCCTGGCGTATCTGTCGGAAGAGGTCGACGCCGCCCACACCGCGACAGCGGCGGGCAGCTACATCGCCGGTACCACGATCGGCGGGCTGCTCGGAAGGCTGGTCGCGGGTCCCTTCGGCGACGTCGGTCTGTGGCGGGGCGGGGTGTTCGCCGTCGCGGCGGTGTGTGCCGCGTCGGCCGTGCTCTTCCTGTGGCTCACGCCGCCGGCGCGGGGTTTCGCGCCGCAGCGCAGGACGGGCGAGACGGGTCCGTCACTGATCGCCCGGCTCGCGACCAACCTCCGCGACCGCCGCCAGCTCGCTCTGTACGCTCAGGGGTTCCTCCTCATGGGCGGCTTCGTCGCCGTGTACAACTACCTCGGGTTCCACCTCGTCGCGCCGCCGTACTCGTTGCCGTTGTGGGTGGTGAGCTTCCTCTTCCTCGCCTACCTCGCCGGCACCGTCGCTTCGCCCTGGGCCGGGTCGCTCGCGGCACGGTACGGCCGCCTGGCGGTACTGCTCGCCGCGCTGGCGGTCATGGCGATCGGCATCGTCGTGACCGCGGTGCCTCACGTCATCGCGGTACTGGTGGGGCTGCTGATCCTGACGGCGGGCTTCTTCGGCGCGCATGCGATCGCGTCGGGCTGGGCTCCCGCGGCGGCGAGGCCGGAGACCCGGGCTCAGGCCGCATCGCTGTACTACCTCGGTTACTACGGCGGCTCGAGTCTGTTCGGATGGCTCCTGGGCTATGCCTTCCACGATCTCGGCTGGATCGGTGTCGCCGGATGCACCCTCGCGATGGTCGCGATCGCAGCGCTGCTCGCGGTGTTCGGGCTCACGGCGCCGCGTCGGTCTGCCTGACCGCCGGCGCCACACCCGACGACCGGGCGACCTCGCTGGAATCCGCACCCCCGGGTGCCGCGGGCTCGGACGGCGGCGCCTCGGCGTACGCCCGGCTCAGCCGCCGGTACTGCGGCGAGGCGAAGGCGAGGAGCACGATGACGAGCATGAGGGCGCTCGCGGCGACGAAGGCCAGGGCGATGCCCCGCGCCTCGCCCCCGCCGAGCAACCAGCCGAAGGTGCGCTCACCGGTATCCGTACGCATGAAGGGGATGAGGCCGAACTGCGCGAGCGGCCCGATCAGATACGCCGAGATCGGCGACGCCGCCGACTCGACCGACGCCGCGAAGCCGAAGACCCTCCCCTGGGTATGGAACGGCACGACGCGCTGGATGACGGTCTGCTCGGCAGCCTCGGCCACGGGCATGAGCATCATGAAGACGAAGATCCCGAGTGCGTAGAGCCACCACCACTCGCGGATTGCGAAGGTCATGCCCAGCACGGCGACGCCCACGTTGACGAGAAGCAGCGTACGCACGGGGTTGCGTCCGAGTCCGCGCGCAGCGACGAGGGCGCCGCCGAGGATGAAGCCGGTGCCGGTGACCGCGAGCACGATCCCCCACGCCTCCACAGTGAAGAGCGTCAGCCCGTAGGGATCCATGAGAGCCATGAAGACCCCGCCCACGAGGTTGTTGATGGTGGTGAACAGGATCAGTGCCAGCAGGCCCGGCACGGCGCGGATCGCCGGGATCACACCGCGGAACGTGAAGGCCGGTGTGGCGGCATCGTGAGCCGCGGCGACGCCGCGCTCGGGGATCGACACGAACATCAGATGGCCGAGGGCGAGCGCCGTCGCGGTGACCGCGATCACGACCGTCCATCCCATTCCGAGCAGGCCGATCGAGAGGCCGGAGAAGACGCTCGTGACGATGAACGCCACGCCTTGCACGGTTCCGACCAGGCCGTTCGCCCGGTCGCGGCGGTCGCCCGGCACGAGAAGCGTCACGGTGGTCGACAGCGCGATGTTGCGCAGGTTCTCGACCACTCCCCCGATGAGGATCAGCCCCGCGAAGATCCAGAACCAGGGCCGGCCCCAATCGACGAGGACCGCCTCGGGGAACAGCAGATAGACCGCACCGGCACCGAGATAGGTCGCGAGGGTGATGAGGCTCGAGAGCACCATCACCGCCTTCTTCTTCAGGTGGTCGACGAGGGCCCCGAAGACCACCCCGAACACGGCGACGAGCAGCATGTACGAGCCGCCGATGATGGATGTCGCCAGGACGTTCTCCGTCGCGAGGTAGGCCCAGAACGTCAGGGCGAACCAGAGGAAGCTCGAGGTCACGTTCGCGAGCAGAGTATTGCCGAGCACCTGGTGGAACGCGCGCATGCGCGAGGACTCCAGTGCGCTGAGCGGGGCGGTCATGGGACGAACAGTAGACCCGGTCGCCGACACGGAGAAGAACGGGTTTCGGGTCGCTCGTCAGGCTCGCAGCGCGGGGTCGGCGAGCGACCACTTCTGGGCCGTCTGCATCATCCAGAACACGAGGAACAGCGCCAGGGCGACGAGCTCTCCGGCCAGCACGACGGGGAGGTCGAAGAGCATCGCCGACACGGCGGTCGCGGCGAGGTCGAGCAGCAGCGCGACCGCGACGACGATGTACCCGATCCGCGTCCGCCGCGCGGGTGGGTGCGTATCGGAGGGCCGCAGCGCCTCGGCGAGCGCAACGAGGGCGATGAGGATGAAGAAGCCGAACGCCGCGACGGCGTGACCGTAGCGGACGAGCTGGTCGGGCGCGAGAGTCCAGACGAGGGTCGTGGCCGCCAGCACCGCGGCCGCCAGAGCGAGGGTCGGACCGGTGTCGCGGAGGGCGATGTCGCCCCGCCGGGCCAGCACGAGCCCGATCGCGAGCACGGCAGCGCCGATCGCGAGGTACGTCGCCACGGCGTTGTCGAGGTCGTCCGTGAACCCGACGGGAACGCACGGGGCGGCGGCGCAGTCGACGACGACGCCGGGCACCTCACCGGGCGAGACCGGCGTGGGGATGATGGCGATGAGCGGGGCCAGGAGCGCCGCGACATCCAACAGCACGCGTTGCGGGCCCCGCCCGGAGAGCGCGAGCAGGCAGGCCGCGGCGGTGACCAGGGCGGCGGAGAAGACGGTGCGGGCCGAGGAATAGAAGTAATGGCTGACGCTGGGGAGCACTCCCGCGTCGGGGATCGCGAAGAGCACCGCGAGCATGATCGCGATCGGCGCACCCGCGAGGGTCAGGCGCAGATAGCGGTAGGTGCGCTGCGAAGTCGAGACGGCCGGCACGACGCCAGGCTAACGGCGGGGTCGGACGCACCGCATCCGCCCCGCGGCAGCGTCGCTGCGGCGGAGCGGATGCGGGCATGCCTCATGTCAGGAGACGGCGGCGATCTCGTTCGGCACGTGCGGCAGCGTCACCGTCTGCACGATCTCACCCGTCGTGAGATCGACCGCGATGAGCTCGCTGTCGGCCGGATCGGTGATGTAGGCGATGTCTCCCGCGACCTTGACCGCCGGGTGCGGAGCCTGCCACTCGGCCGGGCCCTCCCACGGGTCGACGACGGGCAGCGACTTCGTGACACCGCCGGTGGCGGGATCGATCCAGTGCAGCGATCCGTCGGTGCCGATCAGCACGGCCTCGGCGGACGGCCCGCGCGCGATGCCGCGGAAGGTGTACTCGACGCCGGCGGGCAGCGCGACCTTGGTCAGCGACTTCGCCTCGGTGTCGACGAGAGCGATGTTGCGCAACAGGTAGCCCTCGGCGTCGGGGTCGTCCTTGTAGTCCATGACGACGAGCGGGCTGTCCTCGGCGACGAAGGCGTTGCCGATCCGGCCATAGGAGTCGGGCGAGGTGACCTTGGTGATCTCGCCGCCGTCGTAGATGATCGCGCCGTTCTCGCAGCCGAACACGACGCGCTCCCCCTCGGCGGTGCCCTCACCGTGGACGCCCGGGCAGTCGGCGTTCGAGGCGATCTCGGCGCGATTCGCGTCGAGCACGCGGATGCCGGTGCGCCCGGCCTCGCCGCCGACGGTGGTCAGCAGCGTGCCGTCCTCGAGCTCGACCGAGACACCGTGGTGCGCCTCGACGCCGGGGATCACCTCGGCGTCGGGCAGCTCGCCGCTCAGCGACCCGAGGGCGGCGGTGTCGAAGATCGTCGTATCGCTCGTCGCGTCGTCGTAGAGCACGGTCTTGCCGCCGTGGACGACGACGTGGCCGGCGGCGGCCGCCGGGACGACGAGGTCGGTGAGTTCGGGCTGCTGGACGTCGAGCAGCTGGAAGCCCTCCGACGTCGTGACCATGACGTGGCGGCCGTCACCGGCCGCATTGAGTCGGATGAAGTCCTCCGAATCGAAGTCTCCGATCACCTCGAGCTCGTCGCCGCCGAGCACGAGCACACCGCCTTCGTAGCCGAGCGCGACCCGGGGACCGGCGGGGACGGATGCCTCGGTCGACGCGTCGCCGGACGGGCTGGAGGTCGCGGAGGGCGAGGACGAGCATCCCGCCAGCACCAGGGCTGCGGCGCCGGCGAGGGCGCCGAACTGCAGGGTTCTCTTCATGGGGTGGGTTTCCTTTCCAGGGAAATGCCTCATCGGGTGAGGCCGTCGGTGATGCGCTGGAGGTTCTGGCGCATCATGTCGAGGTAGGTGTCGCCGGGCTGCCCCTCCGGCGCGAGCGACTCGGTCAGCAGCGGCACGACCGCCACGTCGCGCCCGGCCTCATCGGCGAGGACGCGCATGAGCCGGTCGGGCTGCGACGAGTCGGCGAAGATCGTGCGGACGCCGGCGGCGTCGATCGCGTCGACGAGCTCCTGCAGGTCGGACGCGCTGGGGGCTGCGAGCGTCGTGCCGCCCGGCACGGCCGCCCCCAGGATGCGGACGTCGTAACGGCGCGCGAGGTAACCGAACACGTGATGGTTGGTGACGAGCGCGCGGTGCTCGGCGGGGATGGCCTGCAGGCCTGCGGCCATCTCGGCATCGACCGCCTCGAGTTCCGCGACGTACGCGTCGCCGGCATCCGTCACGGCCTGTCCGCCGGCGCCGGCGAGCTCGGCGAGGACCGGCGCGAGTGCGTCGACGACGCGGGCGGTCTGGGTCGGATCGGTCCAGAAGTGCGGGTCGACGGCGTCGGAGTCGAGGTAACCGAGGGTCTCGACGTGGTCGCCCGCGACGAACTGAGCCACACCGTCGGCGGCGGACGCGTCGACGTGATGCTGCACACCCTCTTCGAGCCCGAGCCCGTTCGAAACCACGAGATCGGCACTGCGCATCGTCGCCGCGTCCTGAGCCGAGAGCTCGAACGAGTGCGGATCGGCGTCCGGAGGCATGAACGTCACGACGTCCAGCTCGTCGCCGGCGAGGTTCTCCACGATGTCGCCGAGGATGTTCGTCGTGACGACGACAGTCGGGCGGTCATCGTCCGCGGAGGCGCAGCCGGCGAGCGCGACGACTCCGGCGACGACGAGACCGAGAGCCAGCGTCACCCGCCTCATCGGCCCGTCTCCGCGAAGAAAGCGGGCGCATGCTCAGTCGTGAAGCTCCGGGCCACCCGCCCGCCGTCGGCGGGATCGATTTCGAAGAGCGTTCGCTCGGCGGGCCCGTTGAGGTAGGTGCGCCGCTGGTCGGCGACGAGGTCGACTCCGGGGGCGAGCGCCGGATCGGCGACGGATGCCGCCACCAGCGGCTCGGTGCGGGAGACCTGCTGCCCCGTTGCGCCCGAGATGACGATCACCGAACCGTCGGCGGCGAGCGCGACGACCGTCTCGTCGGCGTCGTCGATCGCCGTCACGCGGACGAGGGGTTCACCCGCGTCGTGCGCTGTCCACGTGCGCTCGCGGGTATCGAGCAGCCAGAACGCCGAGGATTCGGTACGACCGGCCACGGTGGGGCGGCCCTCGCGGTTCGCGAATGACAGGGCGCGGCTCGGCCCGCCCTCGGGGTACGGAATGCGCTCGAGAGACGTCCCCGCGGCATCCGAGACGGCGAGCACGGCACCGTCAGCGCAGCCGACGACGACGCCGACGTTCGTTGCGATAGACCCCGCGGGATCGACGCAGGGCGTGGTGCCGAGTTCGGCCCCCGTCGCGTCGACGCGACGGATCTCGCCCGCGGCCGCGTCGCCGATCAGGGCGCCTCCGGGGCTCGGCACGACAAAGGAGCCGGGCGCGTCGAGCGTGAGCCGGAAGCTCTCGACGATGTCGCCCTCCTTCAGCGCGTCGAAGTCGAGCAGCACGGCCTCGCCGCCGCGGTCGCCGTCGTCGAAGTACACGCCCACTCCGAGGTCGCTCGTGACGGTGCGCGGGGTGCCGGAGCCGGTCACCTCGCCGAGGAGGCGGGCGGGGGCCTCGTAGTAGTGGAAGTGGTCGATGTGATTCCAGGTCCACACCCCGCTGTCGATGATCGACACCTCGCCCTCACGACCGGCGAACAGGAAGCGCCCCTCGCTGTCGAGCGTGTCGGCCGGGGCGACGTCACCGAGCACCTCGGACTCCTCGTCGATCAGGTCGAGGTGGTGCACGGCACCGTCGGTGCCGATGCTCGTGAGGTGCAGTGCCGGCTCGGCGAGTTCGCGCGCCCCGGCGATGGCGCCGTGACCGTCGCCGAGGGCCGAAGCACGGGTATCCGGGGTCGCGGCGGGCGTGCTGGAGGGTGTGGCTTGGCAGCCGGCGAGCAGAGCGGCTCCGGCCGTGAGCGCGATGAGCGAGAGAGGTGCACGAGTTCTCATGCGGTCCTTTCCGGGGTGTTCGGGATGACGGATGCCGGCGCGCGGCGTCCGTCGGGGCGGGTGAAGGCACGGGTGATCGCGCGGATGCCGGTTGAGAACGCACCGGAGCAGATCGCGGTGAACGCGACCGTGGCACCCGCGGCGGTGGCGGCATGCCACGAGATGAGCAGGCCCGCGGCGACCGAAAGGATGCCGATCAGTGCGGCGAGGATCATCGTGGGCACGATGCGCCGGGTCCACTGGCCGGCCGCGACGGCGGGGCCGAGCAGCATGCCCACCACGAGCAGCGACCCGACGGCCTGATACGCCGAGACGACGGCCAGCGTGACGAGTCCGACGAGCACGATGTGCGCGGCGCGGGGGTGGAGGCCCAGCAGCTGCGCCTGACGCGGGTCGACGGTCAGCGCGACGAAAGAGCGATGCCCGAGGGCGGCGACGACGACGGTGACGAGGAGTGCGACGGCGAGCGCAACGAGTTCGGACGAGCCGATCGCGAGGATGTCGCCGAAGAGGATCGCCGAGGCATCCGTCGCGAAGCTCCGCGACGCCGAGATGACGATGATGCCGAGCGAGAGGCTCGCGACGAACAGCAACCCGATGCTCGTGTCGGCGGAGAGCCTGCCGCGGCGTTGCAGGGCACCGACGCCGAGCGACATCACCGCGGCGCTGAGGGCGGCACCGGCCATCGGCGGAAATCCCGTGAGGGTCGCGACGGCGACACCCGGAAGCATGCCGTGCGCCATCGCCTCGCCCAGGAAGGCCATGCCGCGCAACACGACCCAGGTGCCGACGATGCCGCACACGATCGCGACGAGGGCGCCACCGAGCAGCGCACGCTGAACGAACGTCACGGCGAGGGGGTCGAGGAGGAAGGACACGATCGACGACGATACATGAAAGTGAGAACGGTTTTCATTTGCAATACTGGATCAATGCTCAGCTCGACCGCGTCTCCCGCTCGTCGCCGTCCCGTCGTCGAACTGCGGGATGCGACCGTCGCCTTCGATGGCCACATCGCCCTGCGCGGCATCGACCTCGACGTCGTCAGCGGCGAGGTCCTGGCGGTGGTGGGCGCCAATGGCTCGGGGAAGTCGACACTGGTCGCCGTCGCGGCGGGCCTCCTGTCGCTCACCTCGGGAACAGCGCATCGGGAACCCGGCATCCGGGTGAGTCTCGTGCCGCAGACCTCGAACGACGGCGCCCGCCTCCCCCTCACCGTGAGCGACCTGGTCGCGATGGGCCGCTGGCGCGAACGCGGCGCGTTCCTGCCGCTGCGGCGGAGCGATCGGGCACGCATCGCGGACGCGATCGAGACCGTTGGGCTGGCCCACCTCGCCCGCCGTCCGCTCGGCCAGCTCTCCGGAGGCCAGCGCCAACGAGCGCACATCGCACAGGCCCTCGCCCAGGAAGCAGACCTGCTGCTGCTCGACGAACCGATGAGCGGGCTCGACGCGGCATCCCGTGAGGCCGTGGCATCCGCCCTCGCTGTCGCGGCGCGCGCCGGCGCAGCCGTCGTCGCCGTCACACACGATCTGGCCGAGCTCGGCGAGGTCGACGCGATCTGCCGACTCGTCGACGGGCGGGTCGTCGAGGGTTCTCCCGCCGCGCCGCGTGGACGAGGACGCGGCACCGGGGCTACCGTGAGAGCGTGACCGCTGCTCCCATCGATGCCACCACCACCGCCGCCTGGACCGACCTCGAGTCGCTGAAGAACGGCTTCACCCCCGACCTCCGCGGCTGGTTCGACAGCGACCCGGACCGCGTCGAGCGCCTGACCCTGCCGCTGGCCGATCTGCACGTCGACCTGTCGAAGAACCTCGTCACCGACGAGATCGTCGCGGCCCTCGTGCGCCTGGCCGAGCAGACCGGCGTCGCCGAACGCTACGCCGCCATGGTCTCGGGTGAGCACATCAACACCAGCGAAGACCGCGCCGTGCTCCACACGGCGTTGCGTCGCCCCGCGGGCGCCTCACCCGAGCTCGTCGTCGACGGGCAGCACATCGACGCCGACGTCCAGGCGGTGCTCGAGAAGATGTCGGCCTTCGCCGACCGGGTTCGTTCGGGTGAATGGACCGGTATCACCGGCAAGAAGGTGACCCACGTCGTCAACATCGGCATCGGCGGGTCCGACCTCGGGCCGGTCATGATCTCCGAGGCGCTGCGCCCCTATGCGACGGCCGGCATCCAGGCGCGATTCGTGTCGAACATCGACCCGTTCGACATCGCGGACAAGACCGCCGACCTCGACCCCGAGACGACGCTGTTCATCGTCGCGTCGAAGACCTTCACCACTCTCGAGACCCTGACCAACGCGCGTCTCGCACGCGACTGGCTGTGGGCGGGCCTGCAGGAGGCCGGCGCGATCGACGACAGCGAGGCGAAGAAGACCGATGCCGTCGCGCACCACTTCGTCGCCGTCTCCACCGCGCTCGACAAGGTCGAGGCCTTCGGCATCGACCCCGCCAACGCGTTCGGTTTCTGGGACTGGGTGGGCGGCCGCTACTCCGTCGACTCGGCGATCGGCCTGTCGCTCGTGATCGAGCTCGGACCCGACGCGTTCCGCGACCTGCTCGCCGGATTCCACGCGGTCGACGAGCACGTGGCATCCACCCCGCTCGAGAAGAACGTGCCCGTCCTCATGGGGCTGCTCAACGTCTGGTACACCAACTTCCTCGGCGCGCAGACGCACGCGGTGCTCCCGTACGCGCAACAGCTGCACCGCTTCGCCGCGTACCTGCAGCAGCTCACCATGGAGTCCAACGGCAAGTCGGTGCGGTGGGACGGCAGCCCCGTCACCTCCGACACCGGTGAGGTGTTCTGGGGAGAACCCGGCACGAATGGCCAGCACGCCTTCTACCAGCTGATCCACCAGGGCACGCGGCTCATCCCGGCCGACTTCATCGCCTTCGTCAACCCCGCCCACCCGCTCACCGACGGCGGCCGCGACGTGCACGGACTGTTCCTGGCGAACTTCCTCGCGCAGACCAAGGCACTCGCGTTCGGCAAGACCGCCGAGGAGGTCGAGGCCGAGGGCACGACCGGTGCGCTCGTGGCCGCCCGCACGTTCGCGGGGAACCGCCCGACGACGTCGATCTTCGCGCCCGCCCTGACCCCGAAGGTGCTCGGCGAGCTCATCGCGCTCTACGAGCACATCACCTTCACACAGGGCACGATCTGGGGCATCAACTCATTCGACCAGTGGGGCGTCGAGCTGGGCAAGCAGCTCGCCCTGCAGATCGCGCCCGCGATCGAGGGAGACGCCGACGCGCTCGCCGCGCAGGACGCCTCGACCCAGGCCCTCCTCGCCTACTACCGCACCCACCGCACTTCCTGACCCCTCCCCCTTCCTTCCGTCGACTCGCCAAGAAGAGCGGATGCCGGCACCCCGGCATCCGCGCTATCTGGCGAGTCGACGGGTAGGACGTGGGTCAGTCGGGGGCGGTCAGGGTGTGCATACGCTCACCGGCGGCGTTGAAGATGCTGATCACCTCGGCGGGGCGCGCGCCGACCGCGCTGATGGAGTGAGGGGTGCGCGTGTCGAACTCCGCCGCCTCGCCCCGTGACAGCGTGAGCTCCTGGTCTCCGAGGACGAGACGGACGCGCCCGCTCAGCACGTAGAACCATTCGAATCCGTCGTGGACCCGCGGCGCCGGCGCCGTATCCGAGGGCGGATAGGTCACCTTGTAGGTCTGGACGGGCGAACTCTCCCGCGTCAGCGGCGCGATCACGTGGCCGTGCCTGGTCGTCGCCGGCCGCCGGACGCGCGGGTCGGGATGCTCGGCGGGCACGAGGTCGTCGATGCGGATGCCGAGCTGCCGCGTGAGAGGAACGAGCAGCTCGAGGTTCGCCTGCCGCTTGCCCGACTCGAGGCGCGAGAGGGTGCTCGTCGACATCCCTGCCCGCCCGGCGAGCTCGTCGAGGGTCAATCCGCGGTCCTGCCGCGCAGCGCGCAGGCGCGGTCCGATCTGGTCGAGTCCGGTCATCCGTCTAGTTTGCCATTTTCGCAAACATGTTTGCTGAGAGTCGTCGACCGGGCGGATGCTGGTCGGCATGCAGAACTTCGATCATGACGTCGTCATCGTCGGCGCGGGGCCTGCCGGCCTCAGCGCCGCGCAGATGCTCGGGCGTGCCCGCCGCCGCACGCTCGTTGTCGACTCCGACAGCCCGCGCAACCGATTCGCCGAGCACATGCACGCCGTCGTGGGCTTCGACGGCACCGCGCCGGCGGAGCTGCGGCGACGCGGTCGCGACGAGGCGGGAGCGTACGGCGTCGGCTTCCGCACCGCGCGCGTCGAGCGGGTCGGCGAGATCGACGGCGGCCTCGAGGTCGTGCTCGCGGGCGATGAGCGCCTCACGACACGCGCACTCCTGATCGCCACCGGGGTCACCGACCATCTACCCGACATCCCGGGCCTCGCCGAGCGATGGGGCCGGACCGTGCTGCACTGCCCCTACTGCCACGGGTGGGAGGTGCGCGATCGCCGCATCGGTGTGCTGGCGACGTCGCCGATGAGACTGCACCAGATCGAGCTGCTCCGGCAGTGGAGCCCCGACATCGTGGCCTTCACCGCCGCGGCGGGCGAGCTCGGCGACGACGTCCGGGAGCGGCTTCGCGCCCGCGGCATCCGCACCGTCGCCTCACCCGTGGTGGCCGTGACCGGCCCGGACGACGCGGCAGAGGAGGCCGACGGCGGTGCCATCGGCGCCGTCCTGACCGCCGACGGACAGCGCGTCGCGATCGACGCGATCTTCACCGGCGGGCTGCTCGAACCCCAAGACGGCTTCGTCGCCGAGCTCGACCTCGCACGCACCGACGGACCGGTCGGCTCGTTCATCGCCGTCGACGCGGCGGGAGCCACGAGCCACCCCCTCGTGTGGGCTGCCGGCAACGTGGCGGCGCCGATGGCGAACGTCCCCCTCTCGATGGGCGCCGGATCGATGGCCGGCGCGGCGATCAACGGCGCGCTCGTCGCCCGCGACGCCGAGGCGGCGGTCGAGCGCCGCCGCGGTCACGCCGCCGACTGGGAGGCCCGCTACGCCGAGACCGACCGGGTCTGGTCGGGCCAGGTCAACGAGACGACCTCGACCGTGATCGCGGAGCTCGAGGCGGCGGGCTCACTCACCCCGACGACCGCGCTCGACCTCGGCTGCGGCGAGGGCGGCGATGCGCTGTGGCTCGCGTCGCGCGGGTGGTCGGTGACCGGTGTCGACCTGTCGCCGACGGCAGTCGCACGCGCCCGCGCCGCCGCCCGAAACGCTCAGCTCGAGGCGACGTTCGTCGCGGGCGAGATCGACGCCGCGGAGCTCGGGGAGTTCGACCTGGTGACGACGAGCTTCCTGCACTCGTGGGATCCGGGGTTCTCCCGTATCCCGCTTCTGCGCGCGGCCCTTCGCCACGTCGCTCCCGGCGGCCGGCTCCTCGTGGTGTCGCACACCGGCGGCACGTCCGCCGAGCCCGGAGGACCCGACGCGCACGAACATCCGGCGTTCGCGACGCCTGCGGAGGAGCGCGTCGCACTCGACCTCGATCCGGCCGAGTGGGTCGTCGAGCGCGAGGAGATCGTCGAGCGCCGAGCCCCCGCGGCATCCGCGTCCTCCCCCGCAGCATCCGCACCCGCCGCATCCGCCCCCGCCCGTCCCCCGCACTTGCGCGACGGCGTCCTCCTGCTCCGCCGCCTCCCCTGACGCCGCCGACAGAAACGTCGACTCGCCAGAATCTGCGGATGCCGGAGGTCCGGCATCCGCGATTCGTGGCGAGTCGACGTTCGGGGGTGGGGTGTTACTTCTCCAGGATCAGGAGCGGGGCGCCGGCCGTCGTCGCGCCCAGGCCCACCGGGTCGACCGTCGCGAACGCGTCGCCGTTGAGGACGATGACCGGTGTGATCAGCGGGTAGCCCGCCTTCTCGATCACGGAGCGGTCGAACGACACCAGGGGCGTGCCCTGCTCGACGCGGTCGCCCGCCTTGACGTGGACCTCGAAGCCCTCGCCCTTCAGGTTGACGGTGTCGATGCCGACGTGGATGAGCAGTTCCACGCCGTTGTCGAGCTCGAGCCCGAACGCGTGGCCGGTCGGCTGGGCCGCCGCGACGGTTCCGGCACCGGGCGAGACGACCGTGTCGCCCGTGGGCTCGATCGCCACACCGGGGCCCATGACACCTCCGCCGAAGACCGGATCGGGCACCTCGGAGAGCGGGACCACCGTACCGTCGAGCGGCGATGCGATCTCGATCGCAGCAGACACCTCGTCGGTGGCGCCGGGCTTCTCGAGCGTCGCGGTCGCGGTTCCCCGCGGCGTCTCCGCGGGCGTCGTGGTCGACGAGCCCGCGGTCGTGGTCGCCGCACCTGCGCCGGCGGGCGCTGCCGCAGCACCGGCAGCCGTCGCACCGGCCTTGGCCTTGTCGCGCTGCGCCTCGAACTCGGCGCGCTGCTCGGGCGTGCGGTAGTCGCTGATGATGACGAGCACCATCGCCACGACGAACGCGGAGAGCACGGCGATGCCGTAGAGGATGACCGAGTCGAACGCCGGGATCGTCAGGAGCGAGGTGAACACGAACGCCTGCGTCTTCACGCCGCCGCCGATGCCGATGATGAGGCCGCCCACGAGGCATCCGACGAGCATCCGGGGGTAGATGCGCTTGAACCGCAGGTGGATGCCGTACAGCGACGGCTCCGAGATGCCGCCGAGCAGACCGGCCGCGAGGGCACCCGTCGCGGTCTGGCGCATCTGCTTGTCACGGGCGCGCCACGAGATCCACAGCACACCGGCGGTCGCTCCGAAGCAGGCGAAGTTCCACGCGCCCATGGGGCCCTGAATGAAGTCGTACCCGAGGGTCTGGATGTTCAGCAGCATGACCGCGTTGATCGGCCAGTGCAGGCCGAGCGGCACCATGAAGGGGTACGCGAGCGGGATGACGATCGCGAAGATGAACGGCGAGAAGTCGTTGATCGAGCTCAGGAGGTTCGCGAGACCGGCACCCGCGTACACGCCGATAGGGCCGATGAGGAAGGCCGTGAGCGGGATCATGATCAGCATCGCCAGGAACGGCACGAAGATCAGCTGGATGTTCTCGGGGATGATCTTGCGCAGCCCCTTCCACAGCAGACCGAGCACGCCCGCCATGAGCAGCGGCGGGAACACCTGCGAGCTGTAGTCGAAGACCGTCAGCGGCAGACCGAACACCGAGACGGTGGTGATGTCCGACCCGAGGAAGTTGATCTGCTGGGCGCTCTCGTGGCTGGCCAGCCCCGAGAACTGGGGCAGCATGACGACGGCCATGATCGCGAATCCGACCCACGGGTCGGCGCCGACCTTCTTGGCCGCGTTGTAGGCGACCATGAGCGGCAGGAAGATGAAGACGCACTGCCACATCAGGTTGACGAACTGCCACGACGGGTCGAGGACGACCCCCGGGGCGTTCCACGCCGGGATGACACCGAGCGTCGCCATCAGCGCCATGAAAGTGATGAACAGCGACGCGCCCAGCAGCGCGCCGAGGATGGGGCGGAACGAGTCGGACAGGAACTCGAACAGGGAGTCGAGCCAGGCGACCTTGCCGCGAGGGCCCTTGGCCCGCTCGCGCGCCTTCACCGAATCGATGTCGTCTTCGTCGACCGCGCCACCACCGGCGCCCGACATCGCGGGGAGCGCGTTGATGTCGTTGTAGACGTTCTGGACGGCACCGCCGATGACGACCTGGTAACGGTTTCCCGCCTGCGGAACGGCGCCCATGACGCCCGGGATCGCCTCGACCGTCGACTGGTCGACGTTCGAGGAATCGCGCAGTTGGAAACGCAGGCGCGTGGCGCAGTGCGTCAGACTCTCGATGTTTCCGGGACCGCCGACGGCGTCGACGATCGATTCAGCGGGGCTTGTCGCCATGGCTCTTCTCCTGTTCTCCGACGGGTGGCCGGAGTTCTTCGCCCGGAACTTTACCCTGAGAGTTCGCCGGGAACGAGGGGTTGACCCGTCATGGCCTGACCACACTCGCTTCCGCTCCCCCGGACGAAGATTTCGGCGCACGTCGGGCTCGGATCCCCTGCACGATCGCATCGCCGATCACGAATGCCGCGAGTGGCACCCCGACGAGAGGAAGGGCGTATCCGATGCCGATCGCGGCGGCGACGACGAGGGCGACCGCCCACACCGGTGCGTTCGGCAGTGCGTCGCCGGGAACCGCTCCCATTCGACGGGCACCGTCGCGCGTGGGGCGGCGTCTCCACCACATGAGGTAGCCCAGCACGACCATCACGGCGATGCCCGCGGCGACGACGAACAGGACGAGCTGGTTCACGAGCCCGAACATCGATCCCATGTGGAGGTCGACGGCCCAGCGCGCGAGCTTCGCCATGACGGGGTAGTCGGCGAAATCCACCCGATCGACGACCGCGAGCGTGTCGCCGTCGACCGCGACCGCATCGACCTCGATCGGGAAGCTCCGCTGGATCTCCTGGACGACCCAGGCCTGCCCCGCCGAGGCGGGCGGCCGGATCTCGATCAGCCCGACGTTCACGTTCTCGGTGCGGGCGACGGCGAGCACGTCGTCGAACGTGTCGGGCGAAACGGTCGCCGTCGGCGCCGCGACGACGCCGTGGTCGGCGTGGGCACCGGCGCTCGATCCGGCGGCCGAAGCGGCGTCGCCGAGGTCAGTCGTCAGCGTCGGGTTCTGCCACGACAGCGCGGCACGAAGCGTCGAGACGTTCGCTCCGCCGTAGGTCGACCACGTGATGCCCGACGCCGAGAGGAAGAGCGCCCCGACGACGAGCCACACCCCGAGCGACGCATGCCATCCGAAGACCCTGCGATAGCCTGTGGCGCCGCGCTTCGGACGGAGCAGGTCCTTCTTCACGCGCGCCCGGCGCAGCCGCGCCAGCCAGAGGGCGAGTCCTACCACGACGACGATGCCGAGCCATGAGGCGGCGACCTCACTGTAGAGGCGACCGGGCTCGCCGAGGTGGAGGTTGCGGTGCAGATCGCTCACCCACGCGCGGATGGGCAGCGCTCCGCTCGTGCCGTACACCGTGAGGTCGCCGCGGATCTCGCCGGTGCCGGGGTCGATGAAGACGGCACGGGTCTCGCTCGGGCCGAGGCCCTCCTGCGCGAACATGACGCGCGTCGTGTCGCCGGCTTCCGGCGCGGGCCGGACAGCGGCGAGGGCCGCGGCATCGCCGATGTACGTTTCCGCGATACGGACCTGGTCGCCGATCGAGAGTGTCGCCTCGGTGACAGGTGCGCTGAGCTCGTGGGAGTAGACGACGCGCTCGAGCTGCGGCGTCACGACGTAGACCGCGCCGCTGAGGGCGGCGATCAGGATGAACGGGCCGACCAGGATGCCGGCGAAGAAGTGGATGCGCAGCAGCAGCGGCATCGCCCACGGCCGGCGACGGGCGGGCGGAGCGTGTTCGCGCGTCGGGGTGACGGGTGCGCCGTCGCGGTCGGAGGCGCCGCCTGCGGGCGTGCGCGACTCGGTGATGGACATGGGTCTCCTCGGTCGTCGGGGTGCCGGCGCGCGGAGAAGGTTCGGCGCGCACGACGCATCGCCCCGACGGTCGCCGAGGCGTCAGGAAGCGAGGAGTGCGGGCGGGCCGCGGCGGGCGGGAGCCGCCAGGAGAGCCCGGAGGCGCGGCATACCGACGCTCGCCGTCAGCGGGCGCACCCGCGGCGGCATCTGGACGCGAGGGAGGGCGCCTCGGGTCACGGTACGCAGTCGCAGCGCGATCCGCCGGGCGATGTCCGACAGGGCCGCGACGAGCTGCTCGCCGCGATGGAGCAGAAGCGTCGTCACCGCGGCGGCCAGCACGTGGGCCACGAGCATCGCGGCATCCGGTGCGACCCCGGCCAGCCCACCGGGCACACCGGGTATAGCGAGGGATGCCGGCAGCGACATATGTCCCGCATGCAGGCTGAACGGACCCGTCTGGCCCGCGGCGCCGGGCGCGCCCGGGGTCGAGCCTGCAAGCGGGACGACCCCGAGCGCGAACATGACGTGGAAGAGCGCCTGCGCGGCGGTGACGGCCACCCCGAGGCGAACGACCGAGAGACGCCGCCCGACGACGAGAAGGCTCACCATCAGCGAGAGCGCCCACGGTAGCGCGGCGCCCAGGGGCGAAGGCGGTTCGCCTCCCGCCGCGACGTGCGAGAGCAGCGCGACGAACGTCGCCAGGGTCGCGGCGGCGACGGCTCTCAGCGCGCGCTGGTGGCGAGGGGAGGTCACGTCGCGGCGGTCAGTCGGTCGATCGGTCGGTCGGGCGGTCGTCAGACTCCGACGCGGGAGAAGGCGTCGAGGCTGATGCCCTGATCGAGCACGGTCCTCGACCACTCGCGGGCAGAGTGCAGGGAGTGGTCGCGGTAGTTGCCGCACTCGAGCGCGGAGACGCCCGGGATGTCGGCCTCGACCGCCTCATCTGCGATGAAGCGCAGGCTCCCCGTCAGCGCGGCGACGACGTCGGCGACCTCGGGCTCGCCCCACATCAGCAGGTGGAATCCGGTGCGGCAACCGAAGGGCGAGATGTCGATGACACCGTCGATGCGGTCACGGAGGAGGCCGGCGAGCATGTGCTCGATGGTGTGGATGCCGGCGGTCGGGATCTCGCCCGCGTTGGGCTGCACGAACCGCACGTCGAAGTTCGTGATGGTTCCGCCGCCCGGACCGTGCTCGACCCCGATGCGCCGCACATAAGGGGCGATCACGGCGGTGTGGTCCAGCGTGAAGCTCTCGATTTCAGCCATGGTTTCCTCCCTCGGCGCGGGCGGTCGGACAGCAGACACAGCCCGTCGTTCCGGCCAGATTAGCCCGCCGAGCCGCGGGGTCGGCCCACCCCCGCTCCCAGGTTACGTCCAGGGACTGTCCGGGACTCGTCCAGACTCACCGCGCAGACTCGGGGAGTTTTGTGCGTCCGCCCGAGACGCCCGCCGCCTGTCGCGGTGCCCGCAAACATCGAAGGACCGCCCCTGTTCGCATGACTTCTTCGTCAAGCCAGCCCACCCGCCGCGACCTGCGGCGCTCCACCAGCTCCAGCTCCACCAGCTCCACCACCTCCGCATCCCGCCGCTTCGTCCGCCCCGCCGCCCTCACTCTCGGGCTGGCCCTGGGCCTGACAGCGGTCGTCGGCACGACGGCCTCGGCCGCGCTTCCCACCGCCTCGGGTCCCGCCCCCGTCATGCAGCGCGCCGCGCTCGTGACCGCGGCGGCGACGTCGACGGCCAAGCCGCTCAGCGCGATCGAGCAGGCCACGAGCGACGCGGTCGCCGCAGCCGAGGCATCCGTCGTCGAGGCCGCGACCGTGACCGGCGACGTGTCTGCGGCCGCCCTCCCCATCGAGGGCGACACGACGATCGACACCGCGCAGCTGCGTGAGCGTATCGAGGGTCTGAAGCAGACCGACGTCATCCCGACGCTGCTCCTCCCCGACCTGACCGACAAGCTGGTCGACGCGACCGATGACGTGCAGGCCGAGACGTCCGACCTGCGCGGGCGCCTCGAGGCGGCGCAGGCGCAGAAGGCCGCCGAGGAGGAGGCCGCTCGCATCGCCGCTGAGGAGGCTGCAGCAGCCGAGGCCGCCGCACAGGCCAAGGCCGAGGAAGAAGCCGCCGCCGCCGCGGCCGCACAGCGCTCGACCAGCTCGCGTTCGTCGTCCTCGTCGTCGGCTGCGCCCGCTGCTTCTGCGGTCGCCTCGACGGGTGACAACTCGCCCGGCGCCGCACAGGAGGCCGCGAGCAGCATGCTCGGCGAGTTCGGTTGGGGCCAGGACCAGTTCTCGTGCCTCGTCTCCCTCTGGAACAAGGAGTCGGGCTGGAACTACCAGGCCTACAACAGCGGCAGCGGCGCCTACGGCATCCCGCAGGCGCTCCCCGGCAGCAAGATGGCGTCGGCCGGCGGCGACTGGCAGACCAGTGCCGTCACGCAGGTCCGCTGGGGCCTCGGCTACATCTCCGGCCGCTACGGCTCGCCGTGCGGCGCGTGGGGCCACTCCCAGTCGACCGGCTGGTACTGACCCGATAGCAGGCGAAAGCGCACGTCTGCACGGTCCGCTGACGCGGAGACCGTGCGGACGTGCGCTTTCGCTGTTCCGGCGGGTCAGTCCTCGTCCGGGAGAGCCTCGTCGTCGAGGAGGTCGTCGCCCGTGACCTCGAGCGTCGGGGCCTCCTCGATCGGGTCGATCGGCATCTCACCGGGTGCGACGAAGGGCACGTTTCCATTGAGACTCATGAGGGTTCCTCCCTGCAGTTCGTGAACCGCTCACGCTACGACGATGCCCGGCCGCGGTCAGCCCCGTTGCCTCGCGGCGACGTCGGGTGTACCCGGTGTCGGTGGTCGGGGGTACCGTCGGTCGCGACGAGGAGGTCACCGTGAACAGGCTCGGCAACATCACCTTCTACGCAGACGACCCGCGGGCGCTCTCGCATTTCTGGTCGGATGTCTTCGGCTATCCCCGCCTCGACTGGCCCGACGACATGCGCCGGCAGCAGCTCGAGGCCGGTCTCACCGACGACGATCTCGACCGCCGAGGGCTCGCCGAAGATCCCGACGGCCGCGGGCCGCGCCTCTACTTCCATCACGCCGACGGCGCGAAGACGGGGCGCAACCGGCTGCACATCGACGTCTCGGTCGCCCCCGCAGACGGCGAGCGCCGTGCTTCTCCGCAGGCCGTGGATGCCGAGAAGGATCGGCTCGTCGCGCTCGGCGCGAGCGTCGTCCGGCTCGTCGAGCAGCAGTGGGGCGCGTGGCCCGAGCGCTACTGGCAGATGACAGACCCCGAGGGCAACGAGTTCTGCCTCCAGTGACCACCCGTCATAGGGTCGACGTCATGGCCCCCCGCACCCTCGCCGTCGTGAACGGCCGCATCGTCCCCGTGTCCGCACCCGTCATCGAGGGCGGGACGGTCGTCGTCACCGACGGCGTGATCACCGCCGTCGGCGGACCCGAGACGCCCGTTCCCGACGGAGCCGAGATCGTGGATGCCGCGGGGCGCTGGGTGCTGCCCGGATTCGTCGAGGCCCACGGGCATCTCGGCGTCCACGAAGACGGCGAAGGCTGGTCGGGCAATGACACCAACGAGATGACCGACCCGAACGGCGCTCGTTTCCGCGCACTCGACGGCATCGACATCGAGGAGGTCGGGTTCCGCGACGCATTGGGCGGCGGCGTGACGTCCGTCGTCATCAAGCCGGGATCGGGCAACCCGATCGGCGGACGCACGGTCGCGATCAAGACCTGGGGCGGGCGCACCGTCGACGAACAGGTCATCGCCGAGAACGTGTCGGTGAAGTCGGCCCTCGGCGAGAACCCCAAGCGCGTCTACGGTGACAAGAAGCAGACGCCCTCGACCCGCCTGGGCGTCGCCTCCGTGCTGCGCGACGCCTTCGTCGATGCGCAGAACTACGTGGCCAAACGGGATGCCGCGGCAGCCAAGGGCGAACCATTCGATCGCGACCTCGGCAAAGAGACGCTCGCGGAGGTGCTCGACGGCACGCTCCTGTGGGACCAGCACAGCCACCGGCACGACGACATCGTCACCGCGATCCGTCTGGCCGAGGAGTTCGGCTACCGCCTCGTCGTCAACCACGGCACCGAAGGCCACAAGATCGCCGATGTCCTGGCCGAGAAGGGCATCCCGGTCATCTTCGGACCGATGCTCACCTCGCGCTCGAAGGTCGAACTGCGCGACCGTGCGATCGGGGCCCTCGCCCTGATCGCTGCGGCGGGCGTCACCGTCGCGATCACGACCGATCACCCCGTTGTGCCGATCGACCAGATCCGGCTGCAGGCCATCCTGGCAGTGCGCGAGGGCCTCCCGGCCGACGTCGCCCTGCAGGCGCTGACGACCAACCCCGCCAGCATCCTGCGTCTCGACGATCGCGTCGGTGCTCTCGAGCCCGGTCGCGACGGCGACCTCGTGCTGTGGTCGGGCGACCCCCTCGCGGTCGAATCGCGTGTCGAGCACGTCGTGATCGGCGGCGCCACGGTGCTCGAGACCACCGATGACGGAGACGTGCACATCGTCGAGCGGTGGGAGCGGTTCGGGCGCTCCAGCTGGCTGCGCTGAGCCCGACCGGCTGAACCGGAGTCTCTCGCGCCCGCGAGCGCAAGAGGTACGCGCATGCCGCGGTACGGGTGTGCACTGAGGGCATGTCGAACCTGCCCCTGTGGCTGCTCCTGGTGATGTTCGTCGGCGCTGCGGCCGTCGTGTGGGCGGCGGGCATCCAGCTCTCGAAGTCGACCGACGTGCTCGACGACCGATGGCACATCGGCAGTGCCTTCGGTGGACTGATCGTGCTCGCTGTGGCGACGAACCTGCCGGAGATCGCCATCACCGTCAGCGCCGCGATCTCGGGAAACCTCGAGGTCGCCGTGGGCAACATCCTCGGCGGCATCGCCCTGCAGACGGTCGTACTGGTGATCCTCGACGCGTTCGGCAAGCGCGGGCGCGGGGTCAGGCCGCTCACCTATCGTGCGGCATCGCTCGTCCTCGTGCTCGAAGCCGTGGTCGTGGTCGCCGTGCTCGCCGTGGTGATGGCGGGCAGCCAGCTGCCCGGCGACCTCGTCGTCGCACGGGTGACCCCCGATGTCGTGCTCATCGCGGCGCTGTGGCTCGCGGGGCTCTTCCTCGTGCAGCGCGCCGGGAAGCATCTGCCCTGGCATGAGAACGGCACGTCGCCGGGCGCGAGCGAGCACACGCCGGGCCACCGGCGCGCGAAGCCGCAGCATCCGCATCATGCGATGAGCACTCCCGCGGTCGTCGTGGTGTTCGTGGTCTCGGCGCTCGCGACCCTCGGTGCGGGAGTCGTTCTCGAACGATCCGGCGACGCGATCGCCGACGGGATCGGGCTGTCGGGCGTGCTGTTCGGAGCCACCGTCCTCGCGCTGGCCACCGCGCTGCCGGAGATCTCGACGGGGCTGCAGGCGATCCGGCAGGGCGACGACAACCTCGCGATGAGCGACATCTTCGGCGGCAACGCCTTCCTGCCGGTGCTGTTCCTCGTGGCGACACTGATCTCGGGGCAGGCTGTGCTGCCCCAAGCGAACGGCGCCGACATCTATCTCACGGCGCTTGCCGCGCTGCTGACCCTCGTGTATGTCGTCGGGCTCATCTTCCGGCCCGCACGGCGCGTCGCCGGGATGGGCGTCGACTCGCTCGTCGTGCTCGTGCTCTACGGCGCCGGCGTGGCGGGTCTCTTCGCCGTCGCCGGGTGAGCGTCGCCGAGTGGGCGTCGCCGAGGGCGCGGGTCAGATCTCGTCCGAGCGGGGCGACCGCACCGACCAGCCCACGCGGCGCAGTGCATCTGCCAGGCGCGCGGCCTCGGTCGCCGCAGCATCCCACGACACGTCGGAGCACACGTCCACCGCCAGCGGGGGCGGGTCGGCGAACTTCGGGATCTGCACCTCCGCCCATACGTCCCGGCCGAGTCCGACGCGGGGGAACGCGGTGCCCGCGTTCTCGATGACGCCGTCCGAGACGAAGGCGATCGTCTCGAGCGCGTCGGGCTTGGCGATCGGCAGGTCGACGACGAGCGTGACCACGAAGGGTCCGCTGGCGGTGTCTCGGCCGTGGGCGTGCACCCGCTCATCCTGACAGACCGGCGGCTCCTCGAAGGCCGAAAGCCCGACGTCGGTGAGGCGCAGGCTCAGTGTTCTCAATGATTACGAAGAGATAACGGAAAACCCTTGCTCGTCGTTACCTCGTCGTTATAGAGTGCTCGCACGGTAGCTGTTTTGCTGTGGCAGCCACCGGCATGTGATTGCAGGAAACTCTTGGTGCAAAGGGACGAGGGCCCGACCGAATGCCTCTTCGGTCGGGCCCTCAACTGCGTTCGCGACGCCCGGCGGGGCTCCGACTGACGGTCACTCAGGCGCCGCCGCCACCACCCCCGCCGCCTCCCCCGCCCGCTGAACCGCCGCCGCTCGACCCGCCAGCCGTCGACGACGACGACGCGGCGGCCGACGACAGGGTGCCGATGCCGGCCGCGAACGACGAGGCGTCGAACCCTCCGGAACCGGAGTACCAGATCGGCGCGGTCACGCCGGCTGCGGCGTACGCCGCCGTCAGGTGGGCCGCCCACTCCTTCTCGCGGCCGAACAGCACGGCGTACGGCAGCAGCCGCTCGTAGATCCGCAGCACCTCCCGCGGGTCGTCCGTCGCCACGGGCTCGCGTTCAGCGCCCGCCGGCGACTGCAGCATCCGGATGCGATCTTCTTCGGCCCAGCGAATGAACAGGTCGAGCCCCAGGAGGTGATCACGCGTCTCGGCGCCGGCTCGCGAGAGCGGCGAGCCCGAGACGGCGAAGATCACGACGAAGAAGGATGCCGCGGCCAGCACGATCCCCACCACGGGGAGGGCCGGGTGCACGTACGAGCTCAGGGCCAGCGCGCCGAACAGGATGACGAGACCGGCCAGCACGACGCACGCGGCGACCGGCCAGCCACGAACCCCGGCCGGAACCGTGCGGTACATGTCGCGCCGCTTGAGGTTGTCCTCGGCGAGCTTGAGGGCGCGCTGCGTCTCGGATGATAGCCGGGTATCGGACGAGCCGAAACGGTAGATCTCGCCGCGCCGGTGGTGCGGGAACATCCCGCTCAGCAGCATCCGGCCGTTCTGATCGGCCAGCTTCGGGTCGACCAGTTCCGCCTGCAGCTTCGCCCGCCCCCAGCGATGCTTGCCGTCGTCGACGATGCGGATCGAGCCGACGAGCGCCTGCTCGAGCACCTCGGCCGGGATCGCCTTCGAGGTCTTCTTCAGCAGCACCGCCGACTCGAGAGCATCGATATCCCGGGGAGGGGTGTACTCGGCGATGATCGTGGGGCGCCCCGGCTCGTCGCGGAGGTAGCGGCGCCGGTTCCGCAGCGCCCAGCCGGTAGCGCCGGCGAGGAGCGCGACCGACCCGGACTGAAGCCATCCGAGAGGCGACGACACGAACGAGGTGTCGTAGGTCTCGAACGCACCCGCTTCGAACCCGACCGCCAGGGTGAGGGTCTCATGCGGAGCCAGGTCGGACGCCGACGCGGTGATCGTGGCGCCATCCGGCGACGCGGTGATCTCCGGGCACGCGGTGGTGCTGTCCTGCTCACCGACGTAGCAGGCCTCACGTCCCGCGAGGGAGTCCGCGATGGTCGGATCGACATGCAGCGTCGCGGTCACCTGACGGAACGGCTGGTTCCAGTCGGTGCCGTTGACGTCCCAATAGAACTCGAGTCCCGTGTCGGGGAAGTCCCAGACGACGTTCTCGAGGTCGTAGGTGAACACGAACGTGTTCCGGCCGTGCAGGTAGGCAGCGCCTCGCGTCAGGATGCCGAGCGTGCCATCCTCGCTGTCGGTCTCGACGGGCCGGGCCGCGCCGTTCTCATCCGTGACCGAGATGAGCTCGGGATGCAGCGGCTGCCCGTTGTAGGTCTCGGGAAGAAGTCGCCGCATGCCGCGGTTCTGATCCGAATCGGGGAAGTCGGCGACGAACGTCTCGACGACGCGCATGCGTGCGGTCCCGTCGTCGTCGCGGGTGAATGTGTAGTCGACGGACAGCGAGTCGAAGACGAACGCATCGAGATCGGCGGATTCGTCGGCGGATGCCGCGGCCGGTGCTGCCAGCGCGAAAACTGCTGTGATCAGCATGAGGACCGCGACCGCGACTGCCGCCCGGCTGCGACGGATCATGCCGACCAGCTTAGGCGGGCAGTAAAGTTGTCGCCATGAGCGATCGTCGTCGTGCCGTGGCAGCGTGGGAGAGTCTCTTCCGCGCACAGCACGAGATCTTCGACGACATCAGCAACGACTTCGCCGGCGACGAGCTCACGCAAGCCGAGTACGACGTGCTCTTGACCGTCGTGCGTGGCGCCGGTCATCGTGCGCGGCTGCGCGACGTCACGGCGAACATGCTCATCAGCCAGCCGAGCGTGTCGCGGCTCGTCGACCGGATGGTCGCGCGCGGGCTCATCACCAAATGCGGAGACCCGACCGACGGCCGCGGCGCGATGCTCACCGCGACACCCGAAGGCGTCTCGGCGTTCCGCCGCCTCGCGGCAGCTCACGGACGTTCGATCGCCGAGCGGATGTCGGTGCTGTCGACCGACGAACTGGAGCAGCTCGAGCAGCTCACGACGAAGCTGCGCCGACTCTCCTGATCTGCGGCGCCCGGTCCAGTGGCTTTCGGGCGCGGCGGGTGGTGTCGTAGCGCGTTCGTGACGGGCCTTGGCTCGGTTCGGGTGCGGTGTCGCCGGGGCCGGGGTGCCGGGCGCCTGCTCCTCCCCAGCGGCGCCGTCATCAATTGCCCCCACAGTCGTACAAAAGTTCGACCTGAATGTCGTACCCCGCTGCCACAATGGGAACATGGAATCGAGCGGCGAGATGTGTGGGGTGCGATGCGATGACGCCGCGCCCGCGCAGGTGCTCGCGTTCGCGCGGTATGCGGAGGCGCTCGATCTTGTCCATGCTGGCGAGGTTGAGCGGATGCGTGCGTTGGCCGATCTGGGCCGGTCGGCGTTGCGGGAGGCCCGGCGCGATGGGGTGCGGGGCATGGCCTCCGACATGGAGTTGCGATCGGTTGCGGCCGAGGCGGCGGGGATGGCGCGGTTGACGGATCGGCGGTTGCAGGGCGAGATCGACCATGCGATGACCGTCATCGACGACTACCCCGCCGTGTTCGAGGCGTGGGTGGAACGGCGGATCGAACGCGGACACGTCGATGTCGTCGTGAAGATCGGGGCGGGGCTGCCGGACGAGGTGCGGGAGTCGTTCGCGGAAGCGGCGATCGGCGTGTGCGAGCGGGATGTACCGTCCCGGGTGCGGGGTGCGCTCGAGGTTTTGGCGGCGCGGGTGCACCCCCAGTCGTTCACGGAGCGGCATGGTGCTGCGGCGGTGGAGCGGTGCGTGCGGGTGTTCCACGGGGCCGACGGGATGTCGAACCTCGTCGCCAACCTCCCCACCGTCATCGCTGTGGGGATGCTTGACCGGCTCACCCAGATGGGACAGTCGGTGAAGGACGCCCGGGCGGATGCCGCGGAGGCGGGTGGTTGCGGTGATGCGGTGGAGGCGGATGCTGCCGCGGCCGGTGCTGCCTCGGCCGGTGCTGCGGGCGCCGGGGCAGATGCGGCGCCAGACGCCCGGACGATGGATCAACTGCGTGCTGACATCCTCGGCGACCTCGTCCTCGGCGGAGCACCGGTGGTCGACCCGACCTACGGGGCCGACCGGGCCGGCGGGCTCGGGGCGATCCGGGCGCGCGTGCAGGTCACCCTCACCGCGGAGACCCTGGTGGGCCGTGACGAGCACCCCGCCGAGGCCGTCGGCGGTGCGCTGGTCGATGCCGAGACCGCGCGGCTGCTCGCGGGACAGGTCACCGAGTGGGACCGGCTCTTCATCGACCCGGTCACCCGCACCCCGGTCGAGATCGACACGTACCGGCCCACCATGGCGATGAAGAAACTCCTCACCGCCCGTGATCAGCACTGCCGGTTCCCCGGATGCCGGCGGGCGGCGATCAGGTGCGAACTCGACCACACCATCGACTACGCCCTCGGCGGCCACACCCACCTCCACAACCTCGCCCACCTCTGCCAACGACACCACTCCATGAAGCAATTCACCCGGTGGGAAGTGCGGCAGGTCGGCGGCGGAGTCCTGGAATGGACCTCACCCCTCGGCAGGGTCTACCGCGAAGACGTACCCACACCAGCGGTCTGCTTCACCACCGACACGACCGACACGACCGATCCACCGCGGGGCGGTCGAACTGGCGGGGCACCGCCACCCGAACCACCACCCTTCTGAGCCGGTGCGTCGCGCACTCGCGCGCACCACGACTTTTCCCAGGCGTGGCGAAACTATGCCAGCGCGCCCCACGACGCATCGCTGCCTCGCTGAGGTCAGTCCGCGACGACCCTGAGACCCTGCCGTCGCTGTGCACACGCAAAGGGCGGCCGCGCCCCCGAAGGGGCTGCGGCCGCCCGTCATGCAGTGCGCTCGACGCGCGCTGTGAACGCGTCACGACATGCGCTTCGGCAGGTTCTGCGCGATCGGTTGTCGATCAGTTCTCGATCGGCACCACCGGCGCGGCGGCGTCGGTCGTGACCTCCACCTTCCGCGGCTTGGCCTTCTCGCTGACCGGGATGGTGACCGTCAGGACACCGTTGTTGTAGGTCGCGGCGATGCCCTCGGTGTCGACGCCCTGACCGAGGTTCAGCTGACGCAGGAAGCTGGCGGCCTCGCGCTCGCGCGTGATCCACTTCACACCGTCACCGCTCGCGAGCGTGCGCTCGGCGCGGATCGTCAGCAGCTGGCCGTCGACGTCGATGTCGACCGAACCCGGGTCGATGCCGGGCAGGTCGGCGGTCATCACGTAGTGGTCGCCGTCACGGTAGAGGTCCATCGGCATGCGACGGGGGCCGCGGCGCGTGTCGAAGAGGCTCGAGGCGATGCGGTCGAGGTCGCGGAACGGGTCGTAAGTAGCCATCGATCTTTCCCTTCTCTGATGCTTCGTGTTGAGATCTGAAAGTTGAGCCTTAGCGGCTCAACTGCATCCAGATTAGCACTCCCTCCCTTCGAGTGCCAAGGGTTCTCGCACGGCGAACAGCGCCCCGACGAGCGGGGCACATGGGCGGCACTCAGCACTCGACGACGTTGACGGCGAGACCGCCTTCGCTCGTCTCCTTGTACTTGTGCGACATGTCGATCCCGGTCTGACGCATCGTCTCGACGACGGCGTCGAGCGAGACGTAGTGCTGCCCATCGCCGCGCAGGGCGAGGCGCGCCGCGGTGACCGCGGTCGACGCGGCGATCGCGTTCCGCTCGATGCATGGAATCTGCACGAGGCCGCCGACCGGGTCGCACGTGAGCCCCAGGTGATGCTCCATGGCGATCTCCGCAGCGTTCTCGATCTGCGCGCTATTGCCGCCCATGACTGCCGTCAGACCGCCCGCCGCCATCGCGCACGCGGAACCCACCTCCGCCTGGCAGCCGCCCTCCGCGCCCGAGATCGACGCGTTCGCCTTGAAGAGCGAGCCGAGCGCGGTCGCGGTCAGCAGAAACCGCCGGATGCCGCGCCGGCGATCGAGCTCCTCCGACCCGAGCCGCGACTCCGCGGCGAACCGCCACCAGTACATCGCGACGGCGGGGAGGATGCCCGCGGCCCCATTCGTGGGCGCGGTGACCACGCGTCCCCCCGATGCGTTCTCCTCGTTGACGGCGAGCGCGAAAGCGCCGAGCCACTCCCCCGGGAGCTCGCGCCCACCGGCGGCCTCGGCCGCCTCGAGCTGCGCGCGCATCGCACCTGCGCGACGCCGCACCCGCAGCATCCCCGGCAATGTGCCCTCGGCGCGCAGGCCCGCCTCGACGCACCCCGCCATGGCGTCCCAGATCGCGTCGAGGCCGGCGGCGACCTCGGCCTCGGGCCGGAGCGCCTCCTCGTTGCGGCGCGCCAGCCCGGCGATGCTCAGGCCATCGCGATCGCACAGCTCCAGCAGCTCTGCGGCACTGCCGAAGCGGTACGGCCATGCGACATCCCGGCCCGGCGAACCATCGGCGTGCGATTGCTCGCCCGTCCCCGCCCGGCGGATGAAACCGCCCCCGACCGAGAGGTAGGTCTCCGATGCGACGAGCACGCCTGCGGCATCCCAGGCGTTGAGCGTCATCGCGTTCGGGTGCTCGGGCAGTCGCGTCCGCGGCTCGAAGGACACGTCGCTTCGCGAGAACGACACCGGGTGCCGCCCCGCGAGCGAAAGGACCGCTCCGTCGACCCAGTCCGTCCACGCCGCGCGAACCACATCGGGATCGACGGTCTCCGGCGCGTGGCCCTGCAGCCCCGCGACCACGGCATCCGGCGTGCCGTGCCCGATCCCGGTCGCCCCGAGCGACCCGTACAGCACACAGCCGACGCGCTCGACCTCGTTCAGCCGGCCACCGGCTTCGAGCCCCACCGCGAAGGCGCGGGCAGCGCGCAACGGTCCGACCGTGTGGGAGCTCGAGGGTCCTACACCGATGGAGAACAGCTCGAACGCCGAGACGTAAGCGCTCACACCCCCAGGCTACGCCAGCATCTGCCGCAGGAGCCCGGCGACGTCAAGGGCATATGCGAGAACCCGGGGCGCACCTATCGTCGCGACCGATGACCACTGCACCCCACCCCCGTCTGGCGTCGCTCAAAGCCGCCGCGCGAACCGCGGGCGGCGAGGCCTTCGCGGTCTCGCGCCTGCTGCTGGCCGGCAAGACGGCCCTCGCCGCCGCCATCGCCTGGTACCTCGCACCGTTCGTCCCCTTCGCGCACGACGAGTACTCCTACTACGCACCGCTCGGCGTGCTCGTCAGCATGTACCCGACGATCGCCGACTCGGCCAAGGCCGGACTGCAAGCGGTCGGCGGGCTGGCGATCGGCATCGCGATCGGGCTCGCGGGCCTGTGGATCGTCTCGGGCCCGAGCCCCCGCATCCTGGGTGTCGCGATCGTCGTCGCCGCGGGCGTGGCTGTCGGCGGCATCCGGGCGCTCGGCACCGGCCGGGACTGGATCGCCATCGCGGCGTTGTTCGTGCTGCTGCTGGGAGCGAACGACGCCGGCGGTTTCTCGGTGTCGTACCTCGTCACGATGGCGTTCGGCGTCGTCATCGGTGTCGCCGTCAACCTCGCGATCGTTCCGCCCCTGTACCTGCGACGCGCCTCCACCCGCCTGTCGCAGCTGCGCGACGCGGTCTCGGACCGCCTCGAGATGCTCGCCGCCTCCGTCGCCGACAGCGCGCCCACCGACGCGACCGGCCAGCGCTATCTCCAAGAGATCCTCGACGCCGTCTCGGCCGACGTGCGCGAGGCCGCCCGCAGCCGCAAAGCCCACCCGCTCGCCCGACGACGCCGCGGGATCGAGGCCGAGAACGGGCGCCGCCTGAGAGCGCTCGAGAACACCGTCCGTCAGACGATCGAGCTCGCCGAGGGGATCGACGCCCTCCCCCTGACCCCGGATGCAGAGCCGCTGCGCGCCGAGCTCGCCGAGGCGGTACGGGCCACGGCGCGGGCGGTGGCACGGCCGGTGCGCGATCCCGCGACCCCGGCGGCGGTCGAGGAGGCCGAGACGGCACTCGCCCGCGTCGTCGAGGCGGCACCCACGCCCAGCGACGGCCGCATCTCGCCGTGGACCCGCGCCGCGGTCGATCTCAGCCGCATCATCGAGGCGTCTCGACCGTTCGCCTGACGCGACCGGTCGGCGCGGCAGGTCACCGCGCCGGGATACCCAGCACCCGTTCGAGGTACGGCCCCGAGAACTTGCCGTTCGGGTCGACCCGCGCGACGAGCGCGCGGAAGTCGTCGAGGCGCGGAAGCGAGTCGCCGATGGGCATCGAGAAGACCTTGCCCCAGTGCGGACGAGCGTCGAACGGTGCGAGCACGCGCTCGACGTGAGAGATCGCCGCCCGAACGGCATCCGGTTCGTTCTTCCAGGTGAAGTGGATGCAGACGCTGTCGCGTCCGAACCCGGGCGAGAGCCAGAGGTCGTCGGCCGCCACGGTACGCAGCTCGGTCACGAGGAGTGCCGGCTCGACCCGGTCGGCGATCGAACGAACGGCCGCGATGGCCTCGACGGCCACAGCCCGGTCGACCCAGTACTCGGTCTGGATCTCGTCGCCGTTGGACGGCGTCGCGTCGATACGGAAGTGCGGCAGACGCTCGCACCAGTCGCCGGGCACGCCACCCTGCTCGGTGGTGTTGTCGACCCCGTCCGCGGCCGGCGAGTCTGCCTTCGTCCTCACGCGACGGGCACTCAGCAGCCGCTCCGCCATGTCGGGAGCCGAGGTTTCGTCGAGACGCTCTTTGATCCAGACCTCGCCGACATCGGCCGTGTTCCAGCGCGTGAACACGCTGACGCTGTACCCGGATGCCGTCACCTCGTCGAACCGCTCGAAGAGGTCGTCCCACGTGAGCCCGGCATACGTGTCCTGGCGAACCCGGTACGTGGGTTCGATCGCGAGCGTCAGGCGCACGACCGGCCCGAGCGCGCCGAGGTGGACGACGCTCCCGGCAAAGTCGTCGTCGCCCGCTGAGACCGTGCGCAGCTCGCCGTCCGGGTCGATGAACTCCAGCGCGCGGACGGCGGTCGCGAGCGAACCGTTGCGATCGCCTGATCCGTGCGTCGACGTCGCCGTCGCGCCCCCGACGGAGATGTGCGGCAGCGACCCCATGTTGTGCAGCGCCCACCCGTGATCGGCGAGGTGCCGAGCGACGACGGCGTACCGCGTGCCGGCCCCCACGGTCACGGTGCGGGCCGCCTCATCGATGACGATGTCGGGATCGATCCCGGTCAGGTCGAGGAGAACGCCGGCAGCGTCGGCCAGGTCGTTGAAGGAATGCCGAGTCCCCAGCGATCTGACGTGGTCGTGAGACGCGACGAGTCGCTGCGCCTCGGCGATCGTCGTCGGCACGAGCACGCCTTCGGCGGCGAAGGTGTGTGTTCCGGCCCAGTTCCGTTCGGTCACGAGCCCACGCTACGCGATGGCCACCGAGAATGTACACAGCTACAACAAAGTCCTCGATGCTGTCACGCCAGATGGCGCCAGAGAAACAAAGAAGCCCCCGCAGAGCGGAGGCTTCTCGTTCACTGTCTCAACACAGTGTGCGCCCGAAGGGACTCGAACCCCTAACCTTCTGATCCGTAGTCAGATGCTCTATCCATTGAGCTACGGGCGCATGGCCTGGAATGTCTCCCGGGCCGTCGTCAAGCATAGCCCGCTCTCGCACAAAGAGCGAATCGAGCGCGGAACGGCTAGTCGATCACCGGCGTGGCCGCGGAATCGAGGGCTTCGTCGCGCTCGACAACCTGCCGTTGCGCGTTGCGACGCTGCGACCGCAAGCGCGGAAGATCGACCATCCGTAGAGCTTGCATGCGCGCCGTGCGCATGCGCTCGTAGTCGGGTTCGAGATCCGGCCGCGCCGCCTCGATGCGAAGGGTCCGGTCGATGTTGCCGGCGACCTCGGACCACGCGGCCTCGCGCGCGTCGGCGATCAGTTTGCGCAGCTCGCCCTCATCCGCCGCGCGTTCACGCAGCTCCTTGGCGATGCGCAGCGACTGCTTGCGCCGCCGTCGCAGGTTCGACACATCGCGGCTGCGGTAATCGTGGGTGCCGCTCGAGTCGCTGTAGCGGCCGCTCGCCGCCTTACGTTCTCGGTGAGTGCGCTCGGCGTCGGCCTCGGCTTCCTCCGCGAGCGAGATCAGCGCATCGCGGGCGTCGTCGAGAAAGCGATCGGGCTCGAAATCGCGCCCATCGGCGAGGATGTCGACGAGGATGGCGTTCTTGAGCGCCAGGCGGGTCGCCGCGGAGGCGATGTACAGCCCTTCGGCGACGATCTCCGAGCTCTTGGTACGCGCTTGACGGGTGGCCAACGCTGCCCCTCCTCACCTCACCCCAATCCTATGGGGCGCAGGTGTCAGCCGAGCTTGGCGATGATCGCCGCGATCCGCCTCGCGCGGGTCTCCGGCGTCTTCGCCGACTCGACGTTGACGACGTGCGCCTTGCGCGCGCTCGGCGCCAGACGGTCGAACGCCGCGGTCGCCCCCGCTTCGGCCAGCGCGGCGACCAGATCGTCCGGCGTCTCGACCTCTCGAGGCGCCTCATCCAGCTCGATGTCGACGACGATGGCATCCCCGCCCGCGAGGCCACTCTCGCGCCGCCGCTCGGCGGAGAACGGCACCAGCGCGAGCCCGCGCATCGAACCCACCGTACTGCGGAAGGAGAAGCCGTTGACGGTGACGGAGACGGCGGGACGACGCCCACCGCCCAGGGCATCCAGCACCGAGAAGGGCACCTCGATGCCGGTGTTGTTCCCGAACTGGGACAGCGTCGTCTCGAATCGCACGATTCTCACTACCACCGCCCATGAAGGCAGCACAAGGCCTGTGAGCCGTGAAGTCGCTGACCGTAGCCTCGCGTCACGGCCTGGGCATTACTCCCCATCGATATCGACGACCACACAAGATCGGACGCCCCGGGCCCACCCAGAGGCAAACCGATCTGCCACTGTCACCGAACAACCGCAGCACCGCGACATCCGTCGCCCAATGGGAGGGAACCCTCATGCGTACATCACCGAACCGCCTCGTGGCGATCATCTTCGGCGCCGTCTACATCCTCGTCGGCCTCCTCGGCTTCACCGTGACCGCGGGCGTCGACTTCATCGCCACCGAGGGTGGCCTGCTGCTCGGCATCTTCGAGGTCAACCCGCTGCACAACATCGCGCACCTCCTGATCGGCGCCGCGCTGCTCATCGGCGGCCTCTCCGGCGTCCGCGCCGCGAAGGGCGTGAACACGACGGTCGGTGCCGCCTACCTGCTTCTCGGCATCGTGGGCTTCTTCATCCAGGACAGCGCCGCCAACGTGCTCGCCCTGAACACCGCCGACCACTTCCTCCACCTCGCCAGCGCCCTCGTGCTGCTGGGTGTCGGCCTCGGCACCGACCGCGCCACCGCCCCGCGCACGGCCGCGATCTGATGAACGCCGCCGCGCTCACCCGCTCCTGGCCCACGCTCGCCGCGTGGGGGGCTGGTCTGCTCCAGCTCGGCGTGGGCGCGGGCATGATCACCCAGGGCACCGGAGCCGCCGACCGCGGCGTCGGTGCCCTGGCGGTCGCGGTCGGGGCGGCCGCCCTGGGTTGGGGCGTCGCCGCCCTGACGCGCGGCCGCCTCGTCGCTCCCCGCGTCGCGATGGCCATCGCCGTCGTCGGCACGGTGATGTCGGGGCTTGCTCTTGCGGCGGACCCGATGCGCATCAGCGTGCACGCCGTCGGCGTGACCGCCCTTCTCCACGTCGCGTACGGCGTAGCGGCGGCGGCCGTCGTACGGCGGGCGCGCTCAGCGTCAGCCGACACCTCTCCCGCCGACGCCCGAGTCGCACCACGGACGAGCGTCATCGGACTCGTCGCGGGCTGCGTCATCGTCGCCGGACTCGTCACACCGGCACTGGGCGCGACGGAGGCCGGCCGCGCTGCGCCGAGCCACTCCGACCACCCGCTCTTCTCCACCGAGCACAGTCACTGAGACCCGGCGCTCGGCGACCCAGCCGCGGGATCAGATCGCGCTGATGCGCCAGGAAGCCTCGACCGTCTCGGCGGGAGCGATGAAGATGAGTCCCGCGTCGTAGTCGTAGCGTGCGGCGTTGAACGCATCCGGCGCGCACGTCATCGGCTCGACCGCGAGACCCGCACGGTGCCCCGGCTGCGCCGGTCCCCCGGGAAGGTCGGCGGTGTGCACCTGCACCCAGGGACACGCGGAATCCCACGAGATCGCGACGCCGGTGCCCGACGGATCGGTCACCCGCACGGTTGCCACGCTGTCATCGGTACGCGAGAGCCCCGTGAACGCATGGTCGATCTCGACGGCGCCCAGCGCCCGCGGCTCTCGGAAGTCGAACTCGGCGATATCCGAGACATCGGCCAGCGCGACCGGCGACAACCGATCAGGCGTCACCTCGAGCACGCGTGCGGCGGGAAGCTCGAGCGTCCACTCGTCGAGCGGCGACGACCCGGCGACGAGATAGGGATGCGGCCCCGTGCCGAAAGGCGCGGCATCCGTACTCTCGTTCGTCGCGCGCACCGTCTGCGTCAATCCGTCGGCGCCGAGCCGGTAGGTCGTCTCGACGCGCACCGTCCACGGGTAGGCCGTCTGCGCGACGATCGTGGCGCCGAGCGTCACGTGATCGGCGGCGACGACCACGGGCTCGAAGTCGAGCCAGGCCACCAGGCCGTGCAGCGCATGGTGCCGCTCGGGTTCGGTCAGGGCGAGGCGGTAGCGCGTGCCGTCCACCTCGTACTGGCCGTCGACGACCCGGTTCGGCCACGGCGCGAGCGTCGCGCCGCGGTAACCCGGACGCACCTCGTCCTCGCCGTAGGGCACGACGAGGTCGCGTCCGGCGACCCGGAAGGAGCGCAGCGACGCTCCCACGCTCGCCACGATCGCCTCGGCGTCGCCGAATCGCAGCACGTACGACGTTCCGGATGCCGCCACGGGCGTCCCCTCTCGATTCTGGTTCTCAGAGCTCACAGTCCGCGGGCCAGGCGGTAGTAGGCCTGGTTCCAGCGGAGCTCCTTCTGGAATCCTCGCACCGTCGTGTCGTCGTCGATGACCACGAGCTCCGTCCCGGCGATCTCGGCGAAGTCGCGGAACACCTCGATGCCGACCGCCGTCGTCATGACCGTGTGGTGGGCGGCACCGGCTGCGAGCCAGCACGCGGCGGACGTGGCGAAGTCGGGCGCCGGCTTCCAGATCGCGCGTCCTACGGGCAGCTTCGGCAGGTCGGGAGCCTCGACGTTCTCGACGACGTTCGCCGTCAGACGGAACCGGTCGCGCATGTCGCTCATCGCCACGACGAGCGCGGGACCCGGGTCGGCGGTGAAGACGAGGCGCACCGGGTCGTCCTTGCCGCCGATGCCCAGCGGGTGGATCTCCAGACGGGGCTTCGCGGTCGTCAGCGACGGCGACACCTCGAGCATGTGCGCCCCGAGGATGCGCTCAGAACCGGGAACGAGGTCGTAGGTGTAGTCCTCCATGAGGCTCGCCCCACCGGGCAGACCCGAACCCATGACATTGGCGACGCGCACGAGGATCGCGGTCTTCCAGTCGCCCTCGGCGCCGAAGCCGTACCCCTCGGCCATGAGGCGCTGGACGGCGAGGCCGGGCAGCTGCTTCAGGTCGCCGAGATCTTCGAACGATGTGGTGAACGCCCCGAAGCCGCCGCTCTCGAGGAACGAGCGCAGCCCGATCTCGATCGCCGCGCCGTCGCGCAGCGACTGGTGCCGCTCGGCTCCCGGGAGCAGCTCGTCCGCGACGTCGTACTGCGCGAGATAGACCTCGACCAGCGCATCGACGTCGGCGTCGGATGCCGCGGCCACGGCCTCCGCCAGCTCGTTCACGCCCCACGTGTTGACCTGCACGCCGAACTGCAGCTCGGCCTCGGTCTTGTCGCCCTCGGTCACCGCGACGTAGCGCATGTTGTCGCCGAAGCGCGCGAGCTTGAGCGTGCGGGCGGCCTGCCAACCGGCCGCGGCCCGCTGCCAGTCCTCGATCTGGCGGGTGACCTCGGGGTTGGAGACGTGCCCGACGACGGTCTTGCGCGAGACGCCGAGACGCGTCTGGATGTAGCCGAACTCGCGGTCGCCGTGGGCGGCCTGGTTGAGGTTCATGAAGTCGAAGTCGATGTCGGCCCACGGCAGCTCGACGTTGGCCTGCGTGTGCAGGTGCAGCAGCGGCTTGCGCAGGGCGTCGAGACCCGTGATCCACATCTTGGCCGGGCTGAACGTGTGCATCCACGCGATGACGCCGATCACCGAGTCGTCGGCGTTCGCGTCGAGCGCGAGCCGGCGGATCGACTCGGAGTCCTTCAGGACGGGCTTCCACTCGACACGCACCGGCAGCCCGGCGAGGCCGGCGACGACCTGCTGCGACTGCTCGGCGACCTGGCGGAGGGTCTCCTCGCCGTAGAGGTTCTGACTGCCCGTCACGAACCAGACGGTGTACTGCTCGAGAGAGGTGGAGAGGGTCATTGTTCTTCTTCCGGTGGTATCGGACGGGTCAGGAGAGGGCGGCGACGGCGGCACGCTCGACGGCGAGCCCCGCGTCGTAACGATCGAGGTAGGCGGCGAAGCCGGCGGCATCCGCCTCGTCGGGCTCGGCGACGTCGATCGACGCAGCCGCGAAGACGCGCTCGCGGAGGTAATCGTCGAGATCGAGCCCGTCGCCGTGGACGAGATAATCGGCGAGGACGGCGATGCCCCACGCGCCTCCCTCGGAGGCGGTGTCGCCGACGGCCACCGGGGCACCGAGAGCGGCGGCGAGGAACCGCTGGGCGACGCCGGCGGTGCGGAACATGCCACCGTGGGCGAACATCCGGTCGAGCTGCACACCCTCGCGGTCGAGCACCCGCATACCGAGCGCGAGGGTGCCGAAGACGCCGTACAGCTGCGCGCGGATCGCGTTCGCGAGCGTGAAGCGGCTGTCGGGGGTGCGGACGAAGAGCGGACGCCCCTCGTCGGTACCGGCGATGGGTTCGCCCGCGAGGTGGTTGTAGGCGATCAGGCCGCCCGCGTCCGGCTCGCCCGAGAGGGCCTCGCGGAACAGGATGTCGTAGACGCCGTCCGCACCGAGCTCCGAACCCGACGCTGCGGCGAACCGCTCGAACATCCCGACCCACGCCGCGAGCTCGCTCGCTCCGTTGTTACAGTGGACCATCGCGACGAGATCGCCCGCGGGCGTCGTGACGACGTCGATCTCATGGTGAGTGCTCTGCAGCGGCCGCTCGAGGACGACCATGGCGAAGATGCTCGTGCCGGCGCTGACGTTGCCCGTGCGCGGCGCGACCGCAGCGGTGGCGACCATGCCGGTCCCGGCGTCGCCCTCGGGAGGGCAGAACGGGATGCCGGGGTGCAGCGCCCCCGACGGGTCGAGCAGTGCGGCGCCGGCGTCGGTGAGCGCACCGGCGGCCTGCCCGGCGACACGGATCTCCGGCAGCAACGAGCGAACGCCGGCGGGAAGACGGCCCGCCAAGTGGGCGTCGAAGAGGTCGACGCGGCGCTGGTCGTAGTCGCGCGTGGCCGGATCGATGGGGAACATCCCCGACGCGTCACCGACGCCGAGCACCTTCTCGCCGGTCAGTCGCGCGTGCACGTAGCCGGCGAGGGTGGTCACGTGACGGATGTCGTCGACGTGCGCCTCGCCGTCGAGCACCGCCTGGTGCAGGTGGGCGATCGACCAGCGGAGCGGGATGTTGATGCCGAGCAGCTCGGTGAGCTCGGCGGCGGCCGGGCCGGTACTGGTGTTGCGCCAGGTGCGGAAGGGCACCAGCAGCTCGTCGTCAGCGTCGAAGGCGAGGTAGCCGTGCATCATCGCCGAGACCCCGATCGCCCCGAGAGTCTCGGGCACGACGCCGTACGCGGACTCGACCGCGGCCGTCAGGTCGGCGTAGGCGGCTTGGAGACCTGACCACACGTCGTCGAGGGCGTAGGTCCAGCGACGCTCTTCGAACCGGTTCTCCCACGCGTGCGATCCGGTCGCGAGGACGTGTGCCGGATCCGGGCCGATGAGGCACGCCTTGATGCGCGTCGAGCCGAACTCGATGCCCAGGCTGGTGCGGCCGGCGAGGATGTCGTCGCGATCGGCGGATCGATCGCGCGTGGCGGTGTGGGTCACGGATGCCTCCATTGGTCGTGCCGCGGTGGGATCATGTTACCGGTAACACCTGCTTCGTGCGAGCGTCGAAGACCTGGTCACCCGGCCTCATACCCCGCGAGTCGATTCGCGCACGACGAGTCGAGGCGGAGTGGGCTCGGCGGGCGAGGCATCGCCCAGCAGGATACGGACGCATCTCCACGCCTCCCCCGCGATGTCGAGCCGCACCGTGGTCAGGGCCGGCCGGTAGAACGCAGCGTCGGGATGGTCGTCGAAACCCACCACGCTGACGTCCGCGGGCACATCCAGACCGAGGCGAGCCAGCCCGGAGATCAAGCCGAGCGCCATCTGGTCATTCGCGACGACGACCGCGGTCGGCCCTGCCGCGGCGCCGATCGCGCCCGCGATCTCGGGAGCCAGGGCAGCGCCCGAGCCGGCGGACCAGTCGCCGCGCCACTGGCCCGCGATCTGCAGTCCCCGGCGCGCGAGGGCAGACTCCGCGCCGGTGTCGCGGGCGACGGCCTCGAGCCAGGCAGCCGGGCCCGACAGGTGGGCGATGCGGCGGTGCCCGGCATCCAGCAGGTGGTCGACGGCCAGCGCCGCTCCCTCGGCGCCGCGATCGCCCCCGCTCGCGCGCTCCCCCGCTGCATCCACCCGCGCATGCAGGGGCACGACGGGAACTCCGAGGGAAGCCGCAGCGAGGACCGCGAGGGCGGCGGTATGCGGAGCCACGACGACGATCCCGTCCACGCCCTGGGCGAGCAGATGATCGGCGGCAGCGGAGACGCTGCCCGCGTCGGAGCCGTCGGCGTAAGCCGTGGCAATCCACCGGCCTGCTGAGCGCGCCGCACGCTCGAGGGCGCCGATGCCCGCCGCGGGGCCGTACAGGTCGGTGTCGGAGGCGATCACCCCGATCGTCCGCGTCGTCGCGGTGCCGAGGGCACGGGCTGCGTTGTTGACACGGTAGCCCAGCTCGGACATCGCCGTGATCACGCGCTCGCGCGTCTCGGGCCGGATGTGGGGGTGGTCGTTGATGACACGCGAGACCGTCTGCGTCGACACGCCCGCAGCGGCCGCGACATCCCGCACACCCACTCGCGCCCGCCCGGGCATCGCTTCGCTCACTGCGCCAGGCTAGCGGGCACGCCGAAGGGCGGCACCGGCCGAAGCCGCGTGCCGCCCCTCGAGATCTCCCGGTCGGATCCGGTCCTGAGGATCAGCGGTCGCCGAGGATGCCGCCGACCAGGTCGTCGACGTCGGAGGTCACATCCGAGGTGATGCCGCCGACGAGGTTGTCGACGGTGCTGCCGATGCCGCTCGTGACGTCGCCCGTGCTGACATCACCGGTGCCGACGTCCGTGCCGTTGCCGAGGTCGGTGCCGACCTCGTTGCCGTTGCCCACCTCGTTGCCGGTGCCGACCTCGTTGCCGTTGCCGGTCTCGTTGCCGGAGACGACGGGGGCGTCGATCGGGGCCTCCACGGCGGTGTCGTTGCCCGAGGCGATCGGGGCGTCGTTACCCGACAGCAGTGCGCCGTTGCCGACGTCGCTGATCAGCGGGCCGTTGACGAGGCCGCCCTCGAGCCCGAGGTTGCCGATGTTCGCACCCTCGCCGACTCCGGTGCCGTTGGCCTCGAGGACGCTGTCGATCCACGTCGACAGCGCGTCGAAGGACGACGTGACATCCGTGGTGGTGGTCGTGTCTGTGGTGGACGAGTCGACCGCGGTGGTGTCGTCAGCCGACGCGGGCAGAGCGAATCCGGCGGTGGCGATCGCGGCTGCACCGAGGCCCGCCGTGCCGAAGATTGCTGCTCGCTTCAGGTTCGTACGCATGTCTCTTCCTTCCGTCACGTCCGCTGGATTGCGGCACGTGGGGCTATCCGAGACGGGCACCGGGGCGGATTGGACACCCCGAGCGAAAACCGTGCATCCGCCCCCGTTTGGAGCGACGGCGATCCGCGCCCTCATGCGGATCGCGGCGGTTTCCTGGCAGTCGCCTGAGAGCGCGGCATCCGGCCCCGTAGGCTCTGCGTCATGCGCGCAGAGCTCGCCGATCGCCGTGACACGACCTGGGAGGATCTCGGCCCGAGATTCCGGGTGTTCGTCTACCCCTGCGACGCAGAAGACACGCGGATCATCGACATCGTCGACGTCTCGATCGACACCGTGTTCCGCGAGATGCGCATCCTCTCCGACGACGATCGCCACCTCTGGTCGGTCGCTCTGGTCCGTGGGGAGGGAGCGCAACGGGGTCTGGTCTGGCTGTCGGGTTACGACTACGACGACACCCCGACCGACGGCGTCGAATGGCAACGTCGTCGTGAGATGCAGGATCGCTACCTGATGGCGCGTTCCCGTCGCGGCGAGCCGGTCGTGCTCCCCGACGGACGGCGCGTCATCCGCATGTTCTCGGGATGGGCCTCGAGCCCGCTGTGGGAGAGCTTCACGGACGAGTACGTCGTCGACCCGCGCAGTCTCGGAATCAGCGATGACCTGACCCGGGATCTCCTCGCCTGGGACGGCGCGATCCAGGACGCGGGGCCCGACGGCCCGGTCCCCGCCGACTCGTTCGAGACCGGCCTGGCGATCTGGCGCCGCCTGCGCGACGAGCTCGCCCCCATCGCCGAGGTCCGCCCCGATTTCTGGGCTACCGGGTGTGGGCTCGGCTGAACTCAGGCTTTGACCGGCCGCCCGCGCTTGGGCTTCTCCGTCGACAGCTCGATCGCCATCGCGCGGCCGGGATGCTGCGCGAGGCGCTGCTCGGTGTGATCGAGCCAGCGCACCTCGGCCTCGGCGGCGAAGATCATCGAGTCGACGACGAGCGACCAGGCGAGCTGCTCGGGTCCGTCGGGGTTCGCGCCGGCGTACTCGGCACCAGTGAGTGCCTGCAGCTGCGCAAGCGACGCCCGCCGCTGGGCGTGGATCACCTCACCCACATCGATCCCGGGCAGCGTCGCCGCGACGGCGAGCTTGATCGCGAGCTCATCGCGCGTGCCCGCGGGCCGCTCGACGGGAGACCCCAACCACGACGCGACCTCGGCTCGGCCGGCATCCGTGATCTGCCAGTAGACATGCCCCTGACCGTCGACGGCCCCCTTCTCGACGAGCCCGTCTCGCTCGAGCCGGTCGAGCGTGTTGTAGATCTGACCGACGTTGAGCGGCCACGTCGAGCCGGTGCGACGATCGAACTCCGCCCGCAGCTGATAGCCGTAGCACGGGCCCTGGTCGAGGATCGCCAGAAGGCTGAGTCGAACCGACACGGTCATCCTTTCGCATACCGGGTATGTAATTTGCGAGTATATGCATACCGAGTATCGAACGAGCTACCGACGCGGTCCCACCACGATCAGGCTGCTGAGGATGCCGAGCCCGACGCCCACCGCCGTATCGACCACCCGCTCGACGGCGAGCTCCGGACCGCCACCTCCCGCTGAGCTGAGGATGAGGAGCACGAGCGGGGTGATGAAGACGAGCGCGAGAGCGTAATGGCGCACGACCACCAGCTCGATGACGAACTGCAGCGCCCCGAGCACGAGGCCGAGCACGACACCGCCGAGCGGCACGATGCTGACGGCGAGGAAGACGGCGCCGCCGGCCGCGGTGCCGAGCGCCCGGTGGATGCCGCGCGACAGCGCGACGCGGCGGCTCGCGCTGACCCCGAGCACGGCGAGGCCCGCCCCGACGATCCAATAGGCGCGCTCCGGATCGACGATCACCGCGATCAGGGTGCCGACGACCGCGACCGCCGCCGTGCGCGCGACCAGCGTCCGCGTCGTCGCCGTCCCGAGCGCGGCCGGGAAGAGGGAGCGCAGCGCTCGAGGCTGGGCTCCTCGGTGCGAGCGCCGCACGAGCGGCGCCGCGGTGACCAGCCACCCGAACGCGAGCGACGCCGCGAGGACGCCGAGGTACAGCGCCGGGTGCACCGCATGCGCCGCCTGCGGAGCCGTGACATGTGCGGACAGACCGTAGATGAGCACCGCGAACAGCGGGCCCGGGGGCCCCACCGAGCGCCCGAAGACCAGAACGGATGCCGCGACGGCGACCACGACGAGGCCGACGGCCACCGCGACCGGACCGACCGCTGCCGCCGTGACCCCGAGGGCTGCACACGCCCACAGCACCGCCGCGACGATGGGCACGAATCCCGCGCGCTCGCGGGGAGTCAGTCGCCCGCCGTAGAGCGTCGCGAACGCGCCGGTCGCGGCGAGCAGCGCGATGCTCTCGAGCCCCAGCGCCGAGAGCGCCACGACGGGCAGCGCCATCGCGATCGCTGCCTGCAGCCCCAGGTGCCAGCGCGGCCCGGGCGACGGGCCGAACCGGGCGAGACTGCGCCCCAGCTCACCCGCTTCGCGCCGCCACCGGCCGGAACTGTCGGGCGTCGGTCCGGGCGAGAGCGGCATTACCCCATTGTCTCGCGACATCGGCATCGACCAGGCGAGCACATCTACGCTGGAGGAGGAGAACGATATGAGCGACGATTCCCCCGCCTCCCCGACGTCGGACAGGCCTGCGCCCGGCGCACGCGAACGCGCCGCCTACATCGAGACGGCGATCCAGCAGGCCATCCGCCGCGGCGACTTCGACGATCTGCCGGGGGCCGGTAAGCCCATCGCCGACCTCGGGCCGAGCCACGATCCCGACTGGTGGATCAAACGCAAGATCCGCGACGAGCAGCTCACCGGCCTCGGTCCGCCGGCACTGACCCTGCGGATCGAGCACGCGGAGTTCGACGAACGCGCCGACGCCCTCGCCCGCGAGGACGACGTGCGCGAGTACGTCGCCGATTTCAACCGGCGCGTCGTCGAGGCCCGGCGCCAGTTGCAGGGCGGACCGCCCGTCGTGACGCCCACACGCGACGTCGAGAGCGAGGTCGCGGCCTGGCGTCAGCGCCGCAGGGATGCGGCTGCCGCGGCATCCGCCGCTCCCCCACCAGAACCCCGCCGGCGCCGGCGGCTGTTCCGGCGCTGAGCGCCCCGCCCGCACAGCGGGTCACTCAGCGGGTTCAGCGCAGCGCCTGCTCCACGTCGGCCAGCAGATCGTCCACCGACTCGATGCCCACCGAGAGCCGGACGACCTCGACCGGCACGGCGGCCTCGGTGCCGCGGACCGACGCGTGGGTCATCGCATCGGGGTAGTTCACGAGCGACTCGACCCCGCCGAGCGACTCAGCGAGCTGGAACAGCCGCGTGGACTCGGCGAAGCGACGTGCCGCCTCACCCGACTCGAGCGCGAGCGAGAGCATGCCGCCGAAACGGATCATCTGCGATGCCGCGAGCTCGTGCCCCGGGTGCGAGGCGAGACCGGGATAGAACACGCGAGCCACGCGCTCGTGTCCCTCGAGGAACGCTGCGATCGCGCCCGCGTTCTCGCTGTGGCGCTGCATACGGACGTCGAGCGTCTTGATGCCGCGCGTGGTGAGCCAGGCATCCATCGGCCCCGACACCGCGCCGGCGGCGTACTGCAGGAAGCCGATCTTCTCGGCGAGCGCGTCATCGTCGAGCACGAGTGCGCCGCCGACGACATCCGAGTGTCCGCCGAGGTATTTCGTCGTCGAGTGCACGACCACATCGGCGCCGAGTTCGAGGGGGCGCTGCAGCGCCGGTGTCGCGAAGGTGTTGTCGACGACGACGAGCGAGCCGGCCTCATGACCGATGGCTGCGAGCCCGGCGATATCGGTGATGCGCAGCAGCGGGTTGGACGGCGTCTCGACCCACAGCACGCGGGGCGCGCGCTCGGCGACCGCGGCCCGCACGGCGGCGAGGTCGCTCATGTCGACCACGCGCAGCTTGACACCCCAGGGAGCCAGGACACGCGCGATGAGACGATGTGTGCCCCCGTAGACGTCGTTGCCGAGCAGCACCTCGTCGCCGGGCGTCAGCGCGGCACGCAGCAGCACGTCCTCAGCGGCGAGCCCCGACGCGAACGAGAAGCCGTGAGCTCCGCCCTCGAGCGCGGCGAGCTGCACCTGGAGCGCCGTGCGCGTCGGGTTGCCCGAACGGCCGTACTCGTACCCGCCGCGGAGGCCCCCGATCCCGTCCTGGGTGAAGGTGGTGGAGAAGTGCACCGGCGGGATGACGGCGCCGGTCGTGGGGTCGAACTCCTGGCCGGCGTGGACCGCGAGGCTGGCGAGGCCGCGGGCGGAATCGTGCGTGGTCATGCGTCGCTCCTGGTGTCGGGGGTGGTGTGGGGATCGTCGACGAGGTCGGCGAAGCCGTGGGCGCGCATCCAGTCGTCGTCGTAGATCTTCGAGAGATATCCGCGGCCGTGGTCGGGGAGCAGAACGACGACGATGTCGTCGGACCCGAGGTCGCGGGCGGTGCGAAGCGCGGCGACCACCGCCATGCCCGACGAGCCGCCGACGAGCAGACCCTCCTCGCGCGCCAGGCGACGCGTCATCGCGAACGACTCGCGATCGCCCACCCGCTCGTAACGGTCGACCATCGAAGGGTCGAAGGTCTCGGGCCAGAAGTCCTCACCGACGCCTTCGACGAGGTACCGGCCGACGTCGCCGCTGTAGATCGAGCCGTCGGGGTCGGCGCCGACGATCGTGACGGCTCCGGAAGAGGCCTCGCGGAGGTACCGGCCGGTGCCCGTGATCGTGCCGCCCGTGCCGACACCGGCGACGAAGTGCGTCACGCGTCCGTCCGTGTCGCGCCAGATCTCGGGTCCAGTCGTCTCGTAGTGCGCGCGGGGTCCTGCGGCGTTGGCGAACTGGTTGGGCTTGAACGCGCCGGGGATCTCCCGCGCGAGCCGGTCTGAGACGCTGTAGTACGAATCCGGATGCTCGGGCGGCACGCTCGTGGGAGTCATGACGATCTCGGCTCCGTATGCCTTCAGCACCGCGACCTTCTCGCCCGCGAACTTGTCGGGAACGACGAAGACCATCCGATATCCCCGCTGCTGCGCGACGAGAGCGAGGCCGACACCGGTGTTGCCGCTCGTGGGTTCGACGATCGTTCCCCCCGGCCGCAGCGAGCCGTCGCGCTCGGCGGCCTCGATGATCCTCGCGGCGATGCGGTCCTTCGCCGAACTGCCCGGGTTGAAGTACTCGATCTTGGCGAGCACGGTCGCCCGCGTCGACGCGGCGACACGGTTCAGCCGGACCAGGGGTGTGTTGCCGACGAGTTCGGCGATGTTCTCTGCGTAGCGCACGAGGGTGTCCTCACGGTGTCCGCGCGCTCAGAGGCGCGGGTGCTGTCGGGGTCGTCTGAGGTGAGCGCGGCGGCGCTCAGCGACAACAACGACAGGTCTGCACGCGTCCACCCTAGGCCAGGGCCGGGGCGCTGTCGAGGGTTCCGCCCGTCGAGCTCAGCGCGACGACAGCCCGCGCCGCTCGAGAGAGCTGCGCAGCGTGTGACGCCCGTGCAGGCTGGCGGCATCCCGCACCCGCGCGATCGCGGCGCGCAGCCAGCCCCGCGGCTCGCCCTGCGCGCGGTAGTACGCCGTGACGGCCTCCTCGTATGCGGCGATGTCGGCGTCGACCGGCATGCGGTAGGTCTCGCGGTGACGGACGACCCGCTGCGGCAATCGCGGCTTCACCCCGGCGCGATCGTCCGGGTCGGGGCGACCGAGCACGAGACCGAACGCGGGGAAGGCGCCCACGGGAAGCTCGAGCAGGTCGGCGATCTGCTCGGGGTGGTTTCGGACGGCTCCGACGTAGACGGCGCCGAGCCCCAGCGACTCCGCCGCGACGACGGCGTTCTGGGCGGCGAGCGCCGCGTCGATGAAGCCGACGATCGTGCTCTCGATGTACTCGACGGCGTCCGACCTCTCCCCCGCTCGGTGTGCGAGCTCGCGCGCGCGGGCCCAGTCCGCGACGAAGACGAGGAAGACGCCGCCCCGGCGGATGAAGTCCTGGTCGCCGGCGAGCGTCGCGAGCGCGTCGAGCCGCTCGGGGTCGCGCACCTCGATGACCGACCACGCCTGCAGGTTCGAGCTCGTCGACGCCGACTGCGCCGCGGCGACGATCGCGGTCAGTGTCGCATCGTCGATCTCGCCGGGCGCGAACCGGCGCACGGAACGGTGACGGTAGAGCAGGTCGAGCACGTCGTTGCGCGGAAGGTCGTCGTGGGGCGCAGCCGAGCCGTACCGGCGCGACCATCCGTCGTGGGGTTTCGTCGTCACGCGGGGAACGTTACATGGCGTCATCGATCGTCTCCGACGTTCACGGAACATGTGGTGAGCCTTCGTGGTTACTAACGTCGTGATCATGTCTCAGCCGAACATCGACCCGTCCGCGGAGCACCCCTCCCGTCATCTGGGCGGCTCGCTGTCCGCCGATGACTTCAAGACGCTCTTCCGCGGGCACCCCGGCGGTGTCGCCGTCATCACGGCTGACGCAGGCGACGGCCCGGTCGCGCTGACGGCGACCTCGGTGTCGTCGGTGAGCGCCGACCCGCCGCTGCTGGTGTTCTCGGTGTCGGCGCAGTCGTCCGCCTCGGCGGTGCTGTCGACGGCCGAGACCGTCGTGGTGCATCTCCTCGACGCCGACGACCTTCCGCTCGCGAAGCTCGGCGCGACGAGCGGCATCGATCGCTTCGCCGACACCTCGACCTGGTCACGGCTGACTACGGGAGAGCCCGTGTACCGCGGCGTGCGTGCGTGGGTCCGTTGCGCGGTCGTGTCGCGCATGGATGCGGGCGGCTCCATCGTCATCGCCGGCCACGCCCTGCAGTCTCACGTCGAACGCGACGTCGAGCCGGGCGGTCACGGCGACGCACTGGTCTACCACAACCGCACGTGGCACCGCCTCAGCGAGGGCTCCGCCCTCCGCGACTGATCGTCGTCAGATCAGATCGTCGTCTATTAGACGACGCCGATCGCGGCGGCCGGGCTGGGACCGGTCGCGACCGGACGGCCGCGGTCGCGAGACCACTGGCTCCACGATCCCGCGAACACCCGCGCACGGCCGTATCCGGCGACGGCGAAGGCGAGGGCGGTGTGAGCCGAGGCGATTCCCGAACTGCACGTGATGACGACATCCGTGTCGGGACCGATGCCCACTGTTGCGAGCGAGGCACGGATCTCGTCGGGGCTTCGCAGCAACCCGTCCGGGGCGATGTGGACGACCGTAGGAAGATTGAGCGCGCCCGGGATGTGCCCGCTGACCGGGTCGGCCCCGACCGTCTGACCGCGGTAGTGCTGTGGCGCGCGGACGTCGAGCAGCACGCCTCGGGCCGGAGCGACGGCCGCCTCGTCGATACCGGCGAGACCGCCCCTCCCCTCCGGCAGCTCCACATCGCCGGCCGCCGCGGCGCGATCACTGCGCTCGAGACGTCGGCCCGATGCGACCCACGCCCGGAAACCTCCGTCGAGCACGCGGATGTCGAGGCCGTGACGGCGCAGCAACCACCATGCGCGGGCTGCCGCGACGCCGTCGTTGTCGTCGTAGGCGACGAGACGGTCACCCGCGGTGACACCCCAGCGTCGGATCGCGACCTCGAGGTCGGCGCGACCGGGCAGCGGATGCCGCCCCTGCTCGGGAACACCGGGGCGAGCGAGCTCGCGCTCCAGGTCGACGTAGACAGCGCCGGGCAGGTGCCCGCTCACGTAGTCGGGCCGCCCTTCGGCGCGGTCCAGCCGCCACCGGACATCCAGCAGCCGCACGGGAGCGTCCGCGGCGAGTTCGGCGGCGAGGTCGTCGACGCTCACCAGGGGGGACATGACCCCATGCTCGCCACGACCGCCCCCGGCCCACCTCCCCCGGCGAAACAGTCGGAAACACGAGAACACAGGGCGACACATGAGAACACAGGGCGACACACGAGGGCGGCCGACAGGCGCCGCGTGACTCCGCATGACGAGACGAAAGCGCCGCCTCGGTCGCCCGCCGTACTCTTCCCTCCATGTCCGCTCTGGAGAACAACCCCGAATCCCTCGCCTTCGCGACGCGTCAGTTGCACGCGGGGGCCCGCGGTTTCGACGCGTACGGCTCGCGCGCGACACCGATCTATCTGACCGCCGGGTTCGAGTTCGACGACATCGCCGACGGCGAGGGCCGCTTCGCCGACCCCGCCACGGGCTTCAGCTACACGCGCGTCGGCAACCCGACGGCGGCGGCGGCCGAGCGGCGCATCGCCGATCTCGAGGGTGGCGTCGGAGCGCTGCTGGTCGGCAGCGGCCAGGCGGCGACGACGACGGCGCTGCTGACGATCCTGGAATCCGGCGATCACATCGTCGCCGCCTCCGCGATCTACGAAGGCACGCGCGAGCTGCTGCGCTCGGAGTTCGCACGGCTCGGGATCACGACGGACTTCGTCGACGACCCGCGCGACCCCGCCGCCTGGGAGTCGGCGATCGGCCCGCGCACCCGCGCCCTCGTGGCCGAGTCGATCGCCAACCCACGCGGCGGCGTGCTCGACATCCCCACCGTCGCCGAGGTCGCACACCGCCACGGCATCCCGCTCGTGGTCGACTCGACCCTCGCGACCCCGTACCTGCTGCGTCCGCTCGAGCTGGGTGCCGACATCGTCATCCACTCCGCGTCGAAGTTCCTGTCGGGCCACGGCACGGGCCTCGGCGGCGTCATCATCGACGGCGGACGCTTCGCGTGGGATGCGGTACCAGGACGCTTCCGCCAGATCGCCTCCGAGACCGGACCCGACGGCCGCACGTTCGTCGAACGCTCGGGCGAGAGAGCCTTCCTCGACACGGCACGACGCGTCGCGATGCGCTTCGGTCCGTCACCGTCGCCCCTCAACGCGTTCCTGCTGCTACAGGGCATCGAGACCCTCTCGCTGCGCGTGGCTCGCCAATCGCAGACGGCGGCGGCGCTCGCTGCCTGGCTCGAGACGCGCCCCGAGGTCGTCGGCGTCGACTACAGCGGACTCGCCTCGCACCCCGACCACGACCTCGCCGCCCGCCTCCTCCCGGCCGGGCAGGGCGCCCTGTTCTCCTTCACCCTCGCGGGCGGGAGAGCAGCCGCGGAGGCATTCACCCGCAGCGTCCGGCTGTTCACCCCGATGACCCATCTCGGCGATGTGAGGTCGCTCGTGCTGCATCCCGCGACCACCACCCACGCCAGCCGCAGCGACGCCGATCTCGAGCGGATCGGCGTCGGACCGGGGCTCCTGCGGCTCTCGGTCGGGCTGGAGGACACCGGCGACCTCATCGCCGACCTCGAGCGCGGGCTCATCGCGGCCGCGGCCGCGACCGCCGATGTGTCGGAGGCGGTGTCGGCGTGACCCGCACGCAGCATTTCGGGTGGTTCCTCTCCCGAGGTTTCGGTCCCCACGGCTGGGCTCGGCCCTACCAGCGGTGGAACTGGCCGTGGCAGAAGCCCGACCTCTACCAGCACTCGGCGCGCGAGCTCGAGCAGGCGGGGTTCGACTTCGTCCTCATCGAAGACGCGCTCTCGGTCGGCATCACCCCCGAGACGCTCAATCTGCGGGTGCGCAAGGCCTACGGCGGGCCGAAGCACGACCCGTGGACACTCGCGCCGTACCTGTTCGCCGCGACGCAGCACCTCGGCGTGATCCCCACCGTCAATCCGGCCGCCTGGCCGCCGTACCTCGCGGCCCGTCAGTTCGCATCGCTGCAGCACCTCAGCGGCAGCCGGCTCGGACTCAACGTCGTCACCGACGTCGGCTCGGCGCACCACTTCGGCACCGAGCGCCTCGGTCACGATGCAGCGTACGACCGCGCCCAGGAATGGCTCGACGCCCTGCGCCTGCTCTGGCACAGCTGGGACGACGACGCGCTGATCGCCGACCCCGACACGCAGATCTACGCCGACGGCTCGAAGATCCACGCCGTCCGGCACCGGGGCGAGTACTTCTCGTTCGACGGTCCACTGAATGCCGAGCCGCTGGCCGCCGGTGATCCGATCGTGGCCTCGCCCGGCGGCTCCCCCCGGGGCATCGGCTTCGCCGGTGCGAACTCCGAGATCCAGCTCGCCCTGTCGAACCTCGATCCCGCGAGCATCCGCGCCTACCGCGCCCGGGTGCGCGAGGCGGCGCGCGCTGCGGGCCGGGATGCCGACGCCGTCAAGACCTTCTTCGTCTTCAAGCCGATCGTCGCGAGCTCGGCCGACGAGGCGGAGCGCATCGTCGAGGCGTCACGCCACCCGGACGAGGCGACCCTCGTCGAGGTCGCCGAGGCCTGGTCGAGCGACCTCGAGACCGACCTCACGACGCTCGATCTCGACCGCCCGCTCGACCCCGCGATCTTCGGCGATCACGTCTCGAAAGGCACCATCCGGGGCCTGCTCGGCCGATACTCCGATTTCTCGGAGGCGCCGCTGCGCGACATCCTCGCCGGCAAGGCACGGCTCGGTCGCGTGACCGACGGCGCCGGAGGAACGGTGGGGACCGCGGAGGAGATCGCCGACGTCATCCAGGCGCTCGGCGACGACGCCGACAACGACGGTCTGATCTTCTCGGGAGACTTCCACCCCGTCACACTGCACCGAGCGCTCGACGAGCTCGTTCCGGTGCTCCGGCGGCGCGGCATCCTGCGCACCGAGCACACCGGTCAGGGCCTGCGCGCCGACCTCGACGCCTTCTGAGACCCTGCCCCTCAGACGTGCGGGTGCGTCCGCTCGAGCTTGGCGCCCTCGACGTCGACATCGGGCAGGATGCGGTCGAGCCACCGGGGCAGCCACCACGCGCCGCGGCCGATGAGGTGCATGAGCGCCGGCATCAGCAGCATGCGCACCACGAGCGCGTCGACCAGGATGCCGAAGGCCAGACCGAAGCCCATCGAGCGGATGATCGTCGCCTCGGCGAAGATGAAGCCGCCGAAGACGGACACCATGATCAGCGCCGCCGCCACGACGACCGAGCGGCCGGCGCGGAACCCCTGCATGACGGCGAGCCTCGCTTCGGAGCCGTGCACGAACGCTTCACGCATGCCCGATGCGAGGAACAGCTGGTAGTCCATGGCGAGCCCGAACAGGATGCCCACGAGGATCACGGGGAGGAAGTTCAGGATCGGACCGGTCGTATGCAGACCGATGAGCTCGGCGCCCCACCCCCACTGGAACACCGCGACGACGGCGCCGTAGGTCGCGAACAGCGACAGGATGAAGCCGCCGGTGGCGATGAGCGGCACGACGAGCGACCGGAACACGACGATCATGATCACCAGCGAGAGCCCCACCACGACCGCGAGGTAGATCGGCAGGATGCCGACGAGACCTTCGGAGATGTCGATGTTGATGGCGGCCTGACCGGCGACACCGAGCGCGTACTCGCCGTCGACGGGCGGCAGTGAGCGCAGGTCGCGCACCAGGTCTTCGGTCGCGACGCTGCTCGGGCCTTCGGTGGGGATCACCTGGAACGCGGCGATGGCACCGCTGTCGGAGACGGCGATCGGGGCGACGGCGCTCACGTGCTCCCGGCCGGCGATCGCCTCGGCCACCGCGACCTGCGCCTGCAGACGCCCGGCGTCGTCGAGGCCCTCCGGGAGGCTCGCGGTCACCAGCAGCGGCGAGTTCGCGCCGGGACCGAAAGCGTCTTCGGTGAGCTGGAACGCACGCTGTCCGTACGACCCCTCCGGCTCGGATGCCCCATCGGGAAGGCCGACCCGCATCGACAGCGCCGGCACCGCCAGGACGAGCAGGAGCCCGACCGAGACGACGGCGGTCGTGACGGCGCGCCAGGTCGGCATGGCGCGCGTCGGCGTCGACACGACGTCGGGCGCTCCGACACGGGTGCGCGCCCGGCGGCCGAGCACGCGCATCCCGAGCAGCCCGAGGAGCGCCGGAAGCAGCGTGATCGCGATCAGGACGGCGATGGCGACGCACACGGCCCCGGCCGTTCCCATGAGACCGAGGAACGGGATGCCGGTGATGTTGAGGGCGAGGAGGGCGACGACGACCGTCGAGCCGGCGAAGACCACGGCGTTGCCGGCGGTGCCGCCGGCGAGGCCGATCGACTCGTGCAGGTCGATGCCGCGCAGCAGCTGCTTGCGGTGCCGATTGAGCACGAACAGCGCGTAGTCGATGCCGACCGCGAGCCCGAGCATCACGCCGAGCACGGGGGTCACCGACGCCATCTGCACGACTCCCGACAGCGAGAGCACCCCGAGCACGCCGACCCCCACGCCGACGATGGCGGTGACCAGGGGAAGCGCGGCCGCGATCAGGCTTCCGAGCATGACGAGCAGGACGACGGCGGCGACGCCGACGCCGACGGCCTCGCCGACACCGAGGATCTTCGGCACGCCCTGCGAGATCTCGGTCGAGAAGCCCACCTCGACACCGTCGATCGGCTCGGCGGTGAAGTGCTCGACGACGGCGTCCTTCGCGTCCTGCGGCAGTTCGAGGCGCGGCAGGGTGAAGGCGACGTTGACCGTCGCGGTCGAGCCGTCGGGCGAGACCAGCGCGATCCCGTCGGCCAGGTCGAGCAGACGACCGCCGAGGTCGGCGGTCTCGGCCTGCGCCTCGAGCTCGGCACGGCCCGAGTCGAGGGTCGCCTGTTGCCGTTCCAGCTCGGCGCGGCCGGCGTCGAGCTGTGCCTGCTGGGCATCGAGCGCGGCGAGCTGCTGAGTGGGGGCGCCGGCAGCCTCGAGCTGAGCCCGTGCGGCGTCGAGCTGGGCCTGCCCCGCCTCGAGCTGGGCCGTCCCCTGGTCGAGCTGCGCTTGTCCGGCGTCGAGCTGGTCACGCGCGGCCGACAGCTGCGCCCGGCCGTCGGCCAGCTGCTGAGCCTGCGTCGCCCGCTGCGCCTCCGCCTGGAACGGATCGTTGACGGTCGCGACGTCGGGCAGGTCGGTGGCCGAGGCGACGAGGTCGGAGATCGCCGCGCGCTGATCGTCGGTGAGCGCACCGTCCTCGGCGTGGAACACCACGGTTCCCGCGGCTCCGGCGAAGTCGGGCAGCTCGTCGGCGAGCTGATCGGTGACCTTCGACGAGGCGGTGCCCGGGATGTCGAAGCTCGACGACAGCCCGCCGAATCCGAGTGCGAAGGCACCGCCGGCGATCCCCAGCACCGCGATCCAGGCGACGACGACGAGCCAGGCGCGGCGCGCGGCTCCCTTGCTCAGGCGGTACAGCAGCTCGGCCATCGGCGACTCCTTCGCGGTGCGGACGCCTTGACGAGACGCGACGTCTCGTCAACCCTAACCCGGCACGAGGACGTGGACGATCGCTCGGATGCTGTCGGGCGTGGGAGCCGCGCCCAGGAGCGCCTGCATCATCATCCACCCCGCCACCGCGTCGCCGATCTCGACCGCCGCGAGCGCGGGATCACCGTGAGCGACCACGCGCGCCCGGATGCCCCCGTCGGCGCTCAGGCGATCACGCATGAGTTCGCCGATCGGCGGGTGCTCGGTGGCCGCTGCGACGAGCGATCGCAGCAGCAGGCGCCCCTGCGGGGCATCGAGCACCGTCCATACCCGCGACATCCACTCCGTGAGGTCGCCCCGCAGGTCGCCGGTGTCGCGCACCGCGAGCTGATGCCGGAAGATCATCCCCTCCAGCAGCGCCTCACTGAGGATGGCGGCGCGTGAGGGCCACCACCGATAGATCGTCTGCTTGCCCACGGCCGCGTGCCGGGCGATGGCCTCGATGGTGAGGTTCTCGTAGCCGCTCCGGGCGATCAGCTCGGCCGCTGCCGTGAGCACCGCCAGACGAGCCTGCTCGCTGCGGCGCGGACCGGCGCGATGCTCCTCCATCCCTCCACCGTAACGAGCCGGACGCTACGGTGGAGCCCATGCTCGCCGTGCTCGTCCTGGCCGACCACGACCTGGTCCGTCGCGGCGTCGCCGACCTGATCGATGCGGCCACGGGCATGCAGGTCGTCGCCGAGGCGGCCACCGCCCGACAGGCCACCGCACGCGCCGAGGTGACACGACCGGATGTCGCAGTCCTCGGCTATCGACTCGCGGACGGCACCGGGGCAGACGCGTGTCGCGCACTCCGGGCGATGGATCCGCGCGTGAGGTGCATCGTCCTGAGCGCCGCCGACGACGATGAGGCCCGCAGCGCGAGCGCGTCGGCGGGGGCCTCGGCCTTCCTCCTCGAAGACCTCGCGGCGAGTGAGCTCATCGACGCGGTGCGCCGCGTCGGCTCGGGGCACCCGCTGAGCGCGACCCTGCACACGGCGGCGGCGCCGGTGCCGCCCGGGGAGGCCCTTCCCCGCCGGCAGCGCGAGGTCTTGGCGCTGGTCGCGCGCGGACTGTCGAATCGGGCGATCGCGGCCGAGCTCGGTGTCACCGAGAAGACGGTCAAGAACCACCTGACCGCCATCATGCGCACCCTCGGTGTCACGAGCCGCACGCAGGCTGCACTGCGCGCCGCGCATCCCGTGCGCGAATGAGCGAAGGCACGGACCCGGGTGGGGTCCGCGCCTTCGCTGGGGCGACTCGATGTCAGACGAGCCACCGGAAGCGCTGCACGAGAGGCAGCTTCTTCCACATGGCGCCGAGGCCCCAGGTGTCGCCGGCGTGGAGCACGGCGATCACGATCAGCGCGAGCGCGTAGACGATGTGGTAGTCGACGAGGGGGTTGGTGGATGCGGCACCCCAGGCGAACGGCCACTCGGCGAGATACATCAGGAGCATGACGAGGCTTCCGGTGACCGCAGCGACGCGGAGTCCGATCCCGGACATCACCGCGACACCGATGGCGAGCATGCCGCCCATGAACAGGACGTCGGCGAGCGGGCTCGCCATGCCCTGGAACCACGGCTGGAGCGGGCCGGTGACGGCGGGGCTGTTGAGGAAGCCCTGCGCCGGCGTGCCGCCGTTGATCCACGCCCGCTCGAACGGCGTCGAGAAACCGAGGCCGAGCAGCTTGTCGAGGAACGCCCAGAGGAAGATGAAGCCGGTCGCATAGCGCAGCGCAGCGAGGGTGCGGCGTCCGGTGAGCGAGGTCACGATCTCGTCCTGGCGGGCGATCGCCTGGGTGCGGGTCCGAGCCTCCGTGCGGGGAATGGCTGCGTGGACCGCGTGCGTGGTCATTTCTGTCTCCTTTATCGTATGTGGTCTGACCACATAACTATGTCGCGTTTGCTCCCCGCCGAACTAGGACTAAAGTCCTGATTCTGCATGCAGGTGCGGCGCACGTATCACCGCACCGGATTCCGGACAATCCCCGCGCCCCCGGCGCCGCGCGGTGCTTAGGTCGCCCCAGGAGGAGACATGACACACATCGACGAACTCGCCCGCCGCGCGCAGGAGACCGGCACCGTGATCGCCGTGGCGGAATCACTGACCTCGGGCAACCTCGCCGCGACGATCGGCGCCGCCGAGGGCGCCGGCGACTGGTTCGCCGGCGGGGTCGTCGCCTACCGACTCGAGACGAAGCACCGGGTCCTGGATCTGGCCGAGGGCATCGATCCCTGCTCCCCCGAGTGCGCCGAACAGCTGGCGCGGGCCGTCCGCGAGCTCACGGGAGCCGACCTCGCAGTGTCGGCGACCGGCGTCGGCGGACCGGAGCCCCACGACGGACATGAGCCGGGGACGGTCTACCTCGGGTGGAGCGCCGGCGACGACACCGGGCACGTGCTGCTCGAGCTCGACGGCGAACCCGAGCAGGTCATCGACGACAGCGTGAACGCGGCCGTGGGACTGCTCATCGATCGGATGCGAGACTGACCGCGGTCGCGCCTCACGCCGGCGAAAGCGGAGGCCGGTGCGCGATGGGCAACGGCTTGGTCGCCAGTGGCGATCCCGCCCGGCGCGACGCGGCATGGCGGGCGGCGATGGCGAACGCCGCCTCACCGATCGCGACGAACGTCTCCGTCCCCGCGGTCCCGCAGAGCCACACGACCTCGTAGACACCGTCGCGGCGCCGTTCGACGTAGGCGACGACGGCGTCGGCATCCGAGGCCGGGCGAGCGGGATCGCATACCCGCCAGGCATCCTCAGCGATCTCATCCCAGCGCAGTCCCGAGTATTGCATGATTCGAGCCTGCGTCGAGCAGCCACGGAACCCCAGGGCCTTGACACCACGCTCGACGGATGCGTCAGGCGGCGGCCTCCTGACGAATGCGCTCGAGGGTGCGCAACGTAGCCGATGTCCGAACCTGGTCGTCGTCGGGGGCGGCGCCACCGCCGACGAGCTCCACGAAACGAGCGACCTCACCGTCGAGAGTGTCGACGGGCGCCTCGGACGTCCACTCCGACTCGGGGCCGCCGGCCCCGACGCGCGTCACGCGGCGCGGGCTGGCCAGATGATCGATCAGGAGCGTCGCGCTCTCGCCCTGGATCTCGCTCGGCCGGACCGCGGTCGTGATCTTCGAGTATCCGACGTCGACGATCAGTCCCGGGTACCGCAGCACCGCGAGACCGGCGCCGTCCGCGCCGGTGGCGATCGTCACCGCCGACGCGGAGACCTCTGCGGGCTCGCCGAAGAGCAGGATGGCCGCATGCACGCCGTAGACGCCGAGGTCGGCGAGCGCACCTCCGCCCATCGCGGGGTCGAAGATGTTCGGCGTCTCTCCCGCCAGCACGGCGTCGTAGCGCGAGGACCGCTTGGCGTAATGGAACGAAGCGCGACGGAGGACTCCGAGCGACCCCAGCTGCTCGCGAACGGCCCCGATGCCCGGATCGTATGCCGTGCGCATCGCCTCGATCAGCACCACCCCGGCACGCCGGGCGCGGTCGACGAGGTCGTCCCACTCGGCGGCGGAGGCGACCGCGGGCTTCTCGACGAGCACGTGCTTTCCGGCTGCGATGGCGGCTGCGACCTGCGGTGCGTGCGCCGAGTTGGGCGACCCGATGTAGACCGCGTCGATACCGGGGTCGGCCAGGACCGCGTCCAGACCCGCGAACGCCCCGGCCACGCCCAGACGATCCGCGTACGAGCGCGCCTTCGCACCGTCCCGCGAGGAGACCGCGGCGACCTCGATGCCGGGGGTGCGGGATGCCGCGCCGATGAACGCGTCGGTGATGACGCTCGTGCCGACGGTCGCGATCCGGATCATGCCTTCAGCCTAGAAGGCCGCGGCCTCGGCTCCGAGCGCCGTCAGTGGCGCCGGGTCGAACGCAGCGTCTGCACCGCTTCGTCGAAACGCAGCGTCTGCCGCAATTCGACCGCGGCCGAGTACCACGGGCCGCCGAGCGCGACGAAGACGGCGCCGACCACGTCGATGAATCCGAGGACGACCTCGCCCTCGCGCACCTCGTAGCGGTCGACGTCGACGAGCTCCCAGCGGACATCCGCCTGCGCGCTCGCGGGCTCGGGGCGCCGAGTGGGTAGCTGACGAAGCGCTCCCGATGTGGCCAGGCGCACCGCGCTGGGCTTGCGGGCGATCGGTGACATATCCAGAACCATGACCACTCCTGTCGCTCTTCACCGAGTGTCGCGCCCCGGGCCCGCCGCACCTAGCCGCTTGACAGAAGTTCACGCGGGGTTTACGCACGAGCAACACGGCCTAACTAGTTCGCCTAACTAACCGGAATTAGTTAGGCCGGAACCCGCGATTAGCCTCGCGTCCGTGGGAACACTCGTTTACGGAAGCCAGGGGCGGACGTTCGACGTCGAGGACCGTCTGCTCGCGCACCTGCGGGTGGTCTTCATGAACAAGTTGCGACGCAACGAGCCCTTCATGTTCCATCGCTCGACCGACAGTGGGCTGTTCAGCGTCTGGGTGCATCCGGCGGTGCCGATGGTGTTCCTCTTCAGCGGCAGCCGACCGCCGACGATCAACCGGCACTGGGTCGAGGCGCTCATGCTCGAGGCGGGCGGGGCGAACGGCCTCCGTGTGATCCCGGAGCCGGCGACCGCCGACGCCTGACGACCCGCGTGCCTCAGCGGCACTCCTCGTCGACGGCCTCCGCGATCGCGTCGAGAAGGGTCGCCAGCTTGGCGGCGGTCTCCTCGTCGAGCCCGCGCGCGATGTCGCGGACACGGACCGTGAGCGGATCGACGCCCTCGACGTCGGCGTTGCGGTCGGTCGGGACGACGTACTTGCTCCGGCCGTCGTCGGGGTTCCGCTGAAACGCGACGAGTCCCCCGTCGTGGAGTCGCTTCAGCATCGTGGTGGCCGTCGGCGTCGAGATGCCGAGCGTCGCCGCGATATCGGTCGGAGTGACGCGCTTGCCGGCATCCGCACTGTCGTAGACGACGCGCATCGCGGCGCGCGCGGTCTCACTCGGACCGCAGTCGCTCTGCCGACGCCGAGCCAGACTGGCTTCGGCCAACCGCAGACGCTCGACCGCACGCGCGACGGATTCGGGCTCGGACGAACCGCTCACCATGGAACCTCCCGCAGACGACGATGATCCGTCCACTGTAAGAGCGCGGCGGATCGACGCACTTCCGCTTGACTCGGACACATCGCGACCCTAGAGACGCGGCGACAGGTCGGGCCGGGTGCGCACACCGAACTCGTGCCGCAACGCGCTCAGCGCCGCCCACCACCCCGCCAGGCCGTGCACACCCGGCCCCGGACTCGTCGACGACGAGCAGAGGTACACCCCCGTCATCGGCGTCCGCCACGGGTCGCGGGCGAGCACGGGCCGCGCGATCAACTGGTCGAGCGACGGCACACCGGCGGAGATGTCGCCGTCAGGGTAGTTCAGGTTACGGGTCGCCACCTGCCGCGCGGTCTCGGAGCGTGTGCCGAGGATCGTGTCGCGGAAGCCCGGCGCGAAGCGTTCGATCTGACGCACGATCGCCTCCGTGCGGTCGACGTCGCTGCCCGCGGGGACGTGCGTGTACGCCCACAACGTGTGGTGGCCGGCCGGCGCGCGGCTCTCGTCGAACAGCGACGGCTGGGCGACCAGCACGTATGGCGCATCGGGCAGGCGACCCGCCCGCACCGCGTTCTCCGAGGCCGCGATCTCCGACCGCGTGCCGCCCACGTGCACCGTGCCACTGCGCGCGATGTCCGGATCGCGCCACGGCACGGGCGCCGAGAGCGCGAAATCGACCTTCGCGACGGCGTCGCCATAGCGGAAGCGCTCGAGGCGGTGGCGGTAGCGCGCCGGCATCCGCTCACCCGACATCCCGATGAGGGCTCGCGGGGTGACATCCAGCAGAAGCGCACGCGCGGAGGGCAGCTCGTCGAGCGAGCTGATGCGGCGACTCGCGAAGAGCTGGCCGCCGTGGGCGCGGATGTCGTCGACCATCGCCGCGACGATGGCGCCACTGCCGCCCACCGGGATCGGCCACCCCCGAGCGTGGCCGTAGGTCGCGAGCGCGAGTCCGCCACCGGCCGCCGCGAGCGTGGGCAGACCCAGGATCGTGTGGGCCGCGACCCCCGACACGAGCGCCGGTGCGGCCTGCTCGCGGAACCGCAGGTTCCATGCCGCCGTCCCCTGTTCGAGGGTGCGAGCCCCGAACCAGGCCGCGGCGATCGGATCACCGGGCACGCGCAGCAGCGAGCCACCCGTGAAATCGGCGATCCCCCGCACGCGGTCGACGAGGGGGGCCATCAGTCGTGCGTATGCGCGGCCGTCGACGCCCAGGCCGTCGGCGGTGCGGTCGAGGTCGCGATAGGCCAGGGCCGCCCCACCGTCGAGCGGGTGCGCGTACGACACCTCCGGCACGACGAACTCGACCCGCCGACGGAGTCCGAACTCGCGGAAGAACGCTGATTCGAACGCGAGCGGGTGCACCGCCGAGCAGAGGTCGTGCCGGTACCCCGGAAGGGTGATCTCACCCGTCGCCGCGCCGCCGCCGAAGTGGTCCTCCGCTTCGAAGACGGCCACCCTCAGTCCCGAGCGGGCGAGGGTGACGGCCGCCGCCAGTCCGTTCGGCCCCGAGCCGACGATGACGGCGTCGTACTCGGTCGTCACCGTCCCGCGCCGCCCTCCGCCAGGTGCGCGAGCCGCCGGAGCGTCTCGGCGTTGCGCACGTGGAGGGGCAGATCGAGGAGCGGCTGCGGGATGAGGGAGCCCGGCCCCTCCGCGGCGACCTCCTGCAGCCGCACGACGCAGTCGTCGCCCCGCGGCTTGACGTCGATGGTGATGTGGGCCTCGCCGACCGGCCACCCTCGCGCCTGGAGCACCATGCGTCGGGGCGGGTCGAACTCGAGCACCGAGGTGCTGTCGTCGATCACGAAGGGCCACACTCCGAAGGAATGGTGCAGCTTCGAGCCCTTCTGCGGCCACGCTTCGCCGACGTCTCTCATGCGCGACGCGCCGACGACCCAGGCCGGGAAGAGCCAGCCGTCGTTCAGGACCGCGAAGACATCCTCGGGTGCACAGTGCATGAGCCGGACGTTACGCGACACGGCGGTCTCCTCTCCGGGGCGAGGTCACGGCTGCAGCACCACCTTGATGCAGCCGTCCTCCTTCTTCTGGAAAGTTTCGTAGAGGTCCGGCGCGTCGGCCAGCGGCGCGCGGTGGGTCGTCAGATCCATGACCCCGAGCGGGTCGGCGGGATCTTCCACGAGGGGCAGCAGGTCATCGATCCAGCGCTTGACGTTGCACTGTCCCATCCGCAGGCTCAGCTGCTTGTCGAACATCGTCTTCATCGGCATCATGTCGGCCTCGCCCGCGTACACGCCGCTGATCGACACGGTGCCGCCGCGGCGCACCAGGTCGATCGACGAGTGGAGCGCGGCGAGCCGGTCGAGTCCGCCGGTCTCCATGACTTTCTGCGCCAGGGCGTCGGGCAGCAGGCCCAACGCCTTGTGCACGGTCGAGACGGCCGGGTTGCCGTGCGCCTCCATGCCGACCGCGTCGACGACGGCGTCCGCGCCACGTCCGTCGGTGAGATCACGGAGCTCGTCGACCACCGAGTCGGTCAGGTCGAACACCTCCGCGCCGTGTCGTTCGGCCATCGCACGCCGCTCGGCGACAGGATCGACCGCGAGCACCCGGTAGCCGCGATGCGCGCCGACGCGAGCGACGAACTGCCCCACGGGACCGAGGCCCATGACGGCGAGCGTCCCGCCGTCGGGCACGTCGGCATACTCGACGCCCTGCCATGCGGTCGGGAGGATGTCGCTGAGGAACAGGTAACGGTCGTCGGGCAGGTCGGAACCGACCCGGATGTGGTTGTAGTCGGCGAGCGGCACGCGGAGGTACTCGGCCTGCCCTCCCGCAACCTGACCGTACAGCTTCGTGTAGCCGAACAGCGACGCACCGCTGCCGTACTCCGTCACCTGGGTCGTCTCGCACTGGGACTGCAGTCCCCTCCGGCACATGAAGCAGTGGCCGCATGAGATGTTGAACGGCACCACGACCCGGTCGCCGACCGCGAGGTTCGTCACCGCCGAGCCGACCTCGACGACGACGCCCATCGGCTCGTGGCCGAGCACGTCGCCGCGGTCGATGAACGGCCCGAAGATCTCGTAGAGGTGCAGATCCGACCCGCAGATCGCCGTCGACGTGATCCGCACGATCGCGTCCGTCGGCTCGAGGATCTCGGGATCGGGCACGTTCTCGACCGAGACGTTGCGGCGCCCCTGCCAGGTGAGTGCCTTCATCGCGCCTCCTCCGATCCGTCGCCGTCGGCTTCGGGCGTGCCGGGGCCGGGGCCGGGGCGCACGGCGGCGGTCTCGGCGATGTCGATGCGCGTCACACCATCGTGCTCGCTCGTCTCGATACGTGGTGCCGCGTCGGCCTCGGTCGAGCCGCCGGCGCGCAGCAGCTCTTCACGGCGGTCGTTCTCGTCGGTCAGGGGTTCAGATGAGTCGGACATGGGCCGACCGTAAGCACGTCGCCCCGACCGGGGCGAGGGGATGGCGACGACCTGGCAAGCGTGATAGCCAGGGGACGACAAGCCCATCCCGGAAGGAGACCGTCGATGTCGCGAGACGACGCGAAGCCCAGTCAGGCCGAAGGTGCCGACCCCGAACACCCCGACACGGGCGAAGCCCCGGAGGAGGCTACGGGACACCCCTCGCAGGCCGAGGGCGAAGACAGCTGACCACGAGATCAGCTGAACGCAATGAGCCAGGGGCCGGCATCCACCGAGGTGGAGCCGGCCCCCGGCATGTTCAGGCTCGTCAGGCGCTGCGTCCGGCGACGTCGTCGAGGGCGGCGGCGAGCAGGTCCATGACCTCGGCGGCGATGGCGGCCCGGTCGGCGTCGAGCTCATCGATGACGGTGACGATCGCGCGGTGATGGGCGGCGAAGGCGGCATCCACCCGCTCGATCGCCGCCTCCGTGGGAACGAGGTAGTGCGCGCGGCGGTCGCTGGGGTGCTGGACGCGTTCGACCAGGCCCTTCGATGCGAGGCGCTCGACGACGTTGGTCACGGTCGCGCTCGAGGTGGCGAGCATGACGATGAGGTCCTTCGGGCCCAGGTCGCGGCCGTCCCGGTGACCCTGGACGAGGTACCGCAGCGCCGTCAGGTCGATCGCCGACAGCTCGGACGCCCGCACGGCGAGACCCGCCTGCACCTGCTCGGCGCGCCGCAGGCGCAGCACGGCATCGCTCAACCGACGGCCGACCTCATCGCGGGGTTGGTCCGCGTAGAGATGAAGTCCTTCATGACGGACGACGTTCTGAGGCATCGGGTTGCCACCTCCTCACGAACAGCATCCTAGAACACTAGTCCGGCTTGACAGATTCTGTCTTTCACAGATCGTGAGATACATAAGATCTAAGAATTGACAGGAAGTGTCTTGTCTGGCTAGATACTTAACGAGGGAACCAACACTTTCCTCTCTCATCGACGATCTCAGGAGGACAGCATGGGACAGCTCCACTACGGAAACTCCGACACCCGCATCGAGATCCCGGACCGCCTGCTCGCGCACCTGAAGGTCGTCATCGCGACCAAGCTCCGGCGCAACGAGAGCTTCATGATGTCGTGGACCGGCGACGGAGGTCGTTCGTCGATCTGGCTGCAGCCGTCGATCCCCCTGCGCTTCGTCTTCGGAAGCGCCGACATGGAGGTCCTCAACCCGGCCGCTGTCCGCGACATGGCCAACGCCGCGACGTCGTCCGCCGGTCTCATCGTGGCTCTCGATCAGGAGATCCCCGAGGCCCCGCAGCGGGAGCTGCGCCCCGTGACCGCCGGAGTGCCGCGGCTGAAGGTCCCGGCCTGACCCGCACCGCACCGCACACTTCACGCCGTCGTCGGTCGTTCCTATAATCGGAACGTCCGGCGGCGGCGTTGCCGTCGGTGCTCGAAAAATGGGCACGAAGCGGCATCCGCGCGTGAGACACATACGGCCTCCATCACCGTCCCGTCTCGAAAGGCATCGCCATGCCCTCCGTCTCCGCGCATGTCTCCGCAGTCCTCGCCCGACACGTATCGCACGTCTTCGGCGTGATGGGCAACGGCAACGCCCATCTGCTCGATGCACTCGAGCGTTCGCCCCGCGTCACCTTCACCGCGCTTCGCCATGAAGCCGGCGGCGTGGTCGCCGCCGATGCCCACTACCGTGCCGGCGGCGGCCTCGCGGCAGCGACCGCGACGTACGGCGCGGGCTTCACGAACACCCTGACGCCGCTCGCCGAGGCGGCTCAGGCACGCACCCCGCTGGTACTGGTCGTCGGCGACGCGCCGACGTCGGGACCGCGCCCGTGGGACGTCGACCAGATCGCCCTCGCCTCGGCGGTCGGGGTCCGCACGTACACGGTCGGCCGAACGGATGCCGCCGCCACGACCATCATCGCGATCGAGCACGCCCTCGCGTACTCCGCCCCCGTCGTCCTGGCGATCCCCTACGACGTCGCGAAGGCCGACGCCGGGCCGCTGACCGACACGCCCGAGCCGCGGCACAGCGCAGCACCGGCTCCGACCACACCGTTCGCGGCGGGCACGGTCGCACAGATCGCCCGCGCGCTCGCGACGTCGCAGCGCCCCCTCATCCTGGCCGGCCGGGGCGCCTGGCTCGCGGGAGCGGGACGAGCACTCGGAGACATCGCCGACGCCACCGGCGCCGTGACCGCGACCACCGCGCTCGGACGCGGCCTCTTCCCCCGCCCGGAGTTCGACCTCGGAGTCACGGGCGGCTTCGGCGCCGAGGGCGCGATGCACCTCATCCGCGAAGCCGATGTCGTGGTCGTCGTGGGCGCGTCGCTGAATCAGTTCACGATGCGGTTCGGCGCCCTGTTCTCACCCGGGACGACCGTCGCACAGATCGACACGGCCCCCACGGCGACGCATCCGCATGTCGGGCTCTACGTGCGCGCCGACGCGGCCCTCGCCGCCCGGGCGATCGCCGACGAGCTCACCGCGATCGGTGCTCCCGCGAGCGGCTGGCGCGAATCGCTCGACATCGCCGACCTGCGCGACCACCACCCCGGCGACGCTCTCGCCCCCGATGGGCGCCTCGACCCCCGGTCCGCCGCGCGGCGGATCGGAGAGCTGCTGCCCGAGGACCGCGTCGTCGTGTCGGACGGCGGACACTTCATCGGGTGGGCGAACATGTACTGGCCCGTGTCGTCGCCCGACCGGATGATGATGGTGGGCACGGCGTATCAGTCGATCGGACTCGGCTTCCCCTCCGTCCCCGGCGCGGCTCGCGCCCGCCCCGACGCGACGATCGTGCTGACGACCGGTGATGGCGGCGGACTCATGGCCGTCAGCGACCTCGAGTCCGCGGTGCGGGTCGCGGGCGGCCGCGGCCTCGCGGTCGTGTGGAACGATCGCGCGTACGGCGCCGAGGTGCACCTCTACGGCGCACAGGGCCTCGCGCCCGCCCCCATGCTCATCCCCGAGGTCGACTTCGCCGCGCTGTGCCGCGCTGTCGGCGGTGAGGGCGTCGTCGTGCGCGCACTCGACGATCTCGACGCCCTCGCCCGGTGGCGCGATCGCCCCGCCGATGAGCGGCCGTTCCTCCTGCTCGACCTGCGGGTGTCGGCGCAGATCCGTGCGCCGTACCAGGAGGAGATCCTGCGCGTGAACTCCTAGCGCGGCAGCAGTGCTGCCGCGAAGAAGCGGGCGAGCTCGTCCGTCGCGGTCAGCGGCAGCACGGCGGCCACATACTGGTCGGGGCGGACAACCACGACGACCCCGTCTCGCGAGAGCCCCCGCTCGTCGAAGATGTCGGAATCGTGCCACGCGCTCGGCGCCGCGGCGAACACCTTCTCCCAGTCCGTCAGGCCGAGCGGGCCCGTGCTCGGACGGAAGACGTCGGGCACGAGCGGCAGCTCGATCTCGTCGTACCGCTGCTGGTACACGACCTTGACGTCGAACACCGCATCGACGTCGGCGCCCGCGGGGGTGTGCACGGACACCGGCGACACCGGCGACGCCAGCCACCGCGCGAAGTCGTCGAGGGCCGAGGGCGCGCCAGGCAACGGGGCGTCGGCGAACGCGTAGATGCGCCACCGCCCGTCGGCGCGGGCATGGTGACCGAGGTGGACCGCGTTGCCGTCGGCGACGCGCGCGACCTCGACCGAGGCGAAGCGCATGCCGATCGGGAAGCCCGAAGCGAGCTCCTGGTGGGCGCCGTCGGCGACGATCACCGACGGTGCGTAGCGCGTTCGGAAGCCCGAGGGGAACTCGGCCGTCGCCAGGTAGTGCGTCGCGAGGTCTTGCGGATCAGTGATCTCCTCGGGCTTTCGCGCCATGAGGGCCGACCACTCCCGGTCGAAGTCGATGAGCTGCTGCGCGACGGGGCGCCGCTCCGCTGAGTACGTGGACAGCAGCGACGGCGCAGCCAACCCCGTCAGGACATGACCGAGCTTCCACCCGAGGTTGAACCCGTCCTGCATGGAGACGTTCATCCCCTGACCGGCTTTCGCGCTGTGGGTGTGGCAGGCATCACCGGTGAGGAACACGCGCGGCGCACGCTCGGCCCCCGCCGGGACGTCGTCGAAGCCGTCTGTGACACGGTGTCCGACCTCGTAGACGCTGTGCCAGGCGACTTCCTTCACGTCGATCGAGTACGGATGCAGGATCGCGTTAGCTCGCCGGATGATCTCGTCGATCGGCGTCTGCCGCACACGGTGGTCGTCGTCGGGGGCCACCGCGCCGAGATCGATGTACATGCGGCTGAGGTAACCGCCCTCCCGCGGGATGTGCAGGATGTTGCCGGCGGCCGAGTTGATCGCGCACTTGATCCGCCAGTCGGGGAAGTCGGTGTTCACCAGCACATCCATGACGCCCCACGCGTGAGCGGATGCCTCACCGACGTGGACCCGCCCGATCGCGTCGCGCACGCGGCTGCGCGCACCGTCGCACCCCGCGACGTACTTCGCGCGGATCGTGCGCTCCTCCCCCGCCCGCTCTCCCGTGAGATGACGGACGCGCGCCTCGACGGGGAAGTCGCCCTCGTCACCGACCGTCAGCCCGAGGAACTCGACGCCGTAGTCCGGCACGACGCGCCCCGGGCCCTGCGCCGCAGCCTCGGCGAAGTAGTCGAGCACGCGCGCTTGATTGACGATCAGGTGCGGGAACTCGCTCATTCGCAGCGCGTAGTCCTCGGTGCGCATGGTGCGCACGATGCGCACCGGGTCGGCAGGGTCGGGCGCCCAGAAGTTCATCCAGCCGATGTTGTAGGCCTCGGCCATGATGCGCTCGGCGAACCCGAAGGCTTGGAAGGTCTCGACGCTGCGCGGCTGGATGCCGTCGGCCTGCCCCAGCTCGAGTCGCCCGACCCGGCGCTCGATCAGGCGGACGTCGACGTCGGGGAACTGCGACAGCTGCGCCGCCAGCAGCATCCCCGCCGGTCCCGAGCCGACGATCAGGACGTCGGTCTCATCGGGCAGCTCAGCCGAGCGGTGCAGCCCGCGACCGGCCGCGGGCTGCACGCGGGGATCCCCCGAGACGTAGCCGTGATGGTGGAACTGCATCGCGCCCCCTCCTCGCCGCCGCGCTCAGCGTCGACCGATGCCGACGATCGGGCTGACCGACTGCTCGGCCTCGTGGTCGGGGTCGAGCGGGATGCCGCTGCGATCGCGCAGGAGCAGCGTCGCGACGAGCCCGAGGACCGTCATCCCGGCCAGGTACCACGTCACCGACATCGTCGAGCCCGTCGCCTGCACGAGCGCCGTGGCGATGGTCGGCGCGAACGCGCCGCCGAGAATGGCGCCGATGGCGTATGAGATCGAGACCCCCGAGAACCGGATGGATGCCGGGAAGAGCTCGGCGTACAGCGCGGCCTGCGGGCCGTACGTCAGGCCCAAGCCGATCGTCAGGATCGCCAGCCCGGCGAAGAGGAGACCGATGCTCCCGGTGTTCACGAGCGGGAAGAGGGCGAACACGCCCGCGAGCTGGAGGATCCAGCCGGCGATGTAGGTGGTCCGGCGCCCGATCCGGTCGGAGAGGAACCCGGCGATGAGCGTCGTGATGAGCCAGGTGACCGCCGAGCCGGCCACCGCCCACAGCACCGGCTCGCGGTCGAAGGCGAGGGGGCCGTCGGGGTTCGTGGCGTAGTTCTGGATGTATCCGCCGGTGGTCATGTAGCCGACGGCGTTGTTGCCCGCGAAGACGAACGCGGCGATGATCACGAGCGCGGCGTGCTTGCGGAACAGCTGCACGATCGGCATCTGCGCCTTCTCGCGGCGCTCGGCGAGCTCGGTGAACACGGGGCTCTCCTCGACGCGGCGACGCACGTACCAGCCGACGAGGATGAGCACCACGCTCAGGAGGAACGGCACCCGCCAGCCCCATGCGAGGAACGCGTCTCCCGGAGCGATCATGGCCATGAGCGCCATGACTCCCGATGCGAGGAGCAGCCCGAGCGGCACGCCGATCTGCGGCGACGCCCCGAACGCACCGCGGCGCGTCTTGGGGGCGTGCTCGACGGCCATGAGCACCGCGCCGCCCCATTCGCCGCCCGCCGAGATGCCCTGGACGATGCGCAGCAGCACGAGGATGACGGGAGCGGCGAGACCGATCGTCTCGTACGTCGGCAGCAGGCCGATGAGAGCGGTCGCTACGCCCATCAGGATGAGTGTCCACATCAGCACGAGCTTGCGCCCGAGCCGGTCGCCGAGGTGCCCCGCGAGAAAAGCTCCGAGGGGGCGGAACAGGAAGCTCACGCCGACGGTGGCGAAACCGATCAGCGCGCTGTTGGCGCCCAGCGGCGCGAAGAAGAGCTGGCCGAACACCAGCCCGACCGCCGTGGCGTAGATGAAGAAGTCGTACCACTCGACGGTGGTCCCCACGACGGTGGCGAACACCACGCGGCGCCGGTCGGCGGTGGTGGCGATCGTCCCGGTGGGGGTGAAGCCGCTTCGCGCGGCCGGGCCGGGTGTGGATGTGGGGGTGCTCATCTTCGTGCTCCCGAGGTGTCGACGTCGTTGTCTGCAGCGTTGTTCTGCTGGCGATGATCATATACGATTTCGAATATGAGACAAGAGCGAGGAAGCTCCGGTCGACCGGGCAAGGTCATCGCGGTCCACCTGAGCTACGCATCCCGGGCGACCCAGCGCGGGCGCACGCCCGCCGCCCCCTCGTACTTCCTGAAAGCGGTGAGCTCGATCGCCACCACCGGCGGCACGGTCGAGCGACCCACCGGCACCGAGCTGCTCGCCTTCGAGGGCGAGATCGCGCTGATCATCGGCCGCGACACCCACCGCGTCGGCCTCGCCGAGGCGTGGGATCACGTCGCCGCAGTGACCGCCGCCAACGACCTCGGCGTCTACGACCTGCGCGCCGCCGACAAGGGGTCGAACCTGCGGTCCAAGAGCCGCGACGGCTTCACTCCCCTCGGCCCCGACCTCATCGATGCGCGCAGCATCGACCCCGAGCGCCTCCGCGTGCGCACGTGGGTCAACGGCACGCTCGTGCAGGACGACACGAGCGCGGGGATGCTGTTCCCCCTGGCGCAGATCGTCGCCGACCTCTCCCAGCATCTGACCCTCGAGACCGGCGACGTCATCCTGACCGGCACGCCCGCCGGTTCGTCGGTCATCGGCCCCTGCGACGTCGTCGAGGTCGAGGTCGACGCGCTCGACACCGGTGCCACCTCCGGGCGACTCGTCACCACCGTCGCGGCCCGCTCCGATGCCGGCTTCGACCCCGCGCTCGGGTCGCTGCCCGCGGTCGACGACGTCCAGCGCGAAGAGGCCTGGGGGTCGCGCGCCGCGGCCGGGCTGCCCGAGGCACCGGCATCCGTTCTCACCGCGGACCTCCGCGCCAAGCTCGAGCGCGTCCCCGTCGCCGCGCTTTCTCAGCAGCTGCGCAAGCGCGGTCTCGATGACGTCTCGATCGACGGTGTGCACCCGATGCACCCGGGCCGCACGCTCGTCGGAACCGCCGCCACGTTGCGATTCGTGCCCTTCCGCGCCGACCTCTTCGCCCGTCACGGCGGTGGCTTCAACGCGCAGAAGCAGGCCTTCGACTCGGTCTCGCCCGGCGAGGTGATCGTCATCGAGGCGCGGGGCGAGACCGGGTCGGGCACGCTCGGCGACATCCTCGCCCTCCGCGCCCAGACCCGGGGAGCCGCCGGCGTGGTGACCGACGGCGGCGTGCGCGACTACGCCGCCGTCGCCGAGATCGGACTCCCGGTCTACACGGCGGGACCGCACCCGGCCGTGCTGGGCCGCAGGCACGTCCCGTGGGAGGCGGGCGGCACCATCGCCTGCGGCGGCGCGACCGTCCAGCCCGGCGACATCATCGTGGGCGACGCGGACGGCGTGATCGTCATCCCGCCCGCTCTCGTGGCCGAGGTCGTCGATGCCGCGCTCGCCCAGGAGGACGAAGACGCCTGGATCGCCGCGCGCGTCGCGGAGGGCGCATCCGTCGACGGATTGTTCCCGATGAACGCGGCCTGGCGCGCCCGGTACGACGGCGAGCGCGGGGCATGACACCGCCGACGCCGCCCCTGCCCGAGACGCAGAGCAAGTCGCAACGCGCGTACCAGTGGATCCGCGAGCGCATCGCCGAACAGGAGTTCACCCCCGGATACCGGCTGGTGCTCGGGACGATCGCCGGCGAGCTCGACATGAGCGTCGTACCGGTGCGCGAAGCGATCCGCCAGCTCGAGGCCGAGGGGCTCGTGACCTTCGAGCGCAACATCGGCGCCCGCGTCGCGATGGTCGATGACTCTCAGTACCGGTTCAGCATGCAGGCACTGTCGATCCTCGAAGGCGCGGCGACGGCGCTCGCCGCGCGTGCGCTCGACGTCGACGACATCCGACGCGCGCGCGAGATCAACGAGCTGATGACCGAATCGCTCGACCACTTCGACCCGCGGTCGTTCACCCGACTGAACCAGGAGTTCCACGCCGTGCTGTTCGAGCGGTGCGCGAACCCGCGGATGCTCGAGCTCGTGCAGACCGAGTGGGCGCGGCTCGGCCACCTGCGCGATTCGACCTTCAGCTTCGTTCCGGGCCGCGCGCAGGAGTCGGTGCGCGAGCACGAGCACATCGTCGCGCTCATCGAACGCGGAGCACCGCTGACGGAGATCGAGCACGCCGCACGACGCCACCGCTCCGCGACTCTCGACGCCTATATGACCCACGAGCACCCCGATCAGGCGCTCGGCCTGCCCAATTTCTGACCGCCCCCGTTGCAAGGACGCACGAGATGACCGACACGACGCTCACCGCCCCCCACACGCCCGCGGACCTGCCCGGCGCCATCCGCCACTACATCGACGGGTCGCTCGTCGACTCGGTCGACGGCGGCACCTTCGACGTGCTCGACCCCGTCACCGGGCGCGTGTACCTGCAGGCGGCCGCCGGCAAGAAGGCCGACGTCGACGCGGCCGTCGCAGCAGCCCGGCGCGCATTCGCCGATGGCCCGTGGCCGCGGATGCTGCCGCGCGAGCGCTCGCGCGTGCTGCACCGCATCGCCGACCTCGTCGAGTCGCGCGACGCCCGCCTCGCCGAGCTCGAGTCGTTCGACTCCGGGCTCCCCATCACCCAGGCGCTCGGGCAGGCCCGGCGCGCGGCCGAGAACTTCCGCTTCTTCGCCGACCTGATCGTCGCTCAGGCCGACGACACCTACAAGGTGCCCGGGCGTCAGATCAACTACGTCAACCGCAAGCCGATCGGCGTCGCCGGACTCATCACGCCGTGGAACACGCCGTTCATGCTCGAGTCGTGGAAGCTCGCCCCCGCGCTCGCCACCGGCAACACGGTCGTTCTGAAGCCCGCCGAGTTCACTCCCCTGTCCGCGTCGCTGTGGGCGGGCATCTTCGAGGAGGCGGGACTGCCGCCCGGAGTGTTCAACCTCGTCAACGGCCTCGGCGAAGACGCGGGCGACGCCCTCGTGAAGCACCCCGACGTGCCCCTCATCTCCTTCACCGGCGAGAGCTCGACGGGGCAGCTGATCTTCGCCAACGCGGCCCCGCACCTGAAGGGCCTGTCGATGGAGCTGGGCGGCAAGAGTCCGGCGATCGTCTTCGCCGACGCCGACCTCGACGCCGCGATCGACGCCACGATCTTCGGGGTCTTCTCGCTCAACGGCGAGCGCTGCACGGCCGGCAGCCGCATCCTGGTCGAGCGCTCGGTATACGACGAGTTCGTCGAGCGCTACGCCGCTCAGGCGAAGCGAGTCAGAGTCGGCTATCCCCATGATCCGGCGACCGAAGTGGGCGCGCTCGTGCACCCCGAGCACTTCGCCAAGGTCATGTCGTATGTCGAGCTCGGAAAGAGCGAGGGCCGTCTCGTCGCCGGCGGCGGCCGCCCCGAGGGGTTCGAGAGCGGCACGTTCGTCGCCCCGACGGTGTTCGCCGACGTGGCTTCCACCGCGCGGATCTTCCAGGAGGAGATCTTCGGCCCGGTCGTCGCGATCACCCCGTTCGACACGGACGCGGAGGCCCTCGCCCTCGCCAACGACACGAAGTACGGGCTGGCCGCCTACGTGTGGACCAACGACCTGAAGCGGGCGCACACCTTCTCGCAGGCCGTGGAGGCGGGGATGGTGTGGCTCAACTCCAACAACGTGCGCGACCTCCGCACCCCGTTCGGCGGTGTCAAGGCGTCGGGCCTCGGCCACGAGGGCGGCTACCGGTCGATCGACTTCTACACGAACCAGCAGGCGGTGCACATCACCCTCGGCGCGGTCCACAACCCGACCTTCGGCAGAAGCTGAGCCGCCGCCCGGAACCGCCGGCCGCACCCGCATCGAGAGCAAGGACGCTGTCATGACCCACCGCGAACAGATGACCCGCACATCGTCGGGATACTTCGTCAGCCCGGAGGCGCCGATCGCCTGCGACGACCCGATCCCCACGCCGGCCGCACCGGCGCCCGACATCCTCCGCTGCGCCTACATGGAGCTCGTCGTCACCGACCTCGCCGCCTCACGCGAGTTCTACGTCGACGTACTCGGCCTGTACGTCACCGAGGAGGACGACGCGGCGATCTACCTCCGCTCGACCGAGGAGTTCATCCACCACAACCTCATCCTGCGTCAGGGGCCGGTGGCCGCCGTCGCAGCGTTCTCGTACCGGGTGCGATCAGCCGAAGACCTCGACCGCGCCGTCGCGTTCTACACCGAGCTCGGCTGCCGGGTCGAACGGCGGCCGGACGGCTTCGTCCGGGGTATCGGCGACGCGGTGCGCGTCGAGGACCCCCTCGGCTTCCCGTACGAGTTCTTCTTCCAGACCGAGCACGTCGAGCGCCTCTCCTGGCGCTACGACCTGCACACACCGGGCGAGCTCGTTCGTCTGGATCACTTCAACCAGGTGACGCCCGACGTCCCGCGTGCCGTGCAGTTCATGCAGTCGCTCGGGTTCCGGGTGACCGAGGACATCCAAGACGACGCGGGCACCGTGTATGCGGCGTGGATGCGGCGGAAGCCCACCGTCCACGACACCGCGATGACCGGCGGCGACGGGCCCCGCATGCACCACGTGGCTTTCGCGACCCACGAGAAGCACAACATCCTCGCGATCTGCGACAAGCTCGGCGCACTCCGCCGGTCGGACGCCATCGAGCGCGGTCCGGGCCGTCACGGCGTCTCGAACGCGTTCTACCTCTACCTGCGCGACCCCGACGGGCACCGCGTCGAGATCTACACGCAGGACTATTACACGGGCGACCCCGACAATCCCGTCATCACATGGGACGTCCACGACAACCAGCGCCGCGACTGGTGGGGCAACCCCGTCGTGCCGTCCTGGTACACCGAGGCCTCCCTCGTCCTCGACCTCGACGGGAAGCCCCAGCCGCTTCGCGCCCGCACCGACGACTCCGAGATGGCCGTGACGATCGGGGCGGACGGGTTCTCGTACACCCGGCCCGGCGACGACGGGCTGCCCGAGGACAAGCAGGGCGAGTACAAGCTCGGCCACCAGCTCTGATCTCCTACCAGCTCTGAGAGGACGCCCATGCTCTCCCCCGACATCGTCACCGCCATCGCGGACGAACTGGCCGAAGCCGATCGCACGCACGGCGTCATCCCGCGCATCACGGCGCGCTATCCCGGCGCCACGATCGAGGACTCGTACGCGATCCAGGGCGTCTGGCGCGATCGGATGATCGCTTCAGGCAGACGCCTGGTCGGACGCAAGATCGGCCTGACCTCGAGAGCGATGCAGCAGGCGACCGGCATCACCGAGCCCGACTACGGCGTCATGTTCGACGACACCGTCTTCGACTCCGGCGTCGAGATAGCGACCGAGAGGTTCTCGAACGTGCGCGTCGAAGTCGAGCTCGCCTTCGCGCTCGCCCGCCCGCTCGCGGGACCCGACTGCACACTCGACGACGCACTCGATGCGATCGACTACGCCGTCCCGGCCCTCGAGATCCTGAACTCGCACATCGAGCTCGAGGGCCGCACGATCGTCGACACGATCGCCGACAACGCCGCCTATGGCGCGATGGTGCTCGGCGCCGAGCGGCGGCGCCCCGACGAGATCGACCTGCGGTGGGTGCCCGCGCTGCTCTCGCGCAACGGCGAGATCGAGGAGACCGGCGTGGCGGCGGGCGTGCTCGGACACCCCGCGACGGGAGTCGCGTGGCTCGCCAACAAGGTCTCGCAGCACGGTGCACGCCTGGAGGCTGGCGAGCTGATCCTCGCCGGATCGTTCACCCGGCCGATGTGGGTGTCGCGCGGCGACGAGGTCCGCTGCGACTATGGCCCGATGGGAGAGATCGCATGCCGTTTCGTCTGAAGCCGACCTTCCGCGACGCGCTCGCCCGCGCGGATCGCCCGCTCGCGGGCATGTGGGTGTGCTCGGGGTCGCCGCTGATCGCCGAGATCTGCGCCGGCGCGGGACTCGACTGGCTGCTCATCGACATGGAGCATTCCCCCAACGGACTCGAGTCCGTCCTCGCGCAGCTGCACGCCGCTGCCGCGGCGCCGGTCACCACCCTCGTCCGCGTCCCGACCGCCGACCCGGTCATCATCAAGCAGGTGCTCGACCTCGGCGCGCAGAACCTCCTCGTGCCGATGGTGTCGTCGGCCGCCGAAGCAGAGGCGATCGTGCGCGCGGTGCACTATCCGCCGCGCGGCATCCGCGGTGTGGGTTCCGCCCTCGCCCGTTCGGCCCGCTGGAACCGCGTCGACGACTACCTGGCCGAGGCCGAGCAGCACGTGTCGCTCGTCGTGCAGATCGAAACCGCCGCGGGGGTCGAGGCCGCCGCGGCCATCGCTGCCGTCGACGGAGTGGACGGCGTCTTCGTCGGCCCGAGCGATCTCGCCGCCTCGATGGGACTGCTCGGACAGCAGACCCATCCCGACGTCGTCGCCGCCGTCCGACGGGTCTTCACCCAGGCCCGAGCGTCGGGCACACCGGTGGGCGTCAACGCCTTCGACCCCGCGCTCGCCCGCGACTACGCCGAGGCCGGGGCGGACTTCCTGCTCGTCGGCGCGGACGTGGCGCTGCTGGCCCGCGGCTCGGAAGCGCTCGCCACGGCCTGGGTTCCCGAGGCCGACCGCACCGCTCGCGCCGGGTACTGACGCGCGATCAGCCCGGCACCGCCCGCGCGACGTGCAGGGCGAGGTAGGCCACTTCCTCGTCGGAGATCTCGATGTCGTGCTGAGTCCGCACGAGCGCGCGTACGCGCTCGGCCGTCGCCGTCGCTCTCGGATGCCGCCGGCTCATGCTCTCGAAGAGGAAACCGTCGTCGCTCTCGAGCATGCGACCCGAGAACACCCGCTCGGCGAAGAATTGCAGGTGCACGAGGAAGCGCGACGAATGCAGGTCGTCGCCGAAGGCGATCCCCGTGGAGTTCGAC